>JAEUKK010000078.1 GCA_016792625.1 Deltaproteobacteria bacterium | reverse complement strand
CCCCCCGGGTGGTCGACCCGCCGACCCGCCACACCGACGAGGGCCGCGGCCCCCGCGCGGTCGGCCCGCGCGCCTTGGCGCCCCGCAAAGACCTCATCGCCGAGGTCCTCGCCGAGCGCACCGACGACGATGACACGCCCTCGCCCGACGACCCGCCGGATCGGCCGTCCGGCGCCTACACCTTTCGGGGGCTGCTCGGATGACCTCTCCTCTCCGCCCGGGCCCGCGCGGCGGCCCCGCGCCGCTGCGCCGCGCGCTCCCCGCAGTGGCCTTGGCCTTGCTCGTCGTGATTGGCCTGCTCCTGCCGATTCTGACCGTTCTGGCGCCTTCGCTGGCCTGGGCGCAAGAGGCGGCGTCCGCGAGCCCGACCGTCGACCCCTTTGGCGGCGGTGTCGACGAGCTCTCCGAAGAGATCCGCGACATGCCGGTCGCGACCTCGGTCCGCATCCTCGTGCTGCTGACCGGGCTCAGCCTGCTCCCGACGATGTTGTTGGTGATGACGCCGTTTACGCGCTTCATCATCGTGCTGTCGATGCTGCGCCAAGCGATGGGCCTGCAGCAGGCCCCGCCCAACCAGGTGATCATCGGCATCGCGCTGTTCTTGTCGCTGCTCGTGATGCGGCCCACCCTCGACGAGGTGGTCGACACCTCGATCGACCCCTTCATCGCCGGTGAGATCGAGACCGGCGACGCCATCCGCGCGGGCCTCAAGCCGATGCGCCGCTTCATGCTCGAAAACACGCGGCGCAACGACCTCGCCGTCGTGATGGAGATGGGCAAGCTCGCCCGGCCCGACACCCTCGACGACATCCCGACCCCGGTGGTCGTGACCAGTTTTGTCCTGTCCGAGCTCAAGACCGCCTTCATCATCTCGGTCAAGGTCTACCTGCCCTTCTTGGTCATCGACATCATCGTCGCCAACATCCTGCTCGGCATGGGCATGATGGTGCTGCCGCCGATCGTCATCTCCTTGCCGTTCAAGCTGCTCCTCTTCGTCTTAATGGATGGATGGAGCCTGCTTTTACGGTCCCTCGCCGCCGGCTTCTAAACCCGCCCCGGAGCCCCCATGGACATCAGCGAGGCGCTCTTCTGGGGCCAGCAGGCGCTCACCACGGTGGCGCTCATCTCGGGCCCCGTCCTGCTCACCGCGATGGTCGTGGGCCTGACCATCTCCTTGTTCCAGGCGGTGACCCAGGTCCAAGAGATGACCTTGGTCTTCGTGCCCAAGATCGCCGCCGTGTTCTTCGTGTTCAGCGTGATGGGCGGCTGGATGCTCAACCAGGCCGTCAACTTCGCCACGCTCTGCTTCGAGTCGATCGGCGAGACCACCCGCTAGGACGCCCATGCCCACCGTCGCCTGGATGGTCACCGCCTCCCTCGTCGCGACGCGGATCGTCGTGGTCCTGACCTTCCTGCCGGTGCTCGGGCTCCGCAACGTGCCGACCATGGCCCGGGTCCTGTTCGCTTTTGGGCTCACTCTGGTCGTGACCCCCGCGGTACCGGCGGGCCCCATCCCCTCCTCGCTGTCGGCGCTCACCCTCGGCATCGGCGGCGAGGTGCTGATGGGCATCCTCATCGGCGGCACGGTGCGCCTCGCCTTCGACTCGCTGGCCCTCGCCGGCCAGCTGATGGACGGCCAGACCGGCCAGGCCAGCGCGGTCGCCTACGACCCCATGCTCGAAACGACGCAGGGGCCGTTGTCCTTGCTCGCCGCGCTCATGGCGGGCGGCCTCTTCGTCGGCGCTGACATGCACCTGCGCGTGCTGCTCGCCATCGCCGACAGCTTCAGCATGGTGCCGCCGGGCGCGGTGGCCGACCCGCTCTCGGGCGCGCTGCCCTGGTTCGACTTCGGCGGGGCGATGATCCAGACGGGTTTTCGGCTCGCCGCGCCGACCGTCGGCCTGATCTTCATCCTCAACGTCTTCGTCGCGGTGATCACCCGCCTCGCGCCGCAGCTGAACCTCTACTTCTCCTTCGGCTTCATCATCACCATCTTCGGCGGCGAATTCATCTGGATGACCGCGCTCCCCATGGTGCTCACCGAGCACCAAGCCTTCGTGCAGCGCGCGCTCGACCTGCTGCCCGAGGTCATCGGCCGCGCCGGGGGCCTCTATGGCCGATGACGAAGGCGAAGAGAGGACACAGGACCCGACCGCCAAGCGCCAAAAAGACTTCGCCGAGCGCGGAGAGGTGGCCAAGTCCCAAGAGATCGCCGCCTCGGCCGGCCTGCTCTTCGGCGCCCTGGCCCTGACCATCTTCGCCGGCGACCTGGGCGCGGCGGTCCGCAACACCTTCGTGCTGGCCTATGCGCGCATCGGCAGCAACGAGGGTGATATCAACGCGATGCTTGAGCTGCTGAGCGTCGCGGCGGTCGAGATCGCCGTCGGGCTCGCCCCTCTGCTCCTGTTTTTGTGGGCGACCGGGCTCCTGGTCGGCCTCTACCAGCAGTGGGGCGCCTTTCCCAAAGAGCCGTTCAAGTTCGACCCCAACAAGTTCAACCCGATCAACGGCTTTCAGCAGAAATTCATGTCGACCAAGCCGCTGATCGAGCTGCTGAAGTCGGTCCTGAAGATCCTGCTCATCGGCTACCTCTGCTGGGGGGCCCTGGTCGACCGCTTCGACCTGCTGCCCGCCTTGGCCGGCGTCACCCCGGGCGAGACCCTGCGCGCCCTCGAAGACCTCGCTTGGATGGTGCTCTGGCGCGCGCTCCCCGTCGCCATCGTCATCGCCGGGCTCGACTACCTGTACGAGTCCTACCAGCTCGGCGAAAAAATGAAGATGACCCGGAAGGAGGTCAAGGACGAGCACAAGGACCAAGAGGGCGACCCCCACGTCAAACAGGCCCGAAAACGTCGCCAACACGAGCTGGCCTTCGCGCGCACCGTCCAGAACGTAAAGAAGGCCGACATCGTGATCACCAACCCCGATCACTACGCGGTCGCTTTGCGCTACCGCAAGGCCGAGGCCGCCGCGCCGGTCGTGGTGGCCAAGGGGGTCGACCGGCTCGCCCAGGCCATCAAAGCCGAGGCCGCCCGCCACGACATCCCGCAGATTGAGAACCGGCCGCTCGCCCGCGCCCTGCACGCCCGGGTCAAAGAGGGCAAGATGGTGCCGACCGATCTCTATGACGCGGTGGCGCGCGTCCTCGCCGTGGTCTGGCGGCGGCGCCGCCCCGCGGGGCTCTGAGGCCCGGCTGGCCGGCCACCAGAATGCGCCCCGGTGCCACCATGGGGCCACCGCCAGCGCAGAGGCTGGGCGCCGCGCAGGCTATGATGCGGGGCACCTTTTCGCCGCGCTCACCCGCGGCCCAGCGCCGGCTCCGGCCGGCACGGGACCCCCATGCGCCACCGGCTCCTCGGCTCCCTCGGCCTGCTCAGCGCCGCCTGCAGCGGCCAGTCGCTCGGCAAGTTCAACACCCCGCCCGCGGCGAGCATCGTCAGCCCAGTCGACGGCGAGATCGTCGAGGGCGGCGAGGTCATCGAGCTGGTCGGCCTCGCCAGCGACCCGCAAGACGACGGCCCCGCCCTGCGCGTGCAGTGGAGCAGCAACCTCCAAGACCCGACCGAGCTCGGCGCCGACCCGCCCGACATCGACGGCAACATCGTGCAGTACGTGTCGGGCCTGGTCGAGGGCACGCATGTCATCACGCTCAAGGTTTTTGACGTCGACGAGGCCAGCGCCAGCGACAGCGTGCAGATCACCGTGGGTGACGTGCCTGACGCTGATCCCGAGCCTGAGGGCACGCCGCCGCAGGTGCTCTTGGCCAGCCCCGGCGAGGGCGAAGAATTCGTGTTCAGCCAGACCGTGACCTTCATCGGCGCGGTCTCTGACGCCGAGCAGGCCGCTGACACCCTGGCGGTCAGCCTTGTGTCGATCCCCGATGGCCTATTGTGGGAGGGGGTGGCTGCCCCCGATGGCCGCATCGACGTCGACGTGTCCACCCTGTCGATCGGCGACCATGTGGTCACGCTCAAGGCCACCGACAGTGATGGCAACTCCGTCGAAGACACCGTCACGCTCGTCATCCTCGACGATGGTCGGCCACGGGTGACCATCGACAGCCCGGCCGACGGCAGCGAGTTCGACACCACCGACAGCGTCGTGCTGCGCGGCACGGTCAGCGATCTCGAGACCGAGACCGAGGCCCTGGCCGTCTCCTGGGACAGCAGCCTGCAAGGCAACCTCTTCCTCGGCGCCCCGCCCAGCTCGGGCGAGACCATCGTCAGCCCGGCGCTCATCGAGGGCACCCACGTCATCACGCTGACCGCCACCGACAGCGACGGCCAGACCGGCAGCGCGGCCCGCACGGTGGTGCTCATCGACCCGCGCAACCGCGACGACGACCGCGACGGCTACACCGAGAACGAGGGCGACTGCAACGACGGCGACAGCTCGCTCAGCCCCGGCCGCTACGAGGACTGCAACGAGCTCGACGACAATTGCGACGGCAACATCAACGAAGACTGGTGGGACACGTACGAGCCCAACGAAGACGTCTCGGCCCCCTACGACCTGGGCTCGGTCGGCGGCAGCTTCTGGTCGGGCTCGACGGCCAGCCTCGCCGGCCTGCGCTTCCACGAAGAGGGCGACGAGGACTGGTTCCGCTTCGACGCCGACGACAACGACCTGCTGACCCTGCGCATCAACATCACGGCGGGCACCTTCCCCACCTCCGGCTCCTACGTGATGGAGCTCTGGCTGCTCGACGGCACCCCCCGGGTCGTGTCGAGCACCTCGGGCAGCGGGCGCCTGACCCTCAACTACAACCAGAGCCTGTTCGAAGACGAAGATGACTGGGCGGTGCGGGTCTACCCCGCGAGCTGGCCCTACAACTGCACCTCGGTCTATAGCGTCACCGTCACGACGAACATGAGCCTCTAAGGCCGCGCTTCGGTCGTTCTGCACGGTTTGTGCGGTTCGTGCGGGGCGCCGACGGCCCCCCTCCGCGCGTCGCCGGGGCCCCGGTCGCCGCTCCGCCCCGGGGGCGGGATCGGCGCCCGCCCGGCTCGGTCGCTGTGCGACCGCCGCTGCGCGGCGCGCTCCGGTCGGCCGGGCGCTTTCTCTAGCGTCCGAATGCCGGCTCAGAACGGCTGGGTCAGGCGCACATAGGGCTGCAGCGCCGGGGCCGGCGCCTCCACCGGGCCGTCGATCTCGACCCGCAGCGGGCGCGCGAAGCTGATCGCGGCCAGCGTCGGGCGCACGCCGAAAACATCGCCGGTGAGGCCGATCCCGGCCGTCCAGCCCAGCGCGGTCCACGTGCAGGCGCCGGGCCTGGCGCAGCCCTCCTCGGCGCCCGACAGGGCCGCGGCCTCGAGGCCGGTGCTGAGCTGCACGTCGCTGAGCCAGACCAGCGGCCCGGGCACGCTGACGAAGCGCAGGGCCTGCACGCGCAGCTCGCTCGCCGCGGTCAGGCGCTGGCGGCCGATGGCCAAGCCGACGGGCAGGCCGCTGAAGTTGTCCCCGCCGCCCAGCGGCAGCAAGCGGTGGCTGAGCTCGCCGGCGGCCACGGCCCCGCCGACCCGGCTGGCCAGGGCTGCCCGGCCCCCCAGGCCGAGCAGGCCGACCGCCCCGAGGCCGGCGCTCGACCACTGGGCGCCGCCGGGCACCGCGCCGGCGCTGAGCCCGAGCGAGAGGCGGTGGCCCTTGCGCGGGAACAACGTGTCTGTGCGGGTCTCGTGCGAGAGGCCCGCCCAGCCGCCCCAGGCCAGCTCGCCGCCGGCGGTGCTGCGAAAGGAGGGGTCGAGCAGGGTCGGCCCGCCGCCCACTGACAGGCGCAGCGGGCGGTTCCGGTGGTCTTGCAGGGGGCCCAGGCTGCGGACATAGCCGAGGTCCAGACCGAGCAGGTCACGCGGGCTGGTCGACAGCGACCCGAGGTAGAGGTTGTGCGTGTCGAACTGCTGCCGCAGGGCGACGTTGGCCTCGGCGGTGATGCGCCCGATGCTCAGGGCCAGCTCGCTCGGAAAGAACGCGAAGGTCGGCGTCCACCGGCGGGGCCAGCGGTCGTCAGACCGGGTGGTCTGGCGCTCGTCGCCGGTCGGGTCGAGCTGCACGGCGCGGGCCCCCGCGGGCAGGGGCAGGCGGGTGGTCGAGGGGCCGGCGGGCGCCTCCCACAGCTGCGCGGCGCGGCCCTCGGGGCCGTCGATCTGCACGGGGATCTGGCGCGGGGGCAGCGCATCTGGCCCCTCCCGCCGCAGCGTCGCCACCGGCGCGTCAGGGCCGCCCTCCACCTCGAGGCGCAGGTTGCCCACGGGCGGCACCTCAGCCCAGGCCTCGAGCCGGCCGGGCGGCGCGCTGGCCACCTCGGCGGCGAGCGCGGGGTCGGCGCCGGCCAGCAGCAGCAGGCCCAGCCGCTGGGCGTCGGGCAGGCCGTCGGCGCGCACGACCTGGCGGGCGAGGCTGATCGGCGGGGTGCGCGGGTGCAGCAGGGTGCCGAGCTGCTCAGCGGCCCGATCACCCGGCCAGGCCTCGCCGGTGATGTCGGTGAAAAAGGGCAGCCTGCCGTCATAGAGCAGCTGGTCCACCTCGGGGATCCAGGCGGCCCAGCGCAGCGCGGCGTGCAGGTCCCGCGCGTCGGGGCCGCCCGCGTCGAGCAGCGCGGCGCCCACCGCGGCCCAGTAGGGGTCGGGGTTCTCGCTGGCCGCGGCGATGAGGGCCCGGCGCACCGCGGGCGCGTGAAAAGTCCACAGCCCGAGGTTGACCCGGAAGGTCCGGTCGCTCAAAAAGACCATCCCGGGGGCGCTCTGAGCGAGCGAGCGCCGGTCGGGCGTGTCGACCACCAGCAGCGGGCCGTGCAGCGACGAGGCGAGGGGCGCGAGGGCGGGGCCGGCCACGGCGGCGAGCCGCTCGGCCCGCTTCGGGCGCCGCAGGCCGCGCTCGACCAAGACCAGCTCGAGCTCCCCCGCCTGCAGGTGCGCGATCCGCGCGCGGGGCAGCACGGCGAGCGCGAGGTGCTGGGTCTCGCCGGTCCAGCTCAGCTCATCCTCGCCGATCACACCGTTGAGCACGCCGATCACACCCGGCGGCAGGCGCAGGTGCACCTCCCAGCGCACGGGCACGGGCGCGCCGTCGCGCACCGGCTGGGGGTGCCAGAAGCCGTTGAGGAAGAGGCCGCGGCCGGGCACGAAGCCGGCGGCGTTGCTGCGGATGGGCAGCAGCGCCCAAAAGCGGCGGATCGAGCCCACTTCAGGCGTCTGGCGCACCCAGCCCTGCTGCACGCCCCGGGGGAAGGTGGCCCGGCGCAGCTGGTCGTCCTCGGGCACGGGCAGGGCCGAGAGGGCGTCGACGAGGTCAATCCCGTCGAGGTCAGCCGGAGTCTCGGCGCGCAGCTGCACCGTGCCGCTCAGCCCGCGCAGGCTGGGGTGCAGCTCGGCTTCGACCACCACGGTGGGCAGACCGGCGTGGGCCAGGCCCAAGGTCGCCCAAAACATCGCCAAGCACAGTAAAAAGGCCCGCATCATCGGGGTGGCCCCGCGGCGGGCCCGGTCACCGTCACCGGTCGGCTCGGCTCAGTAGGCGTAGCCGATGCCCACGGTGACCCCGGGGGTCAGGCGGTCTTGGGTCGTGGTCAGCACGGTCGCGGCCTGCAGCAGCACGTCGCCGCTCTGCATGCGGGTGCCGACGTGGATGGTGGCCGGCGAGAAGCCCTCAGCGAAGGCGTCGCTGTTCTTAAAACCGCTGACCGCGCGCACGCCGAGGGCCTCTTGGTCCTCGGCGCTCATGCGAGGGGTGCCCTTGATCTTGAGCCAGCCCGCGCCCAGGTAGGGCGAGAACTTGGCCGAGTTCAAGCCCTTGCTGCGGCCGAAGGGCACGGTGTACCCGACGGTGAACGAGGTGTCCATCACGCCGAGGTCGAGCTCTTCGTTGCCGACGAGGCCGGTCCAGCCCACCTGCACGGTCAGATCGGGGAACTGGCGGTAGCCCTCGAGCATGCCCCAGCGGCCAAAGGCGCCGAAGGTGGTCTGGCTGCTGCCGGCCACGTAGCCCAGCGTCGCGCCGCCCTCGAGGCCCATGGGCAGGCCCTTGCGCAAGGTCAGCGAGGGCACGGTGACCGTGCCGCTCGGGTCACCCTCGGCGTGCACACGCTCCCAGGGGGCGCCCTGCAGGTCGCCGTCTTCGCCGTCGTCGATCCAGGCGACGCCGCCGTTGAGCGTGAGGTCAAAGCCGTGCAGGCCGCTCGTGCGGGCGGTCGAGGGCTTGTTGGCGATGGCCGCGCCGAGCTCGCGCACGACGGTCTCGTAGGCCCCGCGCTGGGTCACCGGGTCGTTGACCGTCGCGCCGTCAAAAGACGAGAGCTGGCTGAGGCGGACGTCGTTGGGCCAGCCCGCCAGCGCCTCGGCCGGGCCGAGGGCGGCGAGGGCGGTGAGGCCCAGGCCCACACGGCGAGCGAGGGGGCTGCGGGGGGAGCAGGGGAGCGTCATGGGCCAGGGCCTCCGGTCGGCCGGGATGGTATCGAATGCCGCCAAAAAAGGACAGCGCCGGGCGGAGATGGGGCGAGGATGACGCGCTGCGGGTCAATCCGCGCGTGGCATCTGGGAAGGGGCCGCGGCGCGGCCGGGGCAGGCCTCGGGGCGAGGCGCGCCCTCCCCCCGCTCAGCCCTGGGCCCCCGCCTGGGCGCGCGCCTTGGCCAGCTTGTCGGCGTCAAAACCGGTGTCGTCGGCGTCGTTGATCCAGGCGTAGTCGACCTGAACGCCGTCCACCTCGGTAAAGGCGGGGCGCCAGCCCGGCTTGCGCACCCACATGAAGGCGCCGCCCCAGAGCGTGGCGGCCTCAGCCGCGATGAAGCCGAGCGCGGCGCTCAACACCGACTGCGCGACGCCGCCGAGCTGCTCGCTGAGCAGGATGCTCTGGAAAGCCTCGCGGGCGCCCTCACCGGCGATGGTCGGCGAGAACAGCGTGCCCAAGATTTGGATGGTCGAGCCGAAGGTGATCGGCCAGAACTGCGCGGTGGTCACGCCGATCGCCAGCGCGGTGAAGTAGTAGACGACCGCCGTGGTGAAGTGGGTGACGAACTTGGCGAACAGCACGCCCATCAGCAGGCCGACCTTGCCGCGGTAGCTGCCCACGGCCCCCTTGAACTGGCCGAGCACCCCGAGCACCTTGCCCTTGACCTTGGCCAGCGGGCCGACCAGCACGAGGCCGCCGACGCGCTCGACCAGGGTCATGAGCAGCTGGATGATGAACGGCCAGACCAGCCCGATGATGACCACGGCGCAGACACCGCCGGCGAAAACGACGATGAATGCCGCGAGCAGCGGCGCCCTCTCGGGGTGCCCGGCCTTCTGCATCACATCGACCAGCACCTGGTAGCCAAAGGGCATGGTCAGCAGCATGCCGAGGAAGAGGCCGGTCACGCCCACGAACTTCTCGAGCGTCTTGGCGGTGATCGCCCGCGTCCACTGGTTGCTGTACTTGCCCGCGTCGTAGAGCGTGTAGCCGTCGAGGCCGATGGTCGAGGGCAAAAAGGTGCCGATGAAGCGGCCGATCAAGAAGCTGGTCATGATCTTCGACCAGAAGGGGAAGCGCACCCCCTGGCCGACCAGCAGCAGGTGCCAGCCATAGGCCGAGCTGATCACGCCGATGAACTTGACCGCCATGGCGACCAGCGCGAAGGTGACGAAGGTCTGCCCATCGACCTGGTCGATGTAGTTGACGATGGCGTCGTAGACCGGCAGGTACTCGGGCGTGCCGTCGGCGGCCTTGCCCACCTCGACCCGGTGGCGCAGCAGGGCCATGCAGCCGGCGACGGTAAACGCGATCTTCGCGAAGCCATCGGGGCCGCCGCGCCGGGCAGCGGGCAGCTTGGACCGGCCCACGAAGTAGGTCGCGGCGGTGACCGCGAGCAGGAGCATGGCCTTGAGGCCGAGGCTCCCGGTCCAGGCGAGGCCGCTGAGCCCCAAAAAGCCAGCGGCAGAGATGGCGATGAGGCCCCAGGCCATGCGCGCTCCCGAGCGGCCCCACGGCGTGCAGGGCGTCATTGTCGAAGAGATGGGTCAGGCCCGGCGCGGGTGTCGGCGACCGGGCAGCCGGCGGCTTTTAGCCCACAGCCTGCGCGGTGTCAGGCGCGGCGCCCCGCTTCAGCCGCCGATGCGGGTCATCACCCCTTCGAAGGGCACGCCGCCTTGCAGCTGGGCCTCATGCCCCTCGGGCTTCTGCATCACCATCGCCCGGATGGCCTCGGCCAGGGCGAGGTCGTCGGCGCCCGCCCGCAGCAGGTCGCGCAGCGAGGGCGTGTCGTCGTGGGCGAGGCAGGTCCGCAGGTGGCCGTCGCTCTGCAGGCGCAGGCGGTTGCAGGTCGCGCAGAAGTGCTCGGACAGCGCGCTGATGAAGCCGACGCGCAGCGCGGTGCCTTCGACGAGGTAGCTGCGGGCGGGCCCGTGCGCGGCGCCCTCGCGGGGCAGCGGCCGCAGCGTGTACCGGGCGCCGATGCGCTGCCGCAGCGTGGCCGAGGGCACGCTCTGGTGCCAGCGGGCGTCAAAGGGCATGTACTCGATGAAGCGCAGCTCGACCTCGGGGGCGCGCTCGCGGGCGTACTCGACCAGATCGAGCACCTCGTCGTCATTCTCGCCGCCGATGACCACGGCGTTCAGCTTGATCGGCAAGAGGCGGGCGGCCCGCGCCGCCTCGATGCCCCGCAGCACCCGCGCCAGCTCACCGCCGCGGGTCAGGCGCGCGAAGCGGGCCGGGTCGAGGCTGTCGATGCTGATATTGACCCGGCTCATGCCCGCGGCGGCCAGGCGCGGGGCCAGCCGCTCGAGGTTGTGGCCGTTGGTGGTCATCGCGAGGTCACGAAGGCCGGGGTGGGCGGCGATGGCCCGCACCAGGGCCTCGATGTCGGCCCGGACGGTGGGCTCTCCGCCGGTCAGGCGCACTTTTTGCACGCCGAGCGCGGCGAAAACGCCCGCGAGGCGGCCGATCTCCTCATAGGTGAGCAGCTCGGCCTTGGGCATCCAGCTCAGGCCCTCGGCCGGCATGCAGTAGACGCAGCGGAAGTTGCAGCGGTCGGTGACGCTCACCCGCAAATAGGTGTGCTGGCGACCAAAACGGTCCAGCAGCGGCCCTCCTCGCCGGATGGCCGCGTCGGCCGGGCCGCCGGCCGCGTTCACAGGCCGAGCGCCTCGGCGACCAGCGCGCCCACGTCGGCCCAGGGGCGACCGTGGGCGTCGTCGCGCAGCGCGACCGGCTTGCCGAGATCACCGCCCTCGCGCACATCTTCGTCAAGCGGCATCATCGCGAGCAGGGGCACCTCGAAGGTGTCGGCGGTCTGCTGGCCGCCGCCCCGCCCAAAAGGCCGCAGCACGCTGCCGTCAGGCAGGGCCAAGAAGCTCATGTTCTCGACCACGCCGAGCACGGGCACGTTGAGCTTGCGGAACATCTCGACGCCGCGCATCGCGTCAATCACCGCGACCTGCTGGGGTGTGGTCACGATGAGCGCGCCGGCAAGGTCGACCGCTTGGATCATGGTGAGCTGGGCGTCGCCCGTGCCCGGCGGCAGGTCGATGATCAGCACGTCGAGCGGGTTCCAGTCGACCTCTTGCAGGAACTGGCGCACCACGCCCATCACCATCGGGCCCCGCCAGATCACCGGCTCGCGCTCATCGACGAGAAAACCGATCGACATGCACTTGACCCCGTGGGCCTGCAGCGGGACGATCTTCTTGTCATCATTGGCAAAGGGCTTGCCGCTCACCCCCATCATCAGGGGCAGGCTCGGGCCGTAGATGTCGGCGTCCATCAGGCCGATCTGCAGGCCGCGCCGGGCCAGGGCCACCGCGAGGTTGGTCGCGACGGTCGACTTGCCCACGCCGCCCTTGCCGCTGGCCACGGCGATGATGTGCTTGACGCCATTCAGGGGCTGTTTGACGATCGGGCCGCCATGCGGGCCCATGCCCGGCCCGCTCATGCCGGCGACGGGGTCTTTCTTCTTGGCGGCGGGGGCGGCGTGCCCGTGGTCATGCCCGTGGTCGTGGGCCGACCCGTGGTCGTGGCTGTGGTCGTGGGCGCGGTGCTCGGGGGCCACGCCGGGCAGCGGGCGGGGCGTCGCGGCGGGCGGAGCATCGTCCACCACGCTCATCTGGATGACCACCTGCCCCTTCCAGCCCAACGCCTCGATCTGGCGGAGGAGCCCGCCCTTGAGCTTCTCGCGGTCCTCGGCGCTGTGGGCGCGGGTGGTCTTCAGCGTGAAGCGGAGGGTGTCGCCCTCGACCCGCCCGCCCTCGATGAGGCGGGCCATCCAGGCGCTGCGCCCGCTGCGGGGGTCACGCACCCGCGTCGCGGCGGGCTCCAAAATAGCGTTGGCGTCGGCGCCCTCGGCGGTGGGGGGCTGCTGCTGCGATGACATCCGGCTCCTCTCGTGGCCCTGCGGGGCCGCGGGCTGGCCTAACGCCGTGGCGGCCCCTGTCCGGGGCGCGCTCAGCGCTGCGACCACTCCAGGCAGAGGCTGGCCAGGGCCTGGCTGGGCGTGCCCATCGGGCTCGAGTGCCGCCCATCCCAGCGGAAGACCCGGCCGGCCCGCAGCAGCCAGACCGCGGCGGCCTCGCGCCCAAAGAAGGAGCCCCCCTCGGGATCAGCCTGCCCGAGCAGCTCTTCGCTCAGCGCCCCCGCGGGGTCGCCGCGCAGGGGCAGGCCCGGCCCGGCCCGGTCGCCGGCCACGCCGACCACCCGCGGGTGGCGGTGCAGCGCGCGCAGGACCAAGCCCTCGGGCTCCTCGGCCTCAGACAGCAGCAGCACCTTGGCGTGCGGGCTGCGCAGGTCGGGGAAGCCCGCCAGCACCCAGCCCTCACCCTCGGCGTCGGTGGCCCGGCGCAGCTCACCCGCCTGCTCGAGCAGGTTGCGCACGGGGGCCAGGCGGTCGAGCGCCGGCGGCAGGTGGGCCCGCGCGCCGAGCTGCAGGCCGAGGGCGCCCATCGCGCGGTGCCAAGCCCCCTCGACGGGGCCATCGGTCTGGGTGGGCGGCTCACCGGCGCCGATCCCGCGGGCGTCGACCGTGAAGGCCTGGGTGGCGTCCTCTTCGGGGGCGAGGCCGCCGAGGGTGGGCGCGGGCACCAGGGTGGGCGAGCTCGCCGGGATGAGCGCCGGCGCGGCGGCGCTGGAGGCCGCGGCGAGGGCCGCCGCCGCGGCGAAGCGGGGCTGAATGAGGTCAGCGAAGGCGTCTTCGACCAGGGCGGGCCGGTCGGGCAGCACCAGCACGAGGCTGCCCTTGACCCAGCCGGCGCCGATGAGCACAAAGGCCGCCTGCGGGCCGATCCGGGTGGTCAGCAGGGCGCGCAGGCGCTCGCCCACGCCGGGCAGGGCCTGGGCTGCGGTGGCGGCGAGCAGGGCGGCCGGCGGCCGATCCGGGTCAGCGCAGACCACGATGATCACGTCGTCGACGCCAGCTTGGGCCTCGATCACCGCGAGCGGGTCGGCGCCCTCGCGCACCGTGGCCTCGAGCGGGGCGGGCGACGCCAGCCAAGCCGGTCGGGGCCGGCCCGCGGGCAGGGTGAGGGTGAGGGTGGGCGCGCCGGGGGACAGGGGCGTGGTCATGGGGCTCTCCCGCAGTGGGGGCAGGCTCGCATAGGCGCGCCTTCGCCGCGCGCCGCTCGGCCAGAGCGGCGGCCGGGGCGCTGGCTTCGGGCCGGGCCGGCGCACGCGGGCCGTCAGCGGCGCGGCGCCGCTGGGCGCTCAGCGTGGGGGAAGCAGCGCGTCGAGGTCGGCCGGCCGGTTCAGGTTCTGCAGCGCCGCGTCGGGCAGGCGCAGGGTCGGCATCCCGGGGGCCAGCGCCCGGCATGGCGCCTCGGCCGCGGCCAGGGCGCGGGCCTCGGCGGCGATGTCGGCTGAAAAGACGCCCAGCAGCGGCTCGGGGCCACGGGGGCCCATCGCGCGCACCGGCCCGGCCACCGCGCGCAGGGCCGCGAGCTCGGCCACGCCGAGGAAGGGCAGGTCGCAGGGCAAACAGAGCACCAGGGGCGCGCGCAGGCCCGAGAGCGCCGCCGCGAGGCCGAACAAGGGATGGCGGTGGGGACGGGGCCCCTCGAGCAGCGCGTGCAGGGGCAGGGCGCCGAGCCCGAGGTCTTTGGCCTCAGCGACGACGATCCAGACGGGATCGCAGCCCGCCGCGGCGGCGCGCAGGCCGAGCGCCCGGGCCAGCGGGCCCTCGGCGGTGGGCAGCCAGGCCTTGGGCTGGCCTAGCCGCGCGCTGCGGCCGCCCGCGAGCACCACCGCAGGGATGGGCCCCGCGGCGCTCACCGGGCCGCGCGGGGCCGGCCCCCCCAGCGGAGGGCCGCGGTTGCGCTGCCCAGGCCGCCGGGGGCGCTCAACAACATCACTGGGACCAGATCACCGTCTAGCGCGCCGTCTTGCTCGGCCCCGAGCAGGGCGAGCCCGCCGCCGCCGGCGAGGGCGGTCACTGCGCCCGAGCCCGAGATCCGCTGGGCCCGCGCGCGGAGCCCCTCCTCCCCCAGCCAGAGATCCACCGGCAGCAGCTCGGCCCGGCCGGGCCGGTGGGGCAGGGGCCCGTCGGCGCGCGCGTCGAGGATGGGCAGCAGGGGGCGCGCATCGCCCAGGCTGGCCCGCAGCAGGGTGCGCACGAAGAGGCGGAAGGTGCTCGTGCTCGACAGGGGGTTGCCGGGCAGGCCGAAGATGCGCGTGGGCCCGTGCTCGGCCATCATCAGCGGCTTGCCGGGCTTGACCCGCACCTGCCACATGTCGATGCGGGCGCCGAGCTCTGCGAAGACGTCCTTCACCACGTCGTAGTCGCCGACGCTCACCCCGCCGCTGGTCAACAGCAGGTCGGGGGCACCATCGAGCGCGGCGCCCAGCGCGGCCCGCGCGGCGGCCCGATCATCGGGCACCAGGCCCAGGTCGAGGGCCTCGCCCCCCGCCTCTTCGATGAGGGCGCAGAGCGCGGTCGAGTTGCTCGACCAGCGCTGGGCGGGGCCGAGGGGCGCGCCGGGCGGGCGCAGCTCATCCCCCGTGGCGAGCACGGCCACGCGCGGGCGCCGCCAGACCTCGACCGTGGTGTGGCCCTCGCTGGCCAGCAGGGCCAGCGCGTCGGGGCCCAGCGTCGCGCCCGCGGGCAGCAGCAGATCACCGTGGCGGTGGTCACCTCCGGCGCGGCGCAGGTGCTGGCCCAACGGTGCCGGTCGCGTGAAGCGGGCCAAGCCGGCGGCGGGGTCCTGCTCGACCTCCTCCTGCATCACCACGGCCTCGGCGCCTGCGGGCAGCGTGGCCCCGGTCAGCACCCGCTGGCAGCCGCCGCGGCGCAGGGGGCGGGTCGGCGGGCGGCCGGCGGGCACCACCCCATCCACCACCAGCGCGACCGGCGCCTCGGGGGTCGCGCCCTCGAGATCAGCGCAGAGGACGGCATAGCCATCCATCGCGCTCTGGGCCTCGCGGGGCGCGTCATGCGCGGCGTGCAGGGCGGCGGTGAGGCTGCGGCCGCGGGCCTCGGCCAGCGGCAGGCGCTCGGGCTGCAGGGGCACCAGGCGCAAAAGGCAGCGCGCCAGCGCCTCCTCGACGGGGATGGGCGCGGGCGCGGCGGCGTGGGGCAACATGGGCGCCTCGGCGGGCGGCGAGGGGGAGGGCCGGCTCCGCGCCCCGTGGATGCGGCGGACGGAGCCGGCGGAGCGAGCGGGGCGGGCCCCGCAGGCTCAGCGCCGGACCTTGATCTTTTGCCCGACGTAGATCTCGGACGACTTCAGGTTGTTCCAGCCCTTGATGTCGGCGACCGAGCAGCCGTAGCGCTCGGCCACCTCGCTCATCGTCTCGCCCTTGCGCACCACATGGGTCGACCAAGCGCTGGCCTTCTGGTAGATCACCAGCTTGCTGCCGTAGTTGACCTTGTTGGCGTTCGAGATGCCGTTCCAGCGCATGACGTCGGCGGTCGAGACCCCGTAGCGGGCGGCGATGGCGCTCAGCGCCTCACCCTTGCGCACCACGTGCGTGATCTTGGTCGCCTTGGGCTGGCTGGCCCCGGCCCCGGCCGTGCTGGTCATCGCCTTGGCCGGCGCCTGCTCAGACGTCGACTTGCTCGCGGTGGCCTTGCTGGCGGGCGCCTTGGGCTCTGCCCGCGGGCCGTCGTTCGCTGCGACCATGGCGGCGGCGCCGCCCTTGCCGGGGATGACCAGCTCCATGCCGACCAAGATCTTGTTGGGGTTGCTGATCTTGTTGACCCGCTGCAGGTCGGCCGCCGAGACGCCGTAGCGCTTGGCGATGCTGCCCAGGGACTCGCCAGGGCGGACCTTGTGGCGGCTGAACGTGATGCGCTCGGCCGGCGGCACCTTGTCGAGGGCGGCGAGGAAGGTGTCCTTGCCGTTCTTGGGCACGTGCACGAACAGGCCCTTGCCCTCGGGGGGCAGGGTGAAGCGCAGCAGGTGCGGGTTCATCTCTTGGAATTGGGCGACCGAGACGCCGGCGCAGCGCGCCAGCACGTCAATGCCCGCGCTCGGGGGCACCTGGACGAGGTCGTAGTCGAGGCGCTCTTGGTACTGCAGGCCGGTAAAGCCGTAGCGCTCGGGGTTGTGCCCGATGATCGCCGCGGCGATCAGCTTGGGCACGTAGTTGTCGGTCTCGTCAGGGAAGGCCCCGGCCTTGGACAACTTCCAGAAGTCTTTGGTGCCGTGGCGGGCGACCGCCCGATCCACCCGGCCCGGCCCGCCGTTGTAGGCCGCCCAAGCCAAGTGCCACGAGCCGAACTTCTTGTTCAGGTAGCCGAGGAAGGCGATCGCGGCGTCGGTGCTGACCTCGGGGTCGCGGCGCTCGTCGACCCACCAGTCGACCCGCATGCCCCACTCGGTCGCGGTCGGCGCGATGAACTGCCAGAGGCCGACCGCCGCGGCGCGGCTGTAGGCGTGGGTGGCGTAGCCGCTCTCGATCATGCTGAGGTAGACGAGATCGCGCGGCAGGCCGGCCTTGTCGAGCTTCTCGTACATCATCGGGCGGTACTTGGTGCTGCGCTCGAGCCAGCGGGCGTAGTACTTGCGGCCGCTGCCGGTGAAGTAGCGCATCCACCGGATGACATCGGCGTTGATCACGACGGGGATGTCGTAGTCGGCCGGGTTCACCAGGTTGAGGAAGAGCGGGTCATCAGCGGTGGCGGCCAGCGGGTCGGCGTAGAAGGCCTCGGGCGGCCGGCCATTGACCCCCTCGATGAGGAAGGTGTGCTCGGCCTGGCGCTCTTCGTCGAGCTCTTCGCTCTGGGGCACCGCCTCGTCGGTGGGCACCGCGCCTTCGATGTTCTCGATGAAGTCCCACAGCGAGCCCTCGGGGGCCTGCACGGCTTTGGGCTCTTCGCGCATCGACGAATCGGCGTCGCGCAGGTCGACCGTGCCGTGGCTGGTCGTGCCGGCGTCTTCGCCGTCGTGCTCGGCGCCCTCGTCATCTTCGGCGGCCGGCGCGCCATCCTTCGTGCGCTCACCGCTCGCGCCCTTCTCGTCGACCTCGGAGTAGGTCTTGCGCTCCTTGTCTTTGCCCTTGCGGAACCACCCAGCCTGGGCGGTCGAGGGGAGGGCCAGCGCGATGATGAGGAGGATCGAGGTCATGGGGGCTCCCAAGCGGCTCGGGCTCTTGACCCGGCAACTGCCGCGCCTGCAATAGCATGAGGGGTGGAGCCGGCGCCACAAGATTGGCGCCCGCCGCCGTCGACCCGCGCTGCTCGGGCCGCCCTCCGCCGCGCGCGCCCGGCCAAGATCAGCGCCCGCGGGCCCTCCTCCTGCGCACCGCGGGCTCAGCGCAGGGCTGCCACCGCGCTGGCGAGTGACGGCGCGCAGTGAATCGCCGAGATCACCGCCCAGTGGCGCAAGCCCGCCGCCCGCAGCGCCGGCAGCCGCTCGGGGCCGATGCCGCCGATGCCCACCACCGGCGTGCGCCCCGCGGCGGTCAGGGCCGCGGCGAGCAGCGGCGCCCGCGGCGTCCAGGGCGTCTCTTTGGTGCTCGTGCCAAAGAGCGGCCCAAATCCGAGGTAGTCCGCCGAGCCGACCGCCTCGGCCACCTGCTCCGGCGTGTGGGTGCTCCGCCCGAGCAGGGTCTGGGGCGGCAGCCGCGCCCGCGCCTCGGCCAGCCCGCCGTCCCCCTGGCCGAGGTGCAGACCTTGGGCGCCGCAGGCCAAGGCGGCCTCCAGATCGTCGTTCATGATGAGGACGCCGCCGCGCGCGCCAAGCCGCGCCGCCAGCGGCCGGCCCACCGCGGCCCGGTCGGCGCTGCTCCAGCCCTTGCAGCGCAGCTGCACCACCTGCAGGCCCTCGTCGATGAGCCGGTGGCCTTGCACCAGCGGGTCGCCGTAGGTGGCGTCAGCGACGCCATAGAGGCCAAGGGGGAGGGTCGGTCGCATCGGTGCTCCGCACACGTATAAAGAAGGAGGAGGGGCGAGGCGCCCGGGGCGCACCAGAGGCCAGCGCGCTCCAGAAGGCAGCGCTCAAGAAGACGGCGGGGCGCCCAGCGCGCGCAGCACCGCGCCGGCCTTGGCGCAGGTCTCGGCCCACTCGGCGGCGGGCAACGAGGCGGCGACGATGCCCGCGCCCACATGCAAGCGCGCCACCCCGCCCGCGCAGATCAGCGTGCGGATGGCCACGTTGAGGTGCGCGTCTCCGTCTATGCCCAGCCAGCCGATGGCCCCGGTGTAGACGCCGCGCGGCGCGGCCTCGAGCGCGGCGATGAGCTCCATCGCCCGCACCTTGGGCGCCCCGGTCACGCTGGCCGGCGGGAAGGCCGCCCGCACCCAGTCCAGCGCGTCGACGCCCTCTGGGCCTTCGGCCTCGACGAGCTGCTCGGCGTGCCACAGGTCGCCGCAGCGCACGAGGCCGCGGGGGTGGGCCCGCACGCCGCCGGGGCGCGCCACCCGGCCGAGGTCATTGCGCACCATGTCGACGATCATGGTGAGCTCGGCGCGCTCCTTGGCGCTGGCCTCGAGGTGGGCGCGCCCCGCCGCGGTCCCCGGCGCCGTGCCCTTGATCGGCGCGCTGCGGGCCACGCTGCCCCGCCCCTCCACCTGCGGGGGGAGGACCCGCAAGAACAGCTCGGGCGAGTTGCTGACGATGTGCAGGCCATCAATCTGGAGGAGCGCCCCGCGCCGGGCCGGGTTGTGCGCGCGCAAGCGCAGCCAGGCCTCGACCGGGTCGGGGCAGGGCAGGGGAGGGGTCTGCCAGGCGAGGTTGGCCTGATAGACATCACCTTCGCGGATGTGCTCGAGCAGGGCCTCGACCGCCGCGACGTAGCGCGCCTCTTCGCCCACCGGCGCGGGCAGGGGTGCGGGCGGCAGCGGCGTGGGCGCCGGATCGGGCGCGTGGGGCAGCCACCAGGCGGCGCGCGGCCGCCACAGGCACAGATCGGGGGTGGAGCGCGGCGCTGTTGGCGCGGGCATGCGCTCACACCAGCGGCCGGCCTCGTAGCCGAGCCAGCCGACCAGCCCCGGCGCCGGACCGCCCGTGCAGGGGACGGGCCCCTTCCCCAGCAGGGCCCGCGCCTCCTCCACCCAATCGGGGCCGGGCTGCACCCGCCCGTCCTCGCCGATCACGATGAGGGTGCCCTCTTCATCGCAGTCGAGCACGGCCCAGGGCGCGTCGGCGGGCAGCGCAGAGAGGGCGGCGCGCAGGGCGGGTGTGGCGGCAGGCATGGGCGCTCCGTGCTCCGGCGGCGCGGTGTAGCCCGTCGCCCCTCCCCGTCATGCGCCGGCGCAGCTCGTGCGCTCCAGTGCCAAATTGTTCACACCGCGAAAGGCCCGGTCGTACCGGTGGTACCGCCGGTCGACCGGGGTGGTGACAGCCTTGCATGGGCGCGACGCCGACCTTAGGGCGCCCTGCGTTGCAGCATGGGGGCGGTTGGTCGATGTACGTAGTAGCCTTCGACAACGACCCCCGGTGGCTGGACTTGGCGCGGTCGGTCCTCGGCTCGTCGGGGCACCGCATCGATGGCTTCGTCGAGCCCAACGGGCTGGTGCGGGCCGTCGAGCACGGCGCGCCTGGCGTCGTTCTGCTCAACCTCGACCTCCCCGGTGACGCGCTGGATCGGGTCGCTCGGGCGCTGTCGACCCAGGCGGCCCCGCCCCTGGTGCTCGGGGCCACCCGCCGCCCGGCGACCGAGCCGGGGGTGGCCGCGGCCCGCGCGCGTTGGCCGGCGCTCAAGCTGGTGCGGCACCCGGTGAGCATGCTCGAGCTCGGTGATCTGCTCGCCGAGCAGCAGCGCAAGCGGCCCGCGGCCCCGGCGCCCGCGGCCTCGTCCACGTCGGGCTTCCCCATCTTCCCCGAGCCTCCGCCGACCTTCTCGGCGCCCCCGGCGGTCGGGGCGCAGCCGCCGGCCCGGCCCACCCGCCCGGCGCCCTCGGGCAGCCTGTCGGCGCTGACCGACCTGCTCGCCGCGGGCGCGGGCAGCGGGCCGACCCCGCAGCGGGTGGGCCTGCAGCGCGCCAATGAGAGCATCATGCCCCGGGCCGGGGTGGGCCTCGATCCGGCCAACGTCGAGCTCCTGCTGCAGGCCTGGCGCCGCCGCCGCACCGCCGAGCTGCGCCTGCGCGGCGCCCCCCAGCTTCGGCCGGTGCTGCTGCGCCGGGGCGGCTTCGTCGACGCGCGCGACCGCGACGCGCTGGCCCGCATGCTGCGCCACGGCGACCTCTTCGCCGCCGACCTGCCCGGCGACGACGGCCCCTCCGACCGCGCGGGCGTGGCCACGCTGCTCTTTGAGGCGCTCACCGACGCCTCGGCCACCTCCTATGTGCAGCGCCACCGCGGCGATCGCCTCACCGTCGTCGATCCCGAGGCCCTGGCCACCCTGCGCCTGCCCGGCGGGCTGCGGGCCATGCTCAGCGCGCCGGTCGAGGCCCTGGGCGCCGCCTGCGCGCGCACCGGCCTGTCCAACGACGAGATCAGCGTCCCGCTCGCTGCCCTGGCGCGCATGGGCGTGGTCAAAGCCGAGGCTCCGCCCGCGCCGCCGCCGCCGGCCCGCGGCGACGAGCCCATCTCGACCATCTCCGGCCTCGGCTCGTGGAGCTCCATCTCCTCGGCGAGCACGCTGCAGGGCCTCGGTCGGCGCTCCCTGAGCTCCACGGTCACCGCGCTCGGCGGGCGCCCGGTCAGCGGGGCCCGACCCGGCGGAGACATGGGCGGCGCGGCGCAGATCCACGCCCGGCTCGAGCGTGAGCTGTCCCGCCTCGACGGCGCGGCGCCCGGGGTCGTGCTCGGCCTGCCCGCCGGCTCCGCCCACGAGCTGGTGGTCGAGGTCGCGGGCCGGCAGCGGCGCCGCTACGCCGAGCTGGCCGAGAGCCCCGCCCTGCCCGCCGAGGCCCGGGCCCTCGCCGCCCGCCTCGTCGCGCTCATCGACGACGCCGAGCGGCGCTTCGGCTGGGGCGGCACTGACCTCGTGAGCGACGCCGGCGGCCCCGAGAAGCTGCTGCTGCGCGCCCGGGCCCTCATCGACCGCGCAGACTTCGCCCAGGCCGACAAGGTGCTGAGCTTGGCCCAGCGCCGCTCCACCGCCGACCCCAACGTGCTCAGCCCGCTCGGCTGGGCCCGGGCGAACAACCCGGGCAAGCCCGCCGAGCAGCGCGTGCAAGAGGGCTTAGAGATGCTGCTGCTGGCCGAGCAGCTCGACGGCGACAGCCTCGACACCGCCCGCTGGCTCTGCAAGCTGATGATCCTCACCGACAACCCCAAGGGCGCCCTGCTGCGGGCCCGCCGTGGGCTGAAGCGCGCGCCTGACGACGCTGAGCTGCGCGCGGTGGCGCATGAGCTTGAGCGCAAGCTGAAGGCTGAGGGCGGCTGAGGGGCGGGGCCCGCGCTGGGGCGCCGCAGGCTGCGGATCGGTGCATGTGAGCCCACATCGCGCGCTCCGCAGCCGCGGGTCGATGCATGTGGGTCCACATCGCGCCCTCCGCAGCCGCGGGTCGATGCATGTGGGCCCACATCGCGCCTTCCGCAGCCGCGGGTCGATGCATGTGGGCTCACATCGCGGGTCCTGCAGCCGCGGATCGGTGCATGTGGGTCCACATCGCGCCTTCCGCAGCGGCGGAGCGGTGCATGTGGGCTCACATCGCGCTCCCGGCGCTTGGCGAGGGCGGCTGAGGGGCGGCCCCGCCGGGGCGAGCCCCGGCGGTCGGGGCGCTGCGCGGGTTCGCTGCGCTCCGTCGGCCTGCGGCCGACCCGGCGAAGCCGGCCGCTCCGCTCCCTGCCGCCGCGAGGCGAGGGGCGAGGGGGCTGCGGCGGTGATCTCACTTGCACCAGCCGCGCTGCACCTGTACCCTGCGGTCTGCGCCGACGGCGCAGCCCGACCCCGGCGCGAGGGGCGGCCATGAACCCACTCGGCGTTGAGGCCAGCTATGCACCTGATTGTTGTGACCGCTGCCCTCGTCTCCACCGTTCACGCATCGCCCCTTGGTGAGCCGGGTGCTTCGAAAGGCTCGATCTCTGGCCGTGATTTGCAGTGGTACTGTGGTTGTGGTGACGAGCCAGAGGCGAAGTGCCAAGACCCATTCAAGTATGGGCCTCTCGTCCTTGACCCTGGGTGCTATGTATACTCTCATGGAACTCCTCCGGATGGTGTAGGTCTAGGGCTTCTCGTGAAGACCAAGAAACCAGTCACAGACCTAGATGCTGAGCTAATGTTGAGAGCCGCCGCATTTGATGGGGGTGTCTGGGAGGCCGCCACCGCGACCGCTTCTCCCGACGGGCTCGAGTTAAACATTTCGCCTTTGTCAACTTCCGACTATAGCCAGTTCTCGGTGGCCATACGCAATGGTTCCCGGCGGGCCGCTGAGCTGTCTGCTGTCGAAGTCGTGTTGTCCGCCGCATCACCTCCGCCAGTCATGGGGTCAGTACTGCGGGCGACACATCGCACTGGTCTTCGGCTCTCCAAGTCGGATACGCCCGTGCAATACTGGATGCCGCTGCCTCGAGAGACAGATTCGCAGGTTCCACTTTGGGTTCAGCTCTATGCCGAACCTCGAGAGGTCTTGGGGGACGTGTCATATAGGGTGGACGACAACGGGAACTGGGGCGCAGTGGTCTCGCTGCCCGGGGCGGACTCGGTTCAGCGGATTACGCTGGGGTGGGATGCCGTGGTGCTCGTAGGGCGGAGAGAGCCCGGCGCGGATTCTGAGGTGGCCCCCGCGCCTGGGGAGTGGTTGCGTGCGACGGACATCGTTCAGTCGAACATCGAGCTGATCGCCCAACCCGCACAAACACTTGCCTTAGAGGGTCGGTCGCCAGAGGCGCTGCTGGTCTCCCTGCTGCAGTGGAGGGAGTCGCTCTATGCGCGACCACGAGGCTTTCGGGGTCGGCCCCCATGGTGGGTTGATGCGGCGTCAGTCGTGGAGCGACGGCGGGCGACATGTACGGGAAGCGCGAACCTGATGGCGGCGCTCGGTCGCGCCGCCGGTATCCCTTCTCGCGTGGTGTCCGGCATCCTATTGGATACGCCCCAACAAACACACTACATGGTTGAAGCCTGGTTGGGGCCGACCATCGGTTGGCGGCTCTTTGAACCACAGTGGACGCAAGACTACTATCCGAGGGACGACTTTGTCACCCTGCATGTAGTCTCTCCGATGGATGAGTCCCAAGACGCCCTCTCGCGCCAGAGGTTCGCTGCGCCTGGAGTTCCATACTGGTCCATGAACGAGGTGATCTCCGGGTGGGGTAGGCTGACACATGACCTCAGTCACCCAGGAATTGAGGGGTGCCGGAGCTGCAGTGGGTTTGCCACGCGCGTCATGGAGGTCAGAAGCACGCGTCAAAGCTTCGAGGACCTGGTTCGCACGGCCCGCGATCAGTGGCACGCCGACCTTGGGCAGATGCTGGCGGGCGAGTCTATCGCTTGTCGGCAACACATTCGTGCCGAGATGGATGCTGCAGAGGACTGGCCGTCGGTCGTCTCGACCATTCAGAGTCTGGAGGGTGTGGAGGGTGGCGCTTGCGCAAGCCGGAACGGTGGTGAGTAGTCCGTGAGGCTGGGCGATGCCGACCGCCTCCATAGGCTCGCGGTCGCGGGGCACGGCGTGCTGCAGCGGCTGCTCGACCACTGCATGGACGCCTTGTAGACGGCGCTCGGTGGTCTCCCGGTCGTCGATCCGTGGCTGGCGGTGCATGGGCACGACATGGTCCATGCCCCGTCGATGGCAGGGTCGAAACCTCCCCTTCATCGTACTCTGCTGACTGGCACAGAGGGGAGGCGCAGTCCTCGGCGCAGCCGGCGCCCCAGCACAGCGAGTCTCTGCAGTCTGTCCTGCCATCGTCGTCGTTGTCGACGCCGTCGTCACACACCTCGGCGCACGACCGCCCCGCGCAGGCGGGATCGGCGCAGCTCTCGAGGCCGTTGCAGTCCTCGTCATCGACGCCCAGACAGCTCTCGACCGCTCCGGGGTTGATGGCGAAGCGGAGGTCGTTGCAGTCCACGGCGGCCTCAAGGAGCGCGATGGCGGTCTCGCCCTCCACGCCCGCGCAGTCCAGCCGGGGCGTCGACGCCGGGTAGCCGTCCGCGTCGGCGTCCACGCCCCAGAGCTGGCGCGCCTCACGCTCGCCCCCTTCGTCGATCACGCCGTCACAGTCGTTGTCTTGCCCATCGCAGTCCAGCGGCTGCGCGGCGCAGCCGACCGCCGCGGTGTCGGCCCCGCCCTCGCTCGCGGCGCCGTCGCCCTTGTCGGCGCGGCCCCCGCCGCCGTCGCCGCAGCCGGCCGAGAGGGCCAACGCCAAGGTCAGCCAAGATCCGCAGCGCGGGCGCAGGGTGGACATGCGGGGGCTCCAGCGGTTCGACGTGCAGCGGCGAGGGGAGGGGCGCAGGCACGAGTAGACCACAGCGGTGGCGCGCGCGGTGCTTGGCCGCATCGCCGAGAATTGCGCCGCCTATCCGGCGGAGTTTTCCAGCGCGGCTGCTCTTGTGCAGCACCCTCCACAGCGGGGCGGCCCCGCCGGGGCAGGCCCCGGCGGTCGGGGCGCTGCGCGGGTTCGCTTCGCTCCGTCGGCCGTTGGCCGACCCGGCCGCTCCGGTCCCTGCCGCCGCGAAGCGGGCGACGAGGCGGAGCTGTGCGGGTGGCTGAGGCTGCGCGGGCCGCGGCCGGCTGCGGCGCGGTGAGCCCCCCGGTCACGGGGTCAACGTAGTGCACGCTGTTGACGTTCAGGGCGGGTGCGGTGGGCGCGGTGACCGGGTGGTTGAGCCGCCCCGACCGGGGACAAGGGCAGATCTTGCTTGCGCCACGCGCGCCGCGCCTGTACCCTGTCCCCCCGAGCGTCGGCGAAGGCTGCCCGAGAGCGCAGAACCAACAGCAAGAGCAAGGTGGCCCAAGATGACGAACAGCTCCACGACCCGCGGCAGCCCGCACCTCGGCTTCGACATCGGCGGCACCGCCGCGCATATCGAAGGGGCTCGTATGTCCGCGCAAGCACCTGACCGACGGTCCGGCCCTCAAAGGGGGGTTCGGCGCGCGTTGTTACGCCGCCTATGTTCGGCGCTGTGCTTCGTCGTATCGGGCGCCTGTGGGTCTGGCCCCCAGCAGAAGACCACCGACGCACCGGCATGTAGTGACGCAGAGGCACTTTCCCCCGATGGGTTTGATGCGAACGGCTGGTGGGAGCTCGACCCGGTTCTGACGACCTCTGATCGGGACCTTCGCGTCAACTTGGGTGTCATCGGTGAAGACCCACACCTCTGGTCGGTTGCGTATGAAATTGACGTGTCGGGAGCCGACGTCGGCCCATCATCCCCTGGGTACCTTGCCATGCGGTACCTTCATCAGTACCTTGACACGGTATGGGCAGACGTATACGATGGATACTTTTACGTTAACGACGAAGGAGACTATTTTCCATCGCCGGTTGGGGCCTACTGGTCCGGGAGCGACAGCGGCTCGACGCTCGTCCTGTTGCGGGACCTGGAGTACTATCCGGGGGATGAGACGGTGGACCTGCTGCGCCATGAGCTCTGGTGCCGGCCACACGGCGCTGACCGAATGCAGTGTGCTTGGGCGCCGAGCATCGGCACGCGGTACACCCCGCCCATCGGTGAGCAAGCCTTGGTCCGCCGCCCAGCGGGCTGGACCCCGCGCCCCCTCTCTGACGCGAAGGGCCTCGAGACCGTCCTGCTCGCGAGCGAGCTCATCGGCCCGGCGCGGTTGAGCGCCGATCCCTGTCCCGACGCTGCCGAATTCTCCACCGAGGCCGACTGTGCGGTCTACGCTGCGGCGCT
>JAEUKK010000077.1 GCA_016792625.1 Deltaproteobacteria bacterium | reverse complement strand
GGAGCCCGGGGCGTCCTTGGCGAACGCAACGCCGATGAGGCCGCTCACCACGGCGAGCAGCGTGGGGAGGCTCAGGTGGGCGGTCAGCGCGTCGGCGAAGCGGAGCATGGGGAGCACTCGAGAGAGCCGACCGACCGCCCTCGAGGGCGGCCGGCCGGGCCAGGGTTCAGGCGAGGCGCTTGTCGATGGCCCGCCACAGCAGCGAGAGCGCGGCGCGGAGAAGCAGCCCGTCGGCCTTCTCCAGCGCTCGGCCCGCGGCGCCGCCCACGAGCTCCTTGGGCTCGAAGGCGGCGTCGAGCACGCGCACGGCGAGGTCGATGGCCGCCTCGCGGCTCAGCCCGTTGCGACGGGCGGCCACGAGCAGCTCACGGGCCTCATCCCAGCCGAGAACGGGCAGCTTCGCGGGCATCAGGCGGTGGCCGGGACGCTGTAGGTCACGTAGACCTTGCCCGAGCCCTGGCTCGGCGTGCCGCCGATGCTGGCGAGGACCTGCTGCGCGCTGACCCGGGCGCCGGAGCGCAGGTTGTAGGAGTAGGTGCCGACCGCGGTGAGCGGCACCGCGTCGCTCGCGTCGACGAACTCGTCGTCATCGCCGACGTTGCCGACCTTGAGCGAGGCGCCCGCGCTGTACGCGGTGCTCACGACCACGTCGACGGACTGCACGACCGCCCCGGTGGGCAGCTCAGCCGTCGAGTTGGAGTTGGTCGTGCCGATGTCGAAGACCAGCTCGCGCACCGAGCCGGGCAGGGTGCCGTAGTTGGAGTCGGCGTAGCCCTTGGTGACCAGGTGGCTGTCGTCGGTCGGGTCGGCGGCGGCGATGTTCGCCGGCGTCTCGCCGTCGGGCCCAAAGACCTGCAGCACGCCGCCAGCGGTGGCGAGGATGATGCCCGCGGCGAGCTGGAAGGTGCTGCTCAGCGTGCCTTTGAGGAACTCTTTGACCTTGCCCATGGGGGGCTCCTTTCAGACGGCGTCGCCGTCCATGACGAGGGTGACGTCGGCCAGCCCAGCCGCGCCGACGTGGGAGAGCGACCACCGCAACCAGCGGCAGCCGAGGACCACCACGCAGCCCTGCCCGACAAGGCCCGTCGCGGGCGCCTCTTCGGTGCAGACCAACGTGGCGAGGGGGAGCCAGGCGCCCGGGGGCGCGTCCGGGTGCAGGGCCGTGCCCTGCAGGGTCGCGGTCACGCGGGCGCCGTTGGGCAGGCCCCGTGCGTGCGCGCCGAGGCCGACCGCGTCGAGGCCCGCGGGGCGCTCGACCGGGGCGAGCCCGGTCCAGGCGCCGTCGAGCGTGGCGACCTGGCGGTCGGTCCAGCGGGCGGTCAAGGCGCCCACCGGCGGTAGCCGCCGACGTAGGCCGACAACATCGAGCCGCGCTGCTTGCCGCCCACGTTGAGCGCGATGTGCAGGTGGCCGCCGCGGCTGGGCGTGTACCAGATGAGCTGGTCAAAGGGCAGGCGCAGGGCCACGACCCGCCGGGCGAGCTGCTCAGCGTCGAGCCCGTCGGCGTCGACGTCGGCCGCCCTGCCGCCCTTGTGAGCCGAGGTCGGCGAGCCGGCCACCGCGACGTTCACGGCGTCCGAGCGGAACCCGCTGGTGATGCGCAGCGGCCGGCCCAGGTCAGCGCGCAGCGGGTCGAGCACATGCGTGACCAGGGCTTGCATGCAGACGATGGCGTCCGGCGGCGCCACGTTGGGCAAGCCGGTGCCGGTGCGCTCGAACTCGGCGAGCGTGAAGTACGTGCCCAGGCGAACCGGGCGAACGAAGCCGCTCATGCGCGCACCCCCGAGGCGAGGGCGGCCTGCACCGGGGCGAGGCCGCCGTAGAACTGGCGGAGCAGCTCGTCGCGGCGACCCGCCGCAAGCTGCGTGGGCGGGAGGGCTTGGCCGGCGAGCAGCGCGTGCACGCCCAAGCAGGCCTCGACCTGGCCTTCGCTGGCCTTGCTGGCCAGCTCGGCCTTGGGGCGCAGTGCGGTCTTCGCGTCGCTGCGGTAGCGCCAGCTCGACCAGACCTTGACCGTGGCCTCGGGGTCGTCGGCGTTGGTCTCGCGGCCACCGTTGCTCGCGCTGAGCACGAGGCTGTCGCCGTTGGCGTCGGGCCAGGTCAGCACCAAAACGATGTGCCCGTCGTAGAGCACCGCGTCGCCCGGCCGCTGGCTGCCGAGCGGCACCCGCTCGCAGAGCGCCTCGACCGAGCCGGTCCAAAAGCGCGGGGTCGACCAGGGGATCAAGAGCAGGGCGGCCCAAGCCGCGCCGACGAGGCCCGAGCAGTCCCAGCCCACGCCGCCGCCGTCGCCGGCGTCGCCGGCCGGCCAGGGCGCGCCCGGCCCGCCGCCTCCCCAGGAGTAGGGCCGGCCCATGGCGGCCTGGCCAAAGCGGTTGACCGTGCCTTCGAGCTCGCCGTCGGCGAGCAAGAACGCGCTGGTCGACATCCGCAGCGCCGCCGAAGTGCCGGGCGCCGGAGCCGCGCCCGCGCGCGACACCTCCCCATGCCCCAAAGGAGGGGCGCCCGGCAGGATCGTGGGCGGCTGGGCCGGCGGCGCGTCCGCGCGCTC
>JAEUKK010000058.1 GCA_016792625.1 Deltaproteobacteria bacterium | reverse complement strand
GGTCGGGGCGGTGGGCTGGGATCCCGGGGTGGCGCGCGGCCGGGTTTGTGGGGGCGGCCGGGGTGGGGGGGGGTGGGGGGGGGCCGCGCCCCCCGCTTCCCTCCCGTTGTTTAGAACTGGAAGTACAAAAAAGGCGTATAGCTCTGCGCGCTCAGCCGCAGCACCGCGAGCACAAAAGCGGGGATGAAGGCGAGCTGCCAACGCTCCAGGCGCAGCCGGTCGGGCGCCTGCGCGTGGGCCCAGGCCCGACGCCACCAGGCACCCCCAAAGATCAAGGGGATGGACAGCGCGAGCACGGTCAGCGACCAGCCCTTGAGCTGCCAAGCGACCAGGGGGCTGAAGCCCCAGCCCGCCGCGCCCAGGGCCGGGCCCCCGAGCGCGCCGAGCACCGCCGCGGCGCTGGGCAGGTCTTTGGCGCGGAACAGCACCCAGCCGACCATCACGAGGAGGAGCGTCGGCAGCGCGCCCCAGCTCGGCGCCTTGCCGCCGCGGGCCTCGCCGAGGCGCCGCTCGACGCCGAGCAGGGTGCCGTGCCAGACGCCCCAGAGCACGAAGTTCCAGCTGGCGCCGTGCCACATGCCGCCGAGCACCATGGTCAGCCAGAGGTTCAGGTAGGTGCGGGCGCGGCCGAGGCGGTTGCCGCCCAGGGGGATGTAGAGGTAGTCGCGCAGCCACGAGCTGAGGCTGATGTGCCAGCGCCGCCAGAACTCGGTGATGTTTTTGCTGATGTAGGGGTGGTCGAAGTTCTCGAGGAAGTGGAAGCCCATCATTCGACCGAGGCCGATCGCCATGTCGGAGTAGCCCGAGAAGTCAAAATAGAGCTGGACGGTGTAGGCCACGATGGCGAGAGCAGCGTCAGCGGCGCCAATCTGGGGCCCACCCGCCGCGCCGAGGCCGGGCAGATCGAAGACCGCGTTGGCCAGGGGCGCGACCGCGTCGGCGATGAGCACCTTCTTGCAAAAGCCGCCCATGAAGCGGGTTGCGCCGACGGCCAGGTCATGGCGCCCAATCGTGCGGTGCTCGAATTGGTCGGCCACGTCTTTGTAGCGGAGCACGGGACCAGCGACGAGCTGCGGAAAGAGCGCGATGAACGCGGCGAAGTCAAGGAAGCTGCGCGCAGGCTTGGCGTCGCCGCGGTGCACGTCGATGGCGTAGCTGACCGCCTGGAAGACATAGAAGCTGATGCCGATCGGCAGGATGATCGGCGCCATCACCAGGGGCTGCATGCCGAGGCCGGCCAGCAGCAGGTTGAGGTTCTCGACGCCAAAGCCGGCGTACTTAAACCAAGCCAAGGAGGCGAGGGCCCCCACCACGCCCACCGCGGTCGCGCGGGTGGCCGCGGTTTCGTCGCCCCGTGCCCGCGCGCGCTCGGTGCCCAGGCTGGCGAGGTAAACCCAGAGCTTGACCCCGGCGAACAGCAGCAGGAAGTCCCACCGCCACCAGCCGTAAAAGGCCCAGCTGCCCAGCAAGATCACCAGTGAGCGCCACCGCTCGGGCGCCGCGAAGTAGGCGCCCAAGAAGATCGGCAGGAACAAGAACAGGAACAGGCCGGACGAGAAGACCACGGGGCACCGGGCGCCAGGGGTGGGTCAGGGCCGCGGGCCGTGGCCGCGCGGGGCGGTCCGTCGCGCCTCAGTTGGCCTTGGTGCTGCTCTTCACCCAGGTGGCGGTCGGCTTCTCGGGCGGCCCGAGCACGATGAGGCTGTAGGCGGCCCCGCGGTCGAGGGTGACCGGCGGCTGCGTCCACACGGTCTCGGCGCCGCTGGTCACCAGCAGCCCGGTGGTGAGCGGGTTGACCGCCCGGCTGCCCGCCGCGCCGCCTGCGACGCCGGCGACGACGGTCTGCGCGCCGTCGGCGGTCTTCAGATCGAGGGTCGGCTTGCCCGAGAAGTTGTAGACGCTGACCAACGCTTTGGCGAGGTTGCTGTTGGTGCCGTCGGACACCACCGCGACCCCGCTCGGGGTCAGCGCCACGGTGTAAAAGCCGCCCGCTGCGACGCTCAGCTTGCTGGTCGCCCCGCCGATCGAGGCCTCGCGCTCGCCCTGGGGCACGACGATGTAGGCGCTGGCCTGGCCGAAGGTGACGGTGCCCGCGCCTTTGCCGCCGACCGTCGCGGTGGCGGCCGCCGCGCCCGGCTTGGCGTGCACGACGCGCACGAAGGCGGAGCCCGCGGGGGGCGCCGCGGCGTAGAGGTCATCCGCCGCCGCCGCGGGGCCGCCGAGCAGCAGGCCGGCGCCGAGCAGGGCCCAGGTCAAAATAGGCTGGTGGAGGTCAATTTTGTGCATCAGGGCCTCGCGTGGGCGCGGGGAGGGTGTCGGTGCCGAAGCGGACGGCGACTGTAACGAAGGGCGCTGAGGTGGCCGCTTTCCGCCCCTTTCCAGGCGGGGGGCCGCCGGCGCTTACATCTCGGCGCAGTGCGCGCTGCTGGTCTCGTCCCAGTCTTGCATTCCGTTGAGGACGAGCCGCTGCACGCCCTCGTCGTCGGACTGGATGGCGCCGAAGTCGGCCTCGCGCCACATGGCCGCCGCGTGCACGACCACGCCCGGCTTCACCTCGTAGTAAGCCTCCAAGCGCCAGTCTTGCGGGTAGGTGTAGTCGGGCTTCTCGAAGGTGGCCGGGCCCTTCATGAAGCGGCGGGTGACCAGGGTCGGCCCAAAGGGCGAGGTCTCGGCGTCGATCTCAGGGGTGCGGCGGGCGCCCTCTTCGAGATCGGCCTCGTAGACGATGCCCAGCAGCTTGACCTGGAACCACACGTCCCAGTCGGCGAGGTCGACCTCACCCTGGCGCAGCGCGGTCATCTGGCCGGTGCGGCTGCGCTCGTACTGCTCGTAGGTGCCCTCGTAGAGGCCATCTTGGTCGGGGTTGGTCACGAGCTTGGTGATCTGGGCGAGGGTGCAGTCGACCCGGTTGACCAAGAAGATGCCCTGCGCTTTGCCCGGGTCGGCGTGATCGAGCCCCACGAGGCCGATCTCATCGCGGCTCAGCGTGGTCACCTGACCCTCCATCAGCTCGGCGCCGCCGTCGACGGCCTTGTCGAGGTTGACGAAGGCCTCGGCCAGCTGCTCATCTTCGCCCTCGTCGTAGTTCTGCCACAGGTAGTGGAAGAGGTCGTCGAGGGCCTTGGGGGCGGGCTCGAGCTTGCGGCAGCCGGTGAGGGAGAGGGCCAGCAAGGCGAGGGGGGCGAGGTGGGTGCGGCGGGTCATGGGCGCTCCAGGGGGTCGGACCGGTATGCCAAAGCGGAGGCGCGGGCGCAAGCTGGGGATCAGGGCTGGGCGCAGGGCCCGGCGGCCTCGAACTGGAGGTCTCGGCGGACCACCACCGCGACCAGCAGCCGGCCGCGCAGCTCGACCGTGTCGGAGACCGGGCGGCCCTCGGCGTCGAGCTGGATCTTCGCCTCAGCGTGGCTGAGCCGGCCGAGGCCGAGGTCGGCCGGGCGGGGCGCGCGCAGCGCCCAGCTCAAGGGGCGCAGCGCGGCGTCGTGCTCGATGACCACGAGGTTGCTCGGACGGAGGCGCCCGCCGGCCCGCAGGCCGCGGGTCTGGACCCAGCCGCCGCCCGGGCGGGGCTGCAGGTCCAGCGTGGTCGCCTCGCCCGAGGCCAGGGCCAAGAGCTCGCCGAAGAGGGAGTCGGCGCTGCGCTCGCCGCTCACGGCCCCGACCAGCGGCGGCAAAAAGGGGAGGACACCTGCCCCGAGATCGATGTGCACCTCGCTGTTCCCGTGGCTGTACTCGCCGAGCTGGATCGGCGACCAGCGGCCGTCGCGCAGCTCGGCCGCGGCGGTGCCGTGGGCGGCGAAGGGGATCAGGCCGAAGCGGCCCTCTTGTGACCAGCGCATCGTGTAGCGCGCGCAGCCCGCGGGGCCGCGCAGGGTCGCGTCGGTCGCCGCTTCGAGCGCGACGGGGTCGGGCGGCGGCGCGCTGGCGGCCGCTGGGCCTGAGGGGAGCGCCGCGGCCAGGGTCGCGGACACGAGGGCGGCGGTCAGGCGCGGGCGGAGCATGGGGCCTCGGGAGCGGGGGCGCGCGGCCGCCCGCGGGCGCGGAGGGCCGGCGCCCGGTATCAGGCGGCTCAACCCCAGGCGGAGGGAGCCATGCCACGCCCCATGTCCCGTGAGGGATACGACAAGATCCAGGCGGAGATCGAGCATCTTTGGCACACCGAGCGGCCCCAGATCGTCGCCTCGGTGCACGCCGCGGCCGAGCTCGGCGACCGGTCAGAGAACGCGGAGTACATCTACGGCAAGCGGCGCCTGCGCGAGATCGACAGCCGGCTGCGCTACCTGCGTAGCAAGATCGATGACGTGCAGGTCGTCGATCTCGACCGACAGCCGAGCTTTCCCACCGTACGTTTTGGCGCGCGGGTGGTGGTCGAAGACGAGGAGGGGGAGCACCGGGTCTTTCGCCTCGTCGACAAGGACGAGAGCGACGTCTCGCGCGGCCGGATCAGCGTGCAGAGCCCCATTGGGCGCGCCCTGCTGGGCAAGCGCCCTGGTGATGCGGTCGAGGTGGTGCTGCCCAAGGGCACAGCGACCTACGAGATCATCGCGCTGAGCTACGGGCCCGATCCGGTCGTTTGAGCGGCGGACGGGGTGGCCTTGGCCCGCAGGCCCGCCGTGGACCGCGGCGCGGTTAGCGCCCCGAGGGCGGCGGCCCGCCGTGGCCCCGCCCGCCGCCGTTGGAGGACCCGTGGCCCACCCCCTGCTCGACCGCCCGGCCTGGATCTTCGACATGGACGGCACGCTGACCGTGCCCGTCCACGACTTCGCGGCGCTGCGGGCCCAGCTCGGGATCCCCGCCACCGACGACATCCTCGGCCACATCGAGGCGGCGGCGCCGGAGCGCCAGCGGGCGCTGCGGGCGGCGGTCCACGCCTGGGAGGAGGGCCTCGCCGCGGCCGCGGTCGCGCAGGAAGACGCCCTGGCCCTGCTCGACGCGCTGGCGGCCCGGGGCGCGCGCCTCGGCGTGCTCACCCGAAACACCCGCAGCACCGCCCTGCGGACCTTGCGGGCGGCGGGCATGGGCGAGCGCTTCGCCGAAGATGACGTGCTGGGGCGCGATGAGGCGCCGGCCAAGCCCGCGCCCGACGGGGTGCAGGCCCTGCTCGCCGCCTGGGGGCTCGCGCCCGACCAGGCGGTGATGGTCGGCGACTACGTCTTTGACGCCCGGGCCGGGCGGGCCGCGGGCGCGGCCACTGTGCTGGTGCTGCGGGCCGATGATCGCGGCTGGGAGGCCGAGGCGGACCTGCTGGTCAACGACCTGCGCGCGCTGCTCGCTTGAGCGGCGCTGCCCACGGCCGCCCGGGGCGGCGCCCAGCCGGTCAGAGCTCGCCGATGCTCACCAGGGTGAAGGCGTAGCACATCTCTTGGTCGGTGCGCTCGCCGTAGCCGATGTCCTGCGGCGGATCGAAGAGCTGGTTGGGGTTCTCGGCGGAGTTGTCCCAGGTGCACTCGAAGTGCACGCTGTCGCCCGGCCGCACCACCGGCGCCTCGTTGAACATGTAGGTCAGCTGGTTGTGGAAGTCGTACCGGTCGTTGCCTTCGAGCAGGCAGTCCTCGGTGCCGTCTTCGCGCTCGACCCACATGCGGTAGCCGGTGCCCAGCACGTGCATGTGGGGGAAGCTGCCCCACACGCGGATCGGCGGGTAGCCTTCGCTCCAGTTGATCGTCTCGGTGAAGCTGTAGGTCTGCTCGCCGGCGGGGATGCGGAAGCCGTAGGCCCCAAATGGCGCCATGCGCAGCTCGCGGGTGACCGAGGGGGCGGTGCGCATCGCGTAGCCGCTGCGGTCGGGCACGCCGGTCGCCGAGGCGTAGTAGTGCAGCTGCAGCACCAGGACGCTGTCGCCGGACACGCGGATGCCCGCGCCATCCTCGAACTCGATCGGCAACATGCCGGGGGCCCAGGCGCTGATCATGCCGTCGGTGGCGCCCATGTCGTTGATGCAGTCGACGCCGTCGGGGGCCAGCCAGCTCGGGTCGAGCTCATCTTTGGGCACGGTGAACAGCACCGAGTGGTGCAAGATCTCGGCCGAGTCGACCAAGGGGTGCATCGCGGTGATGAAGAAGTCGTCGGTGTGGCCGGTGTCGAGCACGAAGCAGCGGTACTCGTTGCCCGGGTTGAGCGTGTCGGCGTAGACCGGCGTGTAGGTCGCGGGGATGAGCAGCTCCATGTCGGCGCCGGTCAGCTCGGGCGCGACCGGGGCCTGCATCGGGCTGTCGGGGGCGGCGCCGATGAGGCGGGCGCTGTTGACCCAGGCGGCGAAGGTGTCGCGCGCGCCCGCCTTGAGCGTGAGGTGCTCGGACCCGATGTAGTCGCGGCAGCTCGGGTCAGCGACGGGGGGCGGCATGCGCCCGTCGTCGATCGCCGCGAGCATGACGTCGGCGAGGGCGTCGACCACGGCCGGGTCGGAGAAGTCACCCGGGCCCTGCCCGCCCTCGGTGTGGCACCGCAGGCAATTCTCGGCGAGCATCGGGGCCACGTCGGCGTAGAACTCGGGGGCGGCCTGGTCTTCGGCGCCGTCGGCACCCTCGGCCGCTGCCTTGGTGTCGCCGTCGTCGCCGCAGGCGGTGATGCCCAGGGGCAGGCAGAGGAGCAGCGCAGGAGCGGCGCGCGTCAGGCGGAGCGGCGGCATGTCGGCCTCGGGCGGGGGTTGGCGGTCGTCCGGCAATATACCCCCCGGGGGCCTCCGCTGGGCTGCGTCATGCGCGGCCCCGCCCTGGCCGATACGCGGTCGACGGTGTCCCGCGCGGCACCTCCGAGGCTCTTCATGCGCACACACTCCGCCCCTCCGCTCCGCGGGCCGCTCCTCCCCCTGCTGGCTGTTGTGGCCCTCAGCCTCGGGGCCACCTCTGCTTGGGCAGAGGCCCCCCACCGCTGCGAGGCGGTCTTCGTCGGGCCGACCAAGGAGTGTGAGCTGCTCGGCACCTGGACGGTCAGCGGCGTCGGCCGCTCCGAGGGTGGCGCCCGGAAGGTCGCGTTGGGGCGGCTGGCCGAGCTGATGATCGCCGCCCTCGACGAGCGCGCGGCCAAGACCGCCGGCACCGCTTCGGCGGCCCTCGCCGAGAGCCAGCGCAAGAGCTGCCCTGCGGCAGCGCCGGCGGCCGCCACCGTGGTCTGCTACCCCGAGCCCACGCTGGCCGAAGATCAGCTCTGCTTCGGGCAGCTGCGGGTTCCGGAGTGTTACCGCGGGCCGTCGATCGACCTGCAGGGCGTGGGCTACAAGATGCTGGAGAAGGCCCGCGACCAGATCTGCACAGAGGTCGACCTCGAGCTGGAGCGCGCGGGCGCGACGGCGCTCAGCCGCCTCAGCTGCCAGGTCGAGTGTATGCAGCGCGCCGAGGTGCGCTGCGCGGCCAGCGGCGCGGGTCGGTGAGGGGCAGCCCGTGATAGCCTGACTGGGGGAGCGTCCTGATGCCGTCCACTCCGTGCTCATCCGTGGTCCAGCCCCTCCTCTTTTGGCCACGGCCACCGCGGGGCGGCGCTGCTTGGCGCGCCTCCCTCGCGCTCAGCTTGGCGGCCGGCCTCTCGTTGAGCGGCTGCGTGCTCGAAGATGAGCTCGAGAACGCGACCCGCCCGGTCGACGCCGACGGTGATGGCTTTAGCGAAGACGTCGACTGCAACGACCTGCACCCCGCGATCAACCCCGACGCCCGTGAGATCTGCGACGGCGATCCCACCACCGGCGAGGGCGAACAAGACAACAATTGCAACGGCCTGCGGGGCGACGACGACCCCACCCTCGACACCACCCAGCTCGCCGGCACCTGGTTCCGCGACGCCGACGGTGACGGTTTTGGGGACCGCGGCGACTCCAGCGCCGCGCGCTTCTCGGGCTGCGTCAAGCCTGAGGGCTTCATCGACGTCGGCGACGACTGCGACGACACGAACTCCTCGGTCAACCCCGAGAGCCGCGAGATCTGCGGCGACGACATCGACAACGACTGCGACGACCTGGTCGATGACTTCGCTGATCCCGAGAGCGTCGATGAGACCGAGAGCGCGGCGCCCATCTGGTTCCGCGACTTCGACGACGACGGCTTCGGCGACCGCGACAACCGCCGCGTGTCCTGCGCCCGGCCCGAGGGCTACGTCGCGCCCCAGCTCGACAGCGACGATCCGCGGGTCGACGACTGGTCCACCGGCTCGATTGACGTCGCCGCCTTGCCGACCACCGCCTTTGACTGTGACGACGGCGACGCGCTGATCAACCCCGACGCCGAAGAGCTCTGCGACGACCCCGACAACGTGGTCGACAGCGACTGCGATGGTTCGCCCGATGACGGCGCGGTGGGCAACACCTACTTCCGCGACGTGGACGGCGACGGCGTCGGCGACGAGAGCGTGTCGGTCACCAGCTGCGGCTCGGCGCCCTCGGGCTACCGCTCCGAGGCGGGCGACTGCGACGACACCAACTTCACGATCAAGCCGGGCGCCGCCGACCCGGGCGGCTTGGCCTGTGATGGCCAAGACAACGACTGCGACGGCACCCCCGACGACGGCACCGGCACCTTCCGGTGGTGCCGCGACAGTGACGGCGACGGCGCCCCCGACAGCACCCAGTGTGTTTTTCAGTACTGCCAGCCTGAGGCCGCCACGACCATCGAGTCGTACATCAGCGTCAGCGAGGTCTTTGTCGGGCAGGGTGACAGCGAATGGACCGACTGCGACGACACCTCTTCGCTGGTGGCCCCGGGCGCCGACGAGTATTGCGACGCGATCGACAACAATTGCAACGGCTTCGTTGACGAGACGCCCGCCGCCGACGCGGTCACCTGGTACACCGACTTCGACAACGACGGCTACGGCGACCCGGCCGCGGCGACCACCGACGCCTGCACCCTGCCCAGCGGCTACTCGGCGAACGCCGATGACTGCGATGACGCCGCGGCCAACGTCAACCCGACCGCGACCGAGGTCTGCAACAGCGGGGTGGCCGAGGACTGCGTGGCCTCGACCACCGACTGCATGATGGACGGCGGCTACTCGGGGCGCCTCGACGAGGTTGGCGACAGCGACGGTATTGTCGGGTACGCGTGGCTGGCGGCAGTCGGCCCGAGCGCCAGCGCGGCCGCCGGCACCCAGGTCGCCCGCGGCGGCGACCTCGACGGCGACGGCGACGCCGAGCTGGTGGTCTACGCCCCCTTCTCGGGCAACGGCAAGCTGTTCATCGTCAGCGCCGTCGCCGACCTCGACGGCGTGCGCAGCCTCTCCACCCTCGAGACCGGCCCGACCCTGACCGGCACCGGCACCTCGGCCTTAGGGATGCAGGTCTCCGCCCACGCGGATCTGCTCGGCGTCGCCAGCACCGACTACCTGCTGGTCGGCGTGCCCGGCGCGGCGGGCGGCGGCGCGGTCGCCGTCTACGAAGGGGCGACCATCACGGCGTCTTCGGCGGATCGCGGCTACGCCGACGCTGGGCTGCGCCTGCTCGGCACGGGCGCGACCACGGGCTTTGGTGGGATCGCCGACGCCGACGACTTCGATGGCGATGGCACCGCCGATCTGCTCATCGGCGACGCGGTGGCCGGCACGAGCACGGTCAGCGCCGGGGGCGAGGGCCTGCACCTGGTCTTCGGCCCGCTCAGCGACGACGGCGACAGCTCCTTGGCCAGCTTCTCGAACCTCGCCCTGCTCAGCGGCGCGGTCTTCGCGGGCGCCTCGGCCGGCGACGTGGACAGCGACGGCGTGGCCGATCTGCTCTGGGCCGACGCCAGCGGCCTCGGCCTGACCTTGGGCGGCGCGCTCGCCGACTGCAGCGTCGCGACCACCTGCGCCGACGCCCGCCTGTCCATCGACGGCACCTTCAGCACCTACAGCAGCCAGCCCGTGGTGCTGCGCGCGCTGGGTGACCTCAACAACGACGGCTACGCTGACTTCGGCGCGGGCCTCCCCTTCGCGGACGCGGTCAGCGGCGGCGACGAGGGTGAGGTCGCGATCTGGTTCGGCACCGGCACCGGCTGGACGGGCAGCATCGCGCCCAGCCTCGGCTTCATCGGCGCCGAGGATGACGCGGGCGCCGGCGCGGCCCTCGACGGCGGCGTCGACCTGGATCTTGATGGGCGCGATGATCTGGTGCTCGGCGTGCCGGGTGATGACGGCATCACCGGCGCCGCCTACGTCTTCTACGGCGCCGAGCTGGTCGAGGGCGCGGCCTACAGCGTGTACACCGCCCGCACCTTCGTGACCGGCGACAGCCGCGCGGCCACCGGCTTCGGCCGCAGCGTCGCGATCTTGCCCGGGCTGCTCAGCGACGGCACCCCCGACCTCGCCGTGGGCGCCCCCTTGCTGAGCAGCGGCGCCGGCGGCGTGTTCATCTTCGCGCAGCGCGAGTGAGCGACAGCCGACGGGCCTGATCTTTGCGGGCCTGAATGCGGCGGGTCTGAACTCGGCGGGTCTGAACTCGGCGGGTCTGAACTCGGCGGGCCTGAATCCGGCGGGCCTGAATGCGGCGGGCCTGCGGGCCGCGGCCGACCGTCGTGCGCCGGACGCAGCCTGCACCCCGCGGATGGGGTGCGCGGGTGGTCTGCGCCACGAAGCTTTCGCCTGCGCGCTCAGCCGCCCTCGGCTGCCTCGGGCGGGACGTCGATGATCGCGGCCCAGGCCGCTGCGCGCAGGGCCGCCCGCGCGCCGTCGCGGATGGTGTCCTGCTGCCAGGGGCAGCCTGGCTGGGGCTGCGCGGCGACCTTGGCGTCCTCATGGGCCACGTCGACGATGCTGGGCAGCAAGGGCTCACCCGGCGCGGCGGGGCTGGCTTGGGCGACCAGCTCGTCGATGATCCCGAGCACACACTTGGCGGCGGGCCGATCTTGGGCCCCGCCCACCGGCGAGGGGAGCTGGTTGACCGCATGGAAGAGCGCGATGCTCCACAAGTGGGCCTGGCTCGGCGAGACGGTGGGCCGACCCCCGGCCGGGTGGCGCAGCAGGGCCTCTTGCACGCCGCGCACGCCCGAGGCGAGGGCGCTGGCTGACCAGCGGTCCTCCTGCCGCGGATCGGCGGCTTCGGACTCAAACAGCTTCGTGTCCACCGGCTGCCCGCGCTCGTCGCGGCCAAATTCGGCCCCGACCCGGGTCGAGAGACCCCAGCGCCCGGCGATGGCGGTGTTGTTGATGACGTTGGCGTAGCGGTTGGGGCAGACGACCTCAGGATCGGCGTGCCACAGCAGCAGGTAGCGCGGCAGATCGGCGCCCAGCACGGCCTCCTGGCCGAGGCAGAGCATGGCCTCGGACGGGGTGCCCTCGAGCGTCATCATGAGCTTCTCCACCTCTTTGCGGGTGGCCACCTGCACGTCGGCGTCCAGCGCGAGCGCCTCTTTGCTCCCCATCTTTCGGCCGCCGTACTCCAGCGCGACGTTCTGCGCGTGGGCGAAGGCGAGGGCCGCTTCGGCCTGCGCGGCGCGGGCCTCGCCGATGAGGCCGAGCTTGTCGGCCAAGGCCTGGCGCTCCATCAAGCAGGCCTGCTCGGACTTGAGCGCCGCGTCGCGGCCGGCCTCGAGCAAGGCGCCCTGGGCTTCGAGCTCTTCGGCGCGGGCCTGGGCCTCCTGCGCGGCTTTGTGCTGGCGGTAGGCGACGATGCCTGCGCCGAGCGCCGAGCCGCCGAAGGTCATGATCAGCGTGATGGTGCCCAGGTTGAGGCCCAGCCGCTTGGCGAGGGCCAGCAGCTTGGTGCGCAGGAAGTCGCGGGCCTTGGCGATCAGGCTCGCCACCGTCGGCACGCTCCACCGGGCGGCGGTGCCCGGCCCGAGCACATGGGAGCGCAGCGGGCCGCCCTTGCCGTCGCCGGGCGCGCGGGAGCCGAAGCTGGCCTCGAGGTCGAAGCTCATCCGCCGCTGGTTGGGCAGGGTGACCTCGAAGGTGCAGCGGGGCGGGAGCTCCACGCCCGGCGCCATGCGCGAGCGGCTCTTGTCGCGGCGGATCTCGACGCTGACGAAGCGCCCCTGCTCTTTGACCAGCAGGGTCGGGAAGCCGTCGTGACCGACGCCCCCCATGGTGACCTCAACGACCAGCACGGCCTTGTCGGGCGGCGCTTCTCCGGCGCGGCGCATGACCATCGTGCGCAGCCAGCGCTCCCCCTCCATCGCGTCGAGCATCGCGTAGATGGCGAAGCCGTCGGCCTCTTCGAGGGGGAGCTCGCTGACCGGCGGGCGGGCGTCGGCCTCGATGCAGCGGATGACGGTCACTTGGCCTCCGGCAGCGCGGGGCCGCGCTGCTTCATGCGGAGCTGCGCCCGCACACCCAACACCGCGGTCCAGCTCTGCGCCAGCTGGAGATAGCGCTCCACATCACCGTTCTCGACCATCAAGAAGCCGAACATGCCCTGGGCGTAGGGGCCGACGAGCAGGCCGGGCTGGTAGGGCGTGAACGGCGCGTGGGGGCTGCGGCCGCGCCGGACCGACTTGCCGAGCCAGAGCTCAGACGCCAGGGTGCCCTCGAGGCCGTTGAAGCCGGGCCCGATGAGGAAGCCGGCCCGCGCGCCCCACTGGGTGCGGCCGAGGGTCTGCTTGCCGCCTGAGTGCGGCACGCCCCAGGGCGAGGCGGTGCGGGTGTAGCGGGTCAGCGTCATCGGGGCGGGTGCGAAGCGCAGACCGGTGATGAAGCCGGCCTGGGGGCGCAGGGTCCACGAGAAGTCGACCAGCTCGGACTCGGTGCCCGGGTTGTTGATCTGCTCGAGAAGGGCCGGGCCGGGGGTGATGAAGTCGAGGCGGAAGAGCAGCCCGGCTTCGAGCGCGGTGCGGGGGCGGGTGGTCAACCACCAGGCGACGTGGGTGCCCAGATCGATGGAGAGGCCGTCGCTGCGCTGCCGGCCGATGATCCCGACCGGCTGGTAGGAGTAGGGGGTCTGGTACTGGTAGACCTCCTGGCAGTTGGTCATCGAGCTCGGGATGTACTCGTCGGGGTTGCACCGGTAGTAGACGTCGCGCACCGGGAAGCCGCCAAGACCGGCCTGGAAGTTCCAGTCCAGCGTCTTGCTGCGCCGCCAGCTCGAGGGGCGGTTGTCGGCCCAGCTCGTCGTGGTGAACCGTTTGGGCCCGCCCTCGCCCGCGGTCGCGTCGGCCTCGCGGTGGGCCGGGAAGAACATCTCGGGCTTGATCTCGGCCTTGGTCGGGGGGAGGAACCAGGCCCACGCCGCCGTTCGTACGTCTTGACCCCAGCCGACCCCACGCTGGATGCGGGAGTAGGGGGTCTTGGGCCGCAGGTCGCGCAGCAGCCGCTGCCGCTGGGTGCGGTCGGTGTCGACCACGAAGAGCAGCAGGCCGTTGGTCTTGTCGGCGATCTCGTCGAGGCGCTCGCGCACGACCTTCTTGATCGCTTGGCCTTCGCTGGTCGCGTCGAAGACACCGCCGCCCTCAAAAGCTTTGGGCTCGGTGCTCAGCAGCTTGTCAATGGCGCCGGCCGCGCCCTTGTTCACCGCGTCTTTGCGCGCGTCGGAGTCCATCGCCTTGGCGCCGGTGACGCCCTCTTTGGCCTTGCCCGCGCCATCTTTGCCCGCCCGGGCAGCCGCGTCGGCCTGGCCGACCGCCGCGTCGGGATCATCGAGCTTGCCGTTGTTCTTGCGCTCGTCGCGGGCCTCGCGCTTCTCTTTCCATTCGCGCCAGTCGCTTCGGCGCACGTCGTCGACGCTGGTGAACTCGGACTCGAGCAGGGCGGCGCGGACCAGCGTGGGCACGAGCTCGCGGGGCGCGAGCACCATGTCGTCGCAGACCGCGGTGGTGCGGGCGGCGAGGCGCACGCGGCCGTCGGGCAGGCGCTCGGGGATCCAGAGCAGGTGCCAGCCGGTCCACAGCGTCCAGCGCAGGCGGTAGATGGCTCGCTCGCCGGGGAGGCCGACCAGGCGGGTGCTCTCGAGCACCCGGGTGTTCAGGTTCTGGGCCGGGTCGTCGACCAGCATGAAGGGCAGGCGGTCCCAGGCCTGGACCAGCACGTCCTCGGGGCTCTTGAGGCCCTCGGGGCCCTCGACGAAGACGTCGACGGTGGTCGGCCCAAAAGTGGGCTCGTTCAAGGCGTCGCGGCCGTCGCGGGTGGTGCAGATGGCGGTCGGGTCGACCGCGCCCAGGCCCTGCTTGACCTGACGGGTGGGGTAGCCGTGCTGGCCCAGCGTGGCCGACCAGAGCTCGGAGCTGCCCTCGACCAAGGGGCCGACCTTGACCTTCTCTTCAGCGTTCGGGTCGAGGTTCTCGACGATGACTTGGTTGATGTGGTCGAGGAAGATGTAGGTCTCTGCCTGATCCTGCTCGGCGCCCTCGAGCTTCGACACGAGGATCTGGAGGTAGCTGGCCCGCAGGTCGGCGGCGAAGCGCTCCTGGTCACGACCGGGGCGGAGGTGCTCGTCCATCCAGGCTTTGAGCTCAGCTTCACCCGAGCCGTTGAGGATGACCGTCGCGCCGGGGTTGCGCAGGTATTCGCCGAAAAAGCCCTGGGCGAACTCGTTGAGGGTCTGGCGGGTCGCCTCGGTCTCACCCTCGCCCACCTCGCCGCTGATCAGGCGAGGCAGCCAGGTGTCGACCACGGCCTTGGGCAGCTTGCCGTAGCGCAGGGCGAGGCCGCCCTCGATGGTCAGGGCCTTGCGGTCGAGGCGCTTCTCGACGTCCTCGTCGCGGTCGGTCTGCCCGATGGCGGCGGCCACGAGGTTGCGGCTGCGACCGGCGCCGTTGGCCAAGAAGGCCGGCGGGCTGCGCATCGTGGTCAGCGCGGTGAGCACCCGCATGTGGTTCTCGGTGAAGTCCTCGAGCGCGAAGCGCGCGACGTCGACCGCGATGGTGTAGTAGAATTGCTCCCATTGGAACTGGGTCTTGCCCAGCATCTCTTTCCAAGCGTCGAGCTCGGCGGCCTTGGGCGCCTTGTCGTCGCGTTTGGTGCCCGGCCAGGTCGCGCCGAGCAGCACCGGCGCGTCGAGGCCGAGCAGCTGGTCGGGGGTCTGGTCGGGCGCGGGCAGGGCGTTGAAGGCCTGCAGGGGGCTGCGCGCGGCGGCGCCCGAGAAGGGGTAGAACTGCTCGAAGAAGGGCTTGCTGTCTTTGCGACTGGCGTCCATCACGTCGTAGTCGTGGGTCTTGCCGTCGGCGCCGAGGCGCAGGGCGAAGCGCCCGTCGAGGCGCACGAAGTCAGCGGCGTAGATGCCCTTCTCTACGATGTCTTCGCGGCCATCTTCGCCGTGCAGGCGGTAGCGCACGTCGGGGAAGATCACCTCGACCCGGGCGCGGTCCTGCGCGCCGACGCCGGGAGGGGGGCGGACCCAGCGCTCGGGGCCGAGCCAGATGCTGGTCTCGGGGATGGCCGCCACGGTGCCCGCGCCGCGGGAGGAGCGCGCGCCGACCGGGCGGGTCGCCGACCACTGCCGGCTCGGCGAGGGCATGGTGGTGTAGCCGAGCGGCTCTAAGGTCTGCCGGATGATGTCGCCTTCGCGGTTCCAACGGTAGGCGAGCACCTCCCACGCTTCGAGGGTCAGGCGGCTGGTGTTCTTCCACCGCGCGCGCTGGACCCGACGGTCATGGCGGTCTTCTTTGACCTGGCTCGGCGCGCGGCCACCCTTGGGGTCGAGCTCTTCATCCACCCGCGAGGGATCGACGAAGCGCACGCGCTCGACGCAGGTGCGCTGCATCGAGCCCCCCGGCGCGACGGGCATGGCCGGGCAGTCGGGGGCCACGGGAGTGGCGCGCGCGGCGACGTCTTGGAAGCCGACGAAGGTGAAGACCGGCGCGGGCGGCGGGGGCGGCTCGGCCGGGGGCGGCTCGTCGGCGGCGGGGGGCGCCGCGGGGGCCTGGGCCCAGCCGAGCGGCGCGGGCAGCAGCCCGAGCAGCAGGCAGGGGAGCCAAGGGCGGGTGGTGCGGGAGGGGCCGCGCATCAAAATCTCCGCGATCGATCAAGTTCGAGGAGGGCCATCAGCTCGGCCTGGATCTCGGTCATCAGCCGGCGCGCGGCGGGGCTGCGTGCCGCGAGCTGGACGATCACCTTGTACATCTGCTGTTCGGTCAGCGCCTCTATCCCCGGAGGACGCGGGGCGGGGCGAACGGAGCCTACGCGGCGGATGATGCGGCGCCGGGGCTGACCGGGCTCTTGAACCAGCACCTCCTCCTCGTCGGACCCTGGGGCGGCGCCGCCCGGGGGCTTGACGAAGCTCGCCGTGGGCGAGCGCCACGCGGGCCGTGGGCCGCGCGGACCGGGTCGGCGCGCGCCCGATCCCGGCGGGGCGCCGGCGCCCGGCGCGGGGCCTGCTCCGGGCGCCGTCCAGCTCTGGGCCGGGCCCTCGGGCGCGCCGCCGGGCGGGGGGCTGCCCCAGCTCGGCGGCGGCTCGTTGACCGGGCGCGCGTCGGGGGGGATCCAGCCCTCTTCGCCCTCTTCGGGGAAGGGCGGGCGCACGGGCGCGCTGCCCGCGCTGGACCGGGCCTTGCGCAGCTCGTCCTCGGTTGGGAATGGCGGCCGGGTGGGCGCTTTGTTCGGATCCCACGGCGGCAGGTTGGCCGGGCGGTCCGAGCGGGCCCGGGGCGCGGTCAACGGTGTGCGCCCCTGCGTGCGCGGCGGGGCCGGCGCGGGCCGATCCGAGGCGAAGGGCGGGGTCGGCGTGCCTGGGGGAGGCTTGCCGCCGGTCGGCGCCGCGGGGCGGGGGGGCGGGGGGCGGGGAGTGGCGCCGTCCAGCCAGAGGGTGGCCGGCGCGCGGGCGGCGCTGGGGCGTGGGCGGGTCGTGCCCGAGCGGCCCCACTGGGGCGGCGGGGCGGTCGGCCCGCGGGCTTGGGTGGTGGGCGCCGGCTGGGGCGCGGCGGTGGGCGCAGCGCCCTGCGCGGCCGGGCGCTGCGCGGGCGCGGCGGCGCGGGCCCAGGCCTTCACCTCGGGGCTCTGGGCGCGGGGGCGCTCCCACCAGGCGGGTGAGCGCCAAGGACCACCGGTGGAGCTCGGCGGCGGCGCGCTGGCCGCGGCCTGTTCACCCGGCGGCAGCCACAGGAGGGGGGTGCTGGCGCGGGGGTTGAGGCGGCCGCGGGCCGTCCAGCGGGCCGCAGCAGGGGAGGAGGCGCCCTCACGCGGGGCCGGAGCGCCCGGCACGGGGGCGG
>JAEUKK010000043.1 GCA_016792625.1 Deltaproteobacteria bacterium | reverse complement strand
CGCGGCTCGGGGGGTTTCTTCCATCGAACAAGATCGCCGGCTGGCAGGTGCTTGGTCGAGGATTCGCCGAGCTCCAACAGATGGTACTGGTCTACAATATGCTCCAGGACGAGGTTCCCGAGATGTGATCGATGATGAGCCGCCAAAGGGGGGCCAGCGGGCAGGCTTCGCGCGGCGCATGGCAGCGCCGCGCGCCAGCCCGCAAAGGCCCCCCTTTGGAAACCCCCCGGAGCGGCGCGTTTTGGGTCTGATATGGGCGATGAGGGGGTCGCCGCGAAGGTCTCGGCTGCTGTTGGGGGAGGTCCGGCCCTTCACCGTCGCCCGGTGCGGCCCACATCACCGCCAGCGGGAGTCAGCGCTGCAGGCGTGTCGCGTCGATCAAGTCAGTGTTGGCTTAGAGGGCGTCAACCTCGATGACGACGCCCCTCCCGGGGCGCGGGGCGGCCCCAGTCTACCGCCCACGCCGGCCTTCGCTTCGCGCGCGCCAGGCCGGCCAGAGGGCGGGCCGCCCCGCGGCCCGGTCGCGCAGCGACCAAGGCGCCCCGCGCCGCGCCCGGCGGACGGCCGCCGGCGGGCCCCGCCCGCCGGGGCGCCCACCCCTCTCCGCGGGATAGCGGGCCCCGTCCCGCCCGCCTGGAGCGCCCATGTCTGGCCCCGCCCTCACCTGGCCCGCGCGCCTCGGCCTCGGCGCCTCGGTCGGGCTCGCCGCCCTCTGCACCGCGCTCAACGCCGGCTGCCCTGCGCCCGAGGCCGCCCGGCCCGCCGCCGCGCCCGCGGTCGGCGCCACGCCCGCCCGCCCCGCGCCCGCCCGCCCCGCGCTCGCGGGCGTGCCACAGCCGCCCCTGCCCACCACCTCGCTGCTCGTGGGCGGCAAGCTCGTGATCGCCGAGGTGGCCGATGATGACGGCGAGCGCCAGCGCGGGCTGATGATGCGCACCGCCCTTCCCGCCGGCACCGGCATGCTTTTTGTCTACCCCGAGGCCCGCCCGCGCAGCTTCTGGATGCGCGACACCCTGCTGCCGCTGAGCATCGCCTACATCGACGAAGATGGCCGCGTGGTCAGCGTGCGCGACATGCAGCCCCGCGACGAGTCTGGCGTGCCCTCGGGCGCCCCCGCCCAGTACGCGCTCGAGGTGCCCCTGGGCTGGTTCACCGAGAATGGCGTCGGAGTGGGCACACAGGTCGAGGGCCTGCCCGGCGCGGGCCGCGAGTAAGGTGCGCGGCACGCTCGCGCGCCCGGCCGCGATCCGCGGGGTCGCCCTGCACTGTGGCGCCTGGGTCACCGCCCGCCTGATGCCAGCCGAATGCGGCGCAGGTGTACGTTTTGTGCGCACCGACCTGCCCGGGCGCCCGGCCCTGCCGCTCACGCTCGACGCGGTGGGCGCCGCCGCCCTCTCGACCACGCTCGGCGCCCCCGGCGGCCCCCAGGTCGGCACGGTCGAGCACCTCGCCGCCGCCCTGCTCAGCTTCGGGATTGACGACTGCGAGGTCGCGCTCGACGGCCCCGAGCTGCCCCTGCTCGACGGCGCCGCCGCGGCCTGGCTCGGCCTGCTGCGCGCCGCCGGCCGCGCCCCGCTCGACGCCCCGCGCACCCGCTGGGCGCTCTCGGCCCCCGTCCAGGTCGAGGGCGGCGGCGGCCTGCTCCTCCTGCGGCCCGCCCAGGGCCTGCTGCTCGACGTCTCGGTCAACTTCGGCCCAGCGGCCGGCGGCCCCCAGCGCCTGCGCTGCCGCCCGCTCGACGGCGACTTCGCGACAGAGCTGGCCTGGGCCCGAACTTTTGGCGCCCTCTCGGACCTGCCCGCCCTGAGCGCCGCCGGCCTCGCCCGGGGCGCGCACCTTGACGCGGTGGTCGTCTTCGGGCCCCACGGCCCGCTCTCGGGCGGCCCCTTGCCCGACCGGCTCTGCGCGCGCCACAAGGCGCTCGACCTGCTCGGCGATCTGGCCCTGCTCGGCGGGCCGCTGCAGGCCCAGGTGATCGCGGTGCGGCACGGCCACGCGCTCGTCCACGCCGCGCTGCGGGCCGCGCGGGACCAAGGCGCCCTGCACCGGGTCGAGGTCTAAAAACAGCGCCGCCGCCGTCACCCTCGCCCGATCATCGGGCAGCGGCGACAGGCGGCAGCAGAAGAGCAGAGGAGCGCGGGCGGTCGCGCGGGCAGCGCGCCGCTCAGCCGCAGCTGCTGGACTCGTACTCGATGATGACCACCTGGCCGACGTTGGGCAGCGAGGTGCCGTGCAGGGCGACGGTGTTGGTGATCTCGTCCCAGGTCCAGCCGTTGACCGGGTCGTAGCGCACGCGCACGCCGTCGACGGTCACGTTGATCGCGCTGAGGCTGTCGGGCCGGCTGCTCAGCGTGAACGTGGTCTGGATGCCACCGCTGGCCAGCGACATGCTGGTCATGCTGCCGCGCCAGTCGTCGGTGCAGATGTCGCCGGCGTAGCCGCCGGTCATGTTCGCCGCGTCGATGTACTTGGTGCTGGCGCTGTCGACGCTGCAGCCGAAGATGTCGAGCTCGAAGTCGAGGCCCATAAAGCCGTGGAACTTGACCATGGCCGGGTCGGGCTTGAGCGACTGCAGCCAGCGCACATAATCGCTGGCGTTGACGCTGCTGGCGTCGTTCTCGTCGGTCAGCACGATGACGGCGAGGTGGGCGTCGTCGCGCAAGAAGCCCACGTTGGTGGTGCTGAGCAGCGGCTCGGTGAGCGCGGCTTGGCTGGCGGCGAAGCCCTTCTCATCGGCGCTGCCCGCGGCGCCGGCGTCGACCGAGGCGAGGAAGGCGGCCTGGGCCTCGGCGTCGCTCATCGCGGCGGTGATCACCTCGCCCTGGAAGCGGCCCTGCTGCGCGGGGTCGTCCATGTCGGTGGTGACCGTCGCGAGGTGGTAGTCGATGCCCAGATCGAGGAACTGCTCGATGTACAGGGTGAAGTTGGTGCGGACCATGTCGACCGACTCAGACATCGAGCAGGAGTTGTCGACCACCCACAGCACGTCGAGGGTGTCGACCGGCTCAGACACCCAGCGCTCTTCGATGAGGCCGGCCGCGACGCCCTCGCCCTGCATGGGCACGGCGAGCTCACCGTCGGGGTCGTTGCTCTCGGCGACCAGATCGGCGCTGTGCTCGCGGATATCGCCCGGGGTGAACGAGAGCGTGACCGGGATGCTGTCGCCGGGCTCGAGCGTCCACGGGCCCTCGGGCGCGCCGAAGACGTCGGCGTCATCGCCGCCAAAGCGCAGCCCGCTGACCTCAAGGGTCGCGTCGCCCTCGTTGCTCATCGTCACGACCTGCTCTTTGGGGCAGTCGTGCAGCACGTTGCCCCAAGGGATCGGATCGGGCGAGATCACGAGGTTGGGCTGCGGCCCCTCAGGCTCGGGCTCAGGCTCGGGCTCTTCTTCTTTGCCCGGCTGCGGCTCGGTCTTGGCGGACACGCTGTAGTCGGTGCACCCCGCCAGCAGCGCGGCGACAATCAGGCCGGCGGCCTGAAGGCGCGGGGATCGAGGGGACCGGGGGGACCGGGGGGACGTGCGGAGGGGCTGGGTGCGCATGGGCGGAGTCTCTCACAGGCCCGCGGGGCGCGCAAGCCCCAGAGCGCGCTCCAGAGGCGGCGCTTGGTCGATCAGGTCACCTGCATGACACCGGGTGCCCGCCGGTGTGAACCGGGCCGCGCCGGCTTAGGAGGGCGACCCGCCCGCCTCGGAGCAGCCATGTCCGGAAACGAGCCCCCCTCCTCCCGCGAAGAAGACCTCGGCACCTACCAGATGCTCTGGGACTGCTCCTACTGCGGGGCGCAGAAGCTGCTGGCCCGCGATCACAAACACTGCCCCAACTGCGGCGGCGCCCAAGACCCGAGCTGGCGCTACTTCCCCGCCGACGAAGACAAGGTCAAGGTCGAAGATCACGTCTACGTCGGTAAAGACGTCATCTGCCGGGCCTGCGAGGCCCCCAACGCGGCCAACGCCGCCTTCTGCTCGGCCTGCGGCGCCGAGCTCGACGGCAGCAAGCAGGTGCGGCTGCGGGGAGAGCAGGCCGCCGCCGAGGGCGAGGCCTTCGGCTCTGACAGCGCCAAGGCCGCCCGGGCCGAGGCCAAGGCCGAGAAGGCCGCCGCTGACGCTGCCCGGCGGGCCGCGGCCGACGCCGCGCACGGGGCGCCCCCGCAGCAAGAGAAGAAGGGCGGCATGGGCGGCAAGATCGCCGGCCTCGGCTGCGTGGGCCTGCTGCTCGGCGCGGCGCTCTGCGGCGGCATCTTCATGTTTTGGAAAAAAGACGCCCAGCTCGAGGCCACCAGCCTCAGCTGGGCCGCCACCATCGCGGTCGAAGAGAAGCAGTCGGTCAGCGAGTCGGCCTGGAAGGACGAGGTGCCCGCGGGCGCCGACCGGGTCAGCTGCCGGCCCGAGAAGCGCAGCACCAAGAGCGTGCCCGACGGCGAGACCTGCAAGAACGTGCGCAAAGACCAGGGCGACGGCACCTTCAAAGAGTCCAAGCAGTGCACGCCGAAGACCCGCGAAGAGGCCGTGATGGCCGACAAGTGCAGCTACACGGTCAACAAGTGGGTCAAGACCCGCGAGGCCAAGGCCACCGGCGACAAGGCCCAGAAGTTGAGCTGGCCCGATCCGAAGCTGCGCCGCACCGGCGACTGCGTGGGCTGCGAGCGGGCCGGCGCCAAAGCCGAGCTCTACACGATCAGCTGGAAAGAGGTGGGCGGCAAGAAGGCCCACAGCTGCGAGGCCCCCCGCGCCGTGTGGGACAAGGTCAAGCCCGGCGACAAGTATGCCGTGCCTGTCGGTGTGGTCAGCGGCAAGCTCGACTGCGGCAAGCTCTGAGCGGCGGCCGCGGCGGGCCCAGATCGCGCACCCGCGCGCCGCGTCTTTGCCTGTCATCGCGCACATCTTGAGGTATGCTCCCCAAGCGAGTGGCGGAGGTCCCCGCCCGCACCGCGCCTCGGTCGTGGTCTTGCCATCGGCCTCGACCCCCGCTCCGACGCGCATCCCCCGAGCACCGCCCGCGCCGCGGGTAGTTGGAGGTCCCATGATCAACGCTCCCCAGTGGCGCCCCTCGCCCCGCCCCAAGCCCGGCCCCAAGAAGCCGCGCTAAACAGGGCTCTGGCCCTACGCCACGACCGACCACCGGCGCGATCCGCCCGGTGGTCGGTTCGCGTTTTGGGGGTCCGCGTGTGAGGTGGCCGCCCCTCTCGGCCCGCAGGTCAAACCTGCCCGGCCCGCCCCTCTGGAGCCCCCATGTCCCTCGCCAAAGCCCGCGTGCTCAAGGGCAAGACGCCCCCCCTGCCGCCCGGCCCGCCCTACGACTGCGCCGAGCTGCAGGACTGGGTCGGCCGCTCCTTCCAGCTCCCGCCGGGTGATCCGCGCCTGCCCGCGCTGCACAAGGGCGGCGAGGCGCCGACCCCGCAGCTCGACAACCTCGTCGGCGCGGTCAAGTACTGGGAAGAGCACCCCGAGTGGATGGACATCCACGACCCCGAGTCGCCCAGCCACGAAGACCGCATGCTCGAGCGCAGCCTCTACCTGCGCCGCTGGGGGCCCCAGCTCGAGGCCGCGCGCCGGGTGCTCGACCTGGGCGGCGGCGTGGGTCGCTTCACCCTCTGGCTGCTCGAGCAGGAAAAAGAGGTCGAGCTCGTCGATCCCGACCTGCGCAGCCTCTGGCGCGCGGTGAGCGTGGGCGCGGCCACCCAAGGTAAGCTCGACGTGCATTGGACCACCGGCGAGCGCATACCGACCTTGGAGCCGGTCGACACCGCGCTTTTGGTCGAGGTGCTCAACTACGTCGAAGACCCTGACTTGGTGTTGGCCAACGTACACAAGACCCTGCAGCCGGGCGGCACCCTGCTGGTCAGCGTCGAGGCCCGCTGGGGCTGGGCCGCGGCGCTCGACGCCCACGATGGCACGCTAGAGGCCTTTTTCACCGACGGCATCGTGCACCAGCCCGGCGACCGCTGGGTGCGCACCTTTGAGCGCGAGGCCTTCGTGGCCCTGCTCGAGCGGGCCGGTTTTGTGGTCGAGGCGGTCTGGCCGAGCCACTACGTGCTCAGCGGGCCTTTTGAGCTGGCCGCCGGGCCGCTCGAGGGCGAGGCCCTGTTCCGGTACGAAGACCTGCTGGCCGCGCACCCGATCTCCGAGAAGCTCAACCGGGCCTGGATGGCTGTGGCGCATAAGCCTTCTTGATCTGATGTTCTGGGCGGCCCCGGCGCAGGGCGCCGGGCCGGGTGCTGCGCCGGTTCGCGGCGCTCCGTCGGGCGCGGGGCGCCCGACCGCCCGGAGGGCGCGGCTCCACCCCCTGCCGCTGCGCGGGGCTAAGCTCCTTGCGGGAGGTTGGCCTCGCCGGCGGCGATGATGTCGTCGTTTTCGACGTGGTTATGTCGGCTTGTGTTGGGTTGCTTTTTTGGCGCTGGGGGTTGTTCGGTCGTTCGATTAGCTTGCGTTTGGTCCGGCACCGTTGGGTCTTTGGTGCCGGGGGCCGCCGGCCCCCAGGCCCCCGGGCAAGGGGCCTGCGCGGCCCCTTGCATCCCCCGCAAAAGTGGGGCCCGCGGGCAGGCTTCGCGCGGCGCATGGCAGCGCCGCGCGCCAGCCCGCAAAGGCCCCCCTTTGCCGGTCTTCGAAGACCTGGCCCCCGGAGCGAGGCGCGACCCGCTGCTTTGGTGGGTGATGAAGGGGAGCGCCGCGAAGGCCTCGGCTCTCTGTAGTGGCTGGGCCGGGGCGGGGTGAGGAAGGGGCAGCACGGCGGGGTGAGGAAGGGGGAGCGCGCAGCGCGGAGCGCGGAGCGCGAAGCGCGAAGCGCCGATGATGCAGCGCCGCGCCGCGGGGGCATGGCGGCGCGGGCGTGCGGCGAAAAGGAAGCGCCGCGCGGCGTGGGCCGGGCGGCGCGAGGCAGGGCAGCGCGGAGCGTTGAGAACGCCGCGCTGCGCGGGGCTCAGGCCTCGGTGACCGGGTCGCTGGTGTCTTCGGAGCTGCCGTCGAAGCCGCCGTCGAGCTCGGGCTCGTCGTCGGCGGGGTCGGCGGGCTCGGCGGACTCGGCGGCATCTTCGGAGGTGGCGCCGTCGGCGCTGTCTTCGGCGCTCGCCTCGGCGCTGGGGTCGGCGGCGGGGGCGGCCCCACCACCGCGGCGGCGGCGGACGGTCGAGCGGCGGGCGGCGGGCTCGGCGCGGGTGACCGGAGCGGCCACGCCCTCAGGCGGGTCGATCTGGGTGATCCCGGCGTCGAGCATGAGCTGCAGGGCGGCCCGCTCGCGCTCGTAGAGCGCGCGCTCGGGCGCGTAGGCGGGGGCGCGCTCGAGCGCGAGGGCCCAGGCGGCGTGGGCGCCGGCCACGGAGCCTTGGGCGGCGAGAAGCTCGGCGTGGGCGGCCAGCGCGGCGTGGTTGTGGTGGTCGGACTTGATCACCTTGGCGATCAAGCGCTCGGCCTCTTCAAACTGACGCTTGCGGCCCAGCAGGCGGGCCCGCTGGATGGCCGACTCGGGGCTCTCTTTGCGCTTGCCGCCGCTGGCGGGGCGCACGGCCTCTTTGAGCAGCCAGGCGATCTGCTCGAGATCACCGTCGCGGTCGAGCAAGACGCCGGCGAGCAGCACCTGGATGCGGCCGTGGCCGGCCTCGATGGTCAGGGCCTGCCGCAGCAGGGCCTCGGCGCGGGAGAGCAGGTCTTCGCGCTCATCGGGGCGGACCAGCGCCCGCAGGCGCAGCAGCTCGGCCCGGCGGGCCAAGTGCTGGGCGCTCTCGGGCGCGAGGCGCAGCGCCTCTTCGATGTTCTGGTCGGCGGCCTCCCAGTGCTCTTCGCCCAGGCGGGCATAGGCCTCGCCGAGCATGCCGTAGGTGTCGGGCATCATCGGCTCGAGCGCCTGGGCGGCCTTCAGGGTCTCGACCGCCTCGGCGAGGCGACCGAGGCCCATCTCGACCCCGGCCAGCCGGCGCCGCAGTCGGGCGTCGGCGGGGAAGAGGGCGATGCCCCGGTGCAGGGCGCCGGCGGCCTTGGCCCGCGAGCCGCGGTCGAGGTGCCAGGTGGCCTCGGTGTGGAAGACCTCGGGCGTGGGCAGCGCGGCCGCGGCGCCGAAGGCCTCGATGATGGCCTCAGCGGGGGCGTTCTCGGCGACGCGCAGCTCGGCCTCGAGCAGCAGCAGCTCGGTGTTGCCGCGCTCGCTGCCCAGCACCTCGTTGAGGCGCTGGCGGGCGATGTCGTGGCGGGGCTCACGCTTGCGGCGGACCATGCCGCGCAGCTCGTCGACCATGGCGTCGGCGTCGGGGAAGGGCAGCCGCAGGCGGCCGCGGGCCCGCCGGGCGAGCACGAAGAGGCGGTTGCTCTCTTGCGCGAAGCGGAGCGAGTTGAGCACCTCACCCTTGCCCTTCAGCTCTTTGGCCTTGGCCTGCCAGTGGAGGGCGAGGGCCTCCATCCGGTCGAAGTCCTCGACGTCGATGCGCGGCAGCTGCTCGCGCACGAGGCTGTGCACGTAGAACTGGCGGTCGCCCTCGCCGGGGGTCTGCTCGAGCAGGCCGCGGCTCAGCAGGTCGAGGCGCTGGGTGCGGCCGAGGCCGAGCACCTGCAGATCGGCCGCGTCGACCGGGATGCGGGGCAGGGCGGCGGCGAGCAGGGCGGTGCGGGCCTCGTCGTCGAGCTTCTCGACCGCGCGCTTGAGGTTGCGGCGCAGCGGCTCAAGATCGTTGAGCGCCGCCGCCTTGAGCAGCTTGGGCGACTCGAGCACCTTCTCGACGCCCTCGGGGGTGCTGCGCACGGCCAGGGCGAAGGCCCGGCTGGCCAGGGGGTGGCCGTGGGTGCGCTCGCTGATCGGGCCGAAGTGTGAGCGGGCGAACTCGGGCGCGTGCCAGGCCTCAAAGAGCGCGTGCAGCTCTTTGCCGCGCACGCCGTCGAGCGCGAGCAGGCGCTGGTGGGTCGCCTCACCCTCGCGGTAGAAGGTCGGGGCCAGATCGGTGATGAAGACCAGCTGCAGCGCGGGAGCAGCGAGCAGCAGCGCCTTGAGCACCATCTCGAGCCGACCGTTGCGGTAGAAGCTGCCGTCGCGCCGGTCGAGCAGGGCGTCGAGCGGGCTGAGCACCATCACGAAGTCGGCCAGGGCCGGGGCCGAGAGGGCCTCGACGACCAGGGCGGCCAGCTCGGCGGGCGCGGGGCGCTCGGCGGCGGTGATCGCCGCGCTGAGCCGGTCGTCGCCGGCCAGCTCTTTGGTGAGCACGGCGAAGCGGGCCAGCAGGGCATCAACGCCGGCGCCATGACCGAAGACGAAGTCAGGCAGGCGCTTCTTGCCCGCGGCCGCCAGGGCCGACTCGACCAGCCAGCGCCGGCCCGCGCCCTGGGGCCCGCTGACGATGAGCGGGCTGCCCGGAGCGGCGAGCAGCGCGGCAAAAGCAGCGAGCTCATCTTCCCGGCCGATGAGCACCGGGCGGGGCGCGCGGGCGGCCTCGGCCTTGCGCTGCTCATCTTTGCTGAGCTTGCCCTCGCCCTTGGGGGCCTCGGCGGCCTGGCCGAGCACCACGCGTTTGCCGTCGAGCAGCTTGCCGTCGAGCAGCTTGCCCTCGACCACCTTGGGCTCGCCGCGGCGGCCGCCCTTGCCGGCCGGCGCCGGGGCCTGGATCACGATGGTCGGCGCGGGGGCGTCGACCGGCAGCGAGGCGATGAAGTCGACCGCCCGCGCCTTCTCTTGCTCAAACTTGAGCGTGCGCAGGGCCATCGGCAGGCCGAAGGGGTTGAAGGCCTTGGCCGCCACCACCAGCCGCGGCTTGTGCTTGCTGCCCGCGATCAACTTCTCGAGCTCGCCGAGCGCGCGGCCGTCGACCGCCCCCTCGGGCTCGATGAGCACCAGCACGCCACCTTCACGGTCCAGCGCGGGGGCGAGCGCGTCTGCGCTCAGCGCGACGGCCGGGTTGATCACCTCGCCGCCGAGCGCGATGGGGCTCAGCGTGCGCCGACGCAGCTCGGCCTGGACCTCGGGGCTCTGGAGCGCCCGCCCGCCGACGGCGAGCACACAGCGACCCTGACTGATGGCGTTCTCCACGCGGTTCATCGAGTTCCTCGGGCCCGGCGCCACAGCGGCGGGCGGTGCGGGGCATCGGGCCCCAGGAGCGCGGACGGCCGGGGCCGCGCCGCACCCGGGAGGGGCGCGAGGCGGGGTCTAGAGCGCGCGCCGCAGCGGCGGCGCGACGGGGCCCGCGCATGGGCGAGCGACCCTCCAGACAAGGCCGGAAAAACGAGCGGCCCCGCCTGCGCAGGGGCCCGTCTGCGGCAGCTAACGGGCCAGCCCGGCCGGATCAACGCCGCGGGCTGCCTGTCGGCGCCCTCCTCCGCGGGCGAAGGCGGCGCGACAGGCTATCAGGCCGCGCCCGCGGGCTCCCCGGGGGCGCAGATGCCCACCGGGGCGCCGCTGCGCCGGCGCCCGCCCCACGCGCAGGGATCCCCTTGGCTGACGCCGCGACCCCCATCCGATGTGCGGGCTTCACGCTGACCACCCGGCGGCCCGCCCCCTCGACGACCATCGAGCACTGGGCGGCGTCGGGCCCCGACGGCCTCGGCGAGGTCTACCTCGGGCCGCCCGGCCTGCTCGCCCGCGCGGCGAGCCTGCCCGTCTGGGGGCCCTTCCCCGACCTGCGCACGGGGCGGATCAACGATGGGCGCGCCTTTGTCGCGATCCCGGGCAGCCTCGCCTTCGACCTCGAAGAGCTCGCCGCCCGCCTCGCGCCGGGGGCCGCGGCGGCCTTCGCTTGGCATGTGGGCAGCGCGCTGGCCGAGGTCCACGAGCGGGGCGGCGCCCACGGCGCCCTGCACCCGGCCTTCGTCGGCCTCGACGCCCGGGGCAAGCTCAGCATCCGCCCGGCCTTCGCCGCCACCCTGCCGCCCGAGCCCGACGCCGCGGCCTCGGCCCAGGCCACCGACTGCCTGCAGTATGGCCACCTCATCGAGGTGCTCGGCCTCGACCGCCTCGACGAGCCGGGCCTCACGTTGCTCCGCTCGGGTCTCACCAAAGACCGGGCGCGCTACCGCATCTCGCCGGGGCGGGCCGCCCGCCAAGCCTTCGCCGCCCTGCTCGCCCGCCACACCGACTGGGAGGCCGCTCTGGTCGAGAGCCTGGGCGTCGAGTGGCGCCTGAGCAACGCCCTGCGCATGCCGCCCAAGCCGGTCGCCAGCCCCGAGATCGCCCCGGTGCGCGTGCCGATGGTCGGCGGGGCCGAGCCCGCCCGCGTGCTCACCGTCTCGGTGCCCGGGGGCGGCCCGCCCGCCCGCCCCTGGTCCGCGCCGGCCGAGGCCCCCGCGCCCGCCCGGCAGGCCCCGCCCGCCCAAGCGGTGGTGCCGATCAGCGCGCCCCCTCCCGTGGCGGTGGCGGCAGCCCCGCCCGCGCCGGTGACCGTGGCGCTGCCGTCGTCGCAGCCCGCGGTTGAGGCCCCCTCCACCCCGGTGCAGGTGAGCGCCCGCCCGACGCCGGCGCCGCGGCCCGAGTCCCCGAGCCGGGTCTTCTCCCGCGGAGATGGCCTGCGGCTCACCGTCTTCCCCGGCCCCAACGCCAGCTTTGAAGACGACGAGGACGATGGCGATCCGGCGTCTGCGCCGGCGATTCGACCGGCGCCGGTGGCGCTCCCGGTCCCCACGCCCGTCCCCGTCCCCGCACCTGTCTCTGCACCCGTCCCCGCACCCGTCCCCGCTCCGGTCCCCGCACCGCTGATCGCCGACGCGCAGGCCCCAGCGGCCGCGCCCACAGAAGATGAGAGTGACGCGCTGGACGTTGCTCCGGCGGGGGATCTGGCAGAGCGCAGCGCGCCGGATGCCCCTGCGCCGGGCCCCGCCGCTCCGCCCGAGGCACCCGCCTCCGCCGAGGCACCCGCGGCCTCCGAAGCGCCCGCGTCCACGTCCTCCGAAGCCCCCGCCGCGGCCGAGCTGCCCGCGCCGCGGTCGCCCTGGACCCTCGACGGCACGCCCCCCGATCCCAGCGCCGCCGACCTCGTGGACGCCGTCGACGAAGAAGAAGACGACGAAGATCCGCCCACCCGGCCCGATGGCCTCCCGGCGCTCGATCAGGGCGAGGCCCTGCCCGACGCCCCCTCCACCGCCGGCGAAGCCAGCCTGCTCGCAGCGGTCTCGGCCGGCTTGGCCCAAGATGACTGGGCGCCCGAGCCCTCGGCGCCGCCGCCCCAAGTGCCGACCTTCGACGCCGAAGATGACGGTGCGGACGATGACCCGCGCCAGTGGGATGGCAGCTGGGACCGCGCCGCGCCCCCACCCGTCGTGGGCGCTGGCCCGGCGCCGGCGGTGGTCGACCCGATCCCCCTGGCCCGCGCCTTCCCCAGCTTGCAAATGGGCCGCTCGACCCTGGCCCCCTCTGAAGATGACGTGCCTGACGTCGATGTGGCCCCTCCTCCCCTCGCGCGCTCGCCGCTGGCCGCGGCCGCCTGGGCGCCCGAGCCCTCCGCCTGGACGCCCGCCGCTCCGCCGACCCCTCCCTCCCGGTCCGAGGCGCCCAGCGGGGCGCCTACGGCCGAGGCTCCCCCCTGGACCCCTCCCGTCGGGCCCCCTGAGCCCCTGCCGCCCACCACGCCCGAGCAGCCCAAGTGGGAGGGCGTACGCGGCGTGACCGGCGACGCCCGCCGCGAAGAGGAGCTCGGCGCCGGCAAGTGGACCGAGAGCGCCCGCTCGCTGGCCGAGGTGCAGGGTGAGCTGGCCGCCGGCCCGCCCCGCGAGATCGAGCCCATCGAGGACAGCAAAGGTTCAAAGGTCTTCTTGATCATCGGCCTGTGCGCGACCGCCGGGCTGGTGCTCTGGTGGATCTTGGCGGGCTAGACCCCGCCCGACCCAACCGGAGCCCCCATGTCCGAGGCCCTGCACCAGCACGCGGCGCTGGCGCCCACCGATCCGGGCGTCTACCTGTTCAAAGATGGCCGCGGCCGCGTGCTCTACGTCGGCAAGGCGCGCAACCTGCGCGCGCGCCTCAAGCAGTACGTCGGCGGCCACGACGAGCGGGCGATGGTGCCCTTTTTGCTCCAGGCGGCGGCGGCCATCGACACGATGGTCGTGCGCACCGAGAAAGAGGCGCTGATCCTCGAGAGCTCGCTCATCAAGCAGCACCGGCCCCGCTTCAACGTCAAGCTCGTCGATGACAGCGCTTTTCTGCACCTGCAGGTGCGGCCGGGCGGCAAGTGGCCCCGCTACCGCACCGTGCGCAGCACCGAGCCGGCCCCCGGCCTGCGGCACTTCGGGCCCTTCGCCAGCGCCAGCCGGGCCCGCGCCACCCTCGAGTTTGTCGGTCGGCGTTTTCCGCTGCGCACCTGCAGCGATCGCGAGCTCGAAGGCCGTAGCCGCCCCTGCCTGATGCACCAGATGGGCCGCTGCCTCGCCCCCTGCGTGGGCCTGTGCACCCCGGCCGAGTACCGCGAGGTGGTCGACCAGAGCATGCTTTTCCTTGAGGGTCGGAACCGCGAGCTCATCGGTCGCTTAGAGACCCAGATGCAGGCCGCCGCCGAGGCCCTGCGTTTTGAGGAGGCCGCCCGCCTGCGCGACCTGCTGCGGGCGATCGAGGCGACCATCGAGCGCCAAGCGGTGGCCGACACCGGGCAGTCCAACCGCGACGCCTGGGGCCTGCACCGCACCGGCGCCCGCGGCGTCTTCGCCCTGCTGCCCGTGCGCCTCGGCCAGCCGCGCGAGGTGCTGCTGCTGCCCTTCACCGACCAGGGGGGCACTGACGGCGAGCTGCTCAGCAGCGTGCTCAACGCCGTCTATGGCGAGGGGGGCGACATCCCCGACGAGCTGCTGCTGCCGCTGGCCCCGCCCGACCTCGCCGCCTTGCAAGAGCTGATCAGCGAGCGGCGCGGCCGGGCGGTCGAGCTGCTCGTGCCCCAGCGCGGCGACAAAGCGGCCCTGGTCGAGCTGGCCCGCACCAACGCCGAGGCCAGCTTCAAGAAGCAGCTCGACGCGGCCGACCGCCAGCAGGCCGCCTTGGTCGAGCTGGCCAAGGTGTGCGGCCTCCCCGCGCCACCCCGCCGGATCGAGTGCTTCGACAACAGCAACATCCAGGGCACCGACCCCGTCGCGGCGATGGCCGTGTTCATCGACGGGCAGCCCAGCCGCGCCCACTATCGGCGCTACCGCGTCAAGACCGTCGTCGGCGCCGACGACTTCGCGACCATGCGCGAGATCTTGACCCGGCGGGTGCGCCGCGGCCTCGACGAGGGTGACCTGCCCGACCTGCTCGTGGTCGACGGCGGCAAAGGCCAGCTCAACGCCGCGCTGGCCGTGCTCGCCGATCTGGGGCTCAACCGCGACGACGGCGGCCCCCGCCTGCACATGGTCGGCATCGTCAAGCCGCGCACCGAGCGCCGCCGCGGCGACCGCGAGGCCACCGACCGGGTGGTGCTGCCCGGGGTCAAAGACCCGGTGCGCCTGCCGCACAACTCGGGCGCCTTGCGCGTACTGCAGGCCATTCGCGACGAGGTGCACGACACGGCCGTGCGCTACCACCGTTTTGTGCGCGACAAGCGCAGCCTGACCAGCGCGCTCGAGCGCCTGCCCGGCATCGGCGCCGCGCGACGAACCGCGCTGCTGCAGCGTTTTGGAAGCGCCGAGGCGGTGGCCCTGGCCAGCGAAGCCGAGCTAGCCGCGGTCCCCGGCATCGGCCCCGCGGTGGCCCGGCGGGTCAAGGCCGCGCTCGACGCCGCCGCGCCGCCGCAGGGGGGCCCCGACAGCGCCGCCGATCCGGTGGAGGAGGACCTCGACGCCGTGCCCGACGAGGACCCGACCGACGAGGACCCGACCGACGCCGATCCGACCGACGCCGATCCGGGCGCGGAGGGCTAAGGCCGCGGGCCTGGCCCGCTCAGCCCCCGTCCGGCGGTTCGCCCTCCGCCGCATCAATCACATCGGGGGGCGGGGCTCCTCCCCAACCATCCCCCACCGGCAGCGGGCCCGGCGCCTCCCCCGGCCCGCAGGCCCGCGCCTGCCAGGCGGTCGCGCGGTCGTAGGGGTCCATCCCGAAGCCCCAGGGCGCGAGCACGGGGAGAGGGGGCTCCCCCGAAATGACGTAGGAGTGGATGTTCCCGAGGCCATCCCGGGTGTGGACCCGGGGCAGGGGCAAGGCGGGGCCGAGCTCCGCCGCCCCCAGCTCACGCCAGCAGCCCGGCCCGGGGGACTGCGGCCAGGCCGCCGCGCTGCGCAGCAGCACCGTGCCCACCGGCAGGGCCTGATCGTCGTCCAGCGGCCGCAGATCGACGCTCTCGAGGTGGTGCTGCCAACCCCAGTGGCCGGCGAAGCGGGCCGGGCGGTCGGCGAGGCGGGTGTCGGCGGCCCACTGGGCGAGCTGGCGCTGGGCCCAGGCGAGGCGCGCGTCGTCGGCGACCAGCAGCAGCGCGAGCAGGGGGGCCAGCGTGGTGGCGAGGCGCACCCGTCGCACCGGCGCGTCTTTGAGCGGGAGCAAGACCGCCGGCGCGAAGAAGGGCAGCCAGTAGCGGGCCGCGGCGAAGCGCAGGGTCAGCAAGAAGAGCAGCCCGCACAGCAGCCAGAGGCCGAGCGCGCGGGCGCGGGTCTTCGGGTGGCCGCGCATCGAGACCCGGGCCGCCTCGAGGGTGGCGCCGCCGGCCGCCACCATCAGGGTGGTCCACAGCAGGCCGATCCCGGCGTGGCCCGCCGCCCGCCCGAGCAGCAGGCCCAGCGCCGCGCCCACCGCCGCGCCCCGCAGGCGCGTGCGCCGGCCGCCCAGCGTGGGCAGGGCCAGGGCGCCGCCGAGCCCGGCGACCAGGGCGCCCAACTTGTGGAGGATGGCGTCCTCATCGTTGCTCACGGCCTGGAAGCCGACCATGGCCAGCAGGTGCACCTCGCCGTAGGCGTCGAGGTCATGGGCGGCCAAGCCCAGCGCCGGGGCCAGGGCCAAGCTGAAGCAGACCGCACCGCCCCCTAAGCGCCGACCCGGCGGCGCGGCCAGGGCGCCGGCTAAGGCCGCCACGGGGACGAGCCCGAGCGCGCTGTACCGAAAGACCGCGCCCAGGCCGATCACCAAGGCGCCGGCCCGCGGCCAGCCGCCGAGCAGCAGGCTCATGCCGAGCAGGGTGAGGCCGAGCAAGGGCAGGTCGGGCATCAGCGCGCCGGCGGCCAGCGCGGCCGAGGGCGCCGCGCAGATCAAGACCATGGCCTCGGCCCCGCGCCGGGCGACCCGCTGCCCTAAGACCCAGGCGCCGAGCAGCGCGGGCAGCAGCCAGGGCAACATCCACGCCCGCTGGGCCCAGACCGGGGCGTCCCAGAAGGGGGCCAGCCACCAGCCGATGCCCGGCGGGTTGCTCAGCACGTCAAAAGCCCGCTCGGTCGTGCCTTGCCAGTTGATCGTGACCGCGTGGGGGCGCCAGGGGTCCAGCGCCGCGCCGCGGGCCAACACCAAGAAGTTGGCGTCGTCGAGGTGCACCGGCTTGGTGAGGAAGGGCAGCGCGAGGCCCAGGCAGAGCGCCGCGGCCGCGCCCGGGCTGAGCCCCCGCGCCTCGCTCACCGCCGCGGCCCGGCGGCGGAGCCATCCGGGCGCAGCGGGCCGAGGCCCTGGTCGGGCAGGCTGCCGTCCCAGCCCTCCCAATAGACATCGTCGGGGTTGACGTCGACGAGGGTGATCTCGGCGTCCTCATCCTCAAGGTCAGCGGCGGTCGGGCCACGCTGGGCGTCGCGCAGGGCCCGCAGCTGCTCTTTGGTGCGGCCGTCGACCGGCATCTTCGGGTAGGCGTCGAGCAGCAGGTCGAGCAGGTCCCAGGGCCGGGGGTCGCCGGGCGCCTCGGTCATCGCGCGCTTGACCCAAGCGGCGGCCCACACAGGCTCACGCTGGGCGCACTCAAGCTCGGCCACGCTGAGCAGCAGGCCGGTGCGCAGGGGCCCGGGCCGCAGGGCCTCGAGCGTGCTGATCTGCAGCTCGATCAGGTGCTTGCCCGCTGTGCAGCGCTGGCGGGCCTCGGGGCAGTCGCCGAGGCCGGTGAGGGCCTCGATCAGCGCGTCGTCGGGGCGGCGCACGGCCAGGGCCGGCCGCAGCAGCGCGAGGGCCCCCGCCAGATCAGCCGCCGCGGCGCGGTCGAGCGCGGCGAGGCCCACCGCGGCCGGGTCGGTCGCGGCGGGGGAGCGGTCGGGCGCAGGCGGATCGGAGGGGGGCACGGGCGGCTCCGGGGCGCGGGGCGGGCCGCCCGCCTATCACAGGCCGAGCTGCTGCATCGCCTTGACGACTGCGGCGCGCTGGGCGGCCATCTCGGTGGCCTCACCCGTGGCCTCGACGGTGATCAGCCGCCCGCCGCGCACGTAGAGCCCGATCAGGTAGGCCTGGTCTTTGGGGCCGTTCGCGCCGGCCAGCTCGAGCAGGTAGCCCTCCTGGCCGTCGCTCTCGATCTTCTGCTCGGCGACCAGCCGGTAGCCGGCGTCGATCATGCGCTGGCGCAGGGCCTCCTTCCAGAAGGGCAGCGCGGCCTTGGGCTTGTTTTTGTGCGAGCGCACCCGGTAGATCACGTCGTCGGCGCTCACCGCCTGAAAGCGCCAGGCCTTGCGGTAGGGCGCGAAGCCCTCGGGCGCGGTCGGTCGGCTGGCCGAGCGGCTGGCGCGCCGCCCCTGCTGCAGATCACTGAGCAGGTCGGCCATGTTCATCTGGTTGAGCCAGGCGAAGCTGCTCGTGCCGTCGCGCAGCGGGGCGGCCCGGTCGCGGTAGACGAAGCCGACGTCGACGCGGGCGATGCCCGCCCGGTCGTCGATCACGCGCAGCTGGCCCTCGATGCCCTCGATCTCGGCGATGACCCGGGTCACCTCTTGCTCCACCGCGACCACCGAGTGCACCGAAGCGGTGGCCAGCACGGCCATGTACTGGTCGAGCACGGTGCGGCGGGCCTTGAGGCGGCTCTCGAGCTCGGCGCGCTGGGCGCGCAGGTCCTGGCTCTCGAAGCTGCGCTCGAAGACCTCACCCTGCTGGCGCAGCTCCTCGACGAGGGCGCGGGCCTCGCCCACCGGAACCCGCAGCGAGACGCGGTCATCGCTCAGGCTGGCGAACCAGCCCTTGTGGGCCCGGGTGAGCGCGATGGCCTTCTGGAGGGCCGCTTCGCGGTCGTCGACCCGCAGCGAGAGGGCGGCGGTGAAGGCCGAGCCCTCGGGGATGGGCGCCAGCGCGCCCTCGGCGGCGGCGCCGCTGGTGGAGCTCGCCGCGGGCGCGGCAGGGGCGGCCCGCGCGACCAGGGGCAGGTGGAGGGCCAGGGCCAGGGCGGCCCAGCGGAGCGGAGCGGGCAGGGCGGGGCGGGTCACGCGCCACCTCCAAACTGGGCGATGAGGGCGTCGACGACGGCCTTGTGGTAGCGCTGCTCGACGCTGTCCGAGGGGTAGTAGGCCTCGGCGAGGTGCAGCTTGTCGCCATGCACCTGGATGAGGATGAACCAAGTGTAGGGCTTGTCGCCGCGCGATACGAGGCGCACCGCCTCAAAGCCGGCGATCTTGCTGCGCTCAGCGAGCGCGAAGTCGCGCCCCAGGCGGTGAGTCAGGGCCGAGGCCCAAAAGGCCGCGTCACCTTGGTTGGGGTTGTCAATGCGCCCGGTCCACAAGCGCGCGCCCTCGGGGCTCTCGGCCACAAAACGCCGGTGCAGGTCGAGCTCGACCATGCCCGCCGGGGCTTGGGCCCGCAGCAGCTTGCCCTGCTGCACGATGTCTTGCTGAAAGGGGCTCAGCTTGCGCAGCCAGAGGAAGGCGGCGCTCTCATCGCTCGCGTCCTGCCAGGCGAGGGCCTCGCGGGGCATGAGGCTGACGTTGATGCGCGAGAGCTCGGCGAGGTCGGCCAAGGTGCGGGACTGCGAGGCGAAGCGGTCGATCTCCTCGGACACACGCTGGATCTCGCGGACGAGCATCAGCTTCTCTTGCTCATCTTGGGACTTGGCCAACAAGGTTTGCAAGCGGGCGAGGGTGTTGCGCAAGGTGGCCAAGCGCAGCTCGACCGAGACGAAGGCGTCAGTCACGTCCTGGGCTGAGATGCTCTTCTCGACCACCTCGCCGCTGCCGAGCACGGCGGTCATCGCCTCTTCAAAACGGGCGACCGGCACGCGCAGGGTCATGGTGCCCCCGCCCGAGCGCTCGACAAAACCGCCCAGCCGGGTGGCCAGGGCGCCCAGCGCGTCGGTGGCCGCGTCGACCTTATCGACGCGAAGGCGGGCGTAGCCGGTGTAGTGGATCATCCGGCCCTCGTCGGGGGCGGGCGCCTGCTCCTCGGGCGCGGCGCCCTGCAGCGCCATCGGCTCGGCCATCGGCGGCGGGGGCGGCGGCATCGCGCCCGGCGCCCGCGGCGCGGCCCGCTTGGGGGCCGGCGCGGCCGCGGCCCGGGTCATGGATCGGCTCGAAGCGACCTCAGCCTCGGCATAGTCGGCGGCCGGCGCGCCGGCCCCGGGGCCATAGCCGCCGTGGCCGTAGCTCTCGCTCACGCCGTCGGCCCGCTTCATGCAGCCGGGCCCGAGCACCACGAGCAGGGCGAGGGCGGCGAGCGGGCGCAGGCCCGCCTGCACAAACCGCGAAAATAGCGTCAACCAGACCGTCATGTTCACCCCGATGCGGCCGTAGACGAGGGCGGGGCCGCGGCGCGCCGGCAACGCCGGGCGTGGGCCCTGCCTTACAGCGGCGCGGGCCGTTAGCCGGCCCCCTCGCCCCTGTCCCCCGGGGGTGGGCAAGAGGCCGCGCGAAGATGACCGCCAGCAGCGCCTATCGCTCCGTCGACCCGACCAGCGGCGCGCTGCTCGCCGCGCCCGCGGCCCTCGACCCCGCCGCCGCCGCGCCGGCGCTCGACGCGCTGGAAGCCGCCGCCGCCGCTTGGGCCGCGGTGCCCCTGCCCGCCCGCCTCGACGCGGTGCGGGCGCTGGGCGCCGCCTTGTCGGCCGAGGCCCCGCGCCTCGCTGACCAGATGGCCGCCGAGCTGGGCAAGCGCCTCGTCGAGGGCCGGGCCGAGGTGCAGAAGGCGGCGGCCCTCTGCGAGGCCATCGTCGAGATCGCGCCGGGCGCCCTGCGCAGTGTCTACCAGCGCCTCGAGGGCGTCGACGCCTGGGTGCGGCCGGTGCCCCGGGGCGTGGTGCTCGGCGTGATGCCGGCGAACTACCCGATCTGGCAGGCGCTCCGCTGCCTCGCCCCGAACCTCGCCGTGGGCAACGGCGCGTTGATCAAGCCCGCGCCGGCCGCCGCCCTGTCCAGCGCCGCGCTCTGCGGCCCGCTGCGGGCGGCGGGCCTCGAGGGCCCGGCCGCGGTGCTCCTGCTCAGCGAGGCGGCCACCCGCGCGGCGATCGCCCACCCGGCCATCCAGGGCGTGGTCGTGGTCGGCGGCCCGGTGGCCGGGGCCGCGCTCGGCGCGGCGGCCGGGGCGGCGCGCAAGAAGGTGGTGCTCGAGCTCGGGGGCAACGACGCCTACGTCGTCCTCGACGACGCCGACCTCGAGCTGGCCGCCGAGGTCATCGTGCAGAGCCGGCTCAAGAACGCCGGCCAGGCCTGCCTGAGCGCCAAGCGGGTCATCGTCACCGCGGGCGCCCACGCCGGCCTGCGCGCGGCGATCTTGCGCCGCGTCGACGCCGTGCTGGTCGGTGATCCGCGCGATCCGCGGGTGGGGCTCGGCCCGCTCATCAGCCCCGCCGCCCGCGACCGCCTGCACGCCCAGGTCGAGGCCAGCCTGGCCGCGGGGGCCCGTCTCCTGCGCGGCGGTCACGCCTTGCCCGGCCCCGGCGCATTTTACGCGCTGACCGTGCTCGACGTGGTGCCCGCCCACGCGCCCGCCGCCCGCGAGGAGCTCTTCGGCCCGGTGCTCAGCCTGCAGGTGGCCGACGGCGAGGCCGAGGCCCTCCGCTTGGCTGACGACACCGACTATGGCCTGGGCGCCGCTCTTTTCTCCACCCGCGGGGCCGAGGCCCTCAGGCTCGCCAGCCAGCTGCGGGCCGGCACGGTGGCGCTCAACGGCCCGGCGACCAGCGATCCCCGGCTGCCCTTCGGCGGCCTGCGCGGCAGCGGTCACGGGGTCGAGCTGGGCGAGGCCGGCCTGCTCGAGTTCACCGCCCGCCAGGTGCTGCGGGCGCCGCGCGACGCCGTCGAGCCCCTGCGCCTCGACCGCATGGGCTGGCACTTCGTGCACCCCGCACCGGTGGTCGACGCGCTGCGCAGCGCCAGCGAGGCCGATCTCAGCGACTACGACCAGAGCGACGCCCTCGGCCTGCGCGACGAGCTGGCCGCGGCGCTGGGCGTGGCGCCCGCCGCCCTGACCCTGACCCACGGCGGCGAAGATGCCCTGCTCAAGCTGCTCTTGCTCGAGCGGGCCGCCGGCCGGCCCCTGCTGTTGCCCGCGCTGAGCTGGCCGGCCTACGCCGAGATGGCCCGCGGGCTGGGCCTCGAGGTGGTCGAGCTGCCCGTGCGGGTCGAGCAGACCACCGCCGGCGGGCACCGGGCCGCAGTGGCCCCCGCCGACTGGGGGCCGATCCTCGACGCCCACTCCGACGCCCTGCTGCTGGTGGGCAGCCCGAACAACCCCACCGGGCACGCCCTGCCTGCGGCCATCCTCGAGCCCCTGGCCGCGAAGTGGGGCGCGCGCCTCCTCCTCGACGGGGTCTACGAGCCCCTGCAGAGCCCCCTGCTGCGGCTCTGCGGCGGGGCGAGCGCGCCGGGCCCGCGCCTCATCGGCAGCATGAGCACGCTCTTTGGCCTGCCCGGGCTGCGGGTGGGTTTTGTGGTCGGGGCGCTGCCGCCGGCCCTGACCCTCAGCCTGGGCTTGTCGCCGGCCGCCCTGCGCACCTGCCGCGCGGCCCTGCGGCACCGCGGGCGCTACGGCGCCGACCGCCAAGCCGCCGTGGACGCGGCCCGGCGCATCGGCGGGCGGGCGGGACGGCGCTGGCGGGCCTGGGAGACCGACGCCCCCTTCGTGATGATCGAGCTGGACGCTGATGTCACAGAGGCCGAGCTGGAGCTGGCTGCGGCCCGGGCCGGGGCCCGGCCGGCCACCCTGCGCTTACGTGGCCCCGAAGGCCCGCTCTGGGCGCTGCGCTTCACGCTGGGCCCGCCTGAGGCCGCGGCGGCGGTCGAGCGCTACCTGCGCGCGCTCGACGCCGGCGGGTCGTAGAGCTTGTCCATCAGCAGGGTGTCGACGGCCTCGAGGCCGGCCGCGGCGTAGAGCCGGCGGGCGCGCTGCTTCTCGGGCTGCACGTGCAGGTACAGGTAGCGAACGTGGAGAGCGACCGCCAGCACGTCAACCCCAGCGAGCAGCAAGCGCCCGAGCCCCCGCCCGCGGGCGGCCCGGCGCACGTAGAGGTCGTCGAGGCAGAGCTGGTCGCCGTCGTCCAGCGGCAGGGGCATGTGCTGCAGCAGGCAGAGCCCGACGACAAGGCCCTGCTCCACGGCGATCAGGGGCAGGCCACAGCGGGGCTGGTCCAAGAAGCGCAGCATCGAGGGGGCGGGGTCCCGCGCCTCCTCCCACTGGGTGGCGGCCAGCTCGCGGACCAGGGCCGAGAGCCCGGGGCCATCCGCCGGTCGCCCTAAGCGCAGGCGGGGGTCGAGCGCGCCCAGCGCGGCGTCGAGCGCAGCCCAGCCAGGGCGCAGGGGGTCGTCTGCTGCCACGTCAACGGAGGGGGAGGAGGTGGGCGGGGGGCTCCCGCCCCCCGCAACGCCCCCCGGGGCCCGCAGGCGCCGCGCGCTCCCGACCAGCCGCCGCTCTGCCATCAGCGCTCCCCGCCCCCAGGATAGGGGCGCCCCAACAAGGAGCCTCCATGATTGTGCTTGTGACTGGCTGCCGCTCGGGTTTTGGCCAAAACATCGCGCTGCGCGCTGCTCGGGCCGGGCACACGGTCTATGCGGGCCTGCGCGACCTCAACACCGCCGGGCCCCTGGTCGAGGCGGCCAAGGGCCTGCCGGTGCACCCCATCGCGCTCGACGTGGTCGACGCCGCCCAGCGCGAGGCGGCGGTGGCCCGCATCATCGCCGAGCAGGGCCGCATCGACGCGCTGATCAACAACGCCGGGGTGGCGATCGGCGGGCCGCTCGAAGACCTCGAAGAGGACGAGGTGCGCCATGTCTTCGAGGTCAACGTCTTTGGCCTCTGGGCGCTGACCAACGTGGTCCTGCCCCATATGCGGGCCCAAAAGAGCGGGATCATCCAAAACATCAGCAGCGTGAGCGGCCGTATGGCCCTGCCCGGCCTCGGCGCCTATGCGGCGAGCAAACACGCGCTCGAGGGCATGACCGAGGCCTTGCGGGTCGAGCTCGCGCCCTTTGGCGTGCGCGTCGTGATCATCGAGCCTGGGCCCTACAAGACCGACATCCTCGGGCGCAACCGGGCGCTCGGCCGCAAAGCCCAGCGGCCCGACAGCCCCTACGCCGACCTGAGCGCCCGCTCTGATGCTCTTTTCGCCAAGGTCAGCGCCAGCGCCGAAGACCCCGAGGACGTGGCCGAGCGCTGTGTCGACCTGCTCACCGACCCCTCGCCGGCCCTGCGCCACCCGATGGGCAAAAGCGCCCGCATGCGCCTGCTCGCCCGCTGGGCCCTGCCCGACGGGGTCATCGAGGCGGTGACCAAGGCGGCGCTCAAGCGGGCCAAGTGAGCCTGCGCGACGCCATCTCGGTGGTCGACCCCCAGACCAGCCGGCTGCGCCTGCGGGTGCAGCCCGGCGCCCGCCGCCCCGGCCTCGAGCTCGACCCCAGCCGCGGCCTCAAGCTGCGCGTCGCGGCCCCGGCGGTCGAGGGCGCCGCCAACGCCGCCGTGATCGAGGCCCTGGCCAAAGAGCTGCTGCGCCTGCCGCGATCAGCGGTGCGACTGCACAGCGGCGACCGCAGCCGCGACAAGGTCGTCGAGATCGACCTGCCTGTCGACGATCTGGTCGAGCGCTTGACCCTGCTCCTCAACCCGACCGCCTGAGCCCACCAAAGCCGAGGCCTTCGCGGCGACCCCATCATCGCCCACCACGGCCCCAAAACGCGCCGATTCTGGGGGTTTCCAAAGGGGGGCGTTGCGGGCTGGCGCGCGGCGCTGCCATGCGCCGCGCGTAGCCTGCCCGCCGGCCCCCCTTGGCGGGGGATCCTCCGGGCCCCCGCGGGCCCCTGGGCCGGGGGCCCGGGGGCCGGCGGCCCCCGGCATCGACCGTGGCAAAAACCCCGGGCCGGAAAACCAAGGCCAACGGCCCAAAATGACCCAGAGCACCGGGGCCGGCTGCCCCCGGCATCCACCGTGGCAAAAACCCCGGACCGGAAAACCAAGGCCAACGGCCCAAGGGGCCCGGGGGCCGGCGGCCCCCGGCACGGGGGGCGTTGCGGGGGGCTGGCCCCCCGCCCTCAACCCAAGGCCTGCACCCGCGCCAAGACCGCGTCGGTGACCTCAACTTCAAGTTGAGTACCCATCAACCGATTGATCTCCTGGATGCCCGTCGGGCTGGTCACGTTGATCTCGGTGAGGAAGTCGCCGATCATGTCGATGCCCACGAAGAGCAGCCCGAGCTCACGCAGCACCGGCCCGATGCTGGCGCAGACCTCTTGGTCACGGGCGCTGAGCGGGCAGGCCTCGACCGTGGCGCCGGCGTGCATGTTCCCGCGGTTGTCGCTCGGGTTGGGCACCCGCAGCATCCAGCCGCGGGGCTCGCCGTCGACCAGAATGATGCGCTTGTCGCCCTTGGTGATCTCGGGGATGTAGTGCTGGGCGATGATGAAGTGGCGCTCTTCGCCGGTGAGCAGCTCGATCATCGAGCCCAGGTTCGGGTCGCCGTGGCGGGTCACCAAGACGCCGCGGCCGCCGTTGCCATCCCAGGGCTTGAGCACCACCCGCTCGGGGGCGTCGGCGGCGAACTGCTTGATCCGCTTGACCTCGCGGCTGATCAGGGTCGGCGTGATCAGCTGGGGGAAGCGCAGGGTGAACAACTTCTCGTTGTTCGAGCGGATGCTGTCGGGCCGGTTGAGCACGAGCACCCGCGGCGGCAGCTGGCTGAGCAGGTAGGTGCTGAAGATGTACGCCATGTCAAAAGGCGGATCTTTCCGCATCCACACCACGTCGAAGCCCGACAGCGGCAGCTCTTCGGCCGGGCCGGGCACAAAAGGCACCGGCCCGCGCTGCACCTCGACCGGGGTCAGCCGGCCCCAGGTCTCGGCGCCCTGCACGAAAAGAGCGTCGGGCGTGCACATCCAGACCGGCCAGCCGCGGCGCCGCGCCTCGAGCATGAGCATATAGGTCGAGTCGCCCGCGACGTTGATGCGGTCCAGCGGGTCCATCACGAACAGGGTCTTCATCGCGGCCTCCGGGTGGGCGGGGCGCGCAGGGGCGCCCCCGGGGGCCTGCCCTATCCCCGGCGTGGGCGGCGGCGCGTGCTCACTTGCCCACGCAGAAGCGGGCGAAGAGGCGGTCGAGTACGTCCTCCCGCACGTCATCTCCGCGCAGCTCGGCCAAGCGGGCCAGGGCGGCGGTGCAGGCCTCGGCGGCCACCGCCGGCCCGAGCCAGCCGCTGAGCGCGTCGGCCGCCTCGCCCAGATCGGCGGCCACGCCCATCAACAGCGCGTGCTGGCGCTGGCTGAGCACCAGCGCGCCGCCCGCCGCCCCCGCCGCGCTGAGCGTCGAGACCAAGGCCGCGCGCAGGGCCGCGACCCCCGCGCCCGTGGGGCTGTCGACGAAGAAGTGCACCCCGGGGGCATTGTGAAGGGGCGCGGGGCAGTGGGTGCGCACCCGCCAGCGCAGGGGGCCGCCCTCGGCCTCTCCGAAGGACGGGGCGGCGGCAGGGGTGGCGGCGCCGGGGGCCTCGACCTCCAAGATGAGGTCCACCTCGTCGTTCAGGCGCAGCCCGCGGGCGATGCCCTCGGCCTCGATCGGGTCCTCGACCGGGCCTTCGCGCAGGCCCGCGCTGTCGTAGAGGGTCAGCTCGAGGCCGTCGATCAGGGCGCTGCGCTCGACCACGTCGCGGGTGGTGCCCGGCCGCGGGCTGACGATGGCGCGGTCTTCCCCCAGCAAGGCGTTGAACAGGCTGGACTTTCCAGCGTTGACCGGGCCCTGCAGGAGCACCCGGGCCCCGTGCAGGCGGCGGCGCCCCGCCCGCCAGGTCTCGGCCCAGGCCAGGGCCTCGGCGGCCGCGGCGCGCAGACCGTCGATCACCACGGCGTCATCGACGTAGCCGAGCTCTTGGTCGAGCTGGTCGAGGCGGGCCTCGAGCTCGGCGCACAGGTCGAGCAGGCGCTCGCGCAGGGCGGCGAGCTGGGCCTGCGCCGCGCCGCCGAGGCCGGCCCGGGCGGCCTGCAGCCCGAGCGGCGAGCGGGCCCAGATCAGCCCGTCGAGGGCCTCGGCGCCGATCAGATCGAGGCGGCCGGCGAGCACGGCGCGGCGCGAGAACTCGCCGGGGCGGGCCGGTCGGGCGCCCAAGCGCACGCAGCGGTCGAGCACCTGCTCGACCAGCAGCGGGTTGCCGTGCAGGCTGAGCTCGAGGCAGTCCTCGCCGGTGGCGGTGCCCGGCCCGGGCATCCAGGTGACCAAGGCGGCGTCGAGCAGGCCACCTTCGGCGTCGAGCAGCCGGCGCAGCGCGGCGCGGCGGGGGCGCCAGGCCGGGCCGACCGGCGCCAGCGCCTGCCCCAAGGCCAAGCAGCCCGCCCCGCTGAGGCGGAGCAGGCTGGTGGCGGCGCGCCCGGGCGGGGTGGCGAGGGCGACCATCAGCGCGTCATCTTCAGCCATCCCGGGGCGGAGCCTACTCCTCGGCGGGGGGCGCGCCGGCGGGCAAGATCACGATGGTCTTCATCTGACCGTCGCCCTCGCTCTCGGTGCGCACGCCGGGGAAGTCCTGCAGCTCCATGTGCACCATGCGGCGCTCGTAGCTGTTCATCTCTTTGCGGAAGCGCACGGGCTTGCCGGTGTCGCGGGCCTCTTCGGCCAAGCGGCGGGCGAGGCCGCGCAGCTTGTCGATGTCGCGGTCGGACGCGCGGCGGTCATCGCGCCGGTCGCCGCCGCGGTCGTCGCGCCGCGGACGATCCCCGCGGTCGCCGCGATCATCACGCCGGGGGCGATCCCCACGGTCGCCGCGGTCGCCACGATCATCGCGCCGGGGGCGCTCGTCGAAGCGCTCCTCGCGGGGGCCGCGATCACCGCCGTCGACCGAGATGTCGAAGCGCCAGCTGCTGTGCTCTGCGCTCATCGCCGCCTCGAGCAGGTGGCGGATGGCGTGCAGGGTGATGCCGCGGCGGCCCACGAGGTGGCGGGCGCTGGGGCTGTCGATGAAGACCTCGACCAGGTCGCTGCCCTCGTGCACACCCGCGCGCACGCTGCCCTCGACGTCCATGCCTTGGAGCAGGGTCTCGACCCAGGCCTTGGCCGCCGCCGAGGCGGGGCCCTCGGTCAGGGCGGCGGGGGCCTCGGGGCGGCGCTCGCGGCGGGGCTCGCGCTCGTCGCGGTCGCGGCGGGGCTCACGCTCGTCGCGGTCGCGGCGGGGGCGCTCGCGGTGCTCGTCGCGGGCCGGGCGCTCATCGCGCTCGCGGCGGTCATCGCGGGCCGGGCGCTCGTCGCGCTCGCGGCGGTCGTCGCGCCGGTCGTCACGGCGATCTTCGCGGGGCGCGGGGCGCGGGGCGGGCTCGGGCTCACCCTCGCGGACCCAAGCGATGACCTTCACCGTGTCAACAGCGCGGGGGCGGCCATCGGGGCCGCGGAAGTGGCTCGCGTCGAGCTTGTGGGCGACGCGGGAGAAGTCGACGCCCAGCTCGGCGGCGGCCAGCTCGACAGCGGCGCGGACGGTGCGGCCCTCGGCCGTCACCGTGTTTGCGGCTTCACTCATGGGTGCTCCGGGAGAGGCCGCCTAGGCGGGCGGCGAGACCACCGCGAGGGTGGGGGGCTTGCGCTGCAGCTTCTTGCGGATGATCCACTGCTGCGCGATGGTGAGGAAGATGTTGACACACCAGTAGAGCACGAGGCCCGAAGGGAACGAGAACATCATGAACGCGAAGATGAAGGGCATGGCCTTCATCATCTTCTGCTGGGCCGGGTCGAGGTTGGCCATCGGCGTCATCTGCTGCTGCACGATGAGCAGGATGGCGTAGATGGTGGGGATCACCCCGGTGGGGTCGGCGGCGGTCAGATCGCGCAGGTGCAGGAAGTCGGTGCCGTAGAGCTCCACGCTGTAGTACATCACGTTGTAGAGCGCGAAGAAGATCGGCATCTGGATGAGCATCGGCAAGCAGCCGCCCAGCGGGCTCACGCCATACTTCGACCAGAGCTTCATCGTCTCTTGGCTCTGGCGCGCCTGATCGTCGGGGTAGAGCTCTTTGATCGCGGCCAGCTCGGGCTGGACCAGCTTCATCTTCTCGCTGCTCTCATAGGCCTTCTCGTTGAGCCGGTAGAAGACCAGCTTGACGAGAAGAGTGAGCAGCACGATGGACACGCCCCAGTTGCCCACGCCCATGTGGAAGATCTTGAGCACCCAGAGCAGGCCGATGGCGAACAGGCCGAAGATGCCGTACTCGACGGCCTCGTCGAGATCGGCGGCCTGGGCGCCGAGCAGGCTCAGGTCTTTGGGGCCGACGAAGAAGCGGAAGCGCAGCTCGCGGCTCGCGCCCGGGTCGAGCGCCTGGTCATCGACGTAAAACGCGCCCCAGCGGCCGCTGGGCAGCGCGTCGAAGACGACCCGGCGGGCGGCCAGCTCGTCGGGCATCAGCGCGGCGAGGAAGTAGCGGTCGCCCATGCCGACCCAGCTGACCGTACCGTCGAAGCTCTCGAGCTCGGCGCCGCCCAGGTCTTCGGCCGAGAGCGTCGATTCGAGGCTGCCATCGACGTAAGCAGCGGGGTGGACGATGTTGTTGGCCTGGTTGAACATGCCCGGCGCGGAGCCGCTGGGCTGATCGGCCACGCCGACCCACAGGCTGGGGATGGGCGCGCTGCCGGTGTTCTCGAACTTGACCACCAGCTCGCCCACATGGGGGCTCGCCCCGGGGCTGAAGCGCTTCTCGACCCGCAGGCCGCCGCTCTCGACGCCGCGGGCGACGATCACGCCGCCCTCGTCGCGCACCTCGTAGGCGCTCAGGCCGTCGGGGGTGGCCGCCCCGCCGTCGGTGAGGGTGGGCCCGCCGCCGGCGATGCCGAGCAGGCCAGCGGCGCCGAGCACGTGGTGGGCGTCCTCGCCGCCCGACCAGGGCTCCCAGCCGCCGGGGATGGCGCCAGTGACCTTGCCCCAGGCCCAGGTCCAGATCGGCTGGGGCACCACCGGCTCGCGGTGGGTGTCGAGCGCGAGCCCGCGCAGGGCGCCATTCGCCGAAGCGACCTCAGACACGACCTTCTGCACAGGCAGGGGGAGGGCGTGCGGGGCGATCTGCGGGGCGACCGGGGTCGGGGCCGCGGGGGCGGCGCCCGGCGCAGCGGGGAGGGCCGCGCCTTCGGCGCTCGGCGCAGGGCCGGTGCTCAGCGCGGCCTCTGGCTCGACCGGCGGGGGGAACAGGAGCTGCCAGATGACCATCAGGCCCATGATCAGGGCCGCGGCCAGCGTCAGCCGGCGGATCTCTTCAGTGCTCAAGGGGAACCTCTCCAGCGCGACCGGCGCCCGCCGGGGGCAGCCCAGCGTGGGCGGCCCCCTCGTGCGCGGGCGACCCCGGGGGGCAAGCGCAGGCGCGCGCGGGGACTGGGTCGTGACCGCCGGGGAACAGCGGGTTGCAGCGGAGGATGCGCCAAGCGGCCAGCGCGGAGCCGCGGAGCGGGCCGTGCTGTTGGAGCGCGCCGAGCGCGTAGTGGCTGCAGGACGGGGTGAAGCGGCAGACGGGCGGGGTGTAGCGCGAGATCATGCGCTGGTAGCCCCGGATGAGCCAGATCAGCGGGTCGGACCACTTCACCGGCGCCTCCGCCCGCCGGACTGCTGGGCAGCGGCGTCGAAGATGGCGATGACGTCGGCGGTGAGCGCGCGCAGGCCCGCGGTGGCGGACTCGGGGTGGGCGATCAGCACCACGTCGACGCGCCCAGGCAGGCGGTGCCGCTCGTGGCGCACGCCCTCGCGCAGCCAGCGCTTGACCCGGTTGCGGACGACGGAGTTGCCCACCTTCTTGCTGACCGTGAGCCCGACCCGGCTGGTCTCGCCGAAGCCGGGCAGCCACAGCGCGAGCAGGTGACCAGCGCGCAGGCGCCGCCCTTTGCCCTGCACGCGGCGGAAGCCTTCCGAGCGGCGCAGGCGCAGCGTGCGGCCATGCCCAAAACGCGGAAGAGGGCGCGGCGCGAACCGGGGGGCGGCCACAGGGGCGCCCGGACGGTTCGCCGCGCCCGACGGGGGCTCGGCGCGGCCCACCCGGGGGGGCAGAGACTGCGGTGCGGTCGCCTCGGGCTCAGCCACCAGCGCCTCCTCCCCCAGGGGCTCAGGTGGCCTTGGTGCGGACGGTCGTGGCCAGCCGCTTGCGGCCCTTGGCCCGGCGGTTGGCGATGACCTTGCGGCCACCCGGGGTGCTCATACGGGCGCGGAAGCCGTGGGTGCGCTTCCGCTTGATGTTGCTGGGCTGGTAGGTGCGCTTCATGAGGGCCTCCGAGGCCAATCTTCAGGGGGAGCCAATCGTCAAGTGAGGACGGCGGAGATCGAGGACAGCGGGGATCGAGAGGAGCGCTGGGCTGCCGCGCCGCTGCCCGGGGGTGGCGGTGCCTTCCGCGCGGACCGCCCTGCGGAGCGGGGCGCCGCGTGAACCCACCCGGTCGGCGCCTGAGCCCGGCCGTGCTCGGCCGCAGGGGGCCGGGGCGGCGCAGCCCGACGGTGGATCGGGCGCGGGACCAGCGGGGGCCAGCGCGAGCCGGCCGGCGCCGAGGGTGCGCAGGTTGGGGACGTGATCGTCCCTCCCCCGATCCTCGACAGACCCCGGCCCCTATTCCGCCGATCTGGACGGGGCAAGCGCGCAGGGCGCGCTGGTCGCCGAAGGCCTCACGCCGATCCGCCAGCCGCCGTGATCTCCGCAAGGATCTCCACAGGCTGGGGATCTTCAACGAGGGCCACTTCCACGGCGGCTCAACTTCGAGAACATCGACACATAGGCTGTTCTGAAGGTTGTTCCACCGGGGGACCGGGACCTATCCCCAGTGATCGGGGGAAGAAATCCACACCTGGGGCCGAGTTTTCCACAGGGTGATCGGGCTGTGGAAAACCCGGTGGGCAACTGAGCGCGGGACGGGGTAGCCGCGCCAGCGCTCCGCGCGCCGGGGCTGGCCCGGGCCGCGCCGCAGCTGGTAGCGTCAGGGGTCGCGCGCGGCGGGGCCCGGACGACGGCGTCCAGACCACAGCGTCCAGACCACAGCGTCCAGGCCACAGGGCCCGCGCCAAAAGCGGCAGGGGGGAGCATGATCGCGCCCGCAGAGCAGGCATGGGACGAGCTCCAGCCGGAGCTGCGCGCTGCCGTGGGGGCGACCTACCACGACGTCTGGATCAGCGTCCTGCAGCGCTTTTCGCCCGCGGATCACCAGCTGTACCTGGTCGCGCCCAACGCGCTCTATCGGGACTGGGTGCGCGACAATTACGCCGAGGACATTGATCGCCTGCTGCGGGCCCGCGATCCGCGCCTCCAGGCGCGGGTGCTGCTCGCCGAGCAGCTTCCCGCGTGGGCGGCCGAGGCCCTCGGTCGCCAGCAGAGCGCCGCGGCTCCTCCTCCTCCCGCGGTCGAAGAGCCCGCTCCCCGGCCGCTGATCGAGGATGATCTCGACGCCTCGGGCCCGGTGGTGCTCCCCGCCCTCGAGGCGGCCAAGGCGCCGGCGATCGGGGTGGTCACGCCGGCCGATCACTTTGGCCTCGCCCGCGACAAGACCTTCGAGAACTTCGTCGTGGGCGACTGCAACCAGTTCGCCCACGCCGCGGCCAGCGCGGTGGCCGACGACCCCGGTGAGCGCCAGTACAACCCGCTGTTCATCTACGGGGGCACCGGGCTTGGCAAGACCCACCTGATGCACGCGGTGGGCAACCGCATCGTCGGGCGGCACCCGGTCAGCCGCGTGATCTACGTGACCGCCGAGCAGTTCACCAACGAGATGATCGACGCGCTGCGCTACAAGCAGATGCCCGAGTTTCGTGCGCGCTACCGGCAGGACGCGAACCTGCTGTTGATGGACGATGTGCAGTTCCTCAGCGGCAAAGACCGCACCCAAGAGGAGCTTTTCCACACTTTTGAGTGGCTGCGCGAGCGGGGCCGCCAGATCGTGTTCACGGCAGACGTGCTCCCCCGTGAGATCAAGGGCTTTGAGCCTCGGCTGCGCACACGCTGCGAGTCGGGGATGGTGGCCGACATGCAGCCGCCCGACCTCGAGACCCTCGCGGCGATCATCGAGAGCAAGAGCGCCGAGCGCAGCCTGCGCATGCCCAAGGACCTCAGCCAGTACCTGGCCACCCGCGTGCGCGGGAGCATCCGCGAGCTTGAGGGCGTGCTCAACAACCTCGCCCAGCTCTGCCGCATGCACGGTCGGCCGCCGAGCTTGGACTTCGCCCGCCAGCACCTCGCCCGGATGTTGCCCGAGGGCCCGCCCGAGCTCGACGCGCGCACGATCATCGACGCGGTCGCCTCGGCCTACACGGTCGACCTCAAAGACCTGCTCGGCAGCAGCCGGGTCAAGGGCCTCGTGACGCCGCGCCACGTGTCCATGTGGTTGATCCGAAGGCACACCCAGCTCAGCTCCCCCGAGATCGGCCGCCTCTTCGGCAAGGACCACAGCACCGTCCTGCACGCCTGCGGCAAGGTCGACGGCCAGCTCGAGACCGACTCGGGCCTGCGCAGCATCGTCCAGATGATCGAGCGGAACCTCATTCGCTGAGCCGCGCCGGCTGGGCCAACGGGCCCGCTTCGGGGGATCGACGGGGCGCGGATCGCGCCGCGCGCCTGCCTGCGCCGCTGCGTGGGGCCGCGCGTGCGCCGCGCCCGGCCCGGGGGCCTGTGGACAAGCTTGGGCGATCGCTGTGCGCGGCCGGTGGGCAGACCTGTGGACAAGTCGAGCCTGGGGAGGGCGGTGGACAAGGCGGGCAGTTTTCCCGCGGCTGCGCGGAGGGCCGTGCACAGGGCGACAGGTCGGGATCGCCCACCGCGGCGCTGTGGTGGGAGTTATCCCCACCATCCACAGGCCCTGCTACGAAGGGCTACGGATCAAACAACTGAATTGATCCCCATCCCTCTTCGGCCCGCGGCCCCGCGCGGGTCAGCCGGGTCGTGGGCGGGCGCCGCCGGACAGACTACGGGGGCGCTCCGCGGCCCCGCTGCGCGGTGGTCGCGCTGGGCCGCAGGCGCGCCCGCGCGCTGCCCGGGCGTGATGCAGCGCCGCGCCCCCTCCCAACGCGCGTTTTGGCCCCCTGGAGCGAGTGATGGACCTCTTTATCAACCAGGACGAGCTCAACCGGGGCCTGCGGCGGGTCCAGGGTGTGGTCGAGAAGCGGCCCACCGTGCCGATCATGAGCCACGTTCTGCTCGAGGCGCGCGAGGGCGCGCTGCAGCTGCGGGCCGGCGACGGCGTGCTCTCCCAGCTCAGCAGCTACCCGGCCCAGGTCGACCGCCCCGGCGTGATGACCGTCGAGGCCGCCAAGCTCGGCGCGGTGGTCGCCTCGCTCTCTGACCGCGAGCCCACCGTGCGGCTCACCTTGGGCAAGGGCCAGCGGCTCACGCTGCGCTGCGGCAAGACCGAGTTCAACCTCACCGGCACCGATGGCAGCGACTACCCGCCGCTGCCGGGCCGCGATGACCGCGGCGGCCTGGAGCTCAGCGGCGGCGAGCTGCGGCGCCTCATCGAAGAGACGCTGTTCAGCATCAGCGGCGATGAGAACCGCTATGGCCTCAACGGCGCCCACCTCGAGCAGGTCGACGTCGGCGGCGCCTCGCGCCTGCGCATGGTCACCACCGACGGCAGCCGCTTGTCGTGGTCCGAGGTGCCTTTTGATGGCACGCTGACCATGGGCCGGCGCATGCTGCTGCCCCGCAAGGCCCTTCAAGAGGTCAAGAAGCTGCTCGATGAGGCCGAGGCCCGCTGGCGGGTCGACTTCGGCGAGCGCAGCGCGACCTTCCAGAGCGGCGAGCTGTCGATGCAGGTGCGCCTGCTCGAGGGCGAGTTCCCCGATTACCGCCTTGTTTTGCCCCCGAGCCACAAGCGCCGGGTCGTGCTCGAGCGTGAGCCCCTGCTCGGCGCGCTGCGCCGCGTGGGGATCATGGCCTCGGACCGCAACAACTCGGTCCGCTGCGCTTTTGAAGAGGGCCGCCTGCTGCTGAGCGCGCAGGACTCCAAGGCCGGCGAGGTGCGCGAAGAGGTGGTCGCTGATCTCGACGGCGCTCCTCTGCAGACCGGCTTTAACGCCCGGTATCTGCAAGAGATCCTCGGCGCGACCCGCAGCGAGCAGCTCCAGCTCGACATGGGCGACGCGCTCGACCCCTGCATCGTGCGCATCCCGGGCCGCGACGACTGCCTCTTCGTCGTCATGCCCATGCGCCTCGACTGAGCCGCGGTGCGGCTGCGCGGCCTGACGGTCACCGACTGGCGCAACGCCGCCCGGGCTGAGGTCGACGCCGACGCGCGCCTCGTCGTGCTGCACGGCGAGAACGCGCAAGGCAAGACCAACCTGCTCGAGGCGGTCTGGCTGCTCGCCACCTTGCGCAGCTTTCGTGAGGGGCGCGCCTCGCGCCTGATCCGCGAGGGCGCCGCCGAGGCGCGGATCACCGGCGAGCTGCTCGGCCAGGACGGCCCGCGGCGCCTCGAGTGGCGGCGGCAGCCTGACAGCCGCGAGCTGCGCATCGACGGCCAGCTGATCCACCAGCTTGGTCCTTGGTTTGCCCAGCTTCGCGCGGTGCTGTTCTGCCCCGAGCACACGCAGATCGTGCGGGGTGATCCCGAGGCCCGCCGGGCCTTCCTCGACCGCGCGGCGTTCACCGCCCGCCCGGCCCACCTCGAGCTGGTGACCGACTACGGCCGCGTGCTCAAACAAAAGGCCGCGCTGCTGCGCGAGCGGCGGGCCGACCCTGACCAGCTCGCGACCTGGGACGCCGAGCTGGTGCGGCTGGGCGCCAAGCTCGCCGTGCGGCGCCAGCAGGTGCTCGACGAGCTGGAGGGGCCCTTCGCCGAGGCCCACGGCGCCATCGTCGGCGCGGGGCCCGCGCCCCGGCTCGAGCTGCGCGGGGTGGGCGCGGCGGCGCGCGACGAGGCCGAGGTGGCCGGGCGCTTCGCCGAGCTCCTGGCCCGGGCCGCCCCCGAGGAGCGCCGGCGGGCCCAGCCCCTCTGCGGCCCGCACCGCGACGATCTGCTGCTGCACCTCGAGGGCAGGGACGCGCGCCGCTTCGCCAGCCAGGGCCAGGCCCGCGCGCTCGTGTTGGCGCTGAAGCTCGCTGAGGTCGAGGCGGCCCGGCGGCGGGGGCAGCGGCCCTTGTTCCTGCTCGATGACCTGACCAGCGAGCTCGACCGCGGCCGCATGGAGCGCCTCGTGCGCCGGCTCGACACGCTGCCCGGCCAGGTCTGGATCACGACCACTGACCCGGCTTGGCTGGGGCCGCTGCCTGGCGAAGACACTGCGCTGGTGCGGGTCTCGGGCGGGGTCGCCACCCGCGGCCCCGCTCCAAGCCGCCCCTCTGGGGGCCCGCTGGTTTACGAGCCGACAAGCGCTTGATCTGCTTGAACCGCCCGCGGCCGGGGGGCCCTGGCCTGCACGCGTGGTATACGCGCCGAAGACAACGTACTGCACGTTGTTCTCAGCGTTGATCTTGGGCGTGGACGACCGGGCACCGGCGCGATAGGGGCATCGTTCCCCGCCGGGGTGCTGGGGGCCCCACTTTGGGCCCCGCGCTGGCGCCGGGGGTGGCCGTGCGCCCGCCCTCGGGCGCGGCGGCGCGCCGCAGGTCGGCCGGGGTGGCGGTCGCGCCCCAGCGGCCCGCGCGGCGAGGGTGAGGGTTCATGCACAGCGACGATGCGGTCGAGCACAGCGACCCGAGCAGCTACGGCGCTTCGGCGATCAGCGTGCTCAAGGGCCTTGAGGCGGTCCAAAAGCGGCCCGCCATGTACATCGGGTCGACCGGCCCGGCGGGCTTGCACCACCTGGTCTACGAGGTGGTCGACAATTCGATCGACGAGGCGATGGCGGGCTTTTGCACGCTGGTCGACGTGGTCATCCACGAAGACGGCTCGCTGTCGGTGCGCGACAACGGCCGGGGCATCCCGACCGACATCCACCCCGACGTGGGCCGGCCGGCCGCTGAGGTGGCGCTGACCGTGCTGCACGCCGGCGGCAAGTTCAAGAAGGGCAGCTACCAGGTCAGCGGCGGCCTGCACGGGGTGGGCGTGTCCTGCGTGAACGCCCTCTCCACGCGGCTGGTGCTCGACATCTGGCGCGACGGCAAACACCACCGCCAGAGCTACGCCCGCGGGGCGGTGATGACCGAGCTCGACCTGCTCGGGCCGGCCACCGAGGCCGAGCGGGGCACCCGGGTGCACTTCTGGCCCGACCCGTTGATCTTCCAAGAGACCATCGTGTTCTCTTACGACACGTTGGCCCGCCGCCTGCAAGAGCTGGCCTTCCTCAACCCCGGCGTCCGCGTGCGGATCAGCGACCGGCGCGACGATCGCGGGGCTGACTACCTCTACGAGGGGGGCCTGCGCAGCTACATCGGCCACCTCAACGACAGCCGCGAGCCCCTGCACGCCGACGTGATTCACGTCCAGGGCGCCAAAGACGGCGTTCACGTCGACGTGGCCATGCAGTGGACGACCGGCTACGCCGAGACCCTGCTCAGCTTCACCAACAACATCAACACGATTGATGGTGGTACCCACGTTTCGGGCTTCAAGGCGGCCCTCACCCGCGCGCTGAGCGCCGCGGCCAGCAACGGCAACCTCGTCAAGGCCGACAAGGGCGAGAGCATCTCGGGCGAAGACGCCCGCGAGGGCCTCACCTGCATCGTGTCGGTGCGGGTGCCCGAGCCGCAGTTTGAGGGCCAGACCAAGGCCAAGCTCGGCAACTCCGACGTCAAGGGCATCGTCGAGGCCATCGTCTTCGACAAGCTCAACGATTTTCTGCTCGAGCACCCGAACGTCGCCCGCGCGGTGATCTCCAAGGCGGTCGACGCCGCCCGCGCCCGCGAGGCCGCCCGCAAGGCGCGCGAGCTCGCTCGGCGTAAAAGTGCACTCGAAGGCAGCGATCTTCCTGGCAAGCTCGCCGACTGCCAAGAGCGCGACCCGAGCAAGTGTGAGCTCTACTTGGTCGAGGGCGACTCGGCGGGCGGCTCGGCCAAGCAGGGCCGCGACCGCAAGTTCCAAGCCATCCTGCCGCTGCGCGGCAAGATCTTGAACGTCGAGAAGGCCCGCTTCGACAAGATGTTGGCCAACGAAGAGATCCGCACGATGATCTCGGCGCTGGGCACGGGCGTGGGGCCCGACTTCGACCACAACCGCCTGCGCTACCGCCGCATCATCATCATGACCGACGCCGATGTCGACGGCTCGCACATCCGCACCCTGCTGCTGACCTTCTTCTTCCGCCAAATGTCGGCCTTGGTGCGTGAGGGCTGCCTCTACATCGCCCAGCCGCCGCTGTTTAAGGTCAAGAAGGGCAAACGTGAGCAATATCTGAAAGATGAGCGGGCCCTCGAGGACTTTTTGCTCGGCCGCGGCCTCGACGCGCTGGCCCTGCGCACGCCCAACGGCGCCCTGCTCGACGGCCCGACGCTGGCGCCGGCCCTCGAGACGGCCCGGGGCTTCGCCGCCTTCCTCGACCGCAACCAGCGGCGGGCGGTGCCCGAGGTGCTCGACGCCTGGTTCGCCTGCGGCGGCGACACCCTCGACCTCTGCGACGAGGCCGCGGCAGAGCTGGCCTGCGAGCGCCTGCGGGCGATGTTGCCCCTGGTCGCCCCCGACCTGCACCTGTCTGACCTGCGCATCGGCGCGGCCACCCCGGTCGACGGCCTCGAGCTGCCCGCCGGGCTCAAAGAGATCACGGCCACCACCCTGCGCAACGGCGAAGAGCGCCGCACCCGCCTGCGCGACCGGCGGGCCGAGGTGCCCGCCCTTCTCGCCCTGGTCGACGCCCTGCGGCTGAGCCTGCCCCTGCCGCTGACGATCGGCGGGCTGACCGAGGCCCCAAGCTGGCGCCGCCTGCTCGAGCAGGTGCTCGAGGGCGCCCGCCAAGGCTACGAGATCCAGCGCTACAAGGGCCTCGGCGAGATGAACCCCGACCAGCTGTGGGAGACGACCATGGACCCGGCCCGGCGCACCCTGCTCAAGGTCGAGGTCGGCAACCCCGCCGACGCCGAGCAGATCTTCAGCGTGCTGATGGGCGATGCGGTCGATCCGCGGCGCAGCTTCATCGAGAGCAACGCGCTCAACGTGCGCAACTTGGATATCTGAGCCGCACCGGGCGCGGCCGTCCGCTCCTGCAGCGGGCTGGGCGGGTCCAGCAGGGAACCCCTCCCCTTGGGCCCGCTCGGGCCCCCGGCGCTCCGGGCCTCGGCCCGGGTCCGCCCACCACGGAGCGCCGATGCGCGGCAGCAAGATCGCAGGGCTCGGGCACTACCTCCCCGAGAACATCGTCAGCAACGATCAGCTCGCGCAGCTCATGGACACGAGCGACGAGTGGATCACCAAGCGCACCGGCATTCGTGAGCGGCGCTGGGTGGTGGGCGACGTCGGCGCCACCGACCTCGCCGTGCCCGCGGCCCAGCAGGCCTTGGCCGAGGCTGGCCTCCAGGCCAGCGATCTCGACATGATCCTCTTCGCGACGCTCTCCCCTGACATCAACTTCCCCGGCTCCTCCTGCCTGCTGCAGGCCCGCCTGGGCGTCCCGGGCATCGCGACCCTCGACATCCGCAACCAGTGCACCGGTTTTGTCTACGGCCTGTCGATCGCCGACCAGTTCATCCGCAGCGGTGCGATGAAGAACGTGCTGGTGGTGGGCGCCGAGGTGCACAGCAGCGGCCTCGACATCTCGACCCGCGGCCGCGACGTGGCGGTGCTCTTCGGCGACGGCGCCGGCGCGGCGGTGCTCACGGCGACCGAGGGCGACAGCCGCCTGCTCGACAGCGCGCTGCACGCTGATGGCACCGACTACGAGATCTTGATGCTCGAGGCGCCGGCGAGCCGCCTGCAGCCGCGGCTCACCGCCGAGATGATGGAGCAGGGGCGGCACTTCCCGCAGATGGTCGGCCAGGCCGTGTTCAAGCACGCGGTCAAGCGCCTGCCCGAGGTCATCGACGAGGTGCTCAGCCGCAACGGCCTCAGCGTGGCCGACGTCGCGCTGATGGTGCCGCACCAGGCCAATTTGCGCATCAACGAGATGGTGGCCCGCCAGATCGGCATCGATCCGGCCCGGGTGTACAACAACATCCAGCGCTACGGCAACACCACCGCTGCCTCCATCCCCATCGCGCTGCACGAGGCCGTTCTCGAAGGCCGGGTCAAGCAGGGCGACACCGTCCTGCTCGCCGCCTTCGGGGCCGGGCTCACCTGGGGCGCCAACCTCATCCGCTGGTAGGCCGCCTTGAGCCTCACGTCCCTCCTGCAGAGCCGGCTGGTCCTCGTCACGGGCAAGGGCGGCACCGGCAAGTCCACGCTCTCCGCCGCGCTGGCCCGCGTCTCGGCCGAGCGCGGCCGGCGCACCATCGTCGCTGAGGTCGACGTGCTGCGGCCCGCCTTGACCGCGATGCTCGGGGTGGCGCCGACCTACGCCCCGGCGCGGGTGGCGCCGCAGCTCGACGTCTGCAACCTCACCTGGCGCGAGGCCCTGGTGGAGTGGCTCGAGGGCGCGGTGCCCGCGCCCCGGATGGTCAAGAAGATCATCGACAACAAGCTGGTGCAGACCTTCCTCGACGCGACGCCCGGCGTGCGCGAGACGGTGATCCTCTCGCGGGTGGTGACCCTGGCCGAGCGCTACGACCAGGTCATCGTCGACATGCCGGCCAGCGGCCACGCGATCAGCCTGCTCGGCGTGCCCAACGTCGCCTTGGGCCTGATGCGCGGCGGGCCGATCCGTGAGCGGGCCCAGCAGGTGCTCGCCCAGCTCTCGCGGCCCGACACCGCGCTCAGCATCGTTGCTTTGCCCGAAGAGATGGTGGTCAACGAGACCATCGAGCTGTGGGAGCGGCTGCGCAAAGAGGTGCCCACCCTGCGCATGCCGGTGGTCGCGCTCAACCGCGCCGCGGTGCCCAGCCTGAGCGAAGGTGAGCGCACCCTGCTCGACCGCCTCGCCGCCGACGCGGGCGCGCTGCCGCCCGAGGCCGCCGAGCTGCTCCTCGCCGGTCGGTGGGAGGCCAGCCTCGAAGCCGGCACCACCGACGCGCTGCGCCGGCTCGAGGCCGCGCTGCCCGCCGAGGTCGTGCGCTTCGCGCGGCTGGGCGCCTTGGGCGGGGGCCCCGGCGGCCCGCAGCGGGTGGTGCAGCAGATGGTGGCGGCGCTGCAGCGGCACGCCTTGAAGGAGGCCGGCCGATGAGCGCGCGGGATCTGTCCTCGGTCATCGCCGGAAAACGCCTCGTGGTCTGCGTGGGCTCGGGCGGCGTCGGCAAGACGACGACCGCGGCGGCGATCGCGCTCCAAGCGGCGATCAGCGGCCGCAAGGTGCTGGTGCTGACCATCGATCCGGCCCGGCGCCTCGCGAACTCGCTCGGCCTGTCGCGCTTTGGGAATGACGAGCTGCGCATCGATCTGAGCAGCTTGCCCGAGGCGCGGGGCGAGCTGTGGGCGATGATGCTCGACAACCAGAAGACCTTCGACGACCTCATCAAGCAGATCGCCCCCGATCCGGCCCGCCGCGACGCCATCCTCAACAACCGCATCTACCGGGCGACGGCCGACAACATCTCGGGCAGCCAAGACTACATGGCGACCGAGAAGCTGCACGACGTCGTGATCGGCGGCCGCTACGATCTGGTGGTGCTCGACACGCCGCCGGTGAAGAACGCGCTCGACTTCCTCGAGGCCCCGGGTCGCCTGGCCCGCTTCCTCGACAAGCGCGTGATGAAGTGGTTTTTAGAGCCCTATGACAAAGAGCGGGTGCTCAGCCGCCTGCTCTCGGGCACCAGCGCCGTGGTCTTCCGCCTGCTCAGCCACGTCTTTGGGTCTGAGTTCCTCGACGACCTGTCTGAGTACTTCAACCACTTCCGCGACTTGTACGACGGCTTCCGCGAGCGCCAAGAGGCCGTCGAGAAGATGTTTTTTGACCAGGGGGCGACCAGCTTCCTCGTGGTCTGCGCGCCCAACGGGCCCTCGCTCGAGGTGGCGGCCTTCTTCCTCGATGAATTGGCCGCGCGGCGCATGCCCAACCCGGGCGTGATCGTGAACCAGCGCCACGTCGCGCGGGGCGGTGAGCTCTCGGCCGATGGGGTGCTCGGCGCGGCGGCGGCGGCCCAGTCCGCCGATCTCGACCCGGCGACGGCGCGCAGCCTGCTCGCCCGCCTCGGCGCGGCCCACCGGCGTCTGCGTGAGCTGGCCGCCCACGAAGATCAGCTGGTTGACGGTGTTCGCGGCCATATGCGCCCGGGCCAGCTGCTGTGGAGCGTGCCCCGCCTGCCCGACGAGGTGCACGACCTGCGCGGCCTCGCGGCGGTCGGCGGCGCGCTCTTCGGGGCCCCGCGCGGCTGAAGCGCGCCCCACCGCGGCGGCGGTGAGATAGGGCGCGGCTGGGGAGGGCGTGAACATGCGCCCTCCCAGCGGACACGTGGTCGCAGATCCAGCGGCGGCCGCCGCGGCGCAGCGCCGCGCGGTCGAGGATCGGGCGGCCGACGACCCCGACAACGCGGGGAGGGGGGACGGATGGTGCGGACGCGAGCTCCACAAGCAGCGGCGTTGATCGCGGGGGTTCTGGCCGCGCCGGTGGCCTGGGCGGGCCGCCCGCCGATGGATCCCCTCAACCGCATCCACGCCGGCCTCTCGCTCGCCGATGGCACCGAGAACACGGGCTTTCAGGTCGGCTTTGACTCGCGCCTCACCCGCGTGGTCCACGTCGACGCGGGCATGTTCCTCAGCGTCGACGAGGCCGTGCAAGCCGAGGTTGACCCGCTGGTCGACGATCCCAAGAGCTTCTACTCGCTGCGGCACGGCGTGTTCGTGGCGCCGGGGGCCCGCATCCCCCACCGCTATGGCGAGGGCTTCAACTGGGACCTGATCGGCCGCGGCGGTTTTGCGGTCATCTGGGCCGCCGACTCCTCGCAGAAAGACCAGAACGACCAGATGGTCACCGTGTCTGAGCCCGCGCTGCTGCTCGGCGCCGATCTGCTGCTGCGATACGACCGCGTGGGCCTGAACCTCTCGGGCAAAGCTTTTGGTTTCCACACCTACGCGCCGGCGGCCCGCGTCGAGGCCAACGCCGTGCGGCCCCAGGTCGCCGCCGAGCTGCTCTTCCAGTTCTGAGCGGCGGCGGCTCTGGCCAGCCTGGTCCCGCGCGCGGCGGGGCGCGCTGCAGGGTGTACGGGAGAAAACCGACCCTGGGCCTTGAATGGAGGATGTCATCGGACCGTAAGCGGCGGCGAGGCGGAGCGGGAGCGGACTGGATGTGTCCCCCGCGGTCCACCTCGATGGTCGCCTCCGCCCGCCTCGCACCGAGGGGGTGGAGGATGAGCGCGGGCCCGCCCCGCGTGGAGGTCGCATGTCGTCCGTCCGCACCCCCGCCCTGCGCCTGCTCACCACCCGCGCGCTCGCGCTGCTCGGCTTCGGCCTCGCGGTCGACCTGAGCCCCGCCGCGGCGAGCGCGGCCCAGCCCGCGCTCCGGGCGCCCAAGGCCGGCGACGAAGGCCCCCTGGCCGGCGCCAAGCCCGCGGCCAAGAAGGGCAAGGGCAAGGGCAAGGCCGAGCCCGCTCGGCCCGCGGGCGCCGGCGCCGCCCCCCGCCGGCGGGACGACGCCCATGTCTTCGGCGGCAAGCCGGCCGCCGACCGGGCGGGCGGCGCGGGCGAAGACAAGCCCCGCCGCGCGCCCGCCGCCAAGCCCGGCAGCGCCAAGCCCGGCAGCGCCAAGCCGGGCGCGAAGCCCCGCGTCGAAGACCGCCTCGGCAGCGGGGGCGGCCGCGGCGACGGTCGGGCCGAAGGTGGCCCGATCGTGCACCAGGGCCAGGGCAAACCCCAGGTGGGCAGCGGCCCCCGGCTCAGCCAGCCGAAGCGTGATCCCCGCGGTCAAGCCCAGCTCCCCGGGGTGCGGCCGGTCCGGCCGGTGGGCCAGCAGCCGCCCCGCGAGCAGAGCAGCGTGCACAAGGCCCAACCCAAGCCGGTCGTGGACCGCGCGGGCACGGTGGCGGTCGGCCTGCGGGGCGGCGCGCTGGGCGCGGCGGCCGACAGCGGCGGCGGTCTGGTCGACCCGGGCCTGGGCCTCGCGCTGCGGGTGCGCCCGCTGAACATCTTCGGCATCGAGGGCAGCTACATGCGCTACGGCAGCATGGACGGCGCCACCGCCCAGACCGGCTTTGCGGGCCAGGGCACCCACGACAGCTTCTCGGCCTCGGGCCAGCTCTTCCTGTCGCCGCAGCAGCTGGTCAGCCCCTACCTCAGCCTCGGCGGCAACTGGCAGTCGCAGCAGGTCGAGCTGGCCGCCGACCCCACCGGCGCGGCGCGTGAGGACAAGCGCCGCGGCCTGCACGGCGGCCTCGGCCTCGAGGTGAACCTCGGCCAGCACGCCAGCCTCGGCCTTGAGCTGCGCTACCTGCACGACCGCGACCACGCGGCCAAAGACCCGCTCAGCCAAGGCCAGGTGCAGGCGCTCGGCGGCCTGAACCTGTACTTCTAAGCGGCGAAGGCCCGCGGCGGCGCGGCTAGCCCCTCCGGATTGGCGGGTCGGGCGGCGCGCGCCCCCTCGCCTCGACCGCGGCCGGGGCTCCTCCCCCCGCTCAGCTCGCCGCGCTGCCGCTGGTGTCGGCGGCGACCACCGTGCTGCTGGGCGTGGCCGGCGCGCGGCCCAGCCAGCGGGCGACCACCGGGGTCAAGGTGAGCGTGATGACGATGCGCAGCGGCTTGGTGACCTGGGCGGCGGCATACGCGATCACCACCTGGCCCGTGCCCGCCCCGGCGCTGGCCCAGGCCTGGGCGTCGAGGTGCAGGGTCTCGGCCACCGCGCGCAAGAAGGCGGCGAGGTCGAGGCCCGCGCCCAGCGCGAGGTAAAAGCCCAGCCAGGTGAGCGCGAAGACGCTGAACCAGACGCCCAAAGCGACGCGGCCATAGGTGCGGAACAGGGTGCGCAGGCGGGCCTGCAGGCGGAGCAGCGCGTCGAGCATGGGGACCTCAGAGAGCGGTGTCGTTGCGCGCGTCGGCCGGCGACACCGCAGGGCTAACGGGTCTTCCCGACGAGCACATCGTAGGACACGAGGCCCCGCACCACCGCCCGCACCTCACCCCTGGGCCCGAGCACGACGGTGGTGGGCAGGCTGTCGACCTCCCAGGCGCGGGTGAGGCGCGTGTCGGCCAGGGCCACCCGCCACGACATGCTCAGGCCCTGGGCGGCCCGGCGCACCTCGTCCTCGGTGCCCGAGTCGACGGCGAGGCCGATGAGCGGGATCTCGGGGTAGTCGCGGTGAAAGCGCGCCAGCTCGGGCATCTCGGCGCGGCAGGGCCCGCACCAGCTCGCCCAGAAGTTGAGCACCACCGTCTGGCCCCGCAGCTCGTCGAGAGTGAAGGCCACGCCGTCAAGGTCGCGCAGGGTGGGCGCCCGGTCGGCGTCGGTGGGCGCGGCCGCCTTCATCCACACGCCGACGCCGATGAACAGCGCGGCGGCGAGGAGCAGGGCGACGGTCCAATCTTTGAGGAAGCTCCCCACGCGCGCTCCACGGAGAGGGGGTCGGCCCCGCCCGGCGCTCGACCGGGCCCGGCCCGGGGGTGTATAGCGGCCCCGCCCTGCGCCCTCCACCGCCGCGGGGCCGGAGTGGCCGATGGCCCGCAACCCGAGGACCCAGGCGCCCCTCCCGCAGACCCCCGAAGAGGCCTGGGAGCGCCGCGCGGCGCGGGTGCGCGCGGCCCTGCGCCAGCGCATCGGCAGCGTGGTCTGCGTGCTCGAGGCGGTGCACCGCCGGCACAACACCAGCGCCATCCTGCGGTCTTGCGAGGCTTTTGGCGTGCACGAGGTCCACTTGGTCAGCGGCGAGTTCCGCCCGGCCAAGGGCGCGGCCCGCGGCGCCGAGCGCTGGCTCGACCTGCGCCTGCACGCCACCATCGAGGGCGCGATCACTGGGCTCAAAGAGCGCGGCTTTCGCGTCTACGTCGCTGATCTGGGCGCTGCGGCCCACTCCCCCGACAGCCTGCCCCTCGATGGCCCGGTGGCGGTGGTCTTCGGCGGCGAGGTCGCGGGGATCACCGACGCCGCGCGCGCCTTGGCCGACGGCGCCCTGACCGTGCCCATGCGCGGCCTCACCGAGTCGCTCAACGTCGCCTCGGCGGCCACCTGCGCGCTCTACCGCCTCGCTGAGCGGCGGCGGGAGCAGCTCGGCGCGCTGGGTGACCTCGATCCGGCGCGGGAGCAGGCCTTCTACGACGCTTGGGAGGCCGAGGAGGCCGCGGCGCGGGCGGGCATGGAGGCCCGCAACCAGCTCGACGACGCTGATCTGGTCGCGCCGCCGCCCTGGGGTTCGGCCGCTGAGGGCGCAGGCGACGCCGCCGGCTGAGCCTGGCCCTGGCCTCGCTCCGGGGCTGGCGACATTTCATGACCTTTCAGCCCGGCGGGGCGGATGGGGCCTTCGGCGCCGGGCGCGGGCGGCTCCGCGCGATGCCGCGCCACGGGGATGACCGGATGCCCCCGGCGGCGCGCGGCTCGCCCTCCCTCCCCTGGTGTACGCTGTCCCCGAGGCGGACCGTCCGCCGCCTCCGCCGCCTCGCGCCCCGCCCCGGGTCCCCCGTGTCCTCCGCCGCGTCCACCGCCCTCCCCGCCCATGGGGCCCTCCCCGCCCTCGACACGCTCCAGGGGCTGCTGCGCCGCGGCCTCACGGGCTGCTTGTCGGTGCGCGACGCGCACGGCGGGGTGCGGCAGGTCTACCTCTCCCAAGGCGAGGTCTTTGCCGCGCTGGCGCCCGAAGACGGCCCCTGGCTGCTCCGCCGGCTGCTCAACCAGGGGCTGATCGGCGAGCGCCAGGCCGCCAGCATCTCGTGGAGCCTCGGGCGCGGCGGCGCCTACGAAGAGCTGCTCTCGGGCCATGTGCCCGACGCCCTGCTCTTCGCCGCGATGGAGGACCGCTTCCGCCAGAACCTCGCCGAGTTCATCGGCCAGCCCGGTCGCCTCGAGTGGACCGCGACCGAGGGCATCTTCGTCGCCAACGTGCAGGGCGGGCACGACACGGCGCGCCTGCTCCGCGGCCTGCTCGACGCGTTGGAGCAGACCGCCCCGCTGCTCGCCCGCCGTGAGGCCCTCACCCTGCGCCCGGGCGCCCACCCGCCGCAGCGGCCCGAGCAGCAGCGCTTGGCCGAGCTGTGCGCGCCGACGGCCCCCCTGGCCGAGGTGCTCGCCTTCTCGCCCCACGAAGAGCTCGACACCGCGGGCCTGCTCATCGAGATGCTCAGCCAGGGCATCCTCAGCACCGTCGAGCCGCTGCGCCTGCCCGTGCATCGACCCCCCGCGGTCGAGGACGCCTACGAGATCGAAGAGCTCTTCTCCCTCGACGACGCGGGGGCGGGTCGCCCGGCCCCGACCCTGCCGGTCAGCTACCTCAACGCCCTCTCTGAGCCGGTCGAGGTGCCCGACGGCCAAGACTTTGGCGACGGGCTGGGCGAAGAGCTCTCCCGCTGGATCGCGCGGGGGGCCTCGGTCGATGCGCCCGCCGCGCCGCGGGTCGACGAGGAGCCCTCCGCCCCGCACAAGGCCGCCTCTCCGGCGCCCGCCACCGACCCTGCCGCCGGCGCGGCCGGGCCGGGCGCGGGCCTGGTCTGGGCCGAAGAGGATGAGGGCGACGCCCAAGACGCGATCCCGGTCGGGCTGTCGATCATGGGCGCCCCGCCCCGCGGCGCCTGGGCCGACGAAGACGAGGCGGGGGCCCCGGCGCCCACGCTGGAATTTGTGCCCCTCGACGAGCGCCGCCTACCCGCGGCCGACGCCGCCCCCGCGGTCGCCGCGGTTCCCGCGCCGTCGGTCGCCGCCGCGCCGCCCGCGCCCCTGCCCTTCGACAGCGCAGCCCTTGAGCCGCTCGAAGATGACGTGGGGGTTGATGGTTTCGATGATCTCCCCGCCGACGCGGGCACCGAAGAGCTGCCGGTCGAGGCGGCCAGCGAAGATGAGCTGGGCCTCGACGAGCCCGCCCTGGGCGCCGATGAGCTGGTCGACAGCCTCGGCGGGCGAATCTCGCTTGTGAACTTCCGCCGCGATCCGATCCCCGCGGGGACCGAGGCGCTCTCTCCCCCGCCAGCGCCCGCTCCCGACGAGCTCGTGCAGACCGCCGCCCGCTACCTCGAAGAGGCCGCCGCCCGCCGGGCCGCCCGTCCGCGCCGCGCCGCGAGCCCGCCGCCCGACGAAGACCTCGACGCGTGGCTGCACGGCGGCGGCGAGGCCACGTCCGCCGGCCTGCCCGAGGGCGCGAGCCGCTGGCTGCCGCCCCGCGACGCCGAGCTCGACCCGGCGCTGCTCTCGCTCTTCTCCGACCAAGACGACATCCGCGGCCTCGGCGACGGCCACTTTAGCGTCGCTGAGCGCAACCTCGACCGGGTCGACCTGCGCGACGAGCTGCCCTCGCCCGCGCCGCGCCGCGCGCCGGCGCCCCCGGTCCACCTTGCCGAGGCTGAGGGCGAAGAGGTGCTCGAGGCCGCCGAGGCCGACGCCGAGGCCGAGGCCAACGCGATCAACCTCAACTTCGGCCCGCCGCCGCTGCGCGACGAAGAGGCCCGCTCCAAGCTCGCCGTCGCCCAAGACGTGCTGGTGCAGCTGGCCCGGCGCCTCGACGCCCACAGCGGGGTCGGCGCGGGCTCGGCGGCGGTGCAGGTGCTGCTTGAGAGCACGCCCGGCGGCGGCCGGCGCCTGTTCAGCCACGTCAACGCCGGGATGGACGGCCGGGTCGACCTCAACCTCGTGGTCAGCAACCTGCGCCGCCTGCCCGAGCCCGAGCGCCGCAGCGCGCTCGACGCCGCCCTGATGGACCTGATCGACCGCGCGCTCGGCGTGGGCTGCGAGGCCCTGCCCAACGCCGAGGTCGACGACCTGATCGGCGCGATCGCCGGCTACCAGCAGCGCCTCGGCCTCTAAAACCGGGCTTCGCTCTCAGGTGTGCGCGGCCCGGCAGAGCGCGGCGAGGCGGCGCAGGGGGCGGGCGGCGGCCTCGGCCGCGGCGGCCCCAAAACGGTCCGGATCGGCGGCGGCCAGCCCGGTCAGGCGCCCGTCGGGGCGGCCGTTCACCTCGACGATCCAGGCTTGGCCGTCGCGGTCGATCACCAGATCGACCCCCAGCTCGAGCGCCGCGGGATCGGCCCCGAGCACCTCGCAGGCGGTCAGGGCGAGGCCCAGCGCGAAGCGGTGGTCGGGGTCGCTGAGCCGGTCGGCGGCGGGCTCGAGAACAGCGCCCCGCGCGGCGTTCACGACCGGATCAACCGCGCTGCGGCGCAGCACGGCGGGGGTGGTGATCCAGCGGCCGGTGGGCGCGCGTTGGCAGAGCACGCGCACGCTCCAGCCCGCGTCGCCGGCGGGGGGCGGCACGGCGAATTGCAGCAGGGCAGGGTCATCTTGGCCCGGGCGCAGGCCGGGCAGGGTGGCGGGCAGCGGATCGGGCTCGCCGCGCGCGACCCGGCGCACGCCCACCCCACGCGAGCCGAATCGGGGCTTGAGGAAGGCCGCACCCCACTCCTCCAGCCGGGCGGAGAAGGCGGCGGGCTCATCCTCCACCGGGGGCAGCCCGCCCACGCCGGCTGCGTCCAGGGCCTGCTGGCAGGCCAGCTTGTCTTGGCAGAGGGCGCGCAGGGCCGGCGGGTTGCCGATGCGCAGGCCGGCCGCTCCGCGGATCGCCGCCGCGTAGGCCGCGGCTTGGCCGAGCATGGGCGCGCGGTCGTAGAGGGCGGCGGGGCGGGCCTGGGCGGGCACCCAGCGGTCGCCCTGCGCGAAGACGCCCTGCAGCGCGCCATCCTCAGCCCAGGTATGACCAAAGAGCAGCGCGACCCCCTCCTCTCGCAGGGTGGCGGCGGCCCGGCCGAGCGGGGTGGACGTGGGTGGCGGGGGCTCCCCGGCGAGGGTGGGCACCAGCACGCCGATCACGAGCGGGTCAGCCGCGCCCATCGCTCCTCCTCGGCCCGCGGCGGGCGGGCGCGCGGGTCGATAACGCCGCCGGGGGCCCCGCGTCCCCCGCCGTGGAGCCGCCGTGGACCTCTCTGCCCTCCGCCTCGGCCTCGACGGGATGAGCCTGCTGCTCCTCCTCCTCGTCGCGGCCCTGCTGCTGCTCTGCCTCTGGCTGTGGGCGCGGCTGCGGGCGGCCCAGGGGCGCTGGTCGCGGGCCAGCCGGGCGCGCAACCGCCGCGCGCAGGGGGGCGAGGCCGAGGCTGAGGCCCTGCTCGAGGCCCACGGCTTCACCGTGGTGGAGCGGCAAGCGGTGGTCGAGGCGGCCATGTGGGTCGACGGCGAGGAGCGGCGCTACACCGTGCGCTTCGACCTGCTCGTGCACAAAGGGGGCCAGAATTATGTGGCAGAGGTCAAGACCGGCGAGCGCGCCCCCGATCCGACCCACCCGCCGACCCGGCGCCAGCTGCTCGAGTATGCCCTGCTGATGCCTGATCACGGCGTTCTGCTCATCGACATGGAGGATGGGGCCATCGTCGAGGTTGACTTCGGCTGACCCTGTGCGCCGCCGGGGGCCGTCCCGGTGGTAGCCTCGGTGCCACCCGTGGAGGTCCCCCTGCCCGCGCCCGGCCAGCCCAGCCTTCTCTTCGTGGTCAAGCATGCGCAAGACGTCGACGGGCTCTGCGTTTTGCTCAGCCCGGGCGTAGAAGAGGGCGCGGCGCCGGCGGGCTGCGCGCTGCGCCTGCGCCGGCCCGATGGGGTGGCTTTTGTGCTGACCACGGTGGGCAAGCTGGTGCCGCACCGGGCTGAGCCCCACGCCGGGCGGCGGGCCTACCCCTTGCAAGTGCAGCCCGTGCTGCCCGCGGCCGAGATCCCCGCGGGCACCGAGGTCTGGCTGCTCGACACCCCCGGTCCGGCAACGCTCTAATTGATCTGGGCGCCCCGCCGGCGGGGCCGGCGGCGCCCCCCCGCCGCGCTCGCGCTCCGCGCTCGGTCGCCGGTGGCGACCGCGGCTGCGCCGCGCGCCGCGGTCGGGCTGGCGCGCGCGACGCGAGCTCCGGCACTGCATTGTTTCCACCTCGGCCTCGCGGGCGGCGGCCCCCTGGGGTACCGTCGCGCCGCAACGGAGGCCTCACATGCAACTGTCCCAAATCAGCACTCTTTCCCCGTGGATCGCCGCGGCCCTGATCTCCCTCAGCCTGGGCGCCTGTGGCGACAAGGCCACCGACGACGACAGCGGCGGCGCGACCGACGACGGCGCGACCGACGACGGCAGCGGCGACGGCGCTGACGGCACGGCCGATGGCAGCGATGGCGCCGATGGTGCGGATGGCACCGACGGCACCGATGGCACCGACGGCACCGATGGCACCGACGGCGCCGACGGCACCGATGGCGCCGACGACGGCGGCACCGATGGCACGGCTGATGACGGTGGCACCGACGACGGCGGCACCGACGGCAGCGCCGATGACGGCGGCACCGACGACGGCGGCACCGACGGCAGCGCTGACGACGGCGGCGACGGCACCTCGACCAGCCCCGACGCGGTGCGCGGCGGCGAGCTCTTCTCCACCGGCTGCGCGGGCTGCCACGGCGCCGACGGCGACAGCGGCTACGCCCCGAACCTCAGCGCCGAGGTGCCCGGCATGTCCGAGAGCAGCCTCCGCACGTTGATCCAGAGCGGGCAGCGCTCGATGCCGGCGGTCTACCCCGACCCCACCGACGCCGCTGACGTGGCCGCCTACGTGATGTTGACCTGGGGCTGAGCCCCTCAAAATAGGAGACGCGAATGATGATGAAGAAGCTCTTCCCGATGTTGGCCCTCGCCACCCTCGCCGCCTGCACCGGCACCAAGGACTCCGGCGGTGACTCTGGCGGCGGCGCCGACGGCGCGACCGATGGCGCCGATGGCACCTCCGATGGCGCCGATGGCACCTCCGACGGCACCGCGGACGGCGCCGATGGCACGGATGGCACCTCTGACGGCGCGGATGGCACCGATGGCACCGATGGCTCCGATGGCAGCTCCGCCGCGGGCGAGGCGCTGTACGCCTCGGGCTGCTCGGGCTGCCATGGCGCCGACGGCGACAGCGGCTTTGCCCCCGACCTGAGCGCCGTGGTGCCGGGCATGTCGGCCTCTGACATCGAGAACATCGTCATCAACGGCAAGGGCAGCATGCCGCCGGTCTACACCGACCCCACCCAGGCCGCCGACGTGACCGCCTACGTCATCGCCACCTGGGGCTGAGCGCGCCCGGCTGGGCCCCGCCACGGGTGGGGCCGGCCGCCGCCTCGCTGCGATAGGCCCCGGCGCCCACGTTGAGCGCGCCGGAGGACGCCGTGCCCGCAGCAGATCCAGGCCCGCCCCCGCCGCCCGCCGCGCCGGGGGCCCCCACGCCGCAGGGGCGGCGTTTTGTGCTCGTGCTGCTGCTGCTGCTCGGGGCGCTGCTCACCTCGATGCACGCCTACGTCGTCAATTACGGCGAGAACCGCAGCATGCGCAAAGAGCGCCACGAGCGCATCTTGAGCATGACCGGCGAGGCGCCCTGGGCCTATCGGGTGCTCTCGCCCGCCCTGGCCGAGGGCACCTCGCGGGTGGTCGGGCCGCTGATGGCCCGGCCGATTGACCGCCGCGAGTCGGGCTACCTGCTGTGGCGCCTCGCGTGGACCTCGGGCTTCTTGGTGGCTTTTCACCGGCTGCTCGAGCGCTGGCTGCCCGCGACCTGGGCCCTGCTCGGCGCGGTGCTCATCGCGGCCCTGCACGGGCCCTCCTACCTGCACTACTGGTACCAGCCCGACAGCCCGGGTGATCTGTTCGCCTGGGCCCTCGCCGCCCTGCTCACCCTGCAGGCGCGCGACCGCTGGCTCTTCCCCCTGATGCTGATCGCCGCGCTCAACCGCGAGACCGCCGTGTTCATCGCGCCGATCCACCTCGCCCTGCGCTGGGGCGAAGAGGCCCCCGCGCGCACGCTGGGCCGGGCGGCCGGCCTCGGGCTCTGCTGGCTGCTGCCCTACCTGGGCCTGCGCGCCTGGATCCCCGTCGAGGGCTGGGCCGGCGGGATGAGCGTCGCTGACATCATCCTCGATAATCTCACCTCGGTCGAGTGGCTGGGCTACGCGGCGCTCTTCCTCGGCGGCTGGGCCCCCCTCGCGCTGCTCGACTGGCGCGACAAGCCGCCGGCCCTGCGCCGCCTCATGCTGGTGATGCTGCCCTACCTCGCCTTGGTGGTCGCCTTTGGCCGCGTGCGCGAGGTCCGCCTGCTGCTGCCGCTGGGCCTGGCGCTGATCCCCTCGGCCCTGATCAGCCTGCGGGCCCGCCTCGAGCCCGGCGCGGGCCCCTCCTCCCCGGCTGGCCCCCCCTCCTCCCCCTAAAGGCGCGCGCGCCGCGCCCGGAGTCCTCCGAAGAAGCTCTCCTTTAGCCCCTATACCGGCGCCCTCGCTCCCCAGATCGCCCTCGAAGAGGCCGGCCTCGCCTACACCCTCGAGAAGGTCAACCTGCGCAGCAAGCTCACCGAGACCGGCGTCGACTACACCACGGTCAACCCCAAGGGCTACGTGCCGGCCCTCGAGCTGAGCCCGGGCGTGGTGCTCACCGAGGTGCCCGCCCTGCTGCAGTGGATCGCCGACGCCGCCCCGGCCGCAGGTCTGGCTCCCGCGAACGGCACCTTCGAGCGCGCCCGCCTGCACGAGTGGCTGGGCTTCATCGGCAGCGAGCTGCACAAGGCCTTCTCGCCGCTGTTCAACCCGGCGACCGCCGAGGCCGACAAGCCGGCCATCCACCAGCGCATCATCGGCCGGGCGACCTACATCAACGGCGTGCTCGCCGACCGCCCCTACCTGATGGGCGACCAGTTCACCGTGGCCGACGCCTACCTCTTCGTGGTGCTGAGCTGGGCCGGCATGGTGAAGCTCGATCTGGGCGCGCTGACCGACCTCGCCGCCTGGGGCGCGCGGGTGGCTGAGCGCCCGGCGGTCCAGCGGGTCATGGCCCCTCCGCCCCGCGCCTGAGCGGCGGCCGCTCCGCCGGCCGCTCCGCCGGCCGCTCCGCCGGGTGCTCGGCCCGGTGCTCCTCCTGTGCTCCTCCCGTGCTCCTCCCGCTTCTTTGACCGAGGGACCGATGTTCTCGTCGTTTTTTGAGGCCCTGCACGCCGGGCGCAGCCTGCGCGTCCCCACCGCCGCCGAGGCCCTGCCGGGGCGCGCGTCCAGCGCCTTTCCGGTGGGGGTCCACGCCATCTCGGGGCTGAACCTCCGCCCGCCCTTCCCCGAGGCCAGCCGTTGGCTCATCGCCGGCATGGGCTGCTTTTGGGGCGCCGAGCGCCGGCTCTGGCAGCAGCCCGGCGTGCGCCTCACCGCGGCGGGCTACGCCGGCGGCTCGACCCCCTTCCCGACCTACACAGAGGTCTGCAGCGGCCGGACCGGCCACACCGAGGTGGTGCTCGTGGTCTACGACCCGGCCCAGACCAGCCTCGATGCCCTGCTGACCGTCATCCTCGAAGCGCACGACCCGACCGCGGGCATGCGCCAGGGCAATGACGTGGGCACCCAGTACCGCTCGGCGCTCTACCCCCCGGCCGAGGACCTCGAGCGCTGCGTGGCCCGGCTGGCCGACTATGGCGCGCGCCTCGGTGCGCGGGGCCTCGGGCCGATCACGACCGAGCTGCGCGCCGGCGGCCCGCCCGACACCTTTTTCTACTACGCCGAGCCAGAGCACCAGCAGTACCTGCACAAGAACCCGGGCGGCTACTGTGGCCTGCGGGGGACCGGGGTGCGCTGCGCGGGCTGAGGCCGCCGCCCACCGCCCCCGCCGGAGGACCTGTGCAGCTCGATGAGGCCCTGGGCCTGCTCCGCGCCAAGGCGGCGCCCAACATCCGCGCCATCTTTCAGCGCCACGGCGCCCCAGACAACGTGCTGGGCGTCAAGGTCGGCGATCTGAAGGTGGTGCTCAAGGCCGCGGGCAAAGATGACGCGCTGGCCCGCGCCCTGTGGGACAGCGGGGTGGGCGACGCCCGCTACCTCGCCGGCCTGATGATCAACCCCAAAAAGATGGACGCCGCGCTGATCCAGCGCTGGGCCGACGAGGCCGACTGGTCGATGCTCAGCGAGTCGACCGTGCCCTGGGTGGCCGCTGAGTCGCCGCATGGCCTCAGCCTGGCCCGGCGCTGGGTCGACGACCCCCGCGTCGAGGTCGCCGCGGCCGGCTGGGCGACCTGGTCGTGCCTGGTGAGCCTGCTGCCCGACGCCGGGCTGCCCCTCGACGAGCTGCGGGCCCTGCTCGAGCGTGTGGCGACCGGCGTGCACCAGGCGCCCAACCGCCTGCGCTACTGCCAAAACAGCTTCGTGATCAGCGTTGGCGTCTATGTCGAGCCGCTGCGCGCGGCGGCGTTGGCGGTCGCCGACCAGATCGGCCCCGTCTATGTCGACATGGGCGAGACCGACTGCGAGGTGCCCCTGGCCCGGGCCTACATCGACAAGTGCCTCGCCCGCGGCGAACCCAAGAAGAAGAAGACCGTGCGCTGCTGAGCGCGGCGAGCTGCCTCGGACCGAGGACCAGCCTCGGACCGAGGACCAGCCTCGGACCGAGGACCAGCGCCGGACCGAGGACCAGCCCCGGATCTAGGAATCAGCGCCGGGACAAGAAGCTCGGCGGGAAGCTCGGCGGCTGCAGGTCGCCGGGCGCGCGGTGCGGGGGCAGGCCCGGCTCGTCGTCGCCGCTGGGGGCGCCGATGCGCAGCAGCTGCAAGGCCCACTCCAGCACCTCGGCGTCGATGCGCACCGCTGTGGCCGCGCGGGGTGAGAGCCGCAGCAGCGCGCCCCCCAAGGGCTCAGAGAAGCGGTGCAAAAGACCCTCAGCCAGCACCGCCCCGAGCGGGCGTTCCCCGTGGAGCGAGAAGCGCAGCTCACCCTGGTGGACCTGCTCGTGCAGCTGGCGCAGCCGGTACAGGCCGCCGCCCTCAGACGCCATGATCAGCTCCCAGGGCTCGTCGTAGGCGCGGGCGACCTCGGCAGCGGCGGCGTGCAGGGCGCGGCGCAGGTCGGGGGAGGCGGCCAGCGAGCGCAGCTCGACCCGGGCAGTGCGCGGCGGGTGCCGCTCGGGGCTGATCTGGAGGAGGGCCTCGATCCACCGCGGCGGGCCATCGGCCCCGCGCAGGTGCACCGCTTGGCCGGGCTCGTCGGCGCACAAGCAGAGCAGCAGCGGCGGCAGCGCGGGCGGCGCCTCGGGCTCGGGCCACCAGCCCCAGACGTCGAGGGCCTCGCCGAGGTCATCGGCGGCGCGCTGCAGGGCGGCCAGCGCCGCGGCCTCGGTGGCCCCGCGGACGCTTAAGCCCAGCCAGCCCCGCGGCTCTTCGCCGCCGCCGGCGGTGACCCGCAGCTCAAGGGCCACCTCGGCGCTGCGCTCGGCCAGCCAGCGGCGCAGGGCCGGGGCCTCGACCCCCTGGGCCGGGCCGATGTCGCCGCCATCAAAACGTTCGGCGTCGATGAGGCCGCTGCACCAGCAGGTGGCGGTGAAGACGGCCGGCGCGGCTTCGGCGTCGGGCGCGCCCTCGAGGGGCGCGAGGCTCAGCGCGGGTGCGGACCAGCGGGCGGGTGCGGTCATGGGCTCCGTCGGCGGCCAGAGCCCCCGTGCAGGCGAGGGTATCCCCGCGGGGAGCGGCTGGGCAGAGCCCGCGCCGCGGCCCCCTTGGGCGCCCGCTCCTGGCTACAAGGCGCGCCCGCCCCTTGGTTTGGAGCCCCCATGCCCCACCTCTCCCGCCCCTCCGCTCGGGTCCTCTCCGCGGCGCCCCTCTCCGCGCCCCGACCCTCCTCCCCCTTGACCGCAATGATGGCGTGCTGCACGCTGCTCTCGCTGAGCGCGGCCGCGTCGGCGGCGCCCACGACCACGCTGGCCAAGGTCAGCCTGCGGCCGGCGCAGCTCCACAGCGTGAAGCTCGTGATGGTCGGCGACACCGGCGAGCCCCCCTCCACCGAGGGCTGCGGCGCCCGGGCCGATGGCAGCGCCCCGCTCGGCGCCAGCTGCCACGCCAGCGCCGCCCAGCGCGAGGCCCTGCGCGCGGCCATCGTGGCCGAGCAGGCCGACGCCATCTTCGCCCTCGGCGACTTGGTCTACCCCAAGGTGCCGGCCTGTGATGGTGAGGTCGACGGCGTCAAGAAAGAGCTCGACGCTGTTTTGGGCGATCTGTTCGCGCCGGCGGGCCAGCGCCCCCCGCCGACCTTCCTCGTCTTGGGCAACCACGACGTCGGCCACCTGCGCGGCCGCAACCCCAAGCGTGAGCGCTGCTTGATGGCCTATGCGGCCAAACACGGCCGGGTGCAGCTGCCGGCCCTGCAGTACGAGGTGGACGTCGGCTTCGGCAAGGTCGTGGTCATCGACAGCAACCTGCGCGACCAAGACCTGCTGCCCGCCTCGACGGTCAAAGCAGCGATGGACAACCCGCTCTCGGCCTGGACCCTCGTGCTCTCCCACCACGAGCTGCGCACCGCCTGGGACAAAGAGCTCGACGGCTTTTGGGAGCCGCCCCCGCCGGGCCGCTGGCTGATCGACCAGGGGCTGCGGCCCGACCTCTGGGTCAACGGCCACGCCCACAGCCTGCAATTTGGCGTCTATGACGCCAGGGTCGTCGATCAGGGCCGGCCGGTGCCCAACGCCCCCGCCGATCCGGTGTGGGTGCCCGCCCTGACCAGCGGCGCGGGCAGCAAGGTGCGGCCGGGCCCGAGCTGCAGCGACTGGGACCAGACCCCGGGCCGCGGCGCGCAGATCGTCGCCGACCGGGCCGCCTGCAAAGACGCCGGCCCCCGCGGCGCGCCGGCCTTCGCCCGCCACCAGCTCGGCTACGCCGTGGTCACGCTGAGCGCCGAGCAGATGTTGGTCGAGATCAAAGACCTCGGCGGCCAGCGGCTCTATTGCTGGGCGCGCACGCCGGGTGATCCGAAGGGCGCGGTCTGCGGCGCCGAGGGCACGCCGGCCCCCTGAGGGCGCCCTCGTGTCAGTTTGACCCGCTGTGTCGTAGCGACACAGCTCGTGCGTTATAGTCGAAGTGGGTGTGCGGGCAGACCGCAGGCCCCTCGGCCCTCTCGCGCGGCGCGCCCATGTCTCAGAGCCCCGATCCTTCGCCCTCGTCGAGCCCGGCGGCCCGGCGCTGGGGTCCCGCCCAGCCCGATCTGTTGGCCTCGCTGGTCGTCTTTTTGGTCGCCCTGCCCCTCTGTTTGGGCATCGCGCTGGCCTCGGGGGCGCCCCTGGTCGCAGGCGTGGTCTCGGGGGTGATCGGCGGCGTGGTCGTCGGCCTGCTCAGCCCCTCGCATGTGCAGGTCAGCGGCCCCGCCGCTGGTCTCACCGCGGTGATGCTCGCGGCGGTGGCCACCCAGGGCAGTTTTGAGGCGGTGCTGCCCGCGGTGATCATCGCCGGCGCCTTGCAGCTGATCCTCGGCGCCCTGCGCACGGGCTTTTTGGTGCGCTTTGTGCCCAGCAACGTGATCACGGGCATGCTCGCGGCGATCGGCGTGATCTTGGTGCTCAAGCAGCTGCCCCACCTCATCGGGTGGGACGCCGACGCGATGGGCGACGAGTCCTTCCTGCAGGCCGACCGCGAGAACACCTTCTCTGAGCTGATCGTCGCCGTGGGCCACCTGCACCCCGGCGCCGCCTTGGTCGGGCTCAGCGCGCTGGCGCTGCTCTTTGCTTGGCCCAAGCTGCCCTGGCCGGCGCTGCGCCGGGTGCCCGGCCCGCTGGCCGCGGTGCTATGGGGCACGCTGCTCTCGGCGCTTTTTGGGCTGGTCGGCGGCCCGCTGGCCATCGAGGCCAGCCACAACGTGGCCTTGCCCGAGGGCGGCGCCCTGCTCGCGCAGCTGCCCCGGCCCGACTGGTCGGCCTTCGGCCGGCCGAGCACCTGGTCGGTGGGCCTGACCATCGGGGTGGTGGCCAGCCTCGAGACCCTGCTCAGCCTCGAGGCCAGCGTCAAGCTCGACCGCCAGCACCGCCTGGTCAGCGCCGACCGCGAGCTGCTGGCCCAGGGCGCGGGCAACCTGCTCAGCGGCCTGCTCGGCGGCTTGCCGCTCACCGGCGTCATTGTGCGCACAACCGCCAACGTCGAGGCCGGCGGCGAGACCCGCTGGGCGGCGGTGCTGCACGGGCTCTTGTTGCTCGGGGCGGCGCTGGCTTTGGGCGGGCTGCTCAACGAGATCCCCCTGGCGGCGCTGGCGGCGGTCCTGCTGCAGGTCGGCCTCAAGCTCTGCGCGCCGCGGGTCTTCCGGTCCATCTGGGCGCGAGGCCGCAGCCAGACGGTGCCCTTCGTGGTCACCCTGGTGGCCATCGTCTTCACCGACCTGCTCACCGGCGTGCTCGTCGGCCTTGCGGCCAGCGTGGGCACCATCCTGCGCGACCAGCTGCGGGTGGTGGCGCTGCGCCCCATGGGGCCGCCGAGCCCGGTGATCAGGCGCTTCGCCTTGGCCGAGCACGTCACCTTCTTGCACAAGGGCGGGATCTTCGCGGCGCTTGAAGAGCTCGGCGCCGAGGTGCGGGTCGAGATCGACGCGACCGACTGCAAGCGCCTCGACCCCGACGTGCTCGACAGCCTGCACGAGTTCGCCGAGAACAAGCCCCACGTGCGCCTTGTGGGCTTCCCCGCCCGCCTCGGCGCCGCGCCCCACTGATCGCCCGCCCACCCGCCGAGCCCCGGAGCACGCCCATGCACCACATTCGCCGCATCTTCGAAAACAACGCGCGCTGGGTTGAAGACAAGCTGCGCGTCGACCCCGCCTTCTTCTCCGAGAGCGCGAAGGGCCAGTCGCCGCACTTCTTGTTCATCGGCTGCGCCGACAGCCGCGTGCCGGCGAACGAGATCACGGGCACGGGCCCTGGCGAGATGTTCGTGCACCGAAACATCGCCAACCAGGCCTTTCCCAGCGATCTGAACCTGCTGAGCGTGCTGCAGTACGCGGTCGAGGTGCTCGACGTCGAGCACGTGATCGTCTGCGGCCACTACGGCTGCGGCGGCGTGGTCGCCGGCTGCGCGGCGCCGAACCACGGGCTGGTCGACAACTGGCTCGGGCAGATCCGCGAGCTGCACTATGGCCACCAAGACCAGCTCGCCGCCCTGCCCGACGATAAGGCGCGCCACCAGCGCATGGTCGAGCTCAACGTGCTCAAGCAGGTGCGCAACCTCAGCCGCACGCCGGTGATCCAGAACGCCTGGGCGCGGGGCAAGCGCCCGATGCTGCACGGCTTCGTCTATGACCTCGCTGACGGCCTTCTCGAGCCGCTGATCGTCGGGGTCGAGTGCAAGCCGACCGCCGACCGCCTGCGTGACCTCTGGGCCGCCCTTGAGACCGAGCGGAGGGATCGCCGCGAGCTGCTGGCAGACCTGCCGCAGGCTGCGCGATGAGTGGGGGCGGGGCGGGGTTCCCCCTCCCCGCAACGCCCCTCCCCAGGGGTTTTGGTTTTTTGGGGGGTTTGCGCGGGCTGGCGTCCTCGTGGTTGAGGATGCCGGGGGCCGCCGGCCCCCGGACCCCCGGCCAAGGGGCCCGCGGGGCCCCGGGTGCCCAGGTTGGGGCTTCGCGCTGGTTTTGCGGCTGATGTGGCGCTGACGCGAAAGCGACGTTGTTCACGATGTTTTGTGCGCGGGCTGGCACCGTCTTGTTCGATGATGCCGGGGGCCGCCGGCCCCCAGGCCCCCGGCCAAGGGGCCCGCGGGGCCCCTTG
>JAEUKK010000040.1 GCA_016792625.1 Deltaproteobacteria bacterium | reverse complement strand
ATCCGTGGTGAAACAGCTAGTTGTAAGCGAGAACGGCCTCATCCACACGAAGAGGTCAATCGCGCAAATCGCGTAAATCGCGCCCGCATCCAGCGGAGCCGGCATGCCGGCAACAACGTGGACGAGCGCCAGCTCGACCGGAGCGCCGCCTCTGCGGGCGGCTGCGCCGCCCCACAGAGGCGGGTCGGCGCAGCCGACCAAGGCCGCGCGGTCGGGGAGCCCGGCCACGCCGGCGCCCCGACCGGGCCCGCGGCCGCGCGCGCAGGGGGAGCGCAGGCGCCCAAGGCCGCCGCCCTCGACGCCAAACGGAGCCCCAAAGTGGCCCAGAAACGCCAGCCTCAGGCCGGCGGCGCCCCAAAAATGACCACCGCGTTGGTGCCGCCGAAGCCAAAGGCGTTGCTCATCACCACGCGAAGACGCCGCTCTTTGGCCTGGTGGGGCACATAGTCGAGGTCACAGCCCTCGTCAGGCGCGTCGAGGTTGATCGTCGGCGGCATCACCTGGTCGCGCAGGGCGAGCGCGCAGAAGATGGCCTCGATCCCCCCGGCTGCGCCGAGCATGTGGCCGGTCATCGACTTGGTGCTCGACACGGCGAGCTGGTCGGCGTGCCGACCGAAGACCGCGCGGATGGCCCGGCTCTCTTCGGCGTCGTTGGCCTTGGTCGAGGTGCCGTGGGCGTTGACGTAGTCGACGTCTTCGGCCTGCAGGCCGGCCTTCTCGAGCGCGCGGGCCATGCAGCGGGCGGCCCCGGCGTGCCCCGCCGGCGGCGCGGTGATGTGGTGGGCGTCGTTGTTCAGCGCGTAGCCGAGCACCTCGGCGTAGATGCGGGCCCCGCGGGCCTTGGCGGCGCCGAGCTCTTCGAGCACGAGCACGCCCGCGCCCTCGGCCATCACAAAACCGTCGCGGCCGCGGTCAAAGGGCCGGCTGGCCTTCTCAGGCGCGTCGTTGCGCTTCGATAGGGCCTTCATGGCCATGAACCCGCCGAGGCCGAGGTCGAACATCGCGCCCTCGGCGCCGCCGGCCAAGATCAGCTCGGCGTCGCCGTCGCGGATGGCCCGCCAGGCTTCGCCGATGCTGTGGTTGCCGGTCGCGCAGGCCGTGGCCACGCAGAGGCTGGGCCCGGTCGCGCCGTGGGCCATCGCCACCGCGCCCGCCGCCATGTTGGTCAGGCTCTGGGGCACGAAGCTGGGCGAGAGGTGCCGCGGGCCCTCTGCAGCGAGCTGCACGGCGTTTCGGGCGATGGCCTGCGCGCCGCCGATGCCGCTGCCCAGGTAGACGCCGGCGCCGTCACCGAGCGGCGCGGCCTCGGGCAGGCCGGCGTCACGCACCGCCTCGCGGGCCGCGGCCAAGGCGAACCAAGTGAAGCGCTCGTAGCGCCGCGCCTCGCGGCCGAGCAGCGCGTCGGGAGAGAAGCCGCGGACCTCTCCGTTGATTTGCACGGGCCAGCTCGACGCGTCCCATAGGGAGATGCGCCCGACCCCCGAGCGCCCCGCCAGCGCGGCGGCCCAGGCCGTGGGCGCGTCGCCGCCGAGCGGGCTGACGGCGCCGAGGCCGGTGATGACGACGCGGCGCGACATCAGGCGGGCAGGTGGTCTCGGATGTAGTCGATGGCGTCTTGCACCGTGGCGATCTTTTCGGCGTCTTCGTCTTGGATGCTCAGGTCGAAGGCCTTCTCGATATCGATGACCAGCTCGACGATGTCAATGCTGTCGGCGCCCAGATCATCGATGAAGGAGGCGTCAGCGCGCACCTCTTCGGCCTTGACGCCGAAGCGGGCGACGATGAGCTCGGTGAGCTTGGCGGTGATGTCGACGGAAGCCATGCGCGCTCCAACAAGAACAAAGGATCAGAGAGGTGTTCGGCGGAGGGGGCATCGGCTGCGCCAGAACGCAGCAGCGACCCGGCGGGGCCCCACCTCCGCGGCCCCCACCCCTAGCCCGGGCTTGGACAGGCTGCCTGCTCTCTCCCGCGCTTCCGGTGAGGATAACCGTCTGTACGTCATTTTCGCCGCAGTTGGCACCCTGGCGGCGCCGCCTCAGGGGGCCGGCGCGGGGAAGGCCCGGGCGATGCCGGCGGCGATGCGCCCGCGCAGATCTTCGCCCGCGCAGTGGTGGGCGTGCCGGATCGCCGCGGTGACCGCCCGCGCGTCGGAGCGGCCGTGGCCGACCAGCACCACGCCGTTGATCCCGAGGAGCTGGCCGCCGCCCACCGCCTTGTAGTCGAGCTGGCTGCGCAGGCGCTTGAGCGCCGGGGCCAGCAGCCAGGCGGCGAGGCGGTGCTGGGGCTCGCGCAGCACCTCTTGTTTGAGCAGCCCGCCGACCAGCTCGGCGGTGGCCTCGGCGGTCTTGAGCAGCACATTGCCGACAAAACCGTCGCAGACGAGCACGTCGCAGCCGCCCCGAAAGGCGGTGGTGGGCTCCATCGGGCCGGCGTAGTCGAGCGGCAGACCGTCGAGCGCACGATCTGCGGCCTTGACCGCCTCGTTCCCCTTGCCGCGCTCGCCGCCGTTGCTGAGCAAGCCCACCCGCGGCGAGGCCACGCCGAGCACCGCCTTGGCGAAGACCTGCCCCATCACGGCGAATTGGGCGAGCTGCTCGGGCCGGGTGTCGACCGTGGCCCCGAGATCAAGCAGGACCAGCCGGCCGCCGTCGGCCCGGGGCAGTGCCGCGCAGACGGCGGGGCGCTCGACCCCCGGAACGCGGCCCAGCTCGATGAGGCTGGCCGCCATCCACGCGCCGGTCGAGCCGCAGCTGAGCGCCGCCCGGGCCAGCCCGTCGCGCACGAGGCGAAGGGCGACCCGGGCGCTGCTCTCGGGGCGCCGGCGGGCCGCCACCGCGGGGTGCTCATCCATGCCGATGGCGTCGGGGGCGTGGTGCAGGCTCAGGGGCAAGCCAGCCGGGGCCGCCGGCAGGCGCGCGAGATCACCGACCAGCGCGACCGGGTAGCCCTCGCGGGCCGCCTGCAGCGCCCCCTCGATCACCACCTCGGGCGCCCGATCCCCGCCCATCGCGTCGACCGCCACCGGGAGCATCCATCCTCCACCGCCGCAAAAACCGCGACGCGCAGCCCGGGGGCTGCGCGCGAGCAGGTGCGCTGCACGGCGACCACGAAGGCCGCCCTGCGTCGCTTAGGCCTCGGACTCGGAGGCCGCCGCGCCCTCGGAGGAGGCGCTGGCCGGACGGGGCAGGACCTGGGCGCCCCGGTAGGACCCACATTCCATGCAGATGTGGTGCATGCGCTTGAGCGCACCGCAGCTCTGGCAGATCTGGGTCGCGGGGATGGTCTTGATGAAGTCGTGGGCGCGGCGCTGGCCCTTCTGGGACTTCGACGTGCGCTTCTTGGGAACAGCCATGACATCACTCTCGGCGGGTCGGATGGGAGGAGGGGCGGCGGCCTTCAGGGCGCGGGGGCCAGGGCGCGACGGTGCTGGGTGCTGCGCCGGGCTGAGAGGCTGGAGCGGGAGGTCTGCAAGCGGGCAAGGGGATGCCCGCCGCGCGCGCCCCGGTCGCTAACACCGCGCGCTGGGAGCGCGCCACCGCGCGAGGCCCCCATCGGCGGCGGACCGCCGGGCTCGCGGTCGCTCAGCGGGAGGGGCGCCAGCCGGCCAGCGCGGCGAAGGGCGAGGGCTTGGGGCCGGGCAGCTCGCCCGCCGGCCCCGGCAGGTCGCAAGGGCCCGCGTCAGGCTCAGCGCGGCGCACGCCGGGGTCGCCGCAGACGACGCGATCCGGCATCCAGAGGGCGATCTGCTCACAGACCACCGTCTCGAGCTCGAGCACCCCACCGGCATACCAGCCCAGATCGAGCTCGGCGGGGGCCAGGCCGTGCTCGTCGGAGAGCTCGGGGGCGACCTCGGACTCGGGCAGATAGCGCAGGTCGACCGGCCCCTCGAGGCTGAGCTCGAGCGGGCGCAAGCAGCGGTCGCAGCGATGGGCCCGAGCGACCCGCAGGCCGCCGCTCACGCGAAGGGCCTCGCCCGCCTCTTTGTGCAGCCCGAGCCAGCCCTCGAGCGCGGTCGCCGGCGCGCCGAGCCCGATCTCAGCGCCCGCGCGGGCCCAGGGCTTGTCGAGGTTCACGTGTACGACGGCACCTTCGGGGAGGAGCTGCCCCACGGGCGCGCGGCCGTGGGAGAGGGCCTCGATGGCGAGGCCGCCACGGCGCTCGTCGGGGCGGGCCGGGGCAGGCGGGCGCTCGGCTGGAGCGGCGTCGAGCAGGGCGCTCGGCCCCTCTTCGCCCTCGTCTTCACCCGCCGGCGCAGCGACCGGGGGCGGCGCCCCGTCGGGCACAGGCACGCCCATGCGCGCGAGCAGCGCGTCAATCTCGTCGAGCTCGAACAGGTCGCCGCCGCCCTTCTTGCCCTTGCCAGCCTTCGCCATCACCACCCTCACCTTGGGGCCAACGCCCGCCCGCTCCTACTCCCGGGCCAGGCCGCGCGCCGCTGCCACCCAGGGTGGGCGCAGGGCCAGGGCCGGACAGCGCCGGGTGCAGGCGGAGATCGCCGCGCGGTGCGCGCCCGCCGCCGCCCAGCGCGAGGCGAGGTCGATCGATGTCGCGCCCTCGGGAACACCCCACAGCAGGCCTTTGTGGGGGCAGGCACAGGCGCTGCCGTCGACCCGCAGCTCGAGCCGGGCGCCCCCGACCGGGCAGCGGCGGCCGCCCGGCGCGCCAGGCTCGCCGTCGTTGGCGGCGAACATCTGATCCACCGCCGAGGCCACCCAGGGCGAGAGCGAGCGCACACGCGCCGGATCGAGGCGGACCACCTCGGACCAGCGCTCGGTCGCGGGCACAGCCTGGGCCTGATCCGGCGGGGCGAGCTCGACCCGGTCGACCCCGAGGGAGAGGGCGCGCTGGGCCACCTCGGCCAGGGAGGGCAGCACCTCAGCCCGCCACCGGATCGCGAGGCCCAGGGTCGGGCCGCCGCCCCGCTGGGCGCGGGCGCGGACGAGCGCGGCGAGCGCGTCGAGGTTGGGGTCGTCGGAGCCGCCCACCAGCACGTCGAGGTGATCGGCCCCCGCGTCAATGAGCGCGAGCGCGCCCGCGCTCGGCAGCGCGCCGCCAGCCCAGCGTAAGGTCGCCGGGCAGTCGAGGCGCCGGGCGAAGCGCAGCAGGCCCGCCGCCAAGACCGGATCGGCGCCCGCGGGCGCGTCGACGCCGACCGGCACGGGGCCCCGCCACCGCACCGCGTCGGCGACGAGCGGGAGCCACCGGTCGAGCTCAGCGGCCGAAGCACCCGGGCGCAGCGCGAGGTCGAGCGCGCCCGGCCCGCCGAAGGGGAGGCCGCTGGCGGCGCGGGCCGCGCTGCTGAGCAGGCGCAAGCGGGCGAGGCTGCGCTCGATGATGGGCATGTCGCCTCTCCCCCTCCACCCTTGGGGACGGCGCCCCCGCGGACCTTCGGCCCTATCCCGGCCTTGGCCGGCCGCGCCCCGCTGCGCGCCCGCCCGCGCCGGAATAGGCGCCCAACCGGCGCCGCGCCCCGCCCGCGGGGGTGAGCATGCCGCAGGAGAGCCGCCGATGTACTCGCTCCATCCCCGCTTCTGCTCCAGCCTCCTCCTCCTTGGGCTCGTCGCCTGCCAGGACCAGGGGCCCGACGGCTATGCACAGTACCGCGAGGCGGTCCAGCCGCTGCTCGCCAAGAACACCGTGCTGCTCAAGAACTTTGAGCAGATCACCATCGGGCTGAAGTCGAAGTCTGAGCCCAAGCCCGACGCCGCGTCTATCGGCGAGAAGCTCGATCAGGTCGCCATCCCCGAGGCGAAGTCCCTCGCTGAGGCGGCGACGGCGATCGCGCTGACCGAGCCGACGCTTGTGCCGGTCCACCAAGACCTCGTCGACGCGTGGTCCCACCGGGCGACCGCCTGGAACGACCTGCGCAGCGCGCACACCGCGGGTGACCTCGCCGCCTTTGACGCCGCGATGGAGCTCGACGCCCGCAGCCGCCTGCTCGAAGACCGCTGGTACGACGCGGCAGAAGCGGCCCTGCGCGGCCATGGCCAGCCGCTGGTGCGCTACCCCGAAGCCGCCGCGAACTGAGCCCCGGGCCGAAGCCGCCGCAGGCCACCCTCCCGCGACCCGCACCGTCTCCCCGTTTTGCGGCGCCCAGACGGGCGCCGTATTTGTTCACACCCCCTCGAGTGACCCCATGACCCTCCGCGTTCGTTTCGCACCGAGCCCCACTGGGCACCTTCATATCGGCGGCGCCCGCACCGCCCTCTCCAACTACCTGGAGGCCCGCCGCGAGGGCGGCGCCTTCGTGCTGCGCATCGAGGACACCGACCCGGAGCGCAGCAAGAAGGAGCACGAGGAGCAGATCCTGCGCGACCTCGCCTGGCTGGGCCTGCGCTGGACCGAGGGCCCCGACGTGGGCGGGCCCTTCGGACCCTACCGGCAATCTGAGCGCTACGACCGCTACCGCGCCGTGGCGATGGACCTGCTCGCCCGCGGCCTCGCCTACCGCTGCAACGCGACCCCCGAGGAGCTGGACCAGATGCGGGCTGAGCAGAGCGCGAAGGGTGAGGACCCGCGCTACGACCGCCGCAACCGCGACAAGGACCTGGGCCCTGACTGCGGCCCGCACGCCATCCGCGTCAAGATGCCCATCGAGGGCCTGACGGTGATCGACGACCTCATCAAGGGCCGCATCGAGATCCGCAACGAGCTGCTCGACGACCTGGTCATCTTGCGCACCGACGGCACGCCAACCTACAACTTTGTCGTGGTGGTCGATGATCACGACATGGGCATCAACTTGGTCGCGCGCGGCGACGACCACATCAACAACACGCCCAAGCAGATCCACATCTACCACGCGCTGGGCGCCGAGGTCCCTCGTTTTGCCCACCTGCCGATGATCCTCGGGCCGGACGGCAGCCGTCTGAGCAAGCGGCACGGCCACACCAGCCTCGGACAGTACCGGGACATGGGCATCGTCCCCGAGGCCATGCTCAACTACCTGGCGCGGCTGGGCTGGTCGCACGGCGACCAAGAGGTGTTCACCGAGGCCGAGCTGATCGAGCACTTCCGCCTGTCGGACGTGGGCAGCAGTGGCGCCCGCTGGGACATGGACAAGCTCGAGTGGCTGAACCAGACCTGGATCCAGAGCTTTGCCTCGGCAGAGCTGGTCGAGCGGGCCCTGCCCTTCCTCGAGGCCGAGGGCTACGTCACCGCGGGCCTGGGCGCGCGCCTGCCGGCGATCATCGGCGCCTTCCAAAAACGGAGCCGCACCCTGGTGGAGCTGGCCAAGCAGGCGCGCTTCTTCTTCATCGACGACGCGGAGCTGAGCTGGGACGAGGCGGCCGTGGCCAAGCACCTCAAGCCCGAGGCGGGCGCGCTGCTCTCGGCCCTCGCCGACCGCCTCGAGGCCGAGCCGACCTGGGAGGAGCCCGCCCTGACCGCCGTGGTGGACGCCCTCTTGGCCGAGCGGGGCGCGAAGATGGGCAAGCTCGCCCAGCCCGTGCGGGTGGCCCTGACCGGGCAAGGCGTGGGCCCCGGCGTCTACGAGATGCTGCTCGGGCTCGGCAAAGAGATCAGCGTGCGGCGCCTGCGAGCGGGCGCGGCGCGGGCGACCTGAACCAGCGCAGGACGGGGGAGCTCGCCGGTCGGCGCCGCCCCCACCCGGGCCGGGCGCCGCCGGAGCCGCCGGCCCAGGCCTCAGCTCGGCGCATTCTGTAGGAGCTTCCCGCGACTTGCGCCGGGCGGCCAAAATCGAAGGCGGGCACCTTGACACTCAAGAGAGGGACTGATAAAGCCCGGGTGTCCTTGGGGGGAGCGTCCGAGGGGGTCAGAGGTGAGCAATCGCCAACCCCGGATGTCCCGACCGCTCGCGGTCCACCCTCACTGGGGCGTGGTGCAATTGGCAGCACACCGGATTCTGACTCCGTAGGTTCCAGGTTCGAGTCCTGGCGCCCCAACCACTTGGGCTCCTATCGTCCAGAGGCCAAGGACATAGCCCTCTCACGGCTAAGACACGGGTTCGAATCCCGTTAGGAGTACCATCCTCGCTCCCATCGTCCAGAGGCCTAGGACATAGCCCTCTCACGGCTAAGACACGGGTTCGAATCCCGTTGGGAGTACCCTTCGACCTGTTGATCACGTCCAGCACGCTGTTCTCAGTGTGCCAGACTCGTCCAAAACGAAGGTTTTGGGCGGCCCCGGTCACACCGGTCACAACTTCTTCGGAAGTCCCGCTGAGCCGTCTCCATCTCTCTTGAGATGTAGACGGCTTCAGTTTTTTTGCCCCTGGCACGTCGATCTCGACGAGGCCCCTCGGCGAAAACGCGCCAAAGCGCCGCGCGCCCTCGGCCGGCCGGGAGAGCGCCCGCAGGGCACAAAATCCCCCCCCAGGGGGGGGCCAAGGCGCCGAGGTTGTGACCGGAGCCCCTCAAAATGGGCACCAAAACGGCCCGCTGGTCGAACTTCAGCTTGTGACCGGAGCTGTCACCGGCATCGTCATTCTCGACGAGCGGAGGCCGGCCGCGGGCCCTCGACGCGCCCCTGCAGCGCGCTCCGGCGGGCGCCCAGCGCCGGGGGCCGGCCATGACCGCGACCGCCCTCGAGGGCGGGGCCGGCTGCCTGGCCTGCGGCCGCGCCCGACCCGCCGGCGCCCGCTGGGCCCGGGTCTGCGGCGCCTGCTCGGCCCGCGGCTACCGGCGGCGCCGGTCCGCGCGACCGTCAGAGCCGTTCGCGGGTGGGGCCACGGCGAACGCTTCTGACGCCGGCCGGCCGGGGTGCGCCTCCCCTCCCCTCGCCCGCCAGCCCAGCGCCGACGCGTCAGAGCCGTTCGCGGCGCCCGCCTCGGCGAACGGCTCTGACGCGCGGGCCTGCCGGCGCTGCGGGGCACCGCTCGCCGGCCGCCGGGTCGACGCCACGACCTGCAGCGCCGCCTGCCGGGCCGCCTGGCACCGCGCGGGCGCGACGCCCCGCGCCGAGCGCCTGGCCGCCCGCTGGGGGCTGCTGCCCCGGGACTTCTGGCGCACGCCGCCCGAGCTGGTCGCGGCCGTCGCCGGCGAGCTCGGGGGGCCGTTTGGCCTCGACGCGGCCAGCGCGGGCGACGACGCCGTGGCCGGCCGCTGGCTGACGCCCGACGAGGACGCCCGCACGGCGCGCTGGGCCGAGGCCTGCGACCCGCTGCACCCGCGCGCCTGGTGCAACCCGCCCTACTCCAAGGTCGCCGGCGAGGGCGGCGCGGGCCTGCTCACCTGGGTCGAGGCGGCCGTGCGCGCGCGGGACGAAGGCCTGGTGGTCGCCCTGCTCGTGCCGCCGTCGACGAGCACCCGGTACTGGCGGCTCGGCTGCGCGGAGGTGGCGGAGATCTTGCTGCTCGCGCGCCGCGTCGCCTTTCTCGACCCGAACTCGGGGCTGCCGCAGCGGGGGAACCGCGGCGACAGCGCCATTTTGATCTTTCGGCCGGGCCAGCGTGGGCCGGCACAGGTCCGGTCGTGGTGGCCGGTGGGAGGTGCTTGATGTCGTTTGCGCTGACGCCCGAGGAGGGAGCGGTGGCCCACGAACCGACGGAGGCGCGCCCAGGCCCGCAGCCGCCGGCCCTCATCCGGCGCCACAACGCGACCTTCGGCCCGTACCTGCGCGAGCTGCGGGTTGGCGCAGGGCTCTCGCTGCGGGACGCGGCCGCCCGCCTCGGGATCTCCTTCGCCAAGCTCCAGAAGATGGAGACCGGTGGGCGCTTCCGCATACGGAGCCTCGACCTGCTCGACAACGTGGCCGACCTGTTCAACGTCGAGCGCCGCGAGGTCCGCCAGCGGGCCGGGTTCATGGAGATCGACGAGATCAAGGTGGGTGAAGGGGCCAGCGTGGGTGACGCCATCGAGCGCGCGCACGCGCGGGGTGTTGTGCACGGCTGGGAGGCTGCACTGGCAGCGATCATGGAGGCTTCGCGGCCCCTGCCCTGCCAGGCCGACGTGCACCGCTTGGTCATGTGGGTGAAGGAGCTTGCAGTCCGGCGGGGATCGCCGGCGGGGGAGCGGCCATGACGAGCCCCTCCCACGAGTTCGCGCTCGGCGCCCGCCTCGCCGCCGCGAGCGTGCCGCTGGGCCTCCCGGGCGCGCTACTCGCCAACGTCGACGAGCTGCCCGCCGTCGGGGACGCCCGCCCCCGCCTCCGGGTGCTGGCCCCGTTGGGCGACGGCGCAGCGCTCGCGGCCTGGTGCCCCACAAGCAGCGAGGCCGAGCCGGCGGTCGTGCGCCGCGTCCCCCTCGATGGGCGCTTCGTGCTTGTGCTCGACGACGGCGCGACTCGCGGCGCCGTGCTGTAAGCCCCCCAAAACAGGGGGGTCCGCCCCGACCAACAACGCGTGACCTTACCAACCGGAGGTCACCATGCCCGCGCCCCGCCGCCGCATCACCCAAGACGAAGCCCCCGAGCTGCTCGCCAGCTGGCGCGCCTCGCAGCAGCCGCTACCCGAGTGGTGCGCCGAAAACGGCGTCGACGGGCGCTCGCTCCGCTACTGGGCCGACCGCCTCGCGCAGCCCGCACCCATCCGCCTCGTCGAGATGGCCCGACCCGACCGAGCCGCGTCCGAGCCCCTCCGGCTCACCCTCGACGGCGTGGTGATCGACGTGCCAGACGGCTTCAACGACCAGACGCTCGCCCGCGTCCTCGCGGTGGTGCGGGCATGCTGACCCTACCCTCGTCCGTCCGGGTCTACCTGGCGCTCGACCCGGTCAGCATGCACCTGTCCTTTGACCGCCTTGCAGGCTTGGTCCGCGGCCTCGGTCTCGACCCGACCGGCGGACACCTGTTTGTGTTCGTCAATCGCCCCAAGACCCACATGAAAGTCCTGTTCTTTGACCGCTCGGGGTTCTGCCAACTCTACAAGCGTCTCGAGCAGGGCACCTTCCAGCTGCCCGAACTCGGGCCGGACGGCGCACCGAAGCGCGAGCTTACGCCAAACGAGCTGGGGCTGATCCTCGAGGGCGTCGACCTCCGCCAGCGCGCGCGCCGCGCGCGCCTCGGCCGCCCGAAGGGCTGAGCCGGCGAGAAGCTGATCCCACAGATCGTTCTCGTCGGTCGGGGTTTTCGCGGGCGCAGAGGCCTGATCCACTCCGGTGCATGAACCTCGACACGGCCCACAGTGATGCCCTGGCCCAGGTGGCGGCGCTCGTCGCCCAGGTGGCCGCGCTTACGTCCGAGCTCGCCGCCGTCCGCGAGGCTGCGTCCGCGGAGCGCGGCGCGTTCTTGACCGCACTGGCGGCCGCAGCCAAGGAGCGGGACGCCCTCAACGCTAAGATCAACGTGCTGATCAAGCGGATCGACAAGCTCATCGCCGAGGCCGAGAAGGCAGGGAGGCCTGTGCCGACTGAGGGTGACCCCGCGGCTCCCGCGCCGAAGCCCGCCCCCGAGCCGGCGCCCGCGCCCGCCCCCGCGCCGTCCCCGGGGCAAGCCTCGACCCTCGACGACCGGCCCAAGCCACCGACTGCGCCAGAGAGGGGCCCCAAAAAGACGCGAAAAGCGGCGGAGACGACGCCCCAACCGGAGATTCCCGTCTCCACCGAGACCGTGCGCCCGGACACCTGCGCGCATTGCAACGGGAGCCGTCTGTCCAACAAGGAGACCGACGAGCTCAAGCTCAAGGACTACGTCCCTGGGTACTTTCGCTATCGCAAGGTCGCCCGGGTGAGCTGCCGATGTAGCGACTGTGGAAAGGTGACGACGCCCCCCGTCCCGGGCATGTGTCTCCCCAAGGCGCGGTACACCGCCGGCTTTGCGGCCTGGATCATCTACTGCAAGTTCGCGCAGCACCTGCCCCTGGAGCGGCAGCTTCGCGACTTGGCCCGGATGGGGCACAAGACGACCAACGCGCGCCTCTCCGACATGGTTCTTCGGTGCTTGGAGCTTGTGGAGGGCGTCGCTGACGTCATCTTCCGCCAGGTCATGAGCGGGACCCACTGCCACTCCGACGCGACCGGCTTCCCGGTGTTGGCGCCGGGCAGCGATGCGACCCACCTTGGGCAGATCTTCGGCTTCAGTTGGGGCAAGTTGGTCGCGCTGCGGTACGCCGCGGACAAGAAGGGCGTGACCTTCGCCATGCTCGTCGCGCGCTTTTGCGGCACGATGATCTTGGACGCGTCGAGCACCCACAACGCCGCCCTGGCCACGGGCCGCATCATCGAGGCCGGCTGCAACGCCCACGGGCTGCGGAAGTTCCGCGACGCGAAGGACAGCGACGCCGTTCTCGCCGCGGAGGGCGAGCGCTGGATCAGCAGCTGGTTCGACGCGGAGCGCCGCGCCCAGGAGCTCGAGCTGTCCGGCGACGCGCTGTTGGCGTGGCGCGCCGAGCACATCCAGCCCCTGGTCGACAAATTCCGCGTCTGGCTCGACGCAGTTCACCCAACGGTCCTGCCGAAGTCGCCCCTGGCCGAGGCCACCCGCTACTACCGCAACCACTGGACCGCCCTGACGCACTTCTTGAAGGACCCGCTGGTCCCGCTGGACAACAACTTCGCCGAGCGGAGCCTGCGCGGGCACGCGGTGGGGCGGAACAACTGGTACTTCGCAGGGAGC
>JAEUKK010000019.1 GCA_016792625.1 Deltaproteobacteria bacterium | reverse complement strand
CGGCTCGGTCGGCTGCGCCGACCGCGTCCCCCTGCGGGGGCCGCGCCCTGCGGTCGGCCGGGCGCGGGAGGATGTGCGTTGGCTTTCGACGACCTGGGCCCCCGGGGGCACGCCTGACCCCATCATCGGATGGGCAGGGGCGCCGGGAAGATCCAATACTCGTTGCCATAGTCGGCCACCAGCACGTCGGGCACCCCGTCACCGCTCTGATCGGGGATGGCCTGGACTTGCACGCCGAGGTCGCCGCACGCGGACCGGTCGGCGTCGCAGCTGAAGATCACATCAGCGTCGGTGGTCGCAGAGGTGCTGCCCCGAAACGGGCTATACATCAGGTAGGCTTCGCCCCCGCCGATCATGACGGTGCGGAAGGCCGCCTCGCGCGGATATTGACCCGTACCGACCAAGAGGTCGTCCCTTCCATCCCGGTCGAAATCGGTGTGTGCCTGGACGTCGGTGCTCGCGAAGTTGTGCACCTGTGCGTCTGCGTCTGCGTCGAGGGCAGCGCCGATCAGCGGCCCGTGGAAGACAAAGCAGGACTTTCCAAGAGCGTAGTCTGTGGCCACGTCTGCCCATCCCGGGTCACACACCACGAGGTCACCATACCCGTCCCCGTCGAGATCGCCCACGTCCAGGGTGTATCCGGTGCTGTGGTCAGAGCCCTCGGCTCGCACCAGCGCGCTGCGCATCGTGAACACCGCCTCGCTGGTCTCGCGCGTCCCTGACAGCGGCCCTTCGTACACGCCGACGTAGTCGAGGTCGTCGACCCGGGGCCCCGCCTCCGGGTGGGGCGCCGACGCCGCGAGGTCGGCCAGCCCGTCGCCGGTCAGGTCGCGGGTGCCGTTCACACTCATTCCAAAGTGGATGCCTGGCGTCTCCCGCTCGATGACCGTCGCGGCCGGCGAGAGGTCGGGCCCGGTGGCGGCCCGCACCGCGGCCCCCGAGTACACCCACACCTCGTCGGCGCAGGGGTCGCTGATCAGCAGGTCGTCGACGTCGTCGCCGGTCAGATCGCTGGCTCGCTCCATGTCGTAGCCAGCGCAGCGCTCCCAGTCTTCGCCGACAAAGAGCTGCACCCCCTCGTCGATGCGGGCGCTGGGGCCCGGGCCCCAGAACAGCCAGACCTCATCGACCTCTTCGGCGCCTTGTTGGTCATTGCCCACGATGAAGTCGTCGAAGCCGTCGCCATCCAAGTCGCCGATGCCCTCGAGGCTGCTGCCATAGTGCCGGGGGCTGTGATGGCCGATGATGGACCGTTGGCCGACGCCCCACGATGGCCGAGATGGGAAGCTGAGGTCGTCGCCCCCCTCGCGCAGCAGGGTCGCCGGCTCGAGCAGGAAGAACCCTCCGACGTCACTGCAATCATAGGTCGGGTCACCGACCTCATCGACGCCGACCTCGACACAGTCAACGAGGCCCGGTGAACCGACCCCCAAGGTGAACGTGCCGTCTCCTCGCAGGTCGCCCAGCGCGGCGACCTCGCCGAGGCTGCCGCCCGCGCGACGGAGCCGCAGTGTGGGCCTGGTGACCCGTACGCACAGCTCTTCGACCCAACACGCATCGAGCCGCGCACAGTCGTTGACCCGTCCATCCCCGCAGACCTCGGGTGCCGCCGGGTAGACCTCGGGCGCGGCGTCATCGCAGTCGATGTCGCTTGCGGCACCGTCTGCATCGTGGTCCACGGGCGCTCCACTGTCGCTCGGCGAGGCGTCGGAGCAGTCCAGCAAAGGGGCGCGCCCTGTGTCGCTGCCCCCACCATCGCCCGGCGGGGTGCCGCTTGTCGAACCCTGTCGGACTGGGGGGGGCCTTTCAGGCGGCTCTTCGACGGGCGCACCTCGCTGATTTGCCTCGCCGTCGCAACCGGCCAAGAGCACCGCGGCGATGACCGTACCGGTGGTTAGTAGCATCCCGTCACCTCGCCACCCTGCTGCATGACGCAGGTTAACACCTCGTAGTAGGTGTAGAGGTCACCGTCCACCGTGCCGGCTTGCGTGACCGTCACTTCACTACCAACTCCGCTGATCGCACATGTGGCCGGGTCCGGCGAAGTCAGCCGCATCTCTACGAACTGCGGCGTAAACCCACTATCACCCACGTCAATCCGCCGATAGTCGACATCATCCGGAGTGGGATATACCGTATCGTCCTTAATCTCCCACCCGAAACGGAACAAGCCGTTGTTCGTCGGTCCAAGCTCAATGGTGAAACTACCGGTCAGTGATGCACTGCCCGGGGCGCATGAAGCGTCCAGGTTCAATGCGAATAGCTCATAATACGAGAGGTCGTCGAGACTGTCGATCGTGTTCGCAAAGCGAAGTAGCATCGGATCCCAAAGTTCACCAACCGGCCCGTATGTCCATCTGGCGGGGCAGCCGGGGAGGCGCCACTCCACCAGCCAGTCGCCTTCGCATGCTGGATTAGATTGAGTGTCGACCTCCCAGAGGACTCCCTCACCAAGCATGTTGCGTGTCAGCATCGGCAGGTGCGCTACGTATGGATACCCAGGATCAGCGGGATCTCGCACACTGAACCGCCCTCGTCCCTCGAGGATGTCCTCAATCTCAAGGGTCAAGAAGGTGACAGAAGCGCCATCCCCCTTATCGATCCCACTGCCGAGTCGGCTGATCGACTCACCCACATCCAAGTAGTCGAGATACCTCGCTGCGTCGGATACCCACGCGCGCTCGTCGACAAGGCAGCGGGCACCGGCCCCCGCTGACCCGAACTCATGAAGGTGCCCGCACGCGTGCTGCATGAAGCGGTCCCATGCAACCTCGAGCGGCGGGTGATCGTAGGTTGACGGGTCAGGCCAAGTTGCTGAGATTTCCTGCGCGATGGTCACGCCATCGAGTAGGTCGTCGATGCGAAGGTCTTCGTTCGTCTCACACAGGTTCCAAAACCCATCGCAGGGCACCTCTCCTTCGCCTTCGATCGGTCGGAACGCGGTCGTCGCTTCGTCCGGCTGGAGCTCGTGGACCTCGATGGGCACCCCATCTGCACCCTCGTAAACCACTTGGACGCCCCATACGAGAACGACACGGTCATCGTAGTACCAGGGGCCTTCTTCGGGCTCGTAGCGCAGGCTGTTGGCCTCTGCCTCGAGGTACACCTCCACCGTGTTTTCGCCCGCAGCATCGATGTCCCAGAGCGGCGGGGGACCGCTGGAGCTCGGGGGCCAGACGATTACTTCGACGAGGTGTATGTTTTCGCGCTCGAGGGCCTTGCCCTCGTTCCCAACAGTTGGCTTTGTATACAGCCTCGATGCGGGCATCGCCGCGCCGTTGACGGCCGCTTCGACCCTCAGTCGATCGCCACCATTATTGAGGGTGGTGATCAGATACTGGAGCTTCACTTGTTGCAGATCGCCGGTAGTTGTCGGCGCCGGCGGTGCGACCCATCGCGTCAGGTATCGGTTACCAGAGACCAACGGCATTGCACCCGTGTGCACCAAGCCGCTGGGTGCGCCGAGCATCATGCTCGGGACGAGAAACATGGGGACGGTCGCTGCGTTTACTTTTGCCCACAACTCGACGGGGTTCTGGTCGGCTTCAGGACTAGGCACCCACCCGAGGTCAACGGCATCGTCCCCGATGATCGGGTCCCAGATTGCGTCGCACGACGCTCGGTGTGACCCAACAGCGGCTGCGTCCAGTTCCGTCGCGAGTCCTCGTAGGACCTCGATGTCGGAGCGATCCCATGGATTCGATTGCCCATTGAATACTCTGAACGGACTTGCAAGCATGTGGGTGAGTTCGTCAACTAAGACAAACTTGTGATGGGGATGTTCAAACGCCTCGGCGCGGGCGCGGCCAACCCAGTCGCGATAATAGCAGAGATCAACGTCCGCAGCGACGTACGCCCCGTAGCCGGTCGAAAGCACCTGTTCCGGCTCCACCCGACCGAGGACCATGCCTGTGAAGGTGTTCGAGTCTGGCCCCTCGATGGCGGTAATGTGGTCGTTTAGCCCGGCGAGCGCCACCCAATCGCATCTGAAGTAGGCGTTCTCAAGGTATCCGATGGCTAAGCCGGCCCTTGCGTCGTGCAAGTACAGGTTGATGCCGTTGATTTGCATCAGTTCGATGGTCCGAGTCGGGTCGTTCAGCGCCCACGCATTTGGGTCTGCATGGGTGTAGACGCTTGCGGTTGAGTCATACAGCGGGGCGAAGGGCCAACGGTCGCGGGTGCTTCCGTCTGCGTTGAAGACGTTGCAGCCGATGGTGGCGTTGTCTGGATCACTGTCGGTCAGCTTCAGGTCGGCGTCCCACACCGCGATCAAGGGCGCACCCTCACCCCAACTGAAGGATGGCGGCTCCGGGATGGGCGGCGGAGGGGGAGGCGGCGGCGGAGGGGGCGGCGGCGGTGGAGACGGCGGCTGGCCCCCCGGCGGCGGCTCGCCCCCCGGCGGCGGATCGCTCAGCTCGGCCCAGGCCCACGGCCCGACCAAGGCGAGGCTCACCGCCAGCGCCGCGGCGGCCCGTCGCCGGCGCCGGTCGGCCCGGCCCGCTTCTTGAGCGGGGCCAGCACCTTCAGGTGCACGGTTCGGCGAAAGTGGAGGGGGGGGGGACCGGTTTCATCGAGCTGGGGCTCATCTCAGGCACCTGTGGGCAGCGGGCGGATCGTCGGGGCTCTTCTGCCGCGAGCCTACCAGTCGGCGGCCGGCCGACACAAGCCGAGATCTTGCTCGAAATTGCGACCGATGGTGCCCGCGCCCCTCCCCGATGCCCGCGCGCCGCCGCCCCTCCGCCGCGCACCCCCGGCCCTCTCCCTCCCCCGGCACCACCAAGAGCCCGACCAACACGACCCCTTCGCGCCGCCGGAGCCCTCCGCACCACGCCCGCGGCCCCACCGCCCGCGCCCCCTCCGCTATGGTCAGGCACCGCGCGGCGCCCGCAGGGGGCGCGTGGGCGCGGGAGCAGCGAGCGAGCGCCCTCTCCCCAGGGCAGACGAGGTCGGACATGGCGTACCGGGTGCAAGACACGGGCAGGATCTTGAAGGCGCGGCGGCTCATCGAGGCCCTGCGGCCGGCCGAGGGCGAGCCCCTGGCCGCCCGCACCCGCGCTGAGCTGGCGGTCGACGACGCGGCCCTGCGCGCCGCCGCCCTCACCGTGCGGGCCGAAGAGGCCGACGACGAGGCGCCCCGCCTCGCCCGTGACGCGGCCCGCGAGCTGCTGCAGCGCCGGCTGGCGGCGGTGGTCCGCAGCCTCAAGGGTGACCTCGCCCTGCAGGTGGCCGAGGGAGAGATCGCGCCCGGCCTCGCCGCCACCCTCGCCCGCACCCTCGACGGCGTGCTCAGCGAAGAGGTGCGCGCCCGCACGGTCAGCCCCGAGCGCCTGCTGGTCGCCGCCGAGGGCCTGACCGGCGCGCTGGGCGCCTACCCCTTCGCCGCCGAGCGCCTGCGGCTGATCTCCGCCGCGGCCACCGCGCTGACCGCGGCCTCGGCCGACGTGCGCCGCGAGAAGGTCGAGCTTGAGGTGGCCATGGCCACCCTGGTCGCGGCGCGGGCGCGCATCGACCAGCGCAACACCGGCGCGGGCCTGCTGCTGCGGGCGCTGAGCAACCTCGACCCGCGCTTCTCGGCCCTGGGCGCCGCCGCCGACGCCGCCGAGCTGGCCGTCGACCCGGGCGACCACCCCGACGACCTCATCGATCTGGGGCCCGACTTCGGCGCTGACCTCGAGCTCTGAGCCGGCTCTGGCCGGGGCGGGGCCGCCCGCTGCTCCTCCGCTGCTCCTCCGCGGCTGCGGCGCGGGTGGGGCGGCGGGCCTCCGGTGCGGGTCGGCGGCGCCCGGGGCCCGGCGCTGGGCCTCAACCCGATGCAAACCCTGTGCGATCTCGCCGATGCTGTGTGCAAAGTGCGGGCAAGGGGTGCATCGGCGGACCGATGGGGCGTTGGGTGGAGCAGGAAGGGGTGCATCGGCCGGCGGATGGGGCGTTCGATCGAGCAGGAAGGGGTACATCGGGCGGCCGATGGGGCGTTCGGTGGAGCAGGAAGGGGTGCATCGGCCGGCGGATGGGGCCTTCGGCGGAGCAGGAAGGGATGCATCGGCCGGGGGGCCGGTCGAGGCGGTGCGCGGAGCAAGGGCGAGCGCGCGGTTGCCGCGTGGAGCCTCGTCGCGGGCGGCTGGCTGACGAGCGCGCGGTCGCAATGGCAAGGAGGCCGCCGGCGGCGCCGAGCCGGCGCCTCAGCGGCTCATGTCTTGCAGCAGCAGCTGGTAGAAGCTGCGCACGGGGCGGCTCGGCGCGGTGGTGCTGCGCTCGCTGAGCCTCGCGCGGATGGCCGCCCCGACGGGGTCGAGCTGCTCGGGGGAGAGGTCGGACAGCTCTTGGTCGGGGGCGAGGCTGATCATCCCTGTGGAGCGGTAGCCGGTCTGCCCTTCGCGCCCCACCACCCGTCTGCCCCAATCGAGACGCGGCTCCTCTCCGGCCTCTGCTGTCGCGAGGATGACGCGCTCAAAGAGCGGGATGAGGTCCACGCTGAGGCCGCGCCCCAGGAGCAGGCGGCGCGCCTCGGCCACCGCGCCCGCGGCGAGGGCGGCGTCGACCCGCGCATCGAAGCGCTCGGCGCTCAGGGCCCGGGTGAGCATGTCGTAGGCTTGTGAAGTGGACGAGAAGCGGGCCAGCTCCACAGGCGTGGCGTCGAGCGCAGCCTCGATGGCCGCGCTGTCGGCCGCCTCGACGAGCCAGGACGCGGGCGCGGCCGGCATGGTCAGCAGCGCCGCCCAGCGCCACCAGACCACGGGCGCCTCTCGCATCAGGCGCGTGAAGGGGCCGCCGAGCTCCGTCGGGCGGAGACCCAACGCGTGGAGGGGCGCGGGGCGCTCGATCCAGTCCATCAGGCGGCGGAGCACCACGTCCTCGAGGATCTGGCCGGCGGACCGTCCGGGCTCCTTTCGGTCCCGCAGCAACGACAGCAGCGTTCCCGCGCCCTCAAGGCCCAAGTCGCCTGCGGTCAGCCTCTCGAAGAACGCGCGCAGCTCCTCGCCGGAGATCTCCCACCGCAGCGCCGCGCCACTCGCCCAGCAGCTCAGCTGGTGCCGGGTGGCGGTCCCGGGGTGGGCCGGCAGCCGCTGCAGCGTGGCGGCGACCCGGGTGGGCGGCAGGGCCTGCTCCAGCGCCGCGATCAGGACCTCTGCGGTCCCGTCCTCGACCTGCTCGGGGGTGTCGAGCAGCGCACGAAGCTCGGCGCAGAGCCCCCCTGTGTTCTCCGCCCGGTCGAGGGCGGTCAGCGCCGCCGCGCGGACCGCGAGGCCCAGTCGACGGTCGGGCAGCGCCCGTGCCGCCAGCAGCAGCCGCAGCTGCGCCGGGCGGGGCAAGGAGGACCAGAGCGGCGCCTCGAGCATCGTGACGAAGGGCCCGGGCTGCGCGGCTGCCCACGCTGCGATCAAGACAGGGCCCGCGGTGTGCGAGTTGACCGGCAGCGCGCGGAGGAGCGCCGCGACCCCGGGGCCGTCGAGCTGGAGCGCGACCAGCGCGTCGACCAGCCCAGGTAGCGCCTCACGGTAGCCGTCTCGGGTTGCGGTCACGTGGGCATGCCACCACGCCGCGCCCCCATTCGCGCGGACCTGTGCTGCGGCCCCGGTGGGGTCCAATACAACGCGCATGGGGTCCACGACGCAACGCCACGCAAGGAGGCGGGGGTCGGAGGCCCGGGCGGCGACGACCTCGGCGGCGATACCATCCTCGCACCAACCTTGGAGCGCAGCGACGAGCAGCGCATCTTCGGCGACCACCCGGTGCTCGGGCGGATCGATCGGGGGGAGCTCGCCGACCAAGGAGCGGAGCAGCGCGGAGAGGGTGGTGACGAGCTGGGGGGGCAGCGCGGGCGCCTCGCCCCACTGCGACGTGCCGAGCCTGCGAACCGCGGCCCACCCTTCGGCCGGTGCGGCGCGGACCAGCGCGACGCACAGCTCTGCGACCCGGTCCCATGCCTCCGCGACCGCGGCAGCCTCTGGGTTCCAGGGCCGCGTGCCAAAGCTGTACAAGGAGCGCGCCGCTTCGGATCTCGCCACACCTGCGCCGAGCCAGTGGCGGATGAGCTCCCGCGCAGCGGTCTGCCAGTGAGCCGCATCGGCGCCGGGCCGCTCCATGTGGCCAACCATCAGGTCGGCGAGCGCCGCGGCGGTGGCCCCGCGCAGGCGGTCGGGGCGGAGCATTGTGCCGACGGCGTCCTTGAAGGGCCTGGGTCGGCCAACCTGGACGAGCGCGTCGGCGGTCTCGATGAGCAGGGGCAGGCCGTCCAGCACCGCGTCCCCGATGCTCGCGGCCGCCGCTTGCGCGACCAGCTGGCGCAGCGCGGCGTTGTCGGTCTGCTGCTCCCATGCCGCGTGCAGCACCTCCAGCACGACGCGGGTGATCTCGGGCGTCGCGCAGGGGCGCTGGCTCAGCCACGACGCCCACAGCCGGCGGTCAGGTCCCCGCAGCGGCGCGCGGAGGTGCGGGGCGAGCTCGCTGTGGTGAAAGTGGTCCAGCGCCGCGCCGAGGAGCTCGGCCTGCTCAGGCTCGGGGGCCGCGAGCACCGCGGCGGCGAGGCTCTCGTGGGTTGGGCCGTGCGCCTTGAGGTGCCCCGCCCAAACCAAGCCGAGCCGCAGCGCCTCGGTGCGGGGGACGGTCATGCTGTCCGGGCTCGGTCGGTGGAGCAGGCCCGCGCCAGATGCGGCGGTGAGCGCGTCGTCCTGCTCGCGGGCGCTCAGCCCGGTGCGGGCTGCGAGCCAGGCCGTCCACTCCGCTTCGGGAGGGCTGGACCAGCGCCCCCGCAGCGCCACCCAGCCGAGCGCGGCGATGTGGCGGTCGGTGAGCTGGTGGGCATGCGCCAGCTCCAGCGCCTCGACGACCCCCTGCTGCAGGGCCTCGCCGCCGCTGCGCAGGCGCTCGGCGGGGCCCGGGTCGCGCTGACAGAGGTCGCCCAAATGCTGCCGGCGCACCTCGCGCAGCTCGGGTGCCGCCGCCGCCCACCAGGCGCGCATCTCGGGCATCGTCGGCTGCGCCAGCTCCAGCGCGACGGGCGGCGGGCCCGGCCGGAGGTGGACGGCGGCCCCGATCGCCTCGCGTAGCTGCGCCTCGCTGCCCATGAGGATGAGGCGCGCGTTGGGGCAGCCCATGACCAGGTCGGCGGCGGCGGAGGGGGGCACCCGGTCGCTCAGGTCGACCAAAAACGCGGGGCCAGGATCGTTCTGTTGAACCCTGCCCGCGGCGAGCCGCAGGCCGTCGCCCGCGGCGGGGTCGGCGCGCACCCACCACCACTGGCGCGGGCCGCCCGTCGCTTCGATCTGGTGCGCCAGCGCCCCGACCACCCGCTGGGGCCGGTCGAAATGGGGCCGGACCCGCAAGCTGACGATCCCGCCGCCCGGCGCATCGCCCGCCTCGAGGAGCGCCGCTGCAGCTGCGGCTTCGCAGCCCAGCGGGGGCGTCGGCCCCGCGGGGTCGGCGATCAGCCCGCGCTCGCGCGCGTACCGCAGGGGGACGAGCGGGCCCGGGGGCTCGGCCAGCCACGCGAGCGCGACCGCCAAGGCGGGGCCGCGCAGCCACGCCGTCAGCTCGCCCAGGTCCACGACCTCTTGGGCCGGGACGCGGTGCTGCTGGGCCAAGTCGGCGAGCCGCTCGCGCTGGTCTTTGCTGAGGCGCAGCGCGCAGATCAACAGGACGGGCGCCCCGGGGTGGCGCTGGAGGTCGTTCTTGTGCTGCGCGCGCAGGCCGTCCCACTCGCCGCTGGCCTTGACCGAGACGCGGATCTCGCCCACTAGGCCGCGGAAGCGGCCCCGCAGCCAGCCGTCGTAGCCCCCATCGGTGCGCCCTTGGGGCAGGTCAATGGGGGTGAGCTGACCCTGCACCTCGCCGCTGGCCCCCAGCGCGTCGAGCGCGAGGCGCTGAAAGGCCGTCGGCCTCTGGTGGACGGCCGCCAAGATGCGCTCGGGGGTGATCTGCGCTGGGTTCATCGAGACCTCGGGCGGCGGCGCGCCTAACGTGCGGCCCAAGGTCTCGATGCGGCTGCAGCCCGCTTTGGGCCCCCGCCTCGCGCGCGGCAGGGGGCAGAGGGGCCGCTGGGCCTGTCGCCCGACAGGCCCGGCGGGTCGGCCGCAGGCCGACGGAGCGCAGCGAACCCCCGGCCGCACCCGGCCCGGCGCGCAGCGCCGGGGCCGCCCCGGTGGTGGGCCTGCGGGGCGGCGGGCCTGCTCAGGCCGCCGAGGGGAGCAGGGCCTGGCGCACCCAGGCGGGCGCCTGCGCCGCGGGCACCGGCGCGAACAGCACCGCCCCGCCGACGACCTGGGCGCCTACCTCAAAGGGGAGCGGGTCGAGGGTGGTGGCGGCGTCGAGGTCCAACAGGATGTGCTCGACGTTCGCGCGGGCCGCGACGGGGAGGGTGACGAGGGGCGCGCGCACCACGGTGACGCCGCGCTCGGTGGAGATCAGCGCGGCGATCGCCTGCCGGACGTCGGTGAACGGATCGATGACGTAGAAGACGAGGCGGATCGGTGTCATGGTATTGGTCCCCCTCCCGCACTTCCCTCTACCCCCCGGCACCTTCTTCCCCGGTCCTCCTTCTCCCCCAGCCGCTACTTCTTCCCCGGCTATTTTTTGCCGAAGAGCCGCGCGAAAAACCCGGGCTTCTCCTCCTCCTTCTTCTGCGCCGGCTGGCCGGGCTGGCCGCCCTGCAGGCGCTTGAGCTCGCGGGGCGCGTCGGCGTTGCTCGGGTTGAGCTTGAGCGCCTGGCGGAAGCACTTGAAGGCCGCCTCGGGGTTGTTGGACTCGCGGTAGATGCGGCCCAAGAGGACCCAGGCGCCGTCGAGCTTGCGCTGCTGTTCTTTGTTCTTCTCGACGACCTCCTTGATCATGTCCTTGCCTTCTTCGGCTTTTTCGGGGTCGCGGGTGCGGTAGGTTTGGAAGGTGGTGAAGCCAAAGTAGGCGCGGAACTCGAGCTCTTCGGGCACCTTAGCCACGGCCGACTCGAAGAGCTTGTGGGCCTCGGGCATGCGGCCGGCGTTGAAGGCGGCCATACCGCGCTTGAAGTCGGACTCGGCGGCCCAGTAGTTCTGGACCTGCTCCATCGCGAGCTCCTCTTCAGTCTTCTTGCCGAAGATGACGCGGTCGATGTAGTCCTTGCGTTTGGCGTCGTCGCCGAGCACCTCCCACGCGGCGCGGACCTTGTCGAAGGCCTCGCTGGCCATGTCTTGCTGCTCGGCTGCCGCGTCGTTGTGGCGGTCGGGGTGCAGCTTTTGGGCCAGGGCGAGGTGGGCCTTGCGGAAGTCGTCGACGCCCACGTCGTGGGGCAGGCCGAGCACCTCGAAGTGGTTGGCCGCGGCCATCAGCCGGGCGTGGGTGGCCCGCAGCTCGGCGGCCAGGGGGTGCTCGGGCGCGGGCGGGGCGGGCGCCGGCGCCGCGGCCCCGGCCACCACCTCGCGGTCGGGGCGCACGTTGAGCGAGGCGAAGAAGCCGGCGTCGAGCTTGACCGGGCCGCCGTCGCCCAGCGCCTCGATCTCGGCCTCTTCGTAGTCCTCGGGCGGCAGGTCGAGCGGGGCCGGGGCCGGCGCGCCGCCCTGGGGCACCACCACCTTGTCGGGCGCCCAGGGGTTGGTGGCGGGGGCGGCGGACCCGGCGGCGGCGGGCTTGGTGGCGCCCAGATCGCCGAGCAGGGCGCCCAGATCGAGGCCCGCGGCAGTGGCGGGCGCAGCGGCGGGCGCGGTCGGGGCGGTCGGGGCGGTCGGGGCGGTCGGGGCGGCGGCCGGGCCGCCGAGCAGGGCGCCCAGATCGAGGCCGGCGGGCGCGGGGGCCTGGGCCGGCGGGGCCTCGACCTGCAGGGCGCCGATGGCCCGCAGGCTGGCGAGCAGGGCGAGGCGCTCGCGCTCTTCGACCGGGCCCTCGGCCGCAGCGGCGTGCAGGCGCTGGCCGCCGAGGCCCGAGAGCCAGCCGACCTGGGCCGCGGGCAGGCCGAGGCCAGTCAGGCCGCCGAGGCTGAGGGCGCCGTCAGGGCCCAGCGCCGCGCGCAGGGCCTCGGGCTCGCGGCTGGTCGCCACCGCCTTGATGAGCAGGGGCAGCAGGTCGAGGGGCTCGGGGCTGGCCGGGGCGGCGCCGGCCTGGGCCGACCACTCGCTCGCGCCGGCGATCGCGCCCTTGAGCCGCCGCAGGAGCACGTTCTTGGCCACCGCGTCTGCGGCCATGTCGGGCTTCTGGGCGAGGACGGCGTCGGGCTGCTCGGACTTGAGGTTCGACTTGCTGCCGACCAGGGCGCCGCGGTCGAAGAGGAAGGTCCACTTCTTCTTGTCTTGGCGGCCCTCGACCATGCCGGTCAACTTGGTGGTGATGGCGTCGAGCAGGGCGCTCTCGATGGTGGACGGGGCGGGGCTCGACATGTGGCTCTCCATGGGCGGCGGCGCGGCAGAGCCTATCACCGCGCTGGCGCCGGCCCGGCCTATGCTCGGGGCCTGGAGGTCTCCTGCCCCGCCGCCGCCTTGTTTGGCCCGCCTCGATCTTGCGCCGCCTCGGCCAGACCGCGCTGCTAGTCGGCCTGCTCGGCCTGCCCTCTGGTGTGCCGGCTCACGCGGCGCCGCCTGACCTGCGCGCCCTGCAGGCCCACTCGCGCGCGCTCGAGGCCCTGGCCGCCGCCGCCCTGCCCACCACCGTGCTGGTGCGGGCCCAGAAGGCGCCGGGCCTGAGCCCCGGCCTCGACGAGCTGCACCGGGCGCTCGGCCTGCCGCGGCCCAGCGTTGCGCCGCGGGGCGAGAGCGTGGGCAGCGGCGTCATCATCGACCCGAGCGGGCTGGTCATCACCAACCTGCACGTGGTCGGCGACCCCGGGGCTGGCCCGGTCGAGGTGACCCTGCACGACGGCCGGCGGCTGGCCGCCCGGGTGCTCGGGGCCGACCCGCGGGCTGACCTCTGCCTGCTGCAGCTCGAGGGCGGGGCCGGCGCGCGCTTCCCCGCCGCCCGCCTGGGCGACAGCGCGGCGACGCCGGTCGGCGGGGTGGTCTTGGCGATCGGCCACCCCTTCGAGTTCCCGTTCACGGTCACGGTGGGCGTGCTGAGCGCGAAGAGCCGCCGCGGCCTGCACCCCGACGAGATCGCCGACTACCTGCAGACTGACGCGCCCATCCACCCGGGCAGCAGCGGCGGGCCGCTCTTTGACCTGCGCGGCGAGGTCATCGGCATCAACACGGCCATCTACGCGCCGGGCGCGCAGGCCGTGGGCGAGGGCATCGGCTTCGCCATCCCGAGCCGGCTGGTGAAGGACCGGCTGCCGGCGCTGCAGGCGGGGGCGGCGCCGCCGCGGGCGACGCTCGGGCTGGTGCCCGGCCCGGCCCCATTGACCGGGGGCGTGGCGGTGGCGCGGGTGCTGCCCCGCTCGCGCGCGGCGGGCGCCGGCCTGCGCCCGGGTGACCTGGTGACCGACGCCGACGGCGTGGGGGTGGCCGACGCGGCGGCGCTGGCGGCGCTGGTGCTCACCCGCAGCCCGCGCCCGCCGCTGGTGCTCGGGGTGGAGCGGGGCGGGGAGCGCTTGCGGCTCACCGTGCCGGTCGAGGCCGCGCCGGAGGGGCCCGCGCCGCGCGACGGGGTGCGCTGGGCGGGCCTGACCCTCGCCCCGGCCACGGCAGGGGCGGCGGCGGCGCTCGGCCTCGACCTGCCCGAGGGGGCGCCGAGCGGCGCGCTGCTCGTGGTCGACGTCGAGGTGGGCAGCGCGGCGGCGGTGGCGGGGGCCCTGCCCGGCGACCTGCTGGTGGGCCTGATGGGCGCGCCGCCCGCCGACCCGCTGGCCTGGGTCGAGCGGGTGGGCGGCCGTCGGGTGGTCAGCGCCACGGTCTGGAGGGACGGGGGCGCCCTGCAGCTCGTGATCTCGGGCGGCTGAGCGGGAGCGCGGCGGTCGCTGCGGGGCCGACGCTGGGGGCCAACGCCCAGGGTCAGAGCGGAGGGCCCACCCGGAGGGAGCGGCCCCGCGCTCAGCCGCGCCCGGCGGCCAGCCAGCGCTGCAGCTCACCCGAGGCCAGCGCGGCCTCGGTCTCTTTGAACCCGCCCACGAGGCGGCCGTGCACGTAGACCTGGGGGAAGGTGGGCCAGCCCGACCACATCTTGATGGCGAGGCGCTGCTTCCACATGCCGGTATAGCCGCCGAAGTCCAGCGTGGTGAAGGTGAGGTTGGCGTTCTGCAGCGCCTTCTTGACCTTGCCGACGAAGGGGTTCATCGCCATGCCGACCACCACCAGGGCGTCGCGGTCGACGGCCTCGGCCACCTTGCGGACCACCTCGCTGTGAAAGCCGTCGATCAGGGCCTGGGCGGCCGGGCCGTGGCCCCCGCGGTGAAGGGGGCGGTCGGGGGTGGCTTGGCTGGGCGCGGCGTCGGTCATCGGGGAGCTCCGGGGCGGGCAGGGCCGCCATCGCCCGCGGGATCGCGGGGGGCGGCTCTCTGCGGACCGATTCGCGCCACGGCAAGGGGAGGAGCGGGCGGCTTTGTGGAGGAGGCGCGGGCGGAGGGCGCGTGCCCATCCGGGCGGCTAGGGGGCGCGCTGCGCGGGGTGTCACCCCGCAACAGGGCGAGCTGATGCGCACCGTTCAACATCTTGCAATCGCTGCGCTCCGCGGGCTCCGTGGCGTAGAGCTCGTCGGCTGCGGGTCCTTCAACCTGCTGTTGGGTGCAAACAACAGTGGCAAGACCACGGTGCAGGAGGCCTTGCACCTCCTCGGCGACCCCACGTCACCTACTCGCTGGCGTGAAGTCCCTCGGCTTCGACGGACGGCGCCGCTGCTTGAGCCGTGGGGTGCGGGCGCGGCCGCGGGCCTCGAAGAGCTCCTGTGGCTGTTCCCGGGCGGCCCTCAGGCGGTGGCCGATGGCGACGCGGAGCGCTGCGCAATCCGGGTCCATAGCGAGGGGGCCCTCGGGGGCATGACGGTGGCCGCCGAGCGGCGGGTCGCCATGCCCCCGCAACGGGCGGTGTCCACCCCGGGCCTCCGCGTGGAGGCTCCGCCGGCGTGGGTCTCGCGGGCAACGCGAGGCGATGGGCCCAGCGGCGGTCCTCAGCTGAACCTTGAGCTGACCATTCGAAGAGATGGGGAGAGTGACGAGACCCGGCTCGTCCTCTGGGATGGTGGTGCGCTCCGAGAGCGGCGCGCGCCTCGCCGACCTGGGGTCCGGGTCATCAGCGCCTTGGAGCATCGGGCCGATGCACGCCTCGCTGAGCTCTTCCGCGGTGCCTTTGAGAAGGGCGCGCAGGCTGACCTTGTCGCGATTCTTCAACGGTTCGATCCGCGGATCGTCGATATCGCGACCCTCGTGGTGGAGGCCGAGGCCGGTGTCCCGCGCCCACGGGTCAGCGTCGTCCTGCGCGTCGACGGTCTTGGGCTGGTGCCGCTCCACGCTCTGGGCGATGGGACGCGCCGGGCCCTGACGCTCGCGCTGCACCTCGCGGTCGCCGACCCGGGTGACGTGCTGCTCATCGACGAGGTCGAGCTAGGCCTCCACGTCAACGTGCTTCGGTCCATTGTCCCGTGGTTGATGGAGATGGCCGGCAGGGTCGGCGCGCAGATCTTCGCGACCTGCCACAGCCTTGAGGTGGTGGACGCGGCGTTGAACACCCAGGGGGCGGCCGATGGCCTCGTGGTCTACCGGCTTGGGCCGCGCCGGGTGGCCCGCTATGACCATGAAGAGGCGCGGTTTAGCCGGGCAGAGCTCGGCCTGGAGCTGCGCTGATGCACCGCGTGCTGCTGGTGGTCGAGGGGCCCCACGATCTGGGGCTCGTCCACGCGCTGCTCCTCCGACGTGGGCTCCGGGTAGTGCAGCAGCTTGACGCGCTCGACCCGGAGCTTCACTGCCTCGTGCCCCGGGAGTATCCACAGGGGGGCGATCTGCTGAAGCGGGTGTCCGTTCCGCGGTTCTTTGGGCGTGAAGGGGTGGTTGTCGTCGTCGCTGCTGCGGAGGGGGACACGAGGCTCGTCGCGACCGTCGCCGCGCTTCAGCGGCCGCTCAACGTTGACCTCAACGCCGTGGGCGTCGTCCTTGACGCAGATGGGGCTGGCGCCGTCGCGCGGCTGGATGGGCTGCGGAGAAAGTGGCGGGCGACACTCGGAGAGGCACTCCTGCCGCTTGCAACGCCTGGCGATGTGGTGCCCGGCCCGGTTCGTATTGGGGCCTTCGTTCTGCCGGACAACGAGTCGCCCGGCGCGCTGGAGGTGTTGCTCCGGGCGTGTGCCACAGCAGAGTGGCCCGGCGCGCTCGAGTTGGCCGACGCCTTCGTCCTCGCGGCTGAGCCGCTGCTTGGCGCGTCTGCGGCGGAGCTGCAGACGCCATCGAAGCGGACGAAGGCGCCGATCAGCGTCTTGCACGCGCTCATGCGCCCCGGAAAAGCGGTGCAGACATCGCTGGAGGACGGTCTCTGGTTGGGCCGCGCAGCCTTCGACGCCGTCCCGGGCCTCACGGCGATGGATCAGTTCCTCTGGGCCCTGGTGGACCCGCAACCACGCGCCACCGTGCCCTGAGCTCCGCTCAGCCCGCGCCGAGCTGCGCGTCGACCTCGGCCGCCATGCGCCCGGTGATCGCCACCGCCAGGTCGCGCTCGATGCGCCGCTGGGCGAAGGGGGCGGTCAGCCGGTCGACCCGCTCGCCGGCGGCTTGGATGGCCCTGCGGTCGTCGCCGGCCAGGGCCGCGGCCAGCGCCGCCTCGGCCTCGGTAAACGCGACCAGCTCGCCCGGCTCGGCCATCGCCGCGTCGGTGGCCAGGGCCGAGCGCAGCGCGTGCAAGATCTGCTCGCCCTCGACCCGCGCCTCGATGAGCAGGCGCTTGTCGATGTCGTCTTCGGCGTGGTCGATGGCGTCTTCGAGCAGCTGCTCGACCTCTTCATCGGACAGGCCGTAGCTGGCGCTGACCTCGATCTGGGCCTCGACCCCGGTGTGCTCTTCGGCCGCGCTCACCTTGAGCAGGCCGTCGGCGTCGACCACAAAATCGACCCGCACCCGGGGCACGCCGGCGGGCATCGGCGGGATGCGCAGCTTGAAGCGGGCGAGGCTGCGGTTGTCGGCGGCCAGCTCACGCTCACCCTGGACCACGTGCAGGTCGACCGCGGTCTGGTCGTCGACGTGGGTGGTGAAGGTGGCGGTGGCCTGGGCGGGGATGCTGCTCTGGCGGGGCAGCAGGCGCTCGGTGACCCCGCCCATCATCTCGAGGCCCAGCGAGAGGGGCAGCACGTCGAGCAGCAGGATGTCTTCGCTGATCTGGCTCTGGCCGCTGAGCAGGTCGGCCTGGATGGCCGCGCCGACGGCCACCACCTCGTCGGGGTTGAGCTCGGTGTGCGGCCTGCGGCCGAAGAGCGCGGCGACGAAGGCCCGCACCGCGGGCACGCGGGTGCTGCCGCCGACCAGCACGACCTCGTCGATGTCGCTGGGGCGCAGGCCCGCGTCGGACAGCGCCCGGCGCACCGCCGCCCCGGTCTGGTCGACCAGCGGCGCGATGAGCTGCTCGAAGGTGGCGCGCTCGACGCTGATCTCGAAGCTCTGGCCACCCACCTCGAAGGTGGCGGTGGCGGCCTCGGCGGCGGTGAGCGCGCGTTTGGTGGCCTCGGCGGCGGTGACCACGCGGCGCCAGTCGGCGCCCTCGACCCGGGGCAGGCCGGCGGTGGCCAGCAGGTGGTCGGCCAGCGCGTGATCGAAGTCGTCGCCGCCGAGGTGGGTGTCGCCGGCGGTGGCCAGCACCTGGAAGACGCCGTCGCTCAGCTCGAGCAGCGAGACGTCGAAGGTGCCGCCGCCGAGGTCATAGACGGCGACCTTGCGGCCGTCTTGGGCGTTCTGCAGGCCATACGCGATCGCCGCGGCGGTGGGCTCGTTGAGCAGCCGCAGCAGCTCGATGCCCGCCACCTTGGCCGCGTCGCGGGTGGCTTGGCGCTGGCCGTCGTCAAACCAGGCGGGCACGGTGATCACCGCGCCGCCCGGGCGGCCCATCAGGCAGTCCTCGGCGCGGGCGTGCAGCAGGCGCAGCACGAGGCTCGACAGCTCGACCGGGGTGATCTGGCCCTCGCCCACGGCGAAGCGGACCATGCCCTGGGCGTCGGCGACCAGCGGGTAGCGGAAGCGGCGGGCGTCCTCGGCCACCTCGGCGGCGCCGCGGCCCATGAAGCGCTTGAAGCTGGTGAAGGTGAGCCCGCCCGGCTCGGTGGCCCGGGCCAGGGCCGGGTAGCCGATGGCCTCGGGCCGGCCGTCGGCGCGCACCCGCACCGCGCTGGGCAGCAGGGCGCGCTCGTCATCATCGAGCAGGACGCGGGCCTTTCCGCTGAGCACGACCGCGACGAGGGAGTGGGTGGTGCCGAGGTCGATGCCGATGTTGGCCATGGGAAGGGGCTCCAGTGGGGCGCCGCGGCGGCGCGCACCCAGGGGGT
>JAEUKK010000011.1 GCA_016792625.1 Deltaproteobacteria bacterium | reverse complement strand
GCGGAGCTCCGCCACCACCCGCCTCGCGCGCGCCAGCCCGGCCGCAGGGCCGACCGCAGGTCGGGCCGCGCTCGCGCGGCCGAGGCCGACCGGCCGAGCCCGCAGGACGGGCGCCGACGGCCGCAGGCCGGCGGGGCGCCCAGCGCGCCCGAACGCGGGTAGGCCGCGGCGCACGGCGCAGAGGTCCCGCGAAGCCCAGGGGGAGGATGGGCGCGCCCGCCCAGCAATACGGGCGGACGGACAGCGTGAGGGGGGCTCAGGCCGCGGCGAGCCGCAGCGCGGCGCGGACCCCGGCCTCGAGGATGGCGTCAGAGGCGGCTGGATCGGGGGTCGCCCGCGCGAGCTGCAAGGTGCCGGCCAGCAGGCCCAATAGCGCGGCGGCGTCGGCCCGGGTCACCTCGGCACCGCGGCGCGCCGAGAGCCAAGCGCCGAGCGCGTCGAGAGTGCGACCGTTGTGCGCGGCGAAGCTGGCCTGGGTCTCTGCCGGGTGCCGCGCCACCTCGGCGGCGAGCGCCGCCACCGGACAGCCGGTCGCCGCCACATCGCGGTGGGCCGGGCTGAGGTAGGCGCGCACGACCACCTCGAGGTCAGCGCTGGCGAGGGCGGCCTCGAGCGCGGCGTGGCGGGCGTCGAGCGCGCGCTCGAGCGCGCCCTGCACCAGGGCCTCTTTGGACGCGAAGTGGGTGTAGAAGGTGCCGACGGTGAGGTCAGCGTCAGCCATCACCTTGGCGAGGCCCACGGCGGCGATGCCCTGGCCGCAAAACAGCCGCGTGGCAGCCTCGAGGATGCGCTCACGCGCCGCTTCGTTGTGCCCCGCAGTATACCGCATCGCTCAGACCCCTCTCACCGAACCTGTATCACGACCTTGCCCTTCGCACGACCCGCCTCGACGTAGCTGAGCGCAGCGTTGGTCTCGGCGAAGGGGAAGACCCGATCCACCACCGGGCGGATCACGCCGGCCTCGACCAGCGCGGTGATCTGCCGCAGCTGGTCGCCGCTGGCCTTCATGAACAGGAACGAGAACAAGACCCCCAGGCCCCGGGCCCGACGGCGCGTCGCCCAGCTGAGCAGGCTCAAAATGAGCCTAAGCAGCCACGATGCGCCGATCTCGTGGGCAAAGGCCGGGTCGGGCGGGCCCGAGATCGAGACCAGCTGGCCGCCGGGCCGCAGCACGCGCAGCGACTTCTGGAGGGTCTTGTCATCTTGGCTGTGCAGGACGAGGTCATAGCCATGAAGCCTGGCCTCGAAGTCTTCTCGCTGGTAGTCGACGATGAGGCCAGCGCCGAGGCCCTGCACCATCGAGGCCCCCGCCGCGCTGGCCGTCGTCGCCACGCTCGCGCCGAGGTGCTTGGCCAGCTGGATGGCGATGCTGCCGACCCCGCCCGCGCCGGCCTGGATGAACACCCGCTGCCCGCGGCTGAGGCGTCCGCGCTCGACGAGGGCCTGCCAAGCCGTCAAGGCGACCAGGGGCAGAGAGGCGGCCTCGACCATGCTCAGATTGACCGGCTTGAGGGCCAGATCATCTTCATGGACGCTGATCTGCTCGGCGAAGCTGCCGATGCGGTGGTCGCGGGCCCGGCCGTACACCGCGTCACCCGGGGCGAAGCGCCGCACCTCGGCGCCCACCGCCACCACGAGGCCCGCCAGGTCGTGCCCGAGGGTCAAGGGCAGGGGATAAGGCAACAGCAGCTTAAACTCACCGGCCCGCAGCTTGGAGTCGAGCAGGTTGACCCCGGCGGCGTGCACCTCGACGAGGACGTCGTGGGCCCCCACCTGCGGCGTCGCAAGGTCGACCAGCTGAAGGGGGACGCCCGCACCATAGCGGTGCAAGGTAAAGGCTCTCATCGGGGGTACCTGCTGGGGATTCGGGTGTGCGAAAGGCGACGTGCCTCAGCCGATCTCGGTCGGCGCGTCGAGGCGCAGCTCTCGCCGCACCCCCGCGTCGAGCAGACCCGGCGCGAGGCGGCGGAGCAGCTGGACGGTGGCCACCCGACCGACCGGGTAGCGCAGGTCAGGGCGCGCGGCGGTGGCGGCCCGGAGCACCGCCTCGGCGACGAGCTCGGGGGAATCGCCGGCGGCGAGCAGCTCGCCGTAGCGCCGGTTGAGCGCCGCGCGGGTCTGCCGGTACTCATCGATGGCCCGATCAGGGCTGAGCAGGTTTGTGTCAAAGGGGGTCTTGGTGACGCCGGGCTCAATGAGCACCACACGCACGCCGCGGGTGCGAAGCTCATGGTCGAGGGACTCAGAGTAACCCTCTAAGGCGTGCTTGGAGGCGGAGTAGATGGCCATATAGGGCATGGGAAAGAGCCCACCCCCCGAGCCGATGTTGATGATGCGGCCCGCCCCCTGCCGCCGCATGTGGGGGACCACCGCCCGCGTCATCCGCACCGTGCCAAAGAAATTGGTCTCAAAGATGGCCTGGGCCTGGGTGATCGAGCTCTCTTCATCACCGGCGAGGCCGACGCCGAGCCCTGCGTTGTTCACGAGCAGGTCGATGCGCCCCGCGCGCCCGAGCAGCTCGTCGACCGCCGCGGCGACCGAGGCGTCGCTGGTCACGTCGAGCGGGAGGAGGGGGACCGCCGACCCGCCGGCGGCGCCGCCCCGCCGGCTCGTACCAAAGACCGTGAAGCCCGCCGCGGAGAGCCGCGCCGCCGTCGCCGCCCCGATGCCGGAGGACGCCCCGGTGACCAGGGCCACTTTGTTCTGCATGATGACCATCCCCCATGTGGTGCACAGCACCGTTGCGGCACAGGCGCGCCGCGCCATGCCCGTGGTGAACGAACGCGGTGCGCGGCGCCCACGCGGGCCCGGCCGCAGGCCCCGCGACCACCGGGACGGCGGGGCCTCCCCGATGGCAGTACAATCATACTGCCATCCGAGCGCAGGTCAAGCCCCTCCAGCGCCGGGCCACGAAAAAACCGCGCGCCGGTCGACCAGCGCGCGGTTCTCTCCACGGACGCGAGGGGCTGCGAGCCGCCCTGACCGGCGCTCAGCGCAGCAGGTCGGGCAACGAGGCCACCCCGTCGACCACCACCCGGAAGGCCATGCCCCGCCAGCGGGGCGGCAGGGGGGCCTCAAAACGCCAGCGCCAGCGCTCGCCGGCGGGCCCGGTGCGCAGGGTCTGGTGCAGCTCGTCGACCGGGGCGCCACCCCAGAACAGCGTCGACCACGTGTAACGTGGCGGGCGGGGGCGCTTGGGCTTCGCGCCGCCGGGGTGCTTGGGCTCGGGGATGCGCGCGCCGATCTCGACGCGCAGCGCCGCTTGGCCACGGGCCAGGGTCGGCAAGGGCAGCGCGGCGTCGCCCTCGATGACCGCGCGGGCCTCGGCCCCCTCTCCGCGCACCCGGGCGCCCAGGGTCGGCGCGCCCGGCGGCGGCGGCGGCTCGGGCTCGGGCCGGGGCTTGCGGGGCTTGCGCGCGGGCGCGGCGGGCGGGGCCTCCGGTCCTTCGGACGGGACGAGGTCCGAGGGGGGGTTGCTGGCAGCGGTGTTCGCGGCGAGGTCAGCGTCACTGAGGCCATATTCAGCGAGGTCGTCCTCGGAGGGGCCGTACTCAGAGAGCTCCGCTTCGGAGGAGCCATCCTCCGAGGGGTCCGCTTCGGAGGGCTCCGCATCGGAGGCGCCGTCCGCGGAGAGGTCCGCTTCAGAGGAGCCACCCTCGGAGGGGTCCTCCTCGGCGAGATTGGCGTCGCTGAGACCGTCCTCGAAGGGTCCGAGGTCGACGGGGCCGTCCGCGGGCAGCGCATGCTCTGCGGCGCCCGGGCCGCGGAGACCCGCCTCAGCGGGGCCATCCTCGCCGCCGACCACACTCCCCGGGGCCAACCCCGCCGCCCGGGGCGGCGCCGCCACCGGCAGGACCGGCAGCAGCTCGAGCCGATCCGCGCGGTCGAGGGCCGCCTTGAGGCCGTCGGGCAGCGGGTCGACCCCGCGGACCCGGGCCGCGCCCAGCGCGAGGGGGCGCAGGCCCGCCCGGCGCAGTCCGGCGAGCAAGAGCGGGGTGCCGGGGCGCGGGGCGCTGATCAGGGGCAGCTCCTCACCCGTGGGAGAGAGGAGGCGCAGGCCGACCAAGCCCTCACCCTCATCCTCGTCGACCCCGGCCTCGGGGCGCTCGCGCACGAGGCCGGCCAGGGCCAGGGCCGGGCTGGTCTGGGCCTCGCCCACCGCCCGGCCCAGCGCGTCGGACAGGCGCCGGGCCGCCCGCTCGGCGCCGCGCAGAAGATCGTGGGGCGGCGGTTCTTCGACGTCGAGGCGGGCATCGCCGCCGGCCCCGCAGAGCAGGACCGCGTGCGCCGCCTGGCGGTGGCGGCCCCAGAGCTGGGCTTCGAGCAGGCGGGCCGCGCGCCCGAACACACCCCCGCCCTCGCGCGGCGGCCCGGGCAGGCCCGCCTCGCGCCCGCCCACCCAGGCGAGGCTCAGCCGGGGGCGGCCCGCGGCGTCGCGCGCGCAGAGCACGGGCAGGGCGGGGTCGCAGAGCGCGGCCTCCCACACGAGGCTGGGCGGCGCGGGATCGGCGTGCAGCTCTTCAATCAGGCGCTTGAGGCCCGCGTCGGGGTCGGCGGTGCGCAGGTGGGCCGCGCCGCGCTCGAGCTTGCGGCGGCGCAGCACCCGCGCCGGATCGGTGCAGCGCAGCAGATCCCAGCGCAAGGCCCGGCCCCAGCCGAGGCTACCCGGCTGCAGGTCGGCGAGGGCCGCGGCCACCGCCTCGCCCACCACCTCGTCGAGCCCCAGGCCGCCGTCGAGGGCCGGGCCCCCCGGCGCGCCCGAGGCGAAGGACAGGGTGGCCAGGCCAGGCAGGCCCGCCGCCGCCGCCGCGCGGGCCCCGAGGCCGGGCGCCACGCCGCCGGCCTCCACCGCGAGCAACAAGGCGAAGACCTGCTCGACGCCGTCAATCTCGCCACCCAGCGCGAGCGCGAGCGCCCGCCGCCGACCCCAGGCGGGCCCGGGGATGGGCCCGCGATCCGCGCGGCCGACGCCCACGCGGGAGATCGAGAGGGGGCCTAGGGCGGGTGCGGGTGTGTGCATGGGGGTCCTCCGGCGGGCCGGGCGGCCTAAGGCCCAGGCGCCCCCGCTGGCCAGGGGGCCAGGGCGGCAGGGGCGGCGCCGCCGACGGGGCGGGGCTACCTTCGGCCCCCGAGGAGGCCCGATGTCCGCCCCGCGCCCGCCCACCGACCCGCCGCACGACCCGCCCAGCGGCCCGGCGGTTCCCCGACAAGATCCGCACTCTCTCGCTGATCTGGGGGTGATGCACCTGCTGGCCCCCGCGCAAGTTGAGGCCCGCCTCGCTGCCGCCGCCGCCGACTGGCGGGGCTGGGCCGGCGGCGGGGTCGGACCGCGGCTCGAGGCGATGGGCCGCCTCGCCGGCCTGCTCCGGCGCGACCGCGACCGCCTCGCCGCCCTGATGACCGCCGAGGTCGGCAAGCGCATCGCCGAGAGCGAGGCCGAGGTCGACAAGTGCGCCGCCGCCCTCGATCATGCCGCCGCCGCGGGCGCGGGCTGGGTGGCGCCCCGCACCGTCGCGGCCAAGGCTTGGCACAGCGAGGTGCAGCGGCGGCCCGCTGGCCTGGTGCTGGCGATCTTGCCGTGGAACTTCCCGCTGTGGCAGGCGGTGCGGGTGCTGGTCTCGGCCTGGCCGGGCGGCAACGGCGCCCTGCTCAAGCCCGCGCCCACCGCGCTCGGCTGCGCCGAGGCCCTCGCCGCCCTGGCCGCCGAGGCGGGCGTGGGCCCCGGCGGCCTCAGCCTGCTGCCGGTCGAGATTGACCAGGTGGCGAGGCTCATCGCCGACCCGCGGGTGCGGGCGGTCACGCTGACCGGCAGCGAGCAGGCCGGGCGGGCGGTCGCCGCGTTGGCGGGCGCCCAGCTCAAGCCCTACGTGCTCGAGCTCGGCGGAAGTGACGCCTTCATCGTGCTGGCCGACGCTGACGTCGAGGCGGCGGCCCGGGCCGCGGTGGCCGCGCGCCTGCTCAACAACGGCCAGAGCTGCATCGCCGCCAAGCGCTTCTTCGTCGAGCACAGCGTGCTGGATGGCTTCCTCGACGTGATGCTCCACGCCTTTCGCGCGATCGTGGTCGGCGACCCGGCCGACCGCGCGGTGGGCCTCGGCCCCCTGCACCGCGCCGACCTGCGCGACCAGCTCGAGCAGCAGGTGACGGCCAGCCTGCGGGGCCGCCGCGCCCGCCTGCTGCACGGCGGCCGCCGCCTCGAGGGGCCGGCCTGGCCGGGCCATCACTTCGCGCCCACGCTGATCCTCGACCCCAATGACGGCAGCCCGGCGGCCTGCACCGAGACCTTCGGCCCCCTGGCCCCGGTCTGGGGGGTGCGCGACGCCGTCGACGCCGTGCTGCGGGCCAATGACAGCCGCTATGGCCTCTGCGCCAGCATCTGGTCGGCCGACCACGACCGCGCACGGGCGCTCGCCGCCGAGCTTGACGTCGGCGGCGTCTTTGTCAACGAGGCGCCCTATAGCCACCCGGCCTTGCCCTTCGGCGGGGTGAAGTGCTCGGGCCTGGGGCGTGAGCTCGGGGCAGAGGGCGCGGTGGCCCTCCTCGACACCTGCACCCTGACCTTCGCCGCCCCGCCGGCCGGGGGCGACCATGACTGAGCCGACCGAACCCGTCACGGGGCCGCACCCACCAGAAGATCCCCGCACGGGTACACCACCGGGCGCGGCGGCGGGCCCGGCGGCGACCTCTCCGCTCGCGCTGCGGCTGGCCGCCAGCGTGCTCAGCGGCGTGCTGCTCGTGTTCATCGCCGCGCCGGTGAACCTGCACTGGGCCCACTGGCTGTCTTTTGTGCCCATGCTCTGGGCCATGCAGGGGGCGCCCGGCGACCGCCGCGCCCACAAGATCAACGCGCTGGTCGCCTTCGCCGGCGGCTGGGTGGCGATCTTCTGGCTCTATTTCTGGATCATCGAGACCATCGGCCGCTTCTCGAACCTGCCCTGGGCGGTGGGTTTTGGCCTGCACAGCTTCTTCGCCTTCCTTTTCGCCCTGCCCTACCCGCTGGTCTTCCCGCTGGCCCCGGTGCTGCGCCGCCACCTCGGCCGCTGGTGGCTGCTGGCCTGGCCGGCGCTCGAGGTGGCGGTCGAGATGTTGCCGGCCTTGTTCCCCTACTACCACGGGGTGAGCCAGTACCGCTTTTTGCCGACCTACCAGCTCACCAGCGTCACGGGCATCACGGGGCTGACCTTCCTCGTGTTCTTGACCAACGCGCTGGGCGCCGAGTGGCTGTGGAGCCGGCGTGAGGGCCGACCCCTGCCCTATCTCCCCACGGGCCTGACCGCCGGCGCGCTGGCGGGGGTGGTCGGCTTCGGCCTGTGGCGGATCGGGGCGATCGACGCCGCCGCGGCCCAGGCGCCGAGCCTGCGCGTGGCCATCCTGCAGCAGAACGTCACGATGGAGCAGCGGCTGAAAGAGAGCCCCTTCGCCGCGGTCATGGAGTGGGAGGCCCTGAGCCTGAGCGCCAAGCTGCTCGCGCCCGACCTGGTGATCTGGCCCGAGGGCACGAGCGTGCTCAACCCGGACGATGAGCGGCGGTTTAAGAGCCTCAACAGCCGCTCGCCCAAAGAGCTGTTCAGCACGCTGGCCACGCGGCTGAACGCCGACCTGCTCATCGGCGGCGGCACGATGGAGGACGTGCCCAAGTCCAAAGAGGCGCCCCGCGGCTTCTTGGCCTATAACTCGGCCTATGGCTTTACCCGTGACGGCGCGCTCAACGGGCGCTACGACAAGATGATCCCCCTGCCTTTTGGCGAGTACATCCCGCTGAGCGGCACCTTCCCCATCCTCAACGAGCTGATCTCGGGGCCGGGTGACTTCCGCGCCGGGGACACCCCCACCACATTTGACGGCACCACCGCCGACGGGCACGCCTACACCTACTCGGTGCCCATCTGCTACGAGGCCATCCTCAACCTGTCGATGCACAAGCTGCTCGAGGGTGACCGCGAGCGCCCGGTCGATCTGTTCGTGGTGATCACCAATGACGCGTGGTTCGGCGACACCTCTTCGCCGCACCAGCACGCCATGTTGACCACCATCCACGCGCTGCAGCTCGGCCGGCCGATGGTGCGCATGGCCTATACGGGCGTGAGCTGGGTGGTCGACCCCCACGGCCGCATCCGCCACGAGACCGCGCCCTTCACCGACGTGACCGACGTGGCGACCGTCCCCTTGCAGACCGTCGACACGGTCTATACCCGCGGGGGTTGGGTCTTCCCCTACCTGTGCATCGGCGGGGCGCTCGGCGCGCTGGTGGTCGCCCGCCGTCGGGCCCAGGCGCAGACCCCGGCATGAGCCCCCTGCTCGACGAGGCGGCCCTCGACCAGCTCGCGGCGGGCTCGCCCGTGGTGGTCGACGGGGCGCTGGGCCCAGGGGCGGTCGCGGCGGCGGCGGCCCTCGAGCGGCTCTCGACCACCGCCCAGCCGGCGCGCATCGGCCGGGGCGGGCGGCTGCGGGCCGACCTGTCGGTGCGGGGCGACGCGCTGCGCTGGCTCGAGGCGGGCGACGCTGAGGCCGAGCCCGCGCTCGCACCCTTGCTGACGCTGTTCTCGTCGCTGCGGGCCGAGCTCGCCTTCGGCCTGCGCCTGGGCCTGCAGCGCTACAGCCTGCAGCTCGCCACCTTCCCGCCGGGTGGCGCGGGCTACCGCCGCCACCAAGACCAGCACCCCGGTGGTCCGAACCGGGTCGCGACCGCGATCTGGTATGCCAACCCCGGGTGGAGCCCGGCCGACGGCGGCGCGCTGCGGGTCTGGCTGCCGGCCGGCGCGCCCATCCCGGCCCCGCTGATGGCCGTGGCGGGCGAGGAGCCCGCCCCCGAGACCGCCGCGGATGAGCAGGCCGCCGACCTGTGGCCCCAGCTCGACCGCTTGGTGGTCTTCTTGTCCGAGGGCCTGCCGCACGCGGTGCTGCCCGCGGGCCGGCCCCGCCGCGCCCTGACCGCTTGGTACCACGGGCGCGAGGACGTGCCGATGCTGCCCGACGCCGATCTCGACCGCTGACCTGCGATGGGGCAGGACTTCGGCGCTGACGGCGGCCCCGCCGCTCGGTAGAGGGCCCGGGCAGGAGACCCCGATGCGACCACCCCCCGCCCTCCGCTTCGCCGAGCCCGCGGCCCTCTACGACCTCTGCCACCAGTGGATCGACCACCGGGCGGTGCTCGCGCCGGTGGTCGAGGCCCTGCGGCGCCACGGCCTGCCCGACGAGGGCCGGGCGCTCGAGGCCTGCTGTGGCACGGGCCTGTGGCTGGCCGCCCTACCGGCGGGCCTGCAGAAGCTCGGCTTTGACCTCGACGAGCCCAGCCTCGCCGTGGCCCGGGCCCGGCTGCCGGGTGCCCTGCTGTTCTGCGCCGACCTGGGGGGCTGGGCCCTGCCGCCCGAAGCCGGCGGCGAGGTTGACGTCGCCATCGCCATCTTCGGCGCGCTGGCCTACCTCGACGACCAGGCCCTGCCCGGGGGCGTGGCCTGCCTGCGGGCGGCGCTCAAGCCGGGGGGTCTGTTGGTGGCCGAGCCCTGGGTCGCGCCCGAAGAGCTGAGCGCCGGGCGCCCCGAGCTGCTGACCGTCGACACCCCGCACCTCAAGCTCAGCCGCCACGTGCTGCCCGAGCGGGTGCGCGACCCGGTGCGCGGCGACCAGGTTGTGCTGCGCTTCCACCACCTGCTGAGCGCGACCGGTCTCTCACCGCGCTTGATCACGACCGAAGACCGCCTGACCCTGCGCCGGGCCGCCGCCCTGCACGACGCCCTGCGTCACGGCGGCTTCAGCCTGCTCGATGAGCTGCCCGGCACGGGCCCCGACCGACAGATCGGGCTGTGGCGCCGAAACCCCTGACCCGATTCTTGGGTGCTGGGTTGTGCGGCCCCGCCGGGCCGGGCCCGGCGGGCCGGGTGCGGCCGGCGGTTCGCTGCGCTCCGTCGCGGGCGGGCCCGCGACCCGCGCTGCGCGCGGCGCCTCTGCCCCCTGCCGCCGCGAAGCGCCGCCCGAGGGGGCCGCAGGGGCGGCGTAGCCGGCCGCGCAGCGGCCAGGCGGGCCCGCCGCGGACCGCGGCCGCGGCGGATCACGCCCGCCTGCCCCGCAGGCACCCGACCCGCAGCGCAGCGGAGGGGCGGGCCCAGACCCCCCATCCCTACCCGACCGCGGGCTCTAGCGCGCCCATCGGCCGCCGCCGACAGAGGGTGAACACGGGCAAGCCCTCGCGGGCGCAGACCCGCTCGCGCCGGCTCGGCACCGGCGCCTCGGGCGGGCTCTCGGCCGGCGCCCACCCGGCGAGCAGGGCCCCCACATAGTGGTGCAGGCCCTCGACGTCGGTGCGGCTCCAGACGAGGCCACCAGGGGCCAGCGCGCGGCCAAGCGCGGCCACAAAGGCCGGGGACCACAGCAGGTGCGCCCGCTCGAAGGTCGGCGTGGGGAAGAAGACCTCGACCCGAGAGAGCCGCCCTGGGGGCAGCACGCGGGCGAGCAGCACCCGGGCGTCGGCCGCCCAGACGAGGCAGTTGGCCGGCGCCTTGGCGCTGAGCTCGGCCACGCGTGGCTTCTTGATCTCGAGGCCGATCCAGCGCACGCCCGGCTGGGCGGCGGCCTGGCTCAGCAGCCGGCCGCCATAGTCGACCCCGACCTCGAGACAGACCGGGCCCGGCGCGTCGAGAAAGGCCAGCAGCGCGTCAACCTTGGCGCGGTGGGCCGGCTGCTCAAAGAGGCGGGCGCCGCCCAGGGTGCCGCGCAGGGCGGCCTCATCGTCGGGCGCGGGCGGCGGAGGGATCCACATGCGCTCAGTCCGCCGCGGGCGCGGCCCCGCCCGCCCCCTCACCCTCGGCCTTGCGCTCGGGCAGCGTCGGATCGCAGAACACCACCGCCCAGCCATCATTGGTGAAGCGGGCGTTGCTGGGCAGGCGCTCGGCGTGGGCGGGCAGCGGGGCGTCTTTGTCGAGCGGGCGCAGCTCGGGGGCGGCCTGACCGCTGTCGATGCAGGACTTGAAGCGGTCGGCCAGGGGGCGCAGGGCCTCGGTCACTGCCTCGTGGCACTTGTCGTGCCGGCGCTTGCCGCCCCGATCGCAGATGGTCACCTTGGCCTCGGCCCCAAACGCCTGCCAGTGGTTGCCCGTGGCGCGGGCGCGCTGGGCCTCGGCCTCGGCGAGGGCCTCTTCGGTCTTGGCGGTCTGGGCGTCGAGGCGCTGGATGGTCGCGACCAGCTCGGCCTTGGCGCTGTCGCGCTCGCGCTCGACCTCGCCCATCTTGCCCTTGAGCTGCTCGACCTGGGCGGCCAGCTCTTTGCGCTTCTTCTCGTCGGCGGCGGCGCGCTTTTGGTCGTTGCGGGCCGCGGCCTCGAGCTCGGCCAGCTCGGCCTCGGCCTTGCTGAGCTGCGCGCCCAGGGTGCCCAGCTCGGCCTGGGCCTTCTCGGCGCGGCTGATCGCGTCGCTGACCGCGGGGGTCTGACCGCACAGCTGCTCGAGCTCGGCGGCCGACGGCTTGGGGCACTCGGCGGGGGCGGGCGCCTCGCCGGGCAGCTCACCGTCCATACAGGCGACGGTCGAGCCGAAGGTGAGCAGGGCGAAGGCGAGGGTGGGCAGGCGGCGTGCGGACATCGGCGCTCCAGGCAGGGTGGGCGCGCCTATCGCGCCCGGGCCGCCCCCGTCCCGTGCCGCGCGCGGCCCGCTGTGGCAGACTCAGGGCCGCCAGCCCCGGAGGCCCCCTTGACCCCGCCCGCGCCGACCGACCCCTCGCCCCTCGCCGCGCCCGATCCACGCGCTTCGGCTGCCCTTTCGCCCGCAGCGCCGCCCGCGGCGACCCCCGAGGCAGGGGCGGCCAGCCCGCCGGCCCCCGTCGCCCGCCTCGACCCGCTGCTGCCCTGCCAGGCCGCCGCGCCCGCCCTCAGCGGCCGGGCCGAGGTGCGCAGCTGCGCGCCCCACCCCGCGGGCGGCTTCGCGATCACGCTGTCTGAGACGCTGTTTTACCCCGAGGGCGGCGGCCAGCCCGCCGACCACGGCCAGATCGGCGGGGTCGCGGTGATCGACGTGCAGCGCGTCGATGGCGTCGTGATCCACCGCACCGAGGCGCCCCTGCCCACTGGGCCCACCACCCAGGCGGTCGACCCGGCCCGCCGGCGCGACCACGCGCAGCAGCACAGCGCCCAGCACCTGATCTCTGCCCTGGCGCTGCGCAGCTTTGGCCGGGCCACCGTCGGCTTCCACCTCGGCGCGCTCGACGCGACCGTCGACCTCGACGGCCCCTTGAGGCCGGGCGGCCTCGAGGCCCTGCGCGCCGCCATCCACGCGGCGATCGCCGCAGATCACCCGCTGCGCGTCATCGTCGTCGACGCCGAAGAGCTCGCCGCGCGGGGCGCCCGGGTGCGCGGCCTGCCGCCGGCGCTGCGCGGCCCCGTGCGCCTCATCGAGATCGACGGCCTCGACCTCAACACCTGCGGCGGCACCCACGTCGACCGCACCGGCGCCCTGCAGCTCGTGCAGCTCTTCGCTCCCGAGCCCCTGCGCGGCGGCCTGCGCCTGCGCTTTCGGGCGGGCGGCCGCGCCGCCGCGGCCCTCGACCAGCACGAAGCGACCCTGTCCGCCCTCTCGGCCCGCCTCAAGGTGCCCCAGGACGCGCTCTTGGCCGCCGTCGAGCGCCTCGCCGCCGACCGCGACGCCGCGGCCCGCGCCGCCGCCGCCCTCGAAGACGACCTCGCTGACGCCATCCTCACAGCCCACAGCGGCGCGCTGGCCCTGCTCGACCTGCCCCGCGCGGGGGCCGGCCTGGTGCTCGCCCTGGGCAAGCGCCTCGCCGCAGCCCCGGGCGCGGCGGTGATCGGCGCCGACAGCCTGCTGCTGCTCGGGGCCTGCGCCGCGGCAGGCCCGGCGGTGGTGGCCGCGCTCAGCGCCGGCGGCGCCAGCTGCCGGGGCGGCGGCGGGAAGGGGCGTTTTCAGGCCAAAGGTGGGCCGTGGTCGGCGGAGGCGCGGGCGGCGGCTATGGGGTGTTTGGGTGGGTGAGGGTCGGCGTGATGCGCACGCAGGGCTCGAGGAAACGCGGGGTTGGGCGAGGGAGGCGGGGGTTGAGGCTTGTAACGAGTGGTTTGGTGGGCGGGGGCACGCTCAGTTCGACGGAGTCCCAGGCCCGCCCTCAGACGGCCCGTCGACAAGTTCAGCCACCAGACCGGCATCGTCCCAGCAGCCTGCCGCGAACACAGCCAACCTCTTCTTTCAATAGGTAGAGCAATGTCTTGGATTTCACAACTCGACGGTTCCCAGTTCCTCTCGTTGCTCTTCCCAGGGGAGCCCCCATCCCTTGAATCGGTGGAGCTGCATGAGATCAGGTTGGAAAGTGATGGCCCAGTGGTGCGCCTCCGTTTTGACCTTCCGGATTTCCCCGCGTCCCCACCTCGTAAGTGGGTCGACCAGAAATTCAACGCCGTCCAGGTCGAGATCATGGGCATCGGGGTGTGTTCGGTCTCGCTCAACGGATGGAGCCACATAAACATAGTCTCGATCCGATTGACGAAAGAAGGCAGCGAAATTCAGCTTCGAGTCCGGGGCGATACGGTGGTCGTTGATGCGAGCTTCGAATTCATCAGAGTTGCTAAGGTTTCTGCGTATTGCTTGCCTGAGAGTGCGGACCGCGTGTTGTAGTGTCGCAGGATGTACCTTTCACTTGGGGGTTCCGACAATGGCGAGAGTACATGCAAAGCGCTGGCCCGCAAGATACGTTCCCAACCCTCTCCTGTTGGTTACCGCCGCTGCAGCGGCTGAGCAACTTCTTCCTACCCTCCTTAGGGTGAGCCGCGGGGAACGGGTCCTCGATTCTATCGCAGAGTACTTACAACGAAGGACCGAACACGCTGACTCTTGGTACGTGGGCGATCCTGACAAAGCTACCGATCGGTTCCGTTTCAACATCGCTGGGCGGTGCGGGCGATTCAATATTCAGGACATCGATGTCCGGCGGGGTTGTTTCACCGTATATCGAAAAGGCGAGTGGCTCTTAATGAGTTCTGCGGTGACAGTGGATTCGTGGTATTGGTCCCTTGGGTATGATGCGAGCTTCGAACCAGTCGAGTTGTCCACGTTGCTGGCCGTTGGAGAGGCCGTATCGTCATTTATGTTTGGAGCGGCGGTCCGTCGCCCTCACGGATGCAGCCAGATAGTCGCCGCGCCGAGTCCGAAAGGGGGTGAGATCGACTACGCGAGTAAGGACTACCAGCGGTACTTCGCGTTCGCCGAGCATTTGTTGTTTCTGGTGGCCATGGTACGGAGCTACGGTCCGATCAACTGGGATGCTGATTGGTGTGCCCGATGGGGATTTGATCCATCGGCGAGAGTGGACTCTCCTTTCGAGCCGGACGGGTCTCTGCGCGATCGGTCGGCAGTTCGTTAGGTGTGTGCCGTCGCGCGCGGTGCTCTTGATCGACTGGGCGAATGAAGATCGGCCTGCCCCCTTAGGTTGGCGCTGCGCGTGTGCGCATTTCCCCGAATTCGTCGGTCTCCCGCGGATGCAGCCGCAGCGGTGCGGCTGCATCCACGCAACACCCTTCCGCCAGCACCGCACTTCTGGACTTCCTTGCGGCCAGCCGGCGTGAAGCGGGGAGAGAGGGTCTCGGGGGCTCACCGCATTGGTCCGTAGGTCCCTGGCGTCCCGACCGCGCCTGGAACCTTTCCTGCAGTCGTAGCGTCGCAGCTTGTGGGTCTCAATCGCGTTGACACAAACCGGACGCTTACGGTCAACTTGAACGCCTACGACTCTACACCGCCTGCGAGCGGCGATCCGCGTTCAACCGAACACTACAAAGGGTCGGTATCGTGTGCCTTTCCTCGCACGAGTCGAAAACCCACGAAGTTCTCGCCCCTCTTCGGTCTAAGGGCCACCCTGGAAGCCGCGCGCAGCTCGCGCGGACGGCTGTACCAGCAGCCGCCTCGAAGAGCGCGATAGCCCCCCACTCGACCAAGCGGGTCGACGCGCAAGCCTTGCTGGTACCCAGCCCCTAGGTGTACGCTATCGAAACACCACTCCCAAACGTTGCCCAAGCTGTCGAAGATACCCCATGCGTTAGGCGCCTTCTGCTTCACCGCCCTGGTCCCGGCCGTGGCGTTCGGTGCCTTGTTGCTCATCCACCTTAGCCTGTTGAGGTTATCCCCAACGCCAGTGTTGGCGGCAAACCAAGCAATGCGATCGAGTTCGTGTGTGGTACCCGGCTCGAACGGTGAGAAGTCGCCGCTGTAGCTGCTCGAAGCTGTGCCTGCCCGACAGGCGTACTCCCACTCGGCCTCACTGGGTAATCTGAACGCCAGGCCGTCATCATCGACGCCCGCCCGCTGCGACCGCTGAGTCAGCAGGTTACCGAATTCAACAGCTTGATACCAGCCGACGTCCTCCACCGGACGGTCGAGGTCCACGCCCCTTAGGGAACTACTCGGATTCGTCCCCATGAACGCCAACCACAGCCTCTGGGTTACCGGGGTATCGCCCATCCAAAAGCCTCGGCGAATGACAACGCGTTGCTGCGGCCCCTCGACATCTGTACGACCGACCTCAGCCTCCGGGGATCCCAACGCGAATTCTCCGGGCGGACACCACCGGAAACGTTGTACAACGCCACCGATGTGCAGGTCAGCCCACGTGCCGTATTGGTCTGTTCCAGAGTTGTCGGCCCAATCTACCTTCGGTTCCACTGCAGGCCTCCTGGTTCGGCGACGCACACACAAAACTGGTCGGCGTTGATAGCACGTTCGTCTCGGCGCAGCAACGGTGGCATTCACGTGGGCCCACCCCCAACAATGTGGTGCGGCCCGACCAACCACGCGTGACCTTGCCAGTCGGAGGTCACCATGCCCGCGCCCCGCCGCCGCGTCACCCAAGCTGAAGCCCCCGCGCGGTTCGCCACCTGGCGTACGTCGGAGCAGCCGCTCACCAAGTGCTGCGCCGAGAACGGCCTCTAGGTGTGCTCTCTCCGCTACTGGGCCGACCGCTGACGGCAGCCCGCTCGATCCGCCTCGCCCGGCTGGCCCATCCCGGCCGAGCAACACCCGCGCCCCCGGGGCACCCGGCGCGGGGCAGCCACTCGGACGGAAGGCGGACGATTTACCCGACCCATTCGGTTCGGACCCCATCGCACCCATAGGAATGCCCGTTGCGCTCCGTCGCGCCTGGGTTCGCGCAGGCGCGCGCCGCAGCCGGGGGCCCTGCGGGCGCCGATGGCCAAGCACACGCGGGCGCGCCGCCGCTCGGGCGTTCGGGCGTTCGGGCGAGCGGAGGGGGCCAGGTCGACGCAGCGCGGCTGCGCCTCGTGCCTCTGCCCGCATGCGCGGCTAATCCAGCGGCTCGGAGCCTCCCCCATGCACACCGCCCCCGCCCGCACCCGCCCACGCCGCGCCCCCCTCGAGGGCGATGTGCTGGTGCTCCTCGCCCACCCGGCCATCGCGCGCTCGCGCGTGATCCGGCCCATCGCCGGGGCGCTGGCCGCCATGCCGGGGGTCACCGTGCACGATCTGTATGATGCGTGGCCCGATTTTGTGGTCGACGCTGGCGAAGAGCAAGCCCGGCTCGTCGGGCACGCCGCGCTGATCTGGCTGCACCCGGTCTACTGGTACAGCACGCCCGCCCTGCTCAAAGAGTGGCAGGACGAGGTGCTGACCTACAACTGGGCGTATGGGCCAGAGGGCCGGGCGCTTCGCGGCAAACACTTCGGCAGCGTGGTCAGCACCGGGGGCCCGACCGAGGCCTACCAGCCCGAGGGGAGCAACCGCTTCCCGCTGCGCGAGCTGCTGCGACCGACCGAGGCGACCGCCCACCTCTGCGGCCTGCGGTACGCGCCGCCCTTCGCCGTGCAAGGCACGTACCGCCTGAGTGATGCCGCCATCTCCGCCGCCGCTATCGACGCGGCCCGATACGTAGCGATGGTGCGCGCGGGCGCCCTCGACGGGGACGGGTTTGGGCCCACCGACCTGGCGAACGCGGCCGTAGCCGCCGCCAGCGCTCGCGCCGAAGGGGGTGCCGCATGATGGCCCTCGGCTTCGTCTATCTCGCCGCAGCGCTCGTCGGCGTACCCCTCGCCCGGCGGCTCGGGCTCGGCACGGTGCTCGGCTACCTGCTCGCGGGGGTCGCCATCGGGCCCTATGGCCTGGACCTCGCGGGCGACGCCGAGAGCGTGATGCACTTCGCCGAGCTTGGCGTGGTGATGATGCTGTTCCTCGTCGGCCTCGAGCTAGACCCTCGCACCCTCTGGCAGCGCCGCCGCCTCATCTTCGGCGCGGGCGGGCTCCAGGTCGTCGGCACTGGGCTCATCCTCGGCGGGGTGGGCATGGCCACGGGGCTCGCATGGCAGCCGGCCTTGGCCGCCGGCTTGGTGCTCGCGATGTCATCGACGGCGATTGGCCTGCAGAGCATCCAAGAGCGTGGGCTATTGGGCAGTGACGCCGGGCAAAAGAGCTTCTCCGTTCTTCTGTTTCAGGACGTCGCGGTCATCCCGCTGTTGGCGCTCTTCCCCCTGCTCGCGACCATGCCGCCCACCGGCGCGGCGGCCGCGCACGGCGCCGCCTGGATCGACGCGCTTCCCGCGTGGGGGCGCGCCCTGGCCGTCACGGGGGCCGTCGGCGGCACCGTCGGCGGCGGGCGCTTCTTGGTCGGCCCGCTGATGCGCGCCGTCGCCGCGACCGGTCAGCGCGAGCTCTTCATCGCCGCCGCGCTGCTCATCGTCGTGGGCGTGTCCTTGCTCATGCAGGCGGTCGGCCTCTCGCCCGCGCTTGGCGCCTTCCTCGCCGGCGTCGCGCTGGCCAACTCCGAGTTCCGCCACGAGCTCGAGAGCGACGTCGGTCCCTTCAAGGGCCTGCTGCTCGGCGTCTTCTTCCTCGCGGTCGGCGCGGGCATCGACTTCGCCCTGGTCGCCGCCGCGCCCCTCCGCGTGGCGCTCGCCTTCACCGTCGTCTCGGCCGTCAAGGTCGGCGTCCTGTGGGCCTTGGCCCGCGGCACCGGCTCCAGCCGCCCCGAGGCCGCTCGCTTCGCCGCCGCCTTGGGCCAGGTCGGCGAGTTCGCCTTCGTGCTGCTCGCCTTCTGCGAGGGGGCCGGCGTGCTGCCCGGCCCCGCCGCCCGTGAGCTGGTCGCGGTCACGGCCCTGTCGATGGCCGCAGGCCCCCTGCTCATCCTCGGCGTGGATCGCTGGCTGTTGCCGCGCCTCGCCGCCACCCCCGTCGCGTCGCCAAGCGGCGAGGCCCCCGTCGACGTGCAGAACCCCGTCATCGTGGCCGGCGCCGGGCGCTTCGGACAGATCGTCGGCCGTCTGCTGCGGGCCCAGGGTCACGCCGTCACCATGCTCGACGTCGACTCTGACCAGCTCGCCGTTCAGGCCCGCTTTGGCAACAAGGTCTGGTTCGGCGACGCGCGACGCCCCGACCTGCTGCACGCGGCGGGCGCCCACCGCGCCACGCTGCTGGTCGTCGCGGTCGAAGATCACGCCGCAGCCGTCGAGATCGTGCGGGTCGCCCGCGCACACTTCCCCCAGCTGCGCATCCTCGCGCGGGCCCGCGGCCGCCTCGAGGCCTACGAGCTGCACGACCTCGGCGTGGAAGGGATCTTCCGCGAGGTCTTTGACTCCAGCCTGCGCATGGCTGAGGCGGCGCTCTGCGCCCTCGGCCATAGCGCCCACGCCGCGCACCGCGCCGCCACCCTCTTCCGCCGGCATGACGAGGCCTCGGTCGCCGAGCTGGCCGCGCACCGCGATGGCGGGCAAGCCCTGGTCGACAGCGCCCGCGCCCGCGTGCGCGCCCTCGAGCAGGCCCTCGCCGCCGACCGCGCCGGCCAGGACGCCCTGGTCGACCACGCCTGGGACACCGCGGGGCAGCGCGCCGCGGCCCCCAGCGGCGCCGCGCCGGTTTCGGGGGTGCCGCCAACGTCGCGCGAATAGGGGTCAACATACGCGCCGCGGCGTCCAGGCCCTGCGCTCCCCCCGGGGCGGACCGGCGGTGCCGCCAGCTGCGGTGCCGCAGGGCCTAGCGCGCCCGGAATCGAAAGGGCGTCGCGTCGGGGGTCCGCAGACCTCCCCCCGTCTTCAACGCGCGAGAGGCCAACATCGACCAGCCGCCCATGCGCGGGTCGGCGACCAACCCGAATCGCCGACCCCGCGCTGAAGCACCGTCGAGGACCCGTCGCCGCGCGCCCCGATCGCAGCAGTGCGCGGCGCCGCCCGGCGATCGCCCCACCAGCGCTCCCGCTCACGACGCCCCTCGTCCCGAACGACGCCCTGGCCGTACATCTCGACCGCCCGTCCACCCGTGCCCTCACCCCGCACGCCTCCACCGCGCTCCCGCCCGGAGCCCTCCGTAGCTGAGCGTGCTCCACCTTTCACGTCGATCCGACCGACCCGCCCCGCTCGCCCTGTGCTACGCTCAGCCCACCCCGACAGGAGGCCCGGTGGTCCAGCTCCCCCAGCGCCGACGGCCACTCGAAGATGACGTCACTGACGTCGCCTTCGGCGCTCGCCCGCTGGCGCCCCGCCGGCCCCCGACGCGCACCGACAGCACCGCCACGCCGTGGGTGACCGAGCTGCGCAGCGATAACGCCCGCGGCCCGCGCGCGCGCATCACCGACCGCGAAGGGGCGACAAGCTCGACCACGACGACAAGCACCTACGACCCGCAGCGCCTGTGGCTGACGCGTCTGCGCACGGTGCGCGCGGCCGACAGCGCCATCCTCCAAGACCGGCAGTACAGCCGCGACCACGTCGGCAACGTCATCGAGATCGACGACGAGGCGGAGCAGACGCGCTGGTTCGACAACGCGCAGGTGAGCCCCGAGCGCACGTACGCCTACGACCCGCTCTACCGGCTGTCGTCGGCCATCGGCCGCGAGAGGGTGGGCCTGGGCCAAGCCGATGTGCTGCCCTTCCCCGTCGAGCTGCTGCCGCACGGCGGCGCGGCGAACACCGTGCTGCGCCGCACCACCCAGAGCGATGTCGATGACGCCGCGGGCAACCTGTGTCCGGTTGGCGTTGATTTACCAGTCGACCATGTGAAGTACGTCAACAAGTCGGCGCTGACTACTTCCTGCGGGGTCGGATCTGCTGTAAGCCACGCAGTTCCCGGGGCCGCGATTCCTGTGATTGGTCCAAATGGAGCGAACGGCTCCGGGGGAGAAGAGCATTCGCCCACACCCTGTGTTGATCGCGGGCAACTGAGTCAGGGAGGCAAGTACCCTAATTCACCCGATTCCAATCCGAGCACCAAGGCGCCAGATACCCTTGGACATTCGGGTGGTACACCCTGGGGAGAGCCCAACCACAACGATCGGCCCGTTGTAGGGAAGCGTAGGCTGACGGTAGATGAGTGGGAAGCGACCTACGCGGCTCTGGAAGATCTAGGACCAGGGCTTAGTTGGTCGCAAGGAATTTCCCACAAAGGCGCCGCCGAAAGTCTCGCGTATCATTTTGCTATGCATCGTGAGAGTTTCGGTACGCCCACGGTTGATTCGGAACTGCGAAAGCCGTTAGGGGTTTCAAGGCAGCGGAAGGCCGGGAAACGGAAGGAAGGACCGTCGCCGGATATTGGACACACCGAGAAGTGGCAGGTGGGCAGAAACATCCCTCGGGTTGATAGCGACGGAAACGTCATTCAATTCCACAAAAACGATGGCAACTACGACTGACGGTTGTGGTTCGGGAGGCATTGCCGTGGACTGTTTACCAGAGTTGCGCGGTGTTTCGTCGAGTCGAATTGAGCGGCTTGTGGGAGAGTACTTCCTCTTGATTCCTGAGCCGTTTCCGGGTGGCGGAATCAAGGTGCGTCTTTGGCAGGGCGAAGGGCGGTTTTATGTGATGACAAATCTGCACTTGACTGGTGATTTGGGCGATCAGTACTTCTCCTACAAGGACGGTCGCGACGCGGATCAACTCCTGGCTGCATTTCTTGAAGAACTTCGGTACTTTGTTGAGCGTGAGCCGGCGCAACGAGTGGTTGAAAATTCCTGCTTTGTTGAAGACAGTGGAACCAGCTACTACTAATAATTCACTATGCCCTCCTATGGAATCGGAGTCGTCCGCCCATGGGTTTGACCGTGGATAGTACAGTCGCGCTCGATCTAGTTGATCAGGCCAGCCGGACGCTTGGCGGCGCCTACCCGCGCCGGGTCAACTCTCGATGCCATCAACTTGGGTGCGCTTGACTGTAGGGTTGACCAAGTGGATAGAAGGAGTACATTATGGCTTCATTTACCTCGCCACTTCCTTTCGTGGTCCTGCGACTCGCGGGTCAGTTTCGAGTCCAGTTGCAATGGACAACGGGGTACGTAGTTAGAGTGTGGGAGCACCCTGACGGTTCTTACATCGCTCGTGTCGGTTTCCGACTCCGCACACCCGCAGGGCTGATTGAATTTGATGCAACCGAGCGATCGCTTGAGGCTGCCCTGGAATTGGCAATCGTCCGGGTAGATCAAGCCATCCGAGATTCGGGTGACTTGGACGTTCAGTTGGCCATGGAGGACATTCCCACTGAGAGCTATTGATCGTTGCGCATCCATCCAACCGCCGCACCTGTCGCCGACCCAAGTACCCGGGTACGCACCCCCAGCAAAAGACGAATCTATACCGACCAACGATCCGTGATCTTGCCGGCTGAATCTCACCATGCCCGCGCCCCGCCGTCGCATCACCCAAGACGACGCCCCCGAGCTGCCCTCCGACATGCGCGCGTCGGCGCAGCTGCGCCCCGAGCGGTGCGCCGAGAACAGTGTCGACGGGCGCGCTCTCCGCCACTGGACCGACCGCCTCTCGCAGCCCGCGGCCATCCGTCGCGTAGAGCTGGCCCGACCCGGCCGAGCCACACCCCACCCCCTCCGGCTCACCCGCCACGCCGCAGTATTCAACGTGCCAGACGCCAACACCGACCAGCCGCCCTCGCGCACACCGGCGACCAACCCGAACCGCCAACCCCGCGCTGAAGCACCGTCGAGAACCCGCCGCCGCACGCCCCAGTCGCAGCAGTGCGCGGCGCCGCCCCGCAATCGCCCCACCAGCGCTCCAGCCCACGACGCCCCTCATCCCGAACGACGCCCTGGCCGCTCATCTGGACCGCCCGTCCACCCGTGCCCTCACCCCGCGCGCGTCCACCGCGCTCCCGCCCGAATCCCTCCGCAGCTGAGCATGCTCCACCTGCACGCCGATCCGACCGACCCGCGCCGCCCGCCGTGTGCTACGCTCAGCCCACCCCGACAGGAGGCCCGGTGGTCCAGCTCCCGCAGCGCCGACGGCCACTCGAAGATGACGTCACTGACGTTGCCGTCGACGCTTCCCCGCTGGCGCCCCGCCGGCCCCCGACGCGCACCGACAGCACCGCCACGCCCCGGGTGACCGGGCTGCGCAGCGACAACGTCCGGGGCCAGCGCGCGCGCATCACCGACGGCGAAGGTGCGACAAGCTCGACCACCACGACAACCACCTACGACCCTCAGCGCCTGTGGCTGCCGCGCCTGCGCACGGTGCGCGCGACCGACAGCGCCATCCTCCAAGACCGGCAGTACAGCCGCGACCACGTCGGCAACGTCATCGAGATCGACGACGACGCGCAGCAGACGCAGGGGTTCGACAACGCGCAGGTCAGCCCTGAGCGCACCTACAGCTACGACCCGCTCTACCGGCTGTCGTCGGCCACCGGCCGCGAGAAGGTGGGCCTGGCCCAAGCCGGCGTGCCGCCCTTCCCGGTGCAGCTGCTTCCGCACGGCGGCGCGGCGAACACCGTGCTGCGCCGCACAACCCAGAGCGATGTCGACGACGCGGCCGGCAACCTGACCGAGACCGTGCACGTGGCCGGCGGCAGCGTGGTTTGGCGCCGGCGCCCGCAGGTCGCGGCGGGCAACTACCAAGTCTTGGCCTCGAGCGCGGGCTTGACCGGCGACGACATCGACGACCCGACCACGTGGTTGAGCCAGTACAGCCACGACCGCCGTGGCAACATGCGGGTGCTGCCCGGTGAAGGCGCGCCCAACGGCATGGCCGCGACGCGCGACCACCGCGACCACCTCGAGAGCGTGGCGCTCAACAGCACTGACTCGGCCCATTACACGTATGATGGCGCAGGCCAGCGCATCGCGAAGGTGGTGGACAAGGGCCTGTTCCGGCACACGACGCTGACCCTCTGGGGGATTGAGCACTACACCAAGCACAACATGGCGGGCTCGACGCCGGTGCTCGAGGAAGAGCGCGGCACGCTGCACATCATGGACGACCAGCAGCGCATCGCGCTGGTCGAGACGCGCACGGTGACGACGACGGGCACGACGACGACGGTGCATGGGCACGCGCCCGCACCGCTGGTGCGCTTTCAGCTGGGCGACCTGCTGGCGAGCGCCTGCGTCGAGCTGGACGGCAGCTTCGGCGTTCTCAGCTACGAAGAGCTGCACCCCTACGGCACCACGGCCTGGTGGGCAGAGGATGGTGCGCTGGAGGTGAGCAAGCGCTACCGGTTCACGGGGATGGAGCGGGATGAGGAGACGGGGCTTCAGTACCACAGCCAGCGGTACTACTGCCCGTGGTTGGGGCGGTGGGATCGGCCTGATCCG
>JAEUKK010000009.1 GCA_016792625.1 Deltaproteobacteria bacterium | reverse complement strand
CACCACCGGGGTGCGGCCCTTGATGTAGCTGACCACGTCGCCCTTCTGGATGACCGGCGCCTCGACGACACCGACGAACATGAGCTGGTTCAGCGCGAGCTCGAAGGTCAGCTCGACGGCGCTGCGGCCGTGCTGCGCGTGGCCGCGGGGGATGACGAGCTGCCAGCCCTCTTTTGACACGCCCTCGGCCGGCACCCACTGCACGTCGAACTCACCCGCCGCGAGGCCCAGCGCACGGCCGAGCGCGCCGGCCCAGCCCTGCCACTCGGTCTTGGTCCATCCATCGGGCTTCCCGGGCAGCGGCAGCGGGGGCAGCGGCGCGCTGCGCAGCTTCTCGACGATGGGGTGGGTGCGCTCGACGGTCCAGGACCATTTGCCGGTGTCGATGCTCAGCGCGTCCTTGCCGCGGCCGGCGGCCTGCACGGCCACCTTCCGGGCCCCGATGAACCGGACCTGGGGCGTCGCGTAGGGGTCGCCGCCGCTGGCCTTGCCGCCCTGCGCGCCGCTCTCGGCCTTGGCGCCCGGCATCGCGAGCTGCCCCGCCGCGCAGGACCGGGCCAGCTTCGCCGCGGTCAGGGCCACCGAGCGCGCAGAGGCCCGCAGCGCCGCGAGCTGGTCCGCGGGCAGCCCACCGGCCCGGCGGCGGGTCGCAGCGGCCTCGAGCGTGTCCACCGCCTTGGCGAGCGCCACCCGCGACTGCTCCCGGGCTTCGTCCTTGCACTTCGGGTTGGCGATGTGCTTGCGGGGCCGCAGCGACCAAAGCGAAGGCCGCCGCAAACGGCGGGGTCACCGCTTCGAAGCCCGACAGCACCTGCCCCATGTAGGCGCGGGTCTGCTTGTCGGTGTCGTCGTCGTCCACGCTGTTGTCGAGCACGCGCTCGAGCTCGGCGCGCAGGTCTGCGAGCGAGAGCACCGCCCAGCCGCGGTTTCCCGGGCTCGGTTTGGCGTGGGCGCTCTCGGCGTCGGGGGCGAGCCCGTCGCGCCAGGCCTCCAAGGCCCGGCCCACCCGGTGCTGGGTGGACTTCTCGGGCGCGTCGAGCAGGTTCACCAGCGCGCGCTCGATGTCCTGCCAGGCCGCGAAGCTGATGCCCGCCGCGCCGCTCTCGCCCTCGGGGCCGACCGGGGTCTCGGCGAGCACCTCGGCGGCCGCCTCGATCTGCGCCGCGGTCGTCGCCTCTTGGCCGGGGCTCGGGCTGCGGGCGGGCGCGCTGTCGGTGAGCGCGCCCACCGCGGCGTCCGCCCGCGCTGCGTCGGCCGCCCGGGCCTTGCGCGCCTTGCCGCCGCCCGCCGGGGCGAGCTCGGCCTTGGCGATGGCGAAGCCCGCGCCGTCCTCCGGCTCGGAGAAGATGAGGCTGCCGGCGGGGAAGTCGTCGATGGCCGTCGTCGTCACGCCGAAGAAGGTGCCAGCCCCCCGGTCATGGTGAAGGCCCGCCGCCTCGAGCGCGGCCCGCTGGGCGCGGCTGGGCTTGAGCTCGCGGGCTTCGGGGGCCTCCTCTTGGTCGATGTTGCGCGTCCAGCCGCCGACAGGCAGCAGCCGGGCGTCGTCGGGGTCGGTCGCCCCCTCCGCTGCGCCGCGCCGGCCGCGCACGGGTTCGAGCCGGGGCGACCAGCCCTCCAAGCCCTTCGCGCCACGTGGCACCTTCGCGTCATCCGTGCGGTCAGCGGCGCGTTTTCCCTCCCAGCCGGCGTCGAGGGCGCCGCGACGACGGCACGGCAAGAGCCGTTGGCGCCCAGCAGGACAAAGGCAGACCGCACGGCGCCCGGCACACCTTCCCAACGCATGATCGCACCCTGCAGCACGACACCTGCAACTTGCAGAGGCGCGACTGCACACCGCAGCACGACACCTGCAACTTGCAGGGGCCAGACTGCACACCGCAGCACGACACCTGCAACGGGCGGGGGCGCGACAGCAGTTGCTGGCGGAACGGAAGGCGTCGGCACTGGCCAGCCAGTCTGGCTCAACTCCCACGCTTGCTCCCCGACGGGGAGCCTCCCCGGTCTCGTGGCATGGGCTTCAACTACAACGTGACCGATGGGGTGATCGAGGTGCCGAGGATGAAGCAACCTCCCCCCCCTCGGGCCGTCGCCGCTTCGAGTGGAAAAAGTTGCGGGGGAACGACGGTTTCTACTTGCAGCGCCGCACCACCTGTGGGAGCCTGTGAGCGCCTGCGGCGAGATCGCCCATGCGGTCCAGCCGGCGCGAAAGGCGACGCGCCGGCGAGCCAGAGGGCAACTGCCCTACGGCCCGACCTCTCAGCATAGCCCAGCAACAATGTAGGAGTTGGCACGTGTCTTGCACCCCCCCCCGTTCGGTCGGTAACTGTCGCGCAGCGTGCGCCCGTGTTCTCCAGCGCTGACACCTCCCCTGGTGAGAACTTCATCCCGCTCAGTCCAGAGTCGCTCGATGCGCTCGCGGCGGTCCTCAAGTCCTTCCGCGCGACCCTGACTGTCGAGTCCAGCACCGTCGGTGTGAAAGTCGATTGTGCGTGGCAGACCAGCGAAGATGGCGTGACCTGGGGCAACGGCACCACTTCTGGTGCATCGGTGAAGTTCGGCTCGACCCTCACCGGTGTTGGCATGGGGCCGAAGACCTCGACATCAGACTGGGTCGCCATGCCGACCGCAGTCAAGCGCTTCATCCGGTGGGGCGTGGTGGTCGGCCAGAACGCCGGCGTCAATGCGCTTCAGGCCTGTCTTGTCTCTCTTGATCTCGACCTCGAGAGCCGGAGCTGACATGGCGCTGCACTCTCGGCGGAGCATTGACGGGATGGCGGCGTGGGCGTCGGTAGCGGTCGTCCAGAGCAACCTCTCCCCAAGCGGCAGCCCCGGTTTCCCAAGTGGCGGCCCCGGTGCCAACTGCAGCGGATGCCCGGAGGTAGTTGACAGGGCGCGGCAGTGCCTCAACAACGGGACGCCTGGCGCCATCTGCGTGGTGACCAAGTTCGGCTGTGTCAACGGCGTTTGTCGAAACATTCCCATTCGGATGCCGCCAGAATCATGCCCGGGGTGTTTCCGGGCAACCTCAGCGCCTGATCGCCAAATTCTTGGGTAGCGCAGCAAGTTCTGCAACCCTTCCCAACAATCCCGGCGACGGTAGGTAATGAAGGCATGCCAGCACAACGACCCTCTCGGCGCAAACCCGCGCTCATCGCGCTTTGCGTAGCGCTGGTTGCCCTTGGCTGGATATCCCGAGTGGCATGTCGGGGAGCGGCCGAGGTCAGTACGCCCCCCGCCGGCGGTCAATCACCAGAGGCCGCACAGCCCCTGGTGATTGACCCCCCTGATCTTCTGCAGCCGCCTAGTTTCAAGTTGACCGTGAAGGGATGTGGGGAGTTGGGCTCACCGGTGGAACTCTACGCACGGGTCGGTGCTGGGGGGTGGGATGGAGGGACGACGACGACATTTGTCGACTCGTGCAATCCGGACGAGCAACATCGGTGCACCTTTAGCGGCCTAACAACCGGGCGGTGGATCGTGCGCCAGGAGACCGCCTGGATGAGCCTATGGCTGGAAGGAGATCCAGCGGTATCGCCCAGGGAAGTTGCATTACCATGCGGGGCTGCGTGCGCAGTCGACCTCGTAGTCGAAGCGGAGGCGGCCTGCGGCGAAACCGGAACACTTCGAATCCTTCCACCTGTACCGCTACCCAGCGGATTGACCGTTGAGGGCCCGGAATTCACCTGGTCTGCGGGAGTTAGCCAACGACTCGAGGCGTTCCCATGCGATGCCACCATAGTCGATCTAAAGTCATCGACTTGCAGTCAAGTCCACCGCCTCCGTAGCCCCGACGGCGCGCCCCACCGGGCCCTCAGACTTCACTTGGCCCCCGTAGACAGGGTCACCATCCGGTTCGAAGATCACGCAACAGGCCAGCCCATTCCCGGAGTGACCATGGAGGACGCGGACTATTGGAACGTCTTAACGTCCGACCAGTACGGGACTATGGAGGTAGTTCGCCAGAGCGAATCGAAATTTATGACCGCGTTGCTCGAAGCACACCACCCTGACTATCAGTCAACTTCTGTATTCCCTCCCGCGATGAAAGGTGACCTGGGTGTGGTGCGAATGCAGAGACGCCAGTACGTACGGGTAGAGTGCGTTGCGGATGGGGCGCCCTGCCCGGGGTACACGCGGGTGCTGCCATCATTCTCATCAGGGCCCAAGCCTGACCCAGGGACCTATATTCCGGGAGGAGGAGCAGTCAACGGTGAATGTGCATGGCTGTCGCCTGGCGCTTGGCAATGTGAGACGGGACGCGACTTCATCCTTACTGTTGTACTCGACCAGCGCCTCAGCCGGTTCAGCGCTTCCGACGAAACGAAGACCCTTGAGGTCGACATGAGTGCACAAGGGTCTCGCGGGTGCATACGCGGGGAGTGGCCGAGCGGCGACTGTGTGCTCGAGTTGGGAGAGACGGTGCACCCGGTCAGGCAGATGACCGAGTTTGTCCCCCTACCTGAGGGTGACGGCCCCGTTCGTGGACGGGTGGTTTGCCAGGAGGCCGTTACTTGGGCCGAGATAGAGCTCGACCGGGGAGGAGCCTGTACGACGCCCGGCCCATGGTCGGAGCTGGCGGGGATCTGTGCCCGAAAGAAACCGGGCCCGGCGGTCGAAGACGTAGTCGGCGCCGGGTGCATGCTGCTCGACGCATCCGTCGTGACGGGGCAAGCATCAACCTATGCGAACTCTTCGTCCATGATGTTGGAGACGTGCCCAAGCTGGTTCCCGCCGGGGGACTACTATGTGGCCTGCGGCGAGGATATCGCGCAGCCCGTCACCTTGGTTGAAGGGGAAGTACTCGAGTGGGCACCATCCGCGCCATGAGCACTGCAGCAGGCCGCAGCTGACCCGCCGACGGCGTTGCGGTGAGCGCGCTCCCGTGATTGAAGGGGAACTGGCGACCAACCAATCGACGAACGAGCATTGTGCTGGCCATGCCAAAGCCCGCCACGGCGACCGCGCAGATGGCGGTGAAGACCACGGCGGTACCGGCCGGGATGGCGGGGAAGAAGCCCACCGGCGCCCCCGACGTGGCCGGCCGGGCGGCGTTGGGGTCGGTCGCCTGCGTCCAGAGCAGGTCGCGCTTCTGACGGATGGCGGCGACGTAGGCCTGCACCTGCGGGTCTGGCGGGCTGATCTGCGCCGCGGCGGCCTCCAGCCGGCGAAGGTGCTGGTCCCAGCCGGTCATCGCCGAGAAGAAGGCCTCCACCTCGGGCTTGACGGTCTGCTCGACCGAGCGCCCCGAGACCGCCGCGCGCACCTTGGCCAACGCAGCGTCGAGCGGCTTGCCCAGCGCCGCGTCGAACCAGCCGTTCACGGCTTGCTTTACGTCGTCGAGGAGGCTCACGGCAGGACCTTGGGCGGCAGGGCGGACGGGGACAAAGCAGCGGGGGGCACGGCCAGGCCCTCCGTCGAGGGCCGGCCGCCAGCTCAGCGGTAGAGCCGGCGGCCCCACCGGCGCAGGCGCGGGAACGCGGGGCGGTTGGCCGCCGCGGCCTCGGCCCGGCGCTGCGCGGGGCTCTTCTGTGCGCTGAGGTTGACGTGCACAGCGCCCACGTCAGCGCCCGACACCTGGGCCCGGTCGGCGCGCCGGACCTTGGGGGCCGGGCCGCCGGCAGCCGCCTCGCGCTGCCGCTCCCGCACCCAGGCGATGAGCAGCTCGACGTGGGCGACCGTGGCCAGCGCCCAGGCGATGCCCAGCGTGGTCACGACCCGCTTGGTCGTGGTCACCACGCCGCTGAGGCTCGCGCCGAGAGCGACGCCGCTGACGCCAATCGGCGTGCTGGCCTCGGGGTCGGCCCACCGGCCGCGCACCCGTGCGAGCACGTCGCGGACGTGGCTGACCACCGGCTGCCAGTCGGGCAGGGTGCCCGCCGCCGCGGCGAGGTCAGCGACCGCGCCGTCAGCTTCGTCGAGCGCCCGCTCCATGCGGTTGACCACCTCGGAGTAGGCGGCCTGGAGCATCTTGGGGTCGGTCCCCGTGCCCTTCACCTTCTCCCAGGCCATGGTCAGGGCCGGACCGAGCAGGTCATCCCACCAGCCACCCAGCTCGGCCACCCATTTTGGAACCTTCGCCATCTCAGACCTCCTGCCGGCCGCCGCAGCGACCGCACCCGCAGGCACACCCAAACAGGGGCCCAGCGATGGCCGCACCCTCCGCGGCTGGGCGCGCGGCCTCCAGCACCCTGCGCATCTGCGCCGCGACAGCCTCAGCGCTCTCACCCCCCTCCATCGCCCGCACGAGGGCAAATCCCCCCGGCAGCTCTGCGATTGCTGCACGTTTGCCGAGACGGGCCCGCACAGAGACGTTCTCGGTGCTCGCCGCCGGGCCCCAGGTTCCGTCCTCGATGTTGAGCACGCCCTTGTTTTCGGCCCGAGCCTCGGCCCGGTCGGCCCGCTTCTCGGCCCGGTCGGCGCGGCGCCCCTTGCCGTCGTCGCGCAAGTCATCAATGGCGGCGAGCAGGCCCTTGCCCTCACGCCGCCGCTCGCGGACCTTGTCGACCAGGTTGGGCAGCAGCGCCGCAGACGCCGTGGCGATGGCCGCGACCGAGCCCACCGTGTCAACAATGGCGCCAGCGACGGTCTCGTACTCGGCGCGGCTCCACCCGTCGGCCGCGGCGATGTCGGCGAGCTGGTTGAGCTTCGCCTGGCCGATGCCCTGGACCGCCCCCTCGATGAGCGCGCCCGAGAACTCCACGCCCGAGAACCGCGGGCGCGCGAGGAAGTTCATCAGGTCGCCGCTGATCTCGCCATAGAGCTCGTCC
>JAEUKK010000006.1 GCA_016792625.1 Deltaproteobacteria bacterium | reverse complement strand
GTGGAGCGCCGCGAAGGCCTGGGCTTTGGTGGGCGATGGACGGGCGGCGCGTTTTGGGGCCGTGGTGGGCGTTGAGGTGGAGCGCCGCGAAGGCCTGGGCTTTGGTGGGCGATGGACGGGCGGCGCGTTTTGGGGCCGTGGTGGGCGATGAGGTGGAGCGCCGCGAGGGCCTGGGCTTTGGTGGCAGCTGGACGGGAGGCGCGTGTTGGGGCCGTGGTGGGCGATGAGGCGGAGCGCCGCGAGGACCGTGGCTGTCGTGGGTGCTCGACGGGCGGCGCGGGACCGGGCGGCCGCGGGCGCGCGTCAGCGCGCGCTGCGGGACGCTTCGCTTGCCTTCCGTCGCGCCGGCGAGCGCGCGTCAGCGCGCGTTGCGGGACGCTTCGCGCGCCTCCCGTCGCGCTGGCGCGCACGCACGGGGCCAGGCTTTCGCGCGCGGCGAGGGGCGGCGCGGCTGGCGGCGGCGCTGGCGCGCTCAGCCCGCCTCGATCACCAGCTTGCCGAGGTGCTCGGCCCGCTCCAGGGCGCGGAGGGCCTCGGGCAGGGCGCTGAGGGGGTGGTGGCCGCCGATGACCGGGCGGAGGGTGGGGTGGGCGCGCAGGGCGGCGTGCAGGGCGGCGTGGTCTTCGCCGCTGCCCACGAAGACGCCCTGCAGGCGCAGGCCGCGCATCAGCACCGCGATCAGGGACAGGTGGGCGTCCATGCCGTCCAAGACGCCGATGATGGCGATGGTGCCCCCGGGGCGGGCGGCGGCGAGGCTCTCGCTGAGCGTGCCCGCCCCGCCCACCTCGACCACCAGATCGACGCCGCCGCCGCTGCGCGCGCGCACCTCGCGCCCCCAGCCGCCAGAGGGCGCGACGATGACCTCGGCGCCCAGGGCGGCGGCCGCGGCGGCCTTCTCGGGCCGCCGGGTGACCAAGATCGGGCGCGCGCCGGCCATCACCGCCAGCTGCGTGGCGAAGAGTGAGACGCCGCCGGTGCCGATGACCAGCACCTGCTGGCCCGGCCGCAGGCCGCCCTCGGTGAACAGGGCCCGCCAGGCGGTCACCGCGGCGCAGGGCAGGGTGGCGACCTCGGCGTCGCTGAGGTGGGCGGGCGGCCGCAGCAGGGCCGCAGCGGGCAGGCAGCGCCAGGTCTGCAGCAGGCCGGGTAGCGGGCCGCCGAGCGCGTGGCGGGGGGCGTCGGCGGGCAAGCGGCCGCCGGGCCAGCCGACGCAGAACAGGGGCGTGGCGCGCTCCCCGACCGACCAGCCGGCCACGCCCGGCCCGAGCGCCTCGACCACGCCCACCCCGTCCGAGCCGGGCACCAGCGGCAGGGGCTGGCTCGGGTTGTAGCGGCCGGTGACCATGAGCAGGTCGCGGAAGTTGAGGCTCATCGCGGTCAACCGCAGCCGCACCTCGCCCGGGCCGGGCTCTGGCGGGGCGGCGTCCTCGACCCAGCGCAGCTGGTCCACACCCCAAGCCCCCTCGACCTGCCAACGACCGACCACGCGCACCTCCGCCGGGGGCCGCCGCGCCGGGCGCTCCCCCACAAAGAGCTTGACACTGGGCGCCCGGGCCGGGCATCCTATGCGCGTGGATGACGTCTGCGGCGACAGAGTCCACGACCCCGGTCGCTCCGCCCCGGGCCCCCGCAGCGCGCGGGGCCGGGCGCGGCGGTCGACCCGCGCGGGCCCCTCGGGGCGCCGCAGCCTTGTGAGGTCCAGATGGCAGCAGAGGTCGTGCGCCTGTTCGGGCTGCAGCGCCCGTCGCCCCCCCTGGCCGACTTCGAGCCCGGCTACAACCGGCGCGACGCGGCCCGTGACCTGGTGCGCACCCCGGTGCGGTGGGATCACCGCCGGCTCGAAGACCAGCCCGGCGAGCTGCGCGACGCCTCGTCCACCGGCCTGTTCTTCCGCCCAAGCTGCGGCACGGTGCGCTTCCGGCCCGAAGACGTGGTCTGGGGCACGCTGCAGATCGACGGCAAGGCGCGGGTCTTCGCCGGCACCGTCCGCTGGCGGGGGTGGAGCATCGAGCACCGCTGCGTCGGCCTCGGCGTCTCCCTCGAGCCCAGCAGCATGCTGACCGAGGCCGAGCTCATCGCGCTGCGCTTCCCCCGCGACCCGACCGGCCGGCCGACCCTGAGCTTGGTCCGCGGCGGCCCGGCGAGCTGAGGGCGCGGGGCGAAGCGAGCCGCTCCTCCGACAGACCCCGCGCGCCGCGCTTGGCGCACGGGCCCACCTCCAGAGCGGCCGCTCCCCTCAACCGGCCCTGCCAATCAACCGGGCTTCAGCCCTTCTTGGCTTTGCCACCCTTGCCCTTGCCGGCCTTGCCCGCCGGGGCCTCCTCCGCCGCTGGCGGCGCCTCGGCCCCCTCCACCGGCGCAGCCGCCTGCGCGGCGGCCTCGGCCTCCGCCGCGGTCTTGGCGTCGGCCGCCGCCTGGGCCTCGGCGGCCTTGCGGGCGGTCGCGGCCTCCTCCGCGATGACCTTGAGCGAGGCGAGGCCCTTCTCGTAGTCGGGGCCGAGCATGGAGTCCATGTTCATCGCCAGGCCCATCAGCTTGGTGCCGAAGTCGGCCTGCTGGTCGTAGGTCCAGGTGACCTTGGTCTGGTCACCCTCGGGCTTGAGCAGGAAGTTCGCGTCGGCTTCGGACTGCCAGGGGGCGGTGAACACGAGGCGCATGTGCACGGCCTCGGGCTCGGACTTGGTGATGGTCATGCTGCCCGTGCCGACCAGCTCGCTCGACCAGTCGTAGCGGGCGCCCAGGCCGGCGCTGGGCTCGGAGTGGGTGACCTTCTGGAGGGGGTCCATCTGGCCCCAGGGGTTCCAGGCCGAGAACTTCTTCAGGTCGTTGATGTGCGGGTGCACGTCGCCCGGCTGGGCCGCCATCACCAGGCTGCGCTCGACGTGCACCACGTCGGGCTGCATCGCCGCCGCGCCCAGCACGCCGACCACCGCCACCGCCACCACCGCGCCGATCCCCAACAGCACCTTCTTGATCATGACCCACCCCTCGCTGTGGACCGGCGGGTGACCCCAAACGGCGGATCGGGCTTGATCGGCGCGCGGCCCCTGGGCGGTCCGCCGCGTGGATATTGGCCTCAGCCCGCCCGCTTCAAGGGCGATCCTGCGACAGATCAGGGGCTGGGCAGGCCCCGCGCCCCGCGCAGCCCCAGGCCGCCCCGCCCGCGGCCACCCGATCGGGCGGGCCCAGCGCGGCGGTCGCCTGCTCCACAAAACCATCCAGCACGATGATCACCGCGACCCCGCTCGGCCAGGCCGCCGGAGCTGGGCCCTGCCCCCGCAGGTGGGCCTCGAGGGTCCGGCCCGCCCGCGCCCAGGGCCCCGGGGGCAGGCCGGGCTGGTTGGGGTCGATGACCAGGGCGCGCCCGTGGACCACCTGATCGGCCAGGGGGCGCTGGGCGTGCACCCCGGGGCCGGCGGCGGGCAGCACGAGCAGGGGGCCCGGCGGCAGCCCGCCGAGCGCCGCGCTGATCGGCAAGGGCGGGGCGGCGGCGGTGGGCAGCGGCAGCGGCAGCGGAGAGCCCAGCCCCAGATCGACCGCCACCACGCCGATGAGCAGCAGACCCACCCAGGGCCGCCCGCGGCAGAGCCGGGCCGCGCCGGCGCCGGCGAGGCCCGCGAGGCCCACCGCCACCGGCAGCAGCAGGCGGGCGTGGTGGTGCACCAAGCCGCCCAGGGGCAGGGCCCCGATCAGCGCCGCGGCGGGGTTGTGCAGGCCGAGGTGCCGACCGGCGAGGGTCGGCGCCGGGCCAGCGGCGGCGAGGGTGAGCAGCAGCAGCGGCGGGCCCCAAGCCCAGCGCAGGCGGCGGGGCGCGGCGGCGGCGAGCAGCAGCAGGCTGAGGCCGAGGTAGCCGGGGTGGGCGCGCAGCAGGGCGTCGGGGCCGAGCGCCGGCGCGGGCCCCGGGGCGACGAGGCTGAGCAGATCGGCGCGCCGCACGGGGTTCAGGCGCCACAGCGGCTCGTGGGCGGGCGTGGGCGGCGCGCCCGTGGCGGCGGGCGCGGCCGACCGCTGGTGGGCGAGGCGGTCGAGCTGGGGCAGGGCGGCGGGCAGGCAGAGGCCGGCGGCGAGCAGGGCGCCCAGCAGCAGGCGGCGGCCGCGGGGCCCGCGCAGGCCGGCGAGGCCGCGGATCAGCAGCAGCAGGCCGCCCGACCAGGCCAACAACAAGCCGGCGGAGGGCAGCAGGCCCGCGAGCAGCCCCGCGCGCAGCGGCCGCAGGGGCGCGCAGAGGGCGGCGAGGGCCAGGGCGAGCAGCCCCAGGCCGAGGTCTTCGCTGAGGCCCGAGGCGGCGCTGCCCATCAGGGCGGGCGCCCAGGCGAGGGCGAGGCCGCCGACGACGGGGTGGCCGCCGAGGCGGGCGCTGAGCTTGGCCCCGCCGAAGAAGGCGAGCAGCAGGGCACACGCGACGAGCAGGTCGTGGCCCAGCGCCGCGGCGGCGCCCGGCTCGAGGCCGCAGAGCAGGCCGAGGCGGCGGGCCCCGGCGGCCAGCGCGGTGGGCAGGGGGTCGATGGCGGCCCAAGGTTGGGCGGGCAGCAGGCGGCCGGCGCCCGGACCGGGCCAGGCGGGCAGGGCGGCGGCGTGCCAGCCCTGCACCCAGAGGTGGCCCCAGAGCTCGGCGCGGGGGCTGCCCACCACCCGCAGGGGGCCCGCGCCGCCGTCGAGCAGGCCGGCCAGGGGCAGCAGCGCGAGCGGGAGCGCGCCCCAGGGCGTGGCAGCGCGGCGCACCGGGCCCCCGTCCGACATCCGCGCCCCCTCGCCGATGGCCTATGCTGGCCGGGCGCGGCGGGCCGCCGCGCAGCGGAGGCGGCTTGGACAGCGCGGCGCACAGCGACCCAGACCCAGCGGCAGAGGGCGGGGCCCCCGCGGCTGCGCGCCCCGGCGGGGGTGGGCGCGCGGCGCTGATCAGCCTGATCGAGGTTGTGTTGGCCTTCGGCCTGCCGCTATTGGTCTGCGTGGGCTGGACGCGGGCCATGCTCGCCCTGGTCGACGCGCACGAGCGCAGCATCGCGCCGATGGGCAGCCTGGCCTACGCGACCTTCGCCCAGCTCGCCGACAGCTTCGCCGAGGGCCGCGGCTGGGTGCAGACGGTGCACCGCGGCTACGCCCAGAGCTGGACCTGGGGCGGCCACTACACCCCGCTGTACCTGATCAACGCCAAGCTCAGCGGCCTGTCGACCAGCCCCTGGGCCCTCGCCCGGCTGCAGGTGGGCGCGGTGGGCCTGGGCGTGCTGGCGGCGGCCCGCCTCGGCTGGGCCGAGGGGCGGCTGGCCGGGCTGCTCGCCGGGCTCGTGCTCTACGCGAGCTCAACGCCGATCATGGTGATGGCGCTCGCCGACTACCAAGACCTCGTGCTGGTGATCCCCGCCTTGCCGCTGGCGGTCTGGGGGGCGCGGCACGGGCGCGGCTGGCAGGCGGCGCTCTGCCTGCTGCTGCTCGGGGCGACCCGCGAAGAGGCCCTGCTGCTGCTCCCCGCGGTCGGCCTCACCGGGGGCCTGGGGCGCGGCCTGCTCGGCCTCGGGGTGGCGGCGGGCGTGGTCTGGGTCTACCAAGGTCTGGGCCCGCCCCTCTACGACACGCCCCTGGTCAGCATCTTGGAGTTCGAGGGCCGGGTGCCGCTCGATCAGGCCCTCCGCGCCGTGCGCGTGCCCTGGGATATGCACGCCTTCCTCGCCGGCCCGGCCTTGCCCCTCCTCGTTCTTGGGCCCGAGCTGGCGGCGGCGGCGGCGCCCATCGCTTGGTTTCACGCGCTGGATCCGGCGAGCGTCCGCAACCTACACAACCCAAGCCTGCACCACCTCGCGCCGATGGTGGCCGTGCTGACCACGGCGGCGGTGCTCGGGGCGGGGCGGGCCTGTCGGGCGGGGCGGCTGGTCGGCCTCGGGGTGGTGCTGGCGGCAGGCGGCCTCGGCTGGCGGGCGCATGAGGCTTGGCGGCCGCTGTGGCAAGACCTCGCGGTGCGGGCCCGGCCGACCGACCGCGACCGCGAGCGCCACCGCCTGTGGGGCCTGCTGGCCCAGGTGCCCGAAGACGACGTGCTCTACATCGATCAGCTCATCGTGGCCGCGGCGGCGCGGCGCCCCTACGTGGTGACCCGCGACAGCGAAGACGACCCCCAGGCGGTGGCTGCCCTGGGCGGGCGGCCGGTGGCCTGGGCGCTGGTCCCCGGGCCTTTTGTGGGCGAGGCGGTGGGCAGCGCGGCGGGGCATACGCTGTACAAGATCGACCCCGCGCAGCCCTACCTGCTGCTGCAGCGGCCGCTGCACGGAGGCGGTGCGCCGGCCGGCCCGCCGAAGCAGCGCCCTGGGGGTTGAGGGTTCGGGGGATGGCCGCCACCATCATCTGGTCGGCTTGGGCGCCCCGCCGGCCTGCGGCCGTCGGCGCCCGTCCTGCGGGCTCGGCCGTTCGGCCTCGGCCGCTGCGCGGCCCGACCGGGGGTCGGCCCTGCGGCCGGGCTGGCGCGCGCGAGGCGTTTTTTTGGGGGGGGTGCGCCGGCTCGCCGGTCGGCGGGTCTTGGCCGGCCTGTCGGCTGGCCTTCTGTTGGCCTTTCGTTGGCCGGGCGGTTGGCCTTCCGTTGGCCGGTTGGTGGGCCTTTCGCTGGCTGATGGGTTGGTCTTGGCGCTCCTGCGAGCCTGGGCTTCGATGGACCGACGATGTCGATTGCGCCGTCCGACGTTGTGTCGTTGGTTTGCGCCGGGGGTCTCCGAGCCCCAGGCCCCCGGCCAAGGGGCCCCTTGGATCCCCCGCCAAGGGGGGCCATGCTGGCGGCGCTCCTTGTGGTTGGGTTGACCTTGGTGCGCCTTGTCGGGCATCATCTTGTTGATGATGCCGGGGGTCTCCGACCCCCAGGCCCCCGGCCAAGGGGCCCGCGGGGCCCCTTGGATCCCCCGCCAA
>JAEUKK010000168.1 GCA_016792625.1 Deltaproteobacteria bacterium | reverse complement strand
GCGGGGGGCCACGGTGGGCCGCCCCTCCAGCTGTGCGCCTACGGCCCCCCGCCGGGGCTTCGCCGGGGCCCCGGTCGGCGCGCCGCCCCCGGGCGGGCGCGCCGACCGCCCGGCTCGGTCGGCTCCGCCGCCGCCGGCTGCGCCGTCGCCGACTCCGCCGACGCCGGCTGCGCCGGCCCCTGCGGTCGGCCGGGCGCGGACTGCAGCGGGCGCTGGGTCAATTCCCCCGGAGGTTCGCGCGAAGCGCGGTCAGTTCGCCGCCGACGAGCAGCAAGGTCACGGCGCTCCTAGCCGCTTCGACCCACCGTTCAAAACGTGCCTCGGGCGTGCCGGCCCCCTCGAAGACCGCGTACAGCGGTCGCCGCAGCTGCAGCGGGTGCCATGGGTTTCCCCCCTGCGGGAGGGTGTCGGCAAAGGCCCAGCCGGCAGCAGCGGCGTCTCGCTGAAGGCGCGCGCGCAGGCGCACAAAAGCCGGGTGCCCGGCGCTGTGGCTCTGGAGCTCGGGTGCCATGTCGACGATGAGCGCGAAGTCGCCCCCGTCGGCCTCTGCCAACGGCCGGTGCTTGTGGTCGTGGTGGAGGAGGTAGGCGCCCACAAAGACGCTGGGCCGCCATCGCGTCAGCAGGTTTAGCCCGAACCTACCCTCGATGAAGCCATCTCCGCGCTTGCCGCGCAGGTACGGCCCTTGGTCGTCTACGTCGCCGATGGCCGCCGCCACCTCCGACCAGTCCACCGCGAGCGCGCGGCGGTGGTGGGAGTCGAGCTCAGCCCAGAGCAGCTCGGCAGTCAGGCCCATGCGCCCGGCCAACGGGTTGATGGCCGCCAGCGCCTGGTGCGCCAAGTCGACGGGGCGGGGGGCCAGCGCCGCCTCGACCACCTCGGGCGGGTCGTTCATGACCGTGACCGTCACCGGGGCGAGGCCTTCGGTCTCCACGCGGACGACCGTGCGGTGGATGATGGTCGTCGTGATCGGCCGCACCGGCGCCCATGCGACGGGCCGCTGCGCGCCGATGGGGGTGAGCGGGCGGACCTCGACGACGTGCAGGTCGAAGCTGAGCGCGCTTTGCCGGCCCGCCGCCCGCACCCATTCCGCGAGCGTGGTCGGCGCTTCATCGCATGCGATGACGATGTGTAGCTCTGCCCGCGCGACCCGCTGCCGCAGCCGCTTCGCCACCGCGTCTGGCTGCGAGAGGCCGGTGAAGTCGGCGCGGCACAGCCCCTCCCAAGACTGGCAGCGGCCCAGGGTCAGCGCCTGCACCAGATCGCGCTCGGGGGTCGCGCTCAGGCTAGCCGCGTAGCTGACCACCTGGGCGACCACCTCGCGCCCCCGGAGCTCGGGGTTGCTGAGTCGCTTCACCTCAACGACGACAACATCGCCCTGATCTGTGATCATGATGAGGTCGGGGATCTCTTTGTGGCCAGAACCTGAGCGCAAGTGGCGCTGATCGTAGACCCGACACTCGCGGCAGATCAGCTCCAGCGCGCCGAGCACCAGCGGACCCGGGTGCTCGCGCAGCACCACCTCGAGGTCGGCCTCGTGCAAGCCCAGGTTGGCCAGCGTCTGACGCTCCCACTGCACCAGGGTTCCGTCCTCATTTTGGAGCACAAAGCACTGCATAGGTCCTCCCTAAAGGGTCGACTACCTGGTCCGCCGCACGGGGGGTCAGCTCCACTCGTCGGGTCATGGCTCTTGCGGCCTTAGAGGCTGCATCGGCCGTTGCGGCCGCGTGGGTAGCTATCCTGCCCGACTCGGTCACCGGCGCCTCATATCGCTGACCTCTCGTTTGGGCTTGCTTGGCGGGGTGGATTCTATGATTAGTGTCGACCGGGGAGCGGAGAGAAGGGCAGGAAACCGCGCCGGAGGCCTACCATGCGACTGGTTTGCGCTGTCTACCCCCACGTCCTCCCGACGAAGAGCCTCTTGCCTGCGGTTACAGCCTGCGTGAGCTGCCCATCCCTTGCAAGCGCTGCGATACGGGCGAGCTCGATTGCCGCAGTTCTACACGATTTCACCAGTGTGGTCCTGTGCTGGCGCTGAAGATCCTGCGTGAGGTTGTTACCGGACACTGGATCCAACAAGGTGACGGCACACCGGGCGAACCCCGACGAGCCAAGGGCCAAGTGCCTGCCGGCATGGGTGGACCCGATGTCGTCAAAGAAGCTGGCCACCAGCTCATCTAGGGGCTTCGGCCGCTTGAGGACTGCGTCGACCACCCAGGTCTCGACCGCGAACGAGGCGATGGGGGCGTTCCGGCCCCGAGCACGAGCCCACCCTTTGAGCAGGCGGACCGCGGTGTCGGTGTGTGGCGCCGCCCGCTTCGCGCGCCCGAGCCGTGCCGCTGTCGCCGCAGGGTCTGTTCGGATCCAGTCCCCGGTCCCCAGCTCGGGGATGTAGACGGCGCCCTGGCTGGTCACAGCGGGCACTAGGTCGATTCGAAGCTCGCTGCCCGGGTACCAAATCCCAACGCTGTGGTCTTGAGCCCGCACCGTGATGGCCCCCATGGTGACGAGCCCAGCTCGTCGGTCAGCGATGTGCTTGGCCATCCTGCGGATGGTGTCGCGTGCTGAGCGGAACTGCCCGCTGCGTGTATGCAACGCCAACGGGTCGAGCTCGATGAGGCGGTCGAGGTCCTTGAAGTCCCGAAGGGCTGTTCCGCGGCCCAGCGAGCCATGCTCGTGCACTCGCAGCACCTGAAACATCCAGGCCCGCCCCTGATCGAGCTCTCGAATGAGTCGATCAGCTCGCTGTTTTGCGTCGGCCACAGCTTCTGGCTGCGGCCATAGGTAGGCCTCGTCGACCTTCTGAAGGACGACCGCGAGCGCTGACTCTGCAGCGGTACCTCTGCGTGCCATCAGACCAACCACGGCGCGAGAAGGTCCCTGTTCTCGTTCACGACGAAGAGGACTGCACGGTTGATGGCCTGCTCATCAAAGGCCCTGACCGCCTCAACCAGCTGCGATGGCATGAAGTTGTCCGGCAACGGAGCGACACGCCTAGCTCGCCCGCCGATGGAGAACGCCAGAGTTGTGCTCTGAAGTCCGCTCTCAACGATCTTGTCGTATCGCTCATCGAGGCGTCCACGCAGCGGCGCAAGCTCCACAACGAGCCGGTCGTCCAGCAACGCGCGGATGTGCTGCGGCTGGCTCACCGCCTGCGCACGAGCGCGCTGCAGATACCAGATCAGGTACCGACGGAGGCGGCGCTCGGGCATGACCCGCAAGGTTTGACCGCCCTGCTCCATTTGGTCGAAGGCACGCATGGCGGCGATGTGCGCGTCGATGAACTGGACTAGGATCGTGCCGCATCGGCTCCGGCCGGCCTGGCCATTCTGCGCCACCGCGTGGAGAGCTGCCGTGCCAATGGCGAAGGCGTCCGCCCAGAAGTCGACATCTTCAAGGACTACTCCGGACCGCCCGATGCCACGGTAGTTGTGCGACTCAATCCCCTGGTCGGCGTGGACGATCTCATGGAGGGCGAAGAGCTGTCCGAGGCGTACAAGCACCTCCTCGCCTAGCTGCGCCAGCGGATGCAACAGACCTGGGCCGATGGTCAGGGTCCGCGTCAAGCCATCAACCGCGAAGGCCTCGGCCCCCGGGGCATCCGGGAGGCAAAGCGCAACCAACGCAGCATGAGCCCGCCTGGCGATGCCCTGCGACCTCTCTTGCGGCCCACCGAAGCCGGCCGGCATGAACACCGTGCCGAGGTCGAGCTGCTCCCGCAGGACCGCCACGCCATGCTTAAAGTGAACGAAGGCGCCGAGGCGCCGCAGTTGGGACTCAGGGTCGTTGGGGATGGAGGTGTCGGGTGCCACCTCAAGCGGAAGCCGGAACGCGCGAAGGTACGAGCCCCCGACGTACTCTGTGAGCTCGATGCTGTGGCCGTTGCCGGTGAACTGGTTGGGGTTGAGAGCGAGCCCGGCGGCGAAGGCCAGCGTGGCGGGCCCCGCCAGAAACACCGTCGCCCCGGTCCTGTGCGGGTACGAGATCGCGGCGCGAACAAAGAACTGCCGCAGCTGGTACACCAGACGCCCCACGTTCGCATCGTCGATCTGGACCCCGGCCCCTGTCAGGGAGGCCACCCCGGCCAAGTCGTCGCCATGGGCCTGCACGGCATCACGCACTTGTGCCTTCGGGACTTCGGCGCCGATGGTGGAGAGGAAGAGCCCGACATGGCCGGTGCTCTCGGCGGCCTCTTCGAGCAGTCCACGTGGTCCGAGCGGCCCATCGCCCCTGTCGTCGGCAGCCAGCGGGAGTGGATGCCAAACGCCCGCGTGGTCTCGGTCCGCTTGGAGCGCCACCACGCGGGCCCCCCTCGGGTCCAACAGAACACCAAGAGCGAAGAACACCGAGAGCGGGGCGAACCCCGCGACGTAAACCTCCACGTCGCCTGCGGCGGGCCAACAGGCTCGGACTTGCTCGTCGAGTTTGGCGAGCGCAGCGGTGACGCGGGGCCAGTCGAGCTGGTCACGACCCCCGCCGGGTCGGCGTTCATGGCCGAAGTCGGTCAGTGCCCAGGTGTGTCTGATGGACCGCTGGTCGGAGAGACCTATCGACACCGCATCGGAGTCCACCGCTTTGTCGACGTCGAGGATAATCAAAAACTGGGTGGGTTGAGGCATTGTCAAGCCTCCTTGATGTCAGGGGAGGTGATAGCCGGCATCTCGCAGAGGACCAGGCGGGCGGGGTCGCTGAGCCTGGACACCAACGCCGACAAGTCGACGGCATCCGCCGGGATCTCCCCAGCGTCGGTATCGGCGCAGATTCGGCACCCAGGGTCGCGCTCGTAGGGCTCCCACCGCACCTGGAGCGGGTGGTCGAAACCCTCGTCGGGCCGGCTTGTCCAAACGAGATGATGGTGCTCGGTGTCGGGGTAGTCGGGTGAGCCCTCGCCCAAGCGAGCGAGCGTCTGTAGGACGACGCGCGCCGTCATAATGGCGACGGCGTCAACGTCTAGGCCGATGCCCGGGATGCCAGGCTGCCTGTATCCAGCCATCGCCGGAGGACCTCCAAGCGCCACATCCTTCGCTCGAAAGAACCGGCCCGGATGCCGCCGCTGTTGGAGCGCAACGCACTCATAGCAGGGGGTCTCGCCAGGCAGGACTCGCTGCACGCGCCCCTGCTCTGCATGCCCCACGACACTGCCAAAGATGACGGGCCGTCCGTAGATGTTTGCCAGCTCGTTCACGGCTCTTTCAACGCTCTCATCCGCGGCTGTCACGACGAGTAGCGTGTCGGGCGCGGCCAGAAGCTGCGCGAAGGCCCCACTGGCCACTGCCGACCCGTCCGACAGGGGGCTTGAAGCATGGGCCTCAACCTTGACTGCTGGGTTGCGGTCGTACAGGAGTGCCCGAACGGCGCTCACCTTGTGAAGGTATAGCGCACCGATGCCCGCCACGTGTCGCGCGACGTTCTCCGGCTCCAGCCGTTCTGGGTCGAAGAGGGTGAACTGAGAGACTCCGGCCTTGGCGAGATGCACGGCGACAGAGCCCCCGAGCGAGCCGAGCCCCACCATCACGACGCGCCATCGTGCAAGTGCCTCCCGCCCTGGCAATGCGCCGTCCACACGTGCAAAGAGGCGATCAGGCAGGTCGACGACCGCTACCTCATGGCGAAGCAGAATTCGACTGCCTTCAGATAGGCGCACGCGCTCCAGCAGCAGCAGCCGGACTTCCTTCCCCGAAGCCTCAACCAGTAGGACACAGCCAAAGAGGTTCCCGCCAATCTGTGTCGGCAGCGCCTCGGTCACCAGGGCATCGACCGCGGCGAGGTTGGGGACGAGGTCCTTCCAACGCGTGCACTCCACTGAGAGCCATGGCACAACCAGGACCTCGTTTACGAGGCGCGCCGTCGCCCAGGCTCTCAGGTCTTGGTCAACCATCAGCGCCTTCTCAGAGTCCTCCACGCGCGCGGCAACATAGGCCTCGCCATGCCCGAGGCCTCGCGCTTGGACCCACCCCCAGGCGCCGGGAAGTCGCAGCACCTGCAGCTGACCTGGCGTGAGCTGCAGGACCTTCGACAGGGGAAGGCCGGGTGCGTTGGGTAGCGGCAGCCCGTGCTCATCGACGTGGCCCTGCACATTCGCCACCCGTCGGAACTCAACATAACGAGCGATCACGTCTCGGATGGTCAACTCCGGCGACCAGGAGTCCGGCCCCGTTCCCATGGCGAAGAGGCAGAGGGAGCCGTCGGCCATCTGGTGGTAGCTCGCCTGGTCGTCCACCACCTCGTCGGTGAGCGACTCGGTCTCTCGCACCCACGGCGGCCGCACAGGATAATCTGGGGGGTAGCGTACCTGGACGAAGTGCGACCTGCCATCGACCTCGACAGTGCCGCGCCAGCCAATGATGTCGCCGAGATACTGCTCGAAGCGAAGCCGTAGCCCCGAACTATCGACCGCCTGCAGCTCTGCGGCGAGCCGCTGGGGGCGGCGCTTGTGCCAGGGCTCCATCGACCTACCCAAAGCGCCGGTTCTGCGGATCGGGGCTTTGGCTCCCCGCTGTGCCGACCACCGCGGGCGCGCCCGACTTCGGGGCCTCGCCCTCCTCGGGGTAGGCAGAGCCGAGCAGGGTGAACCAGTGGTGGTGCGCTTCACCGGTCTTCCCACAATCAGCGGCCGTGATCGCCTTGGCAGCGATGTCGGCAGCCGCCGCGAAGGTCTTGCTCGCACGGTCCCGCTCGCTGGACGTCATGCCCGCGTCTACGTCCGGCCCCACGCCGGCCGGTTCGGGCATGGGAGTCAGCACCCGCGTCGACATCGCACGCAGCGCCTTCGCAATGCCGGCAGGGTAGCTGCCCGGGTCGGTGCGTAGGGCCTCGTACACCATGAGCTCGAGGTGGAAGGACCGCACGAGCTTGCTGGACTGGCGGCTGTTCCAGCTTTTGAGCGCCTTCACGATGGGCTTGGCCTTCTTCCCCGACGCCTCGTTGGCTTCCGTGGCGTGCTCATTGTGCCGGCGCGGGTTGGTCTGGATCCAGGCACCCGCGTCGCGGTCGGGGATCACGTAGCGCTCACCGCCATCGGCGAAGGCCGGCACCACGTCAAAAGACAGTCCCGTCCCCTTGAACTCGACGTTCACCGACCGACTCTGCGCCTTCGGCTTCTCCTTCGTGGGGTAGGCATCGTCGAGTGCGTCGAGGACCTTCTTAAGGACGACCCGCGGGGCCGCCCCTCGCAGCGCCTTCTCCGTCACCGAGTCGAACACCACGAAGAGGTCAATGTCATTGAGCGGCTGGATCGCGGTACGACGCTTGAAGGAGCCCGATATCAGGAACTCCGCCACCGCGAACTTCTTCTCCATATGGCGGCGGAGAGCATCCCGCTGGCGCCGTACATCGCAGGCCGTGCACTTCCCGCAGCGATCTCCGTTCGCATCAGACGGGCAGCTTGGGATCTCCAGCCCCGAGATGTAGGCCTGCATGGCCTGGGAAACGCTCATCATGGTTCAAGCTCCGTGTCGATTGGTACGGGTGTATACGCACGTGATGAGCGCTGACAACCCCATCACTCGCGCCGCCCATCAGGTTCAATCGCAACGCCCTTAAAGGGCTCTCCGTCCTTCTTCTGGTCAATGAAGCGGCCGGTGTTGGTGTCGCGCTTCACATAGTTGCCCGAAGGCGCGCGGGTCTGGGTGCGGTCTGTGACGGAGCCGGTGCGGTGCCCCTTGCCGGTGTTCTTGGCCATGTTGAACCTCGTGGTCAGGAGAGCGCCGCAACGGCGAGCAGCAGGCCAATCCCGCCGCCCACACACGCGCCGGTGGTGTTGAACTGTTTGCGGCCGGTCTCGTCGCGTTCCGCGGTGAGCGCACCGCCAAGGAGTGCGCCGAGCCCCATGATGGCGACACCGGCGCCAATGCGCCCGTCGGTCGACATCGGGGCGTCGAGCGCGCCGGCCATGCGGAAGCGGGTGACCGCGACGGGCTGCGTCCCGCGGGATGCGTTGCAGCCGAGGTGCGCGGGCAGGAGGTTGTCATGGTGGTCGTCGCCACCGTGCGACTGCGGGACGAGGTGGTCCACGGTCGCAGCATCCGCGCCGAAGATGTCGGCCAAGCCGTAGGTGGCAAGGTCTACCTCTAGGTGGCAGAGGTGGCACCGCCCGTGAGTTTTCGCCCACACTTTGTCGAGATCGCCGTACCGGTGATGGTTCATCGCTGCCTCCAGGTTGAGTTGGGGCCCACGTCGGCTTTGAAGTGCCAGAGGGGGGCGGAGTCACGAAGTGTGCGACTAAGGTACACCCCTGATCGAGCACCGTGGAGGCGGACCTCGTTGATCCACACGAAACGGATCGACGGCAGCTTGATCGATCCGAGTCGAATTGATCAAGCGCTCACGAACCCCTGGATGGCTGCCTTTACCTGGTCGACCAGCGACTGGGGCTGCACCACCCGGACGTCGGGCAGCATCGACAGCACGAACGCCTTGAAGTCCTCGCAAACGATGAGCCTGAGCCGCACCTCGGTCCATCCATCCACGGTCCCGCCGAACTGCTGGGAGCGATGGACCTCGCGCTGGCGGAGGGCGACCGCATGCCGTCCGCGAACCTTCAGGATGACGTCCTCCACGAGGCCGCCGGTGTCGCAGTAGATGCCGATGTAGTCGCCGAAGATGCTGTCATAGTCGGTGTGGCGCACGGGGGGCTCGTTGAACCGCTCACCTTCATGGACACTCAGCTCGACGACCCCATCAAGGTCGAAGAAGCGGCGCGACCGCACTCGCGGGCCATCCGCGCGCTTGCCAGCGACGAGGAGCAGCCGGTCCTGGTACATCAACAGGCCCCAGGGCTCGATCTTGTAGCTCTGTTTCTCTCCGGACCTTTTCTCGTAGTGGAGCGTGCAGACCCGACGCTCCTCTGCTGCGCGGATGGCAGTTGCAAGTTGTCGATCTCGGTTCGCGTTGCGGCTTCGGTGGGCGACCCGCACTTGGAAATTCCGGGCCATGCGATCAAGGCGCGGGCGGGCGCCCTCGGGGAGCGCGTTTCGGGCTTGGTCGGCGAGGGCGACGAGGCTGGTAAAGTGCGGGGTGCCGTCGAGCGCGGCGAGGGCGCTGACTGCGAAGGACAGGACGGCTGCTCGGGAGATGGCCTCGGGGCTCCCGTCGGGGTCGGGCCTGCGATACCAGACCTTGGTTCGGCCCTCTCGTTCTCCCTCCACGAGGTCGCGGCGTTCAGCAACCCAATCGCGGTAGCTGGCCGCACAGGCGGGGGTGACGCCGTAGCGCTTCTCGATGTCCTTCAGCCGAAGCGGTCGGCCTGCATCGATTTCATCGACCAGTTCGAGCAGTCGCCGGGCTGTTTCGTAATCTTTGGGCACCTCGATAGCCTCCTTCAGAAGCGGCGGGTGCGCGGTGTGCCGGCGCAAGCTGAGCCCAGATTCGCGCGCGCGGCATAGCGCATCGGGGGGCCTCTGGCGAGGCGGCAGCGACGACAAGGGGGAAGCGTGGCTGCTCGACGTCCCGGCCCCCAACCCCAACACGGTCCGCCTGATCACCTTGGTGAGCCCCGTCGCGGTCGAAGGCTGAGCACCTCTGCTGTTGAGCACAGGCCGTGCGCCTTCGGCCCCCCGCCTGGGCTTCGCCGGGGCCCCGGTCGGCGCGCCGCCCAGGGGCGGGCGCGCCGACCGCCCGGCTCGGTCGGCTCCGCCGCCGCCGGCTGCGCCGCCGCCGACTCCACCGACGCCGGCTGCGCCGGCCCCCGCGGTCGGCCGGGCGCGCGCAGAACCGGCTACCTGTGCTCCTGCTCGGCGGCCTTGTGCAACGGTCGACGGCGCCGGCGGCGCCGTCCACTTCACGCCGTGCTTCACAGACGCGCGGCGAATGTTTCGGTCGAGCGCCCAAGACAGCGCCGGATGGCGCCCGGTGCCCCGATTGTACCCGAGGGTGGGCGCCAGACATACGGGTCGACCTCCCACAACGTGGCGGGGGCCCCGCCCGCGCAGGTGGCCCCTCAGCCCGCCGCCGGCCCCACCAGCGCAGCCAGCAGCGCCGCGGCCGCCGCCTCGGGGTCATGCGCCCCGAGCAGCGCCGGGCCCGACCGCTGGAGCGCCTCGAGGTCAGCGACCTGCAGGGCGTCTTCCACCGCCGCAGGCATCGGCGCTGCGCCGAAGCTGGCCGCGGGCGACACCGCGGGCTGAGCGCCGCGAAGTCCAGGTCCTGCGCCGCCTCTTCGGGCCGCCGACCAAAGCCCGAGACCGCGGCCCTCCACCCCATCGCCCACCAGCGCACCAACGCGCGCCGAAGCCCACCCAAGCCCAGGCCTTCGCGGCGCTCCCCTTCATCGCCCACCCGCGCAGCGGGTCGCGCCGAGGTCGGGGGCCCAGCCTAAAGAAGGCTGCAAAGGGGGGCCTTGGCGGGAGATCCAAGGCTCCCCGCGGGCCCCTTGGCCGGGGGCCTGGGGGTCGGAGACCCCCGGCATGAGGTGTACACGAGCGTGGAGGAAGGCGGACACCATCCGCAGCAGGAGCGCAGGCGCCGCGCAGCGGGCCGCGCCGCGCAAGGGCCGTGCCACAGAGGGAAGGGGGAGGACCGCGCCAGCCCGGCCGGAGGGCCGGCCGCAGGCCGGGCCGCGCAGCGGCCGAGGCCGACCGGCCGAGCCCGGAGGAGGGGCGCCGACGGCCGCAGGCCGGCGGGGCGCCCAGAGGCCCCGCTCCGCATCCACAAAGAACGGGGCACCCTCGGGGCACTCGGGCAACCTCTTGATCGGAAGCCCATCAGGCCCGTGATGCCCCGATCAACCGCCCGATCGCCACCACACGGCACCCTTGATGCCCCGATCAACCGTCCGATCGCCACCACACGGCACCCTTGATGCCTCGATCAACCGTCCGATCGCCACCACACGGCACCCTTGAAGCCCCGATCAAGCGCTCGATCGCCTCCACACGGCACCCTTGAAGCCCCGATCAATCGTTCGATCGCCACATCAAGGCACCCTTGATGCCCCGATCAAGCGCTCGATCGCCACATCAAGGCACCCTTGATGCCCCGATCAACCGCTCGATCACCTCCACACGGCACCCTCGCTGGTCCGATCAAGCGCTTGACCGCCTCCTCAAGAGCGGGCGACCCGCCGCCCGGTCCGCCGCCCCGGGCTCGCCCGCGCCGCCCGCCCGCGCCGCCCGCCCCGGGGCCTCGCTCGGCCCGCCCGGGCCGCGTGGCCTCCGCACCGCGCCCGAGGCCGCCGGCCTGTGCTACACCTGCCGCCCGCGCCGCCCCGGAGGTCCGCTTGCCCGCCTTGATGCCCAGCGACATCACCGCCTTCCTCCGCTGCGCGGGCCTCGCCTTGCACGTGCTCGAGGCCCGTGAGCTCGCCCTGCGCGGCGAGGGGCCCGCCGCGGGCCGCCGCTTTGGTGACGAGGCCGAGGCCCTCTGGCCGCAGCTGCTCGGCCGCCTGCCGCCGCTCAGCCGCCTCGAGCTGCTCATCCGCGACGCGGCGGTGGAGTGGGGCCCCGGCTTCTCCGCCGCCGCCTGCTTCGGCCTCGACCACGCCCCCGCCGGCGAGCCCTTCGGCGCCGGCTGGGAGCACAGCGTCGACCCCAACGGCGAGAAGGTGCGCAGCCTGCTGCGCCGCCGGCCCGAGGGCCCGCCGACCTTCGCCGAGCTAGCCGCCGCTTGGGGCCGCGCGGTCGACGAGGGCAGCGTGCTGTTGCCCGTCTTGCGCCCGGGCCGCGTCTATGTGGTGGTCGGGCTCAGCGCAGCGGCGGCCCTGGCCCGCAGCTTCGCCGCCACGCCCGGCCTCGACTGGGCCCGCCAGGTGCGGGTGGTCGCCGAGCGCCCCGCCGACCGCCAGCTCGGCGCCTTGGCCAGCCTCTTCGCCGGGGCCAGCGCGCCCGCGCCCCTGCTGCGCGCCGCCGAGGCCGCGGGGGTCGAGGGCGCGCGGATCTCCGCCGCTGACGCCGACCCCGCGGTGATCTCCGCGCTGGACCCCGCCTGAGCCGCCGCCCGGAGGCCCCATGACCCGCCCGACGCTGCACGGTGAGCCGCCCGCCGACCAGGCCCTGCGCGCCCTCCATGACCAGCTGCGCGACATCCTCGTCGACCAGCCGGGCCTGCGCCTGCTGGCTTCGCACGGCCTGCTGCGCGCGCTCGACGCCGAGGCCGAGGTCGACCGCCTCGATCTGGTGGCGGTGGGCCACAGCGGCATCACCCTCATCCAGGTGCTTTTTGAGAGCGGCGAGCTGATCGCCGGGCCGGACGCCTGGACCTTCTCCCCCGACGGCGCCCGCCCGCTGGTGCGCGCGCCCCCGCTGGGCCCCCTGCGCCAGCGCGCCGAGCTGCTGCGCGCCCGCCTGCACCAGCTCGGCGCCGAGGTGCCCGTGCACGGCGTCGTACTGCTCGCCCGCCCGGTGCGCCTCGCCCGCGACGCCCGCCTGCCCGAGGGGGTCAGCCTGCTGCAGGCCGACCCGGCGGTCGAGCGCCACGGCGCCCGCGCGCTCGCCGCCGTGCTGCGCGGCTTGGGCGCCCCGCGCATCGACGCCGCCGCCCTCGACGCCCTGCCCGCCCTGCTCGACCAGGCGGGCCTGCGCCCGGCCCCGCCGCTCTCTCGCGTGGCCGGCCTGCGCTTGGGCGCCCGCCTCGCCGAGACCCGCCACTGGGTCGAGCACGAGGGCCAAGACGAGGCCGGCGCCCCCCTGCGCGTGCGCCTGTGGACCACGCTCGAGGCCAGCGGCGACGCCGCCGTGCGCCGGGCCCGCGCCGAGGCCGCCGCCCGCGAGGCCGCCGTGCTCCACGCGCTCGGGCGCCACGCCGGCGTGCTGCAGCTGCTGCGCGCGGCTGAGCACCTGGGCCAGCCCGCGCTCATCTTCGAGGGCTTCCCCGGCGGGGGCCCCCTGCGCCAGACGCTCAGCGGCTGGGTGCAGTCCGGCCAGGCGCCCACCGCCGATGAGCGCCTGCAGCTCATCGTCGAGCTGGCCAGCGTGGTCGAGCACTGCCACACCAACGACGTCATCTTGGGCAACCTGAGCCCGGCCTCACTGCTGCTGCGCTGGGCGCCCGCCGGGCCCCGCCAGCCCGAGCTGCGCCTGCACCACGTCGAGAGCGCGCTCGCCCGCCTCGCCGACCGCACCGTGGGCACCCGCCACGCCGACCGCTTCTGGGGCGACGAGGACTGGGTCTACGCCGCCCCCGAGCGCCGGCGGGGCGGCGCGGCCACCGTGGCCAGCGACCTGTTCAGCTTGGGCGCCGTGGCCTACACCCTCCTCACCGACAGCCCGCCCGGCGCCCGCTTCGGCGCCGGCCGCGCGGGGGCCCAAAAAGAGGTCGACGCCGGCCTCGGCCTGCACCCCCAGGCCCTGGTCGACAGCATCGAAGACGCGCTCGACGAGCACATCGCCAAGCTCACCCACCCCGACCCTGACCAGCGCCCGACCAGCGCCCGCGTCTGGGCCGCCGAGCTCTCGGCCCTGCTGCCCGGGGGCGGCCCCGCCCGGCCCGCGCCCCGCGGCGCGCCCAGCCGCCCGCCCAGCCGCGCCGACCGCGGCGACCTGCTGATCAGCGAGGACGGCCGCCGCCTGCAGGTGGTCGAGGTGCTCGGCTACGGCAGCACCGCGCGGGTGCTCGAGGTGCGCGAGGCCGACGGCGCGGGCGAGCCCCTGGCGCTCAAGGTGCCCCGCGATCTGGACCGCCACGCCGCCATCGAAGACGAGGCCGCCCGCTTCGCCTCGGCCCAGGCCGGCGCGCCCAGCCCCCACATCGTCGCCAGCCACGGCCTGCTGCGTTTTGACGGCGTGCCCTGCCTGCTGCTGCAGCACGCTGGCCCGACCACGCTCGCTGGCCGCGTGCGCCGCGCCGGCGCCCTGCCCTGGCCCGAGGTCGCCGAGCTGGGCGCCCAGCTCTACGCCGCCCTCGACCACCTGCACGAGCGCGGCTGGCTGCACTGCGACGTCAAGGCCGAGAACCTCGGCGTCGACGCCACCGGCAAGACCCTGCGCCTCTTCGACCTCTCGCTGGCCTGCCGCAGCCGCGACGACGTGCGCGCGGGCACCGAGGACTGGCGCGACCCCGGCCTCGCCGAGCGCGGCGCCTGGGACACCGCCGCCGACCTCTACGCCGCCGCCCTCTGCCTGCACTTCGCCCTGACCGGCGCCCTGCCCGCCCGCGACCGCAGCGGCCACCACCTCGTCAAGGCCGAGGACTACGACGTCGACGGCCGCGAGGCCCTGCACCTCTTCTTGAGCCGCGCCCTCTCGCCCGACCTCAGCCGCCGCCCGCCCGAGGCCGCCGCCGCCCGCCGCGAGTGGCGCGCCCTGCTCGGCGGCGCGGCCAGCGCCACCACCTCGGCCGGCGACCCGGTCTCGCTCCGCCACCTCGCCGTGGTGCTGCCCGGCCACCCGGTGAGCGCGCTCGGCCTCTCCCCCCGCGCGCTCGGCGCGCTCGAGCGCTTGGGCGTCGAGACCGCCGGCGAGCTGATCCCCCTGCTCACCCACGGCCGCCCGCCCGGCGTCGGCCCCCAGACCTTCGCCGAGCTGAGCGCCGTGCGCGCCCACCTCGAGCGCCGCTTCTCGGGCCGGCCCGACCTGCCCGCGCCCGCCCCCTTCTTCGCCGACCACATCGACGACCTCGACCTCAGCGCGATCGAGCCCGCCCTGCCCGCGCCCCTGCGCGCCGCGCTCGAGGGCGCCGGCCTGAGCACCACCGCCCGCCTCGCCGCCGCCCAGCGCGCCCAGGTGGCCCAGCTGGTGCGCCGGGCCGCCCGCGACGACCGCAAGGCCTGGTCGATCGAGCGCCTGTCCGAGGCCCTCGGCGAGCTGGCCGGCGACCGCGACCGCACCAACTTCTGGGTGAACACGCTGATCTCCCGCGCGCCGGCCAGCAGCCGCAGCCAAGCCCAGCGGGTCGCCGAGCACCTGCTCGGCCTGCTCCCCCTGCCGGGCCCGGCCCTCGGCGGCCTCGCCCCGCCCGCCGGCGGCGTGGCCCTGCGGGAGCTCTGCGGCCCCCTGCAGATGGATCTGGGCGGCCTGCGCGCCGCGATGCACAAGACCCGCGCCCACTGGGACCGCCAGGCCCCCGTGGTCGCCGAGGTGCTCTCGGCCGTGCGCGCCGCGCTCAGCGCCTGCGCCGGCGAGGGCCCCCTGCTCGCCCCGGTGCCCGCGGTGGCCGAGGCCCTGCTGCGCGGCCTCGGCGTGGCCGAGAGCCCCGAGCGCGCCCTGCGGGCCGTCGCCTTGGTGCGCCTCTGCGCCGAGCGCGGCCCCGCCGGCGGCTTGGTGATGCGCCGCTTGGGCGCCACGGCGTTCATCGCCGAAGACAGCGAGCTGCTCGATGAGCTGGCCCTGCTGGCCCGCCGCCTCTACGACCGCGTCTTTGGCCGGGCCGAGCTCACCGCCGCGGTCGGCCGGGCCGAGGCCGAGCCCCCGCCGAGCGTCGATGACGGCCAGCTGATCAGCAAAGCCGAGGCCGAGGCCCTGCTGCGCCTGCGCGCCGCCCGCCTCGCCACCCTGCGGGCCGAGCAGCTCATCGACCTCGCCGTGGCCGCCGCGCCCACCCACGACCCCCGCGCCGAGGCCCCCGCGCCCTGGCCGCGGATCTGCGCCTCGCCCCGGGGTGAGGTCTACGCGGTCGGCCTGCCCCCGGCCCGCGCGCTCGAGGCGGTGGCCGGCAACCTCGGCGGCCGGCTCAGCCCCGCCGACCTGCGCAGCACGGTCAGCCAGCGCCTGCGCGAGGCCGCGCCCCTGCCCGACGAGCCCGCCTTGGGCGCACTGCTGCGCCCCCACGGCCTCACCTGGATGAGCCACGAGGGCGCCTATGTGCGCAACGCCTTCGCCACCGCCACCGGCACGAGCAGCACCCGCGCCAGCCTTCCCCCCGCCGAGCGCGCGGTCGACCAGGCCCAAGGTGACCTGCGCCTGCGCCTGCGCGCCGCGGCCGAGGCCGGCGGCTTCCGCGCGCTGAAGGTGCCCGCCCGCCTGGCCCCCCGGGCCGAGGCGGCGCTGCGGGCCCTGCACCCCGAGCTGGTCGTGCTCTCGTTGGACGCGGCCTTGATCGAGGCGCTCGACGCCGAGATCTCCGCCGCTGAGGCCGACCCCGAGGTCGTGCTCGGCATCGAAGCCCAAGGCCCGCAGGGCCCCCACTTCGGCGCGCTCTACGACGCCTTCTTGGCCCGGGCCTGGGATGCCGTCTGCGCCGGCCCGCTCTCCACCGCCGCCCCGGTGCTGCTCACCCAGCCCGGCCTGCTCGCCCGCTGGCGCCTCGGCGAGCCCCTGCGCGCGCTCGTGCGGGCGGCCGACGAGGCGCGGGCCCGCCGCTGGCTGCTCTGCCCGGTGGCCGACGAGGGGGCCCCGGCGGTGATCGGCCACCCGGTCGGTGATCTGCCCGTGCCCACCTACCTGAGCCACCAGCAGATCGCGCTCTCGCCCCTGCTGCGCCCGCCCGCCAGCGCCGCTTAGCCGCCCGCGGCCCCCGTCCCTGCACCGCTTTTGGAGCCGCCCATGCCCGTCGACGCGCGCGCCGTACTCAGCCACCTCGTCCCGCTGCTGCCCCCGCTGACCGCCGATTTGGCCCAGCAGGCCGCCGACCCCGCCGCCGAGCGCACCCTGCGCGCCGAGCACGCCGCCGAGCTCGAGGCCCGCCGCACCGCCGACCCCTACACGGTCTGGTTGGGCTGGCGCTGCCAGCAGCTCGCCGCCGCCTGGCTGCTCAGCGGCCTCTTCTTGCGCGCCCTCGAGGACCGCGGCCTGCTGCCGCCCCGCCTGCGCGCCGTCGACGCCCGCCGGGCCACCCTGCGCCGCCTCTGCCCCTGGCTCGACGACCGCGCCGTGCTGCGGGTCACCTTGGCCGAGGCCGCGGCGACCAAGGGCTTCGCCTCGGTCTTCGACGAGGCCCACAACCCCATCTGGACGCTCTGGCCCAGCGCCGCCGGCGCCACCGCCCTGCTCGAGGGCCTCGCCGACCCGGCGGGCCTGGGCGGCTTGGACCTGTCGGGCGACACACGCTGGTTGGGCGACGTCTACGAGGAGCTTGACAAAGATGCACGGGAGCGGTTTGCGCTTCGACAGACGCCCGACTTCGTCGAGGTCCTGCTGCTCGACCTCGCCTTGACGCCCGCCCTGCGCGCGGCCACCCGTGTGCAAGAGGTCACGGTCATCGACCCAGCGTGTGGATCGGGCCACTTGTTGGTCGGTAGTTTTTGGCGCCTGTTCCGCGCGCTGCAGAACGAGAACCCCGACCGACCACCCCTGGCCTTGGCCATGGCGGCGCTCGAAGGTGTGCACGGCGTAGACATCAACCCCTACGCCGCGGCCATTGCGCACTTTCGCCTCGTGCTCGCCGTGGTCGACGCGGGCGGCGTGCAGCGGGCCGAGGACCTGCCCGAGGCGCTCGACCCCAAGGTCGGCTGGGGCGACGGGCTGCGGCCGACCGAGGGCATTCTTGGCGAACAACAAGGCCTGCCGCTGATCATGGCCGGGCAGGGCAAGGCCAAGCCGGCCCAGCCCGGGTGGGTGCCCAGCTCGCCGGCGGCACAGCGGGCGATGGGCAAGGGGAAGACCTATCGGGTGGTGGTGGGGAACCCGCCGTACATCACGGCGAAGGATGAGGCCGTCAGCAAGCTGTACCGCGACACCTACCCAAACTCGGCGACAGGGAAGTACCAGCTCGTCGCCCCCTTCATCGAGCGCTTCTTCCAGCTCGCCGGCGGCGGCGGCCACGTCGCGATGATCGTGGGCAATGGCTTCATGAAGCGGGAGTTTGGGAAATCGCTCATCCAGGTCGTGCTGCCCAAGCTCAACCTCACCCACGTCATCGACACCTCTGGCGCGTACATCCCCGGGCACGGAACGCCGACGGTCATCCTCGCTGGCACGGGTGAGGGGCCGAAGCTGCCCGTTGTGCGCGCGGTGCTGGGCAAGCGCGGTGAGCCCAGCACACCCACTGACCCCTCCCAAGGTTTGGTCTGGAGGAGCATCGTCGATCACCTCGACGACGTTGGCTTCGACAACGACTATGTGACCGTCGCCGCGTTGGAGAGGGAGAGCCTGAAGACACACCCCTGGTCATTGAAGGGGGGTGGTGCAGGAGGCCTGCAGGAGCGTATCGAAGGCGCGGCAGAGCGGCGCCTGGTCGACTACCCAAGCTCTGTGGGTATCGCGAGCTTCACTCTCGAAGACGATATGTATCTGGCGCCAAGACGGGCTTTGGTAGACGCGGGTGTACCTGCCGACCATATTCGCGCGATGGTGATCGGCGAAGACATCCGGGACTGGGCGACCAGCGACTCAGAGGCCGTAGCGTTCCCGTACCAGACTACGCTTGAACCCATCGCTGATGACCGTGCGACGGGCGTGCTTCGATACCTATGGCATGGTCGAACGCTGCTGGCAAACAACCGCATGTTCGGCAACAAGACCAAGGTCGGCGCGGGTTTGCGGTGGTTCGAGTTTGGTCGACTCAACGTGCCAAAGCTCCGCTCTCGCCTCTCCATCACCTTCGCTTTCGTTGCGACCCACAACCACTTCGTGCTCGACCGCGGGGGCAAGGTCTTCAACCGCTCGGCGCCCATCATCAAGCTGCCGCCCGAGGCAACCGAGGCCGAGCACCTCGCCCTGGTGGGCTATCTCAACAGCTCGGTCGCGTGCTTTTGGATGAAGCAGGCCGGATACAACAAAGACCGGGCGATCGGCGACAAACGGACCGAGAAGATGCTGCCGGAGAACTCCTCCTACGAGTTCCCGGGAGCGGCGGTCGAACGCCTCCCCATCCCCTCCGCCGACGACCGCGCCGCTCTGCTCGACTTCTCCGCGGAGCTCGACGCCCTCGGCGCCCGCCGCGCGGCCCTCAAGGCCCTGCCGACCACCGGCTGGTCGACCCGTGTTGAGCTGGAGCAGGCCCTGGCGGCCCAAGAGCAGGAGCGCGCGTCGATCCTGCGCCGCATGGTCGCGATCCAAGAAGAGCTGGACTGGGCGGTCTACCGCCTGTTTGGCCTCACCGACGCCGCCGCGCCCGCGCTGCCCACCGAGGGGCTCGAGGTCGACCCCGACGAGCGCCCCTTCGAGTGGGCCACCGACGACCCGCCGGCCAGCCTCGCGCCCGCGGCGCGTGAGGTCTATGCCTGGCGCCGCCGCCAGCGGGCGAACGACCCGCACCTGGGCCTGCTTGAGCAGCGGGTCTACAAGCGGCTGTGGCTGGGCACCCGGGGTGTGTTCGGGCACGGCGCCCTGACCTGGGCGGAGCAGGTCGCGGCCCACGCGCAGAGCTTCCTCCTCGACGCCCTCGAACAGACCCTCAAAGAGGACCCCACACCCCAGACCCCGCGCACCCTCGCCCGGGCCCTGCGCGACGACCCCAAGGTGCAGGCGGTGGCCGCGCTCTACGCCCAGCAGCCCGAGCCCGACCTGCGCGCGCTCTTCGCCGCGCTCATCGAGGAGGAGGCGGTGCCCCTGACCGCGGCCCAGCGCTACACCGACGCTGGGCTGGTCAAGCACGCTGCCTGGAGGCAGACCTGGGCGGCCCAGGACGCCGAGGACCGCGGCGAGGCGGTGACCGTGCCGCTGCCCCCCAAATACGGCAGCGGAGACTTTCGCAAGCCGGCCTATTGGCGGGCCCGGGGCAAGCTCGACGTGCCCAAGGAGCGCTTCGTGCGCCTGCCGGTCGACGCCGACCAAGGCCCGCTGGTGCTCTGGGCGGGCCACCTAGCCCCCGAGCGCATGGCGGCCTTGGCCGGCCGCTTCGACGAGGCCGAGGACCAGGCCGAGCAGCTCGCCCTGCTCGTGGCCATGCACGAGCTGCTGCCCGAGCTGCTGCGCTGGTGGGGCGAGGACACGCGCTACACCACGCCGCTGCGCGCCATCTGGCCGGCGGACCTCGAAGCGCGCCGCCGCAAGCTCGGCCTGACCGTCGAGGCCTTGGACGCCTGGCGCCCGAGCAGCGCGCGGCGCGGCACAGGGGCCCGCGCGCCCTCCGCCGCGGCCCCCGACGGCGCGCAGCCCGCCGCGCCCGCCGAAAAGTTGCCCAAGGCCCCCAAGCCCGCCAAGGCGCCCCGCGCCCCAGCCCACACCGCCGACGAGCTCTTCACCCAAGCCGCCTTAGGCGCGCCCCAGACCCGGGCCGAGCTGGCCGCCGCCCTGGGCTGGGGCGAGCCCGAGGTGGGCGCCTTGGCCGAGGAGCTGGTGGCGCAGGGCCGCTGGCAGCTGCTCAAGAAGCGCCCGCTGACCTACGGCGCGGCGGGCTGAGCCGCCCCAGCGCCCGCGCGCCTGCAGGGAGCACAATGTGGGCCCACATCGCAGGGCCCGCAGCTGCGGGGGGCGCGATCGGGGCTCACATGCATCGATCCGCGGCTGCGGAGAGCGCGATGTGAGCCCACATGCATCGACCCGCAGCTGCGGAGAGCGCGATCGGAGCCCAGATGCATCGATCCGCGGCTGCGGAGAGCGCGATCGGAGCCCAGATGCATCGACCCGCGGCTGCGGGGGGCGCGATGTGAGGTCAGATGCACCGACCCGCAGGGGGTGGCGGGCGGGTGGAGCGCGCCTGGCTGACCGCGGGGGCCGGCGGGGAGGCTCCCCGAGCGTCGAAGCCTCCCCCCAACGGCGGCAGCCGAGGCCTTCGCGGCGACTCCTTCATCGCCGACCAAAGCAGCGGGCCGCGCCGCCTTCGGGGGGTTTCCAAAGGGGGGCCTTTGCGGGCTGGCGCGCGGCGCTGCCAGGCGCCGCGCGAAGCCTGCCCGCTGGCCCCCCTTGGCGGGGGATGCAAGGGGCCTCGCGGGCCCCGTGCCCGGGGGCCTGGGGGCCGGCGGCCCCCAGCATCCATGGCGAAACAGCCAGTTGATGGCGCAAACGGCCTCGTCAACTCGATGAGGCCAAGCGTCGAAAGCGCGAGCCGAATCAAGCCAAG
>JAEUKK010000125.1 GCA_016792625.1 Deltaproteobacteria bacterium | reverse complement strand
CGGTACGGGGAAGACGCGGCGATACCGCGCCGCCCCGCGGTCGCCGTCGAGCACGAGCAGCAGGCCCTGAGACAGCCGGGTGACCGCGCGGTCTTGCTCGTCGTCGGCGTAGCGGACGGCCGAGGTCGCGACCACGCGCGTATCTTGGGCCTCGAGCCAAGCCTCGTGCTTGGCCTTGAGATCGAGGCGCAGGGCGCGGATCTCAGGCGCGAGGTGGCTGAGCGTGGGGACGCCGCGCAGGCGCAGCTCAAGGTGGTGAAGGGCGCGCTGTGCTAGGGCGGGGCCGTGGCGTTCGTTGAGGTGCTCCAAGGGTGCTCCGTCGGGTGTGGTGATGTGCGAAGATGCAGCACGGTGCAGCCGGGGGGCGTAGGTGGAGCCTACCGCGCGCGCCGCGCCTGCGGCAAGTGGGCCACACGCGCGGCCCACCGCTGCGCCCGCGCCGATCCGCGCGCCCTCGGGGCCCCAAACGCTGCGGATCGATGCATGTGGGCCCACATCGCGCCTTCCGCAGCCGCGGATCGATGCATGTGGGCTCCGATCGCGCGCTCCACAGCCGTGGGTCGATGCATGTGGGTCCACATCGCGCCTTCCGCAGGCGCGGATCGGTGCATGTGGGTCCACATCGCGCCTTCCGCAACCGCGGATCGATGCATGTGGGCCCACATCGCGCCCTCTGCAGCCGCGGATCGATGGATGTGGGCTCACATTGTGCTCCCGGCGCTTGGCGAGGGCGACGATGGGGCGGCCCCGCCGGGGCAGCCCCCGGCGGTCGGGGCGCTGCGCGGGTTCGCTTCGCTCCGTCGGCCTTCGGCCGACCCGGCAAAGCCGGCCGCTCCGCTCCCTGCCGCCGCGAGGCGGGTGACGAGGGGGAGCGCGCCGGTGGCTGCAGCTGCGCGGGCCGCGCCCGGCCGCTGTGTGGCGAGACCCCTGGTCGCGTGGTCAACGTGAGGCGCGCTGTTGACGTTCCGGGCGGGTGCGGGAGGCGACCTGAGGGGCCTCGCCCGGCGCCCCATCTGCGAAAAGTGGGCGATCTCGCTTGCGCTGGCCGCGCGTCTCCTGTAGCCTGGGGGCGAGGGAGACGACGATCCCTCCCGACGGCGGCGCAGGCCTCCGGCGGCGCAGGCCTCCGGCGGCGCAGGCCTCCGGCGGCGCAGGCCTCCGGCGGCGCAGGGCCGCCCGGGGGCGCAAGCTTCGAGAGCCCAGCCGGGAGTCTCCTATGTCCTTCATGTCTGTGCGTCAGCTCACCCTTCAAGAGCTCAAGCTCGGCTTCGTCCAGCGCGACGAAGACGTCTCGGACTTCGGGGCGTGCAGCACGCTCTCCTGCGACTTTCGGCTGCTCGCGACCGGCACGGGCAGCATGAAGGTCGTGCTGCAGCACTCCGCCAGCGGCGAGGTCGGCAGCTTCGCCGACATCGCGAACGTCGGGTGGACCATCACCGGCTCCGGCGGGTCGGCTCGCTTCGTGGTGATCTCGCAGTTCCTTCGCTACGTGCGCGTCGCGGTCGACGGCGGCACGCTCGACTCGGGCACGCCGATGGCCCAGCTCGACATCATCGGGCGGGCCTGAACGATGGGCGCGGCAGTGGCGGCCCGAGGCCCAGCAAACCCGCCCTGTGGCTGCGGCGCGGCGGCGGTGCGGTGCGGCTGCGCCAACAAGGGCTGCGGCTGCGGCGCACCAGCGGGGGGCTGTGGTGGCTCCGACAAGGGCTGCGGCTGCGGTGCCGCTGAGCGCAGCCCTGCCAGAGACCGCGCGCAAGCGCGTTCGTCCCGTGGCATCGGCACCACCGCTGCCCTGGCGAAAGACCCGGCGCCTGCCGAGCCGCCGAGGTCGGCGCGGGCCATCCTTGACGCGCCGCTGCCCGAGCTTTGGCCGACCCTTGAGAGCATGGACGACGCAGCTGCCTTGCGCTCGCTCATCCGGCAGCTTGAAGAGGAGCTCGCAGAGCATGCACAACCCGAGCCTACTCGGGTGCTCCGCGGGGCTCCCCATCGGCCGGTCACACGGGGAGAGCTGCCGCGGCTCGAGCCCGCGGACTGTGACGTTGATCTCCCCGCGCCAAAGCACCCCATGCGCGAGGGCCGGATGCGCGCTGGCGGCTGGCGCAGGCGTGGCCGGCGTGTGGTCAACCTCGCGTTCAATGGTCTACGCGGCGGCGTGAACATCGAGGACGGTGATCTGCTCACGGGGATCGTAGACCTGCGCGGTGCGCTGGCCCGGGGGCTCCGCCGCCCGCCGAGCCCGGCCGTTGGGCGGCGCCCGCCGATGATCGGCGCAGAGGCGCCCCCACCGCCGCCAAGCGCCATCAGTGCGCCCTATGGTCGGGTGTTGGGTATGGGCACGGTCGACTTTGTGGCGGGGCCGTCCTTTCGTTTGCGGTACCGGTCGACCGAGATCCACCTTCCTGCAGAGTGGGTGTGGGGTTACCTCGACAAGTGGATCGAGACGCTGGGCACCATCCCCGCCTACCGCTCCCGCGGCCCGGTGAGCGGCACTGGCCACGTGATGGACATGTTCTGGCCGCGGCTGCGCGCGCGCACGCTGACCTTGCCCGATCGGGGCGCCTACAGTCGGCTGATCGGCTGTTGGATGGTGCCCGTGGACGCCGCCGAGGGTATGCCCGAGTCGCTGTTCTTTCGGGCGGCCGGCGGAGCGATGCGGGCGGTGCACGCGTTGACCTGCCAGGTGCTGCACGCCTACGCCGACGAAGCGGCGGTGCCGCGGTCCACCGATGCCCCGTATCCAAAGTTGGTGACCGACGATGGTTGGTGCAACCAGCTCGGCGACTTCATCAAAGCGATGTGCATGGGCACGGACATCGACGCGCTGGATGGCAATCAGCTCAGGCCGACGCCGCGCAGCGAGGGGCCCTGCGGCCGCGTCATCATCAACTATGCCGACAACCACGAAGAGAGCCTACGGGGCGGGCAGAACGTCAGCAGCCCCTGCGCTGGGGTCGGCGAGTGGCCCGCTGAAGACCACGTGTGTTGGCAAGTCTTCTCGGACAGTGTCGCTTACAGCGAGGCGGACGTCCTTCCTTGGGATGCCTATACCTTGGGCGTGATAGCGACCCCGTACTCCAGCGGCCGGCTTTCCGGGCCATACGCTGGCCTCGAGTACGTGACTTTCACCGACCTGGACAACCCCGCGTCGACGCGGAAGCCGTGGCCGAGGTCCGACACCACATTCTCGACGGCGCGGGCTTCCTCAAGTCGTCGCGCGGTGACCTTCCAGCCCGCGCACCTCGCCTATGATGCTGAGGTCTGCGACACCCTGATGTTCATGGCGCAGCTCTGTTTGGATCGGGCGCGGGCCCTGTGCAGCCGCCGGGATCGTGAGGCGCCGGACTGGGCTCCACAGGCCGTCCTCGCTGTGAGAGCTGGGCGCCAGTTCGCAAGCTACGCCCTTGTCATCATCGCCGAGCGTGCCAAGGTGCTCGTGCACGAGCTTGGGCACGTCTACCTCGGTGGGTCGCCCCACTGCGGATATGACGCGTCGATTCTCTCGAAAGAGGTGGCGAGCCCCGTCGCCGAGCATACGGGCGCGCCGCGCTGGCGCAGCTGCTTCGACGTGGCATCGTGGGCCTTTTTGGCCTGTGTACAAGCAGACAACGGCCTGCCGATTGAGCCGTACATCGCTCTGGGTGCCGCGGATCGGACGCCCTCATCGTCGCGGAGCCCCGACTTTGGGGGTCACTCAGGCTCAACAACCCGCGAGATAGAACAACTCGATCGACCATTTTGGGTCGGACCGGGCATCGACTTTGAGGGCTGCGGCAACGTGCTCGCGGGCGCAGAGTACGTCACCGTTTACACCGAGCGTCGGTTTCTGAGGCATGTCTCGACGGCCACGGTTTGTGTGGGAAGAGCCACCTTGACCCTGTCGTCTGTTGGCGAGGCAGGTGGTGGCTTCCGCTTCTCGACCACGAACGGCTGCTCATGCGAGGTCCCCAGTATACCGACCAGCGATGTTGGTGGGTCTGTGCTGCTCGGGTATGGGCCTGGTGAAACTTCGGCGGCTTGCCCCGACGGCACCGCATATCGAAGGGGCTCGTATGTCCGCGCAAGCACCTAACCGCCGGTTCTGCCCTCAACGCGGGGTTCGATGCGCGTTGTTCGGCCGCGTGCTTTCGGCGCTCTGCTTGGTCGTGTTGGGCGCCTGTGGGTCTGGCCCCCAGCAGAAGACCACCGACGCACCGGCATGTAGTGACGCAGAGGCATCTTCCCCCGATGGGTTTGATGCGAACGGCTGGTGGGAGGTTGACCCGGTGCTGACGACGTCTGATCGGGACCTTCGCACCGACTTGGGTGGAGGCTGGCCCCAGCCGTTCATCGAAGCGGTCGCCTATTCAGTTGATGTGGCAGGGGCGGATGTCAGCGCGTCGTCACCGGGGCCCCTAGCGATGTGGTACACTTTCCAATACATCGGTATCCCATGGGAAGGCGGGGCTCACGGCTACTATGGCGTATCTGAGGAGCCCGGCTTTTTTCCATCCCCGGTTGGGGCCTACTTGTCCGGGAGCGACAGCGGCTCGACGCTCGTCCTCCTGCGAGACCTGGAGTACTATCCGGGGGATGAGTCGGTGTACCTGCAGCGCCATGAGATCTGGTGCCGGCCACACGGCGTTGACCGATTGCAGTGTGCTTGGGCGCCGAGCATCGGCACGCGGTACCCGCCGCCTATCGGTGAGCAAGCCTTGGTCCGCCGCCCAGCGGGCTGGACCCCGCACCCCCTCTCTGACGCGAAGGGCCTCGAGACCGTCCTGCTCGCGAGCGAGCTCATCGGCCCGGCGCGGTTGAGCGCCGATCCCTGTCCCGACGCTGCCGAATTCTCCACCGAGGCCGACTGTGCGGTCTACGCTGCGGCGCT
>JAEUKK010000124.1 GCA_016792625.1 Deltaproteobacteria bacterium | reverse complement strand
CGGTACGGGGAAGACGCGGCGATACCGCGCCGCCCCGCGGTCGCCGTCGAGCACGAGCAGCAGGCCCTGAGACAGCCGGGTGACCGCGCGGTCTTGCTCGTCGTCGGCGTAGCGGACGGCCGAGGTCGCGACCACGCGCGTGTCTTGGGCCTCGAGCCAAGCCTCGTGCTTGGCCTTGAGATCGAGGCGCAGGGCGCGGATCTCAGGCGCGAGGTGGCTGAGCGTGGGGAGGCCGCGCAGGCGCAGCTCAAGGTGGTGAAGGGCGCGCTGGGCCAGGGCGGGGCCGTGGCGTTCGTTGAGGTGCTCCAAGGGTGCTCCGTCGGGTGTGGTGATGTGCGAAGATCAGCACGGTGCAGCCGGGGGGCCTGGGTGGAGCCTACGCTGCGCGCAGCCGCGCCGGTATGCGGCCCCGCGGCGGCGGGCCTTTTCGCGGGGCGCGCGGGCGGCGGGCCTGGCGCGCGCAGCCCCGCGAGCCGCCGGGAGCGCGTCGGGTCGATGGTGTGCGCTCCCGGCGCGCGGCGCGGGCGACGGGTGGGCGGCCCCGCCGGGGCAGGCCCCGGCGGTCGGGGCGCTGCGCGGGTTCGCTGCGCGTGCCCGTCTGAGCAGCCGGCCGTTGGCCGTGGGCCCCGCCCGCGGCTCCGCTCCCTGCCGCCGCGAGGTGGGCGGCGAGGCGGGCGCGCGGGTCGGTGGGTCCGTTTGGTCAAGGCACGGGCGCCAAGCCCGTCGCATGGCCGACCCACGAGGTCTCTCGCCACCACCCGGTCGCGGCCCAGGTCGAGAACGAGCGCCGGTCCGAGGTGACCTCGGCGGGCCCCCAGGTGAGATCCTCCAGGGTCCAGGCACGCCCGTGTGCATACGACACCACCCCAAGGGGGTCGCCGAGACCGTGGGCGCCAGTGAATCCAAAATCCAGCAGGCTCACCGGCTCGGCCTCCGGGGCTGACGGGCAGCCTGCGGCGACTTCACCGTACGAAGACGCGCGCACCCAGAAGTCGGTGTGGCGAAAGCCTGTACCGCTGGGCCAATGGCCAGCGGCAAGGCTGTACCCGAATCCGAGCCCATATGCGTGTAGGGAGCACCACGCAGATGACCCTTCCCCAACCTTGACCAGGCCCGAGAATGTTGCGGTGGGGATACGGACCGAGAGCACCCGGGCTGAGGAATACCCTCCGGGGGGCATCTCTGACTCTCGCTTCCAGTGCCGTGCACTGATGGGGCCCGGCGACCGCAGGGCAAGCTCGCGCCAACAGATCGCGTGAAACGAGCAGTCGAGGTCGTCGCAGTCCTCCGTCCCGTCCAGGTCATTGTCTCGCCCGTCTTCACAGTCCTCGATGCACTCCTCGACACAGTCCGCGTCCTCACAGTCCGCTAAGCCGTCGGTATCCTCGTCCCCCAAATGCCAGCAGATCTCAGCGCAGCCAGCGCCCCAGCAATCCGTGTCCTGACAGTCAAAAGCACCGTCATTGTCCTCATCGCCCGTTGCGGTACAGTCTTCTGGGCAGCTGGGGCCCCAGCACAGGGAGTCCGCGCAATCTGTGCGGCCATCCGCGTCATTGTCGACGCCGTCGTCGCAGATCTCGGTGCAGGCGGGGCCCGCGCAGGCCGGGTCGGCGCAGCGCTCGACTCCGTTGCAGTCCTCATCGCCATAGGCGTCGCAGTCCTCGACCGCCCCAGGGTGCGCCTCGGCGCGGGCGTCGTCACAGTCGAGGGCCTCGGTCACCGCGCGCTCGCCGTCCGCTCCTGCGCAGGTAAAGGTGGGCGCCGCGGCGGAGTAGCCGTCGGCGTCGGCGTCCACGCCCCAGAGCTGGCGGGCCTCAAGCTCGCCCCCCTCGTCGGTCACGTCGTCGCAGTCATTGTCTTCGCCGTCGCAGTCCAGCGGGGCCGCGGCGCAGTCGACCGCTGCGGTGTCGGCCCCTGCATCAGCGCCGTCGCCGCCCTTGGCCTCGCCGCCCTTGCCGCCGTCGGCGCAGCCCGCCGCGAGGGCCACCGCCCAGGCCAGCCAAGATCCGCAGCGCAGGCGCGAGGTGGACATCGAGGGGCTCCAGCGAGGGGCGGCGGCGCGGGGGGGGAGGAGGTGCGGGGCGCTGCGCGCCCGCAGGCCCGAGTAGACCACAGGGCAGGTGCGCGCGGCGCGTCGCCGCACGACGCTCAATTGCAGCGCCTATCAGCCGGAGTTTTCCAGCGCATGCGCGCGCCCGCGCGCCTGTCGAGCCCAAAACTGCTGCGGGTCGGTGCATGTGGGCCCACATCGCGCGTCCTGCAGCTGCGGATCGGTGCATGTGGGCTCCGATCACGCGCTCCGCAGCCGCGGATCGATGCATGAGGGTCCACATCGCGCCTTCCGCAGCCGCGGATCGGTGCATGTGGGTCCACATCGCGCCCTCCGCAGCCGCGGATCGATGCATGTGGGCCCACATCGCGCCCTCCGCAGCCGCGGATCGATGGATGTGGGCTCACATTGTGCTCCCGGCACCGGCGGAGGGCGACGGGTGGGCGGCCCCGCCGGGGCAGGCCCCGGCGGTCGGGGCGCTGCGCGGGTTCGCTTCGCTCCGACGGCCGTGGGCCGCCCCGGCAAAGCCGGCCGCTCCGCTCCCTGCCGCCGCGTGGCGGCCGACGATGCGGAGCGCGCCGGGCCGCCGTCCCGCGCCCGCCTTCACTTCACCTCGCAGTGCCCCTCGCCGTCGATGTGGCCCAGCGAGCGGGTCTGCACCTCGAGGAAGGCCCACAGGTCGCTGACCTCGCCGTGGCTGCCCACGGTGTAGCCAAGCGGGGCCACCGCGGTCGCCTGCAGCTCAGCCTCTGTGAGGTCGCCGTCGCCGTCACTGTCCGCGGCGACCATGGCCTCGCCGACGACGAGGGCCTCGGGGTCCTCGAGGCCGTTGTAGAAGAGGTGGTCGCCGTGCACGGTGAGCTGCGAGCGGCCCGCGCCGCCCTTGCCGATGTTCAGCCCATCGGGCGCGCAGGCCCAGGTCACCGCGGTGTCGAAGGCCCAGGCGAAGTCCACCGCGCCGCCGGGGCAGCTCAGCGCGCCCTCGACCACGAGGCTCGCGCCTGCGTCGGCGAGGCCCGCGCCGACCCCGCCCTCTGCGTCGCCGGGGGCCATGGTGAATTGGACCTCATCGTAGAGGCCCGCCGGCACCTCGACCGAGGCGAGGGGCTGGGGGCCCGGCGCCGTGAGGTCGACGGCGAGGGGGCCCGCCTCTCCACCTTCGATCTGGGCCGCGGCCACCCGCAGGTCGAAGCGGTCGAAGGTCGCGGCGCAGCCGTCGGCGAAGACCTCGGCGGGGATGCCGGCCTCGATATAGTCCTCGCCCCAGATCTCGGCCTCCCAGGTGCCCTCACCGCCGCAGGCGGCGAGGCCGAGCAGGGCGAGCAGGAGCGCGCGGGCGGCGGGGGTGTGGGTCAGGGTGGGGTTCAACATGCGGGTATCTCCTCCAGTGGGTCGATTGGGTGGGGGTGGCGCTGTGGCGAGTGCAGCGTCTTGCGGGGGATGACCTGGTCGGCGCCGCAGGGCTCAGCCGCCTGATGGCGCGCTGTCGGTGGCCTCTGTGTCTGCCCCGGCCTCGAGCACCTCAATGGTCCAGCTCAGGGTCGAGAGCAGGCCGAAGCGCAGGCTGTTCTCGGCGCCGGCGTCGGCCGCGGTCAGCGCGCCGTCGCCATCGGTGTCGAGGCCCGCCAGCGGCCCGCTCTCCAATAGGGGCAGCAGGGCGGCTTGGGGGTCGAGGCCCAGGCGCACCGCGGTCGGCGGCGCCTCGGCCTGGAGCAGGGCCGTCGCCTCGACCCCCTCGATGGGGTCGTCGATGGTGACCGACAAGGCGAAGGGCAATTGTTGCCCGCCCTCGGTCAGCACGCCGACCAGGGTCTGTGGCGCGCCCGCGTGCAGGCGCAGGCTGGCCGTGGCGACCTCACCCTCCCGGCCCGAGAGCGCGCCGAGCGAGGCGCCGTCGCTCGCGGCGCGCAGGTCCTCGGTCCACGCCCCCAAGGCCTCGAGCCGCACGTCGCCGGCCGGGTCGTGCCCGGGGTGGGCGTGGGCCCGCCCCACGAGCAGGTCGGCGGGCCCCCAGCGCCGGGCCGCGGCCGCGGGGGCGTGCAGGCGCAGATCGGCGAAGCTGACGCTGCCCTCTTGGAGCGAGACCTCGACCGTGCGGCCGGCGGGGCGCAGCGTGCCCTCGGTCGGGGCGGCCGCCCACTGCAGAGGCACGGTGATCGAGCCGGGCTCTTTGCCCGCACAGCCAAACAACACGAGAGGGAGGAGGAGGAGGGGGCTGCGCGGCATCGGCGCTCCATCGAGGGTGAGGGGAGGGGCACCCGGCCCGCACAGAGGGGCCTGCGCTGCGCTCATGGCGCCGCGCCGCGGGCTTGGGGGTGCACCGCGAGCGAGAGGCTCAGCGCCCGCGGCGGGCCGAAAGAGATGTGGCGCGCGTCCAGCGCGCTCGCGCTGCCGTCCTGGGGCCGCCAGTCCGAGGCGAAGACGAACTCGCCGTCGTGGATGGCCTGCCCGAGCAGGTTGTCGACGTCCAACGCCGCTTCGAGACGCCCGCGCCGCAGGGCCGCCCGCAGGTCGAGCTGGGCGCGCCGGGCGCTCCACAGGCCCGTCGGCAGCGGGCGGGGGCCGAGGGCCAGCACGCGCAGCCCACCCGAGGCCCGCGCCGCGCCGATGGCGAGGGCCTCGACGCCCACGCCCGCTTGGCCGAGCAGCCGCGGGGCGTAGGGCAGCAGGGCGCCGTCGGCCGCGCGGCGGGCGTCGGTGAAGCTGAGCGCCCCGTCGAGGCGCAGGGGGCCCGCGCCGGCCAGCCCGCCGCTGAGCTCGGCGCCGAGGCGGCGGGTCGGGCCCACGCCGACATAGCGCCCG
>JAEUKK010000098.1 GCA_016792625.1 Deltaproteobacteria bacterium | reverse complement strand
GGCTGGCGCGCGGCGCTGCCATGCGCCGCGCGAAGCCTGCCCGCGGCCCCCCTTGGCGGGGTATCCAAGGGGCCCCGCGGGCCCCTTGGCCGGGGGCCTGGGGGCCGGTGGCCCCCGGCATCGTCAAACATGACCGTATCGGCCCGCGCAACCAACCCCGTCACCAACCGGAGGCCCAACAGCTTCGGCGCGCGCCGAACCACGCGAACCGGCGCGCAGGGCCTTCAGCCCGCCAACGCCGCCCGCAGGGCATCAATGATCACTGGCCACGTCCGGGCAGCCGCCTCGGGCGCAAACGCCTCGCGCGCATCGCACAAGAACCCATGCCCCGCCGCAGGCTCAACCAAAATCTCGGCCCGAGGCCACGCCCCGGTCAAGGCCGACCGGTCGGCCTCAGGGATGCTCGGATCGGCGCCGCCAAAGACCGCGAGCACCTTGGCCCGCGGCGCCGCGCCCTGGAGCACGCTCGGGCTGCCGTCGGGCAACGGGCCCGAGGCGCCCGCGCCGTAGCAGGTCACCGCCAGCGCCGGCTCGAGCGCCGAGGCGGCGAGCAAGCTGACCAGCCCGCCAAAGCAGAAGCCGAGGCTGGCCCAGCGCCCGCCGGCGGCCAGCGGGTGGGCCAAGCCCAGGGCGGCGGCCTCAGACACATCGGCCAGCAGCTGATCGCGGGTGGTCAGGCCCTTGTGGGCCCGGCCGACCGCGACGTCGGTCGGGCCGTAGCCGAGGCGCAGCCCCGGCGCGGTGCGGTGAAAAAGCGCGGGGGTGGCCACCACAAAACCGGCCCGGGCGAGGCGGTCGCCCACCTCTTTGATGTGGTCGTTGACGCCAAAAATCTCCTGCAGCAGGACCACGACGGGGCCCGGGGCCCGCGGCAAGGTGAGGTGGGCCTCACCCCCGCTGGGCAAGGCGTGGCGGCGGCGGGGCGGGAAGGTCTGGACGAGGGGCATGGGCAGCTCCGCGGGCATTGTGGGCGGGGCGCGGGCCTGCGGCGCCGTCACCTCCGAAAATGGCCTGATGGACGTCAGGTTGAACCGGTGGAGCCAGCGGAGCGGGGCGCCTGCGCTGCGCGGCCGCCCCGGCGTGGGCGCGGGACGCCGCGCCAGATCGGCCTTGCCGCGGCGCACCGGGCGCGCTAGTCCGCCGGCGTTGAGCCGCGGCTCCGCGCGCAGGTCCGCGCGCCTCTCGTGTCCCGCCTTGGCGCCGCCCCGCGGCCCAGAGCAGGGCAGGGCAGCGCCGGCTCCTCGCAGGTGGTCGCCCCCGGGGTCGCAGCGCGCGCCCGGGCGGCCCCCCCGGACGCCGCCCTCGGGGCGGGCCCCTCTGCGGGGCCTGACCGGTGATCGGCGGGCCCGGCGCGGCCCTTGCGAGCGCCGGTGCGCGGGACCGAGCAGCACCCCGTCGGGTCCCTTCTCCGCCGCGCTTCCTCTTCTCCGCGCCACCTCTGAGGCCACCATGAAGCCGAACATCCATCCGAACTACCGCTACGTGGTGTTCCAGGACACCTCCGCCGACTACGCGTTCCTCAGCCGCAGCTGTGTGAACACCCGCGACACCATCGTGTGGGAGGATGGCAACACCTACCCCCTGGTGAAGCTCGACATCTCGAACAAGTCGCACCCCTTCTTCACCGGCAAGCAGAAGCTGCTCGACACCGCTGGCCGCGTCGACCGCTTCCGCAAGAAGTACGGGATGTGATCGGCTCGGCGGCGGGTCTCCTCGCCGCCGCGTCCCCTCCGAACCCTGGGTCTGGCCCGGGGTTTGGCGGTTTTGGGGCCCCCGGGCGCACGGGGGCGCCGGCCCTGGGCCCCGCCGAATGGGCCCCGCGCCCCGCGCGATCCCGGCGCGCGCCGGCCGGCGGGTGCTCCGCCCGCCCGCACCGCTCCCCCGCCGTCGTGCCGCCTTGGAGGCTCCATGTCCGCCCGCTCCGCCCTCTCTCGCGCCCTGGTTTGCGCTTGCTTCGCGCTCGGCCTGCTCTCCGCCGCGCCCTCATTTGCGGCCGACGCCAGCAAGCCCCACCCGCACCAGGGCGTGGCCCAAAAGTTCCGCGACCCCAAGCCCTCGGCGCTCAGCGCCGATGAGTCGGCCAAGCTGCTGGCCGGCCAGGCGGTGCGCAAGCAGGTGCGCTACGGCGACGCGGGCGGTCGCGGCGTCTCGATCATGGACGTCAAGGCCACCCCCGACAAGATCTGGTCGGTGATCCTCGACTTTGGCAGCTACCCGAAGTGGATCGACCAGCTCAGCGGCTGCAAGGTGCTGAACAAGACCGGCAGCCACATCTTCGTTGAGTTCCAGCTCAAGGTGCTCGGGATCGGCGTCCAGTACTGGATCGACCACACCTACAACAAAGAGAAGGGCAGCCTGACCTGGCAGCTCGACTACAGCAAGCAGTCCGACCTCGACGACAGCACCGGCTACTGGCTGGTTTACCCCGCGCCGGATCACCCCGGCTTCACCCGGGTCGAGTACACGGTCGACATCCGGGTCTCGGGCTGGGTGCCCAGCAGCATCGAGGACATGCTCGCCAAAAAGGGCTTGGAGCAGGCCACGGGCTGGGTGAAGAAGCAGGCCGAGGGGGCCTGAGCGCCGGCCCGCGCGGGCGGGGTGCGGCGCCACCGGCGGGGCCGCGCGCGGTAGAGTCCGCCGACCCCGGAGGGACCATGCCGCGCGCTTCATTTTCCCGTCTCGTCGTCTGCTCTGCGCTCGCCGCCGCCCTGCTCTTGGGGGCGGGCTGCCAGTCCTCTTTTGGCAAGGCCCAAGAGGCCGACACCATCGAGGCCTACGAGCAGTTTTTGGTCGAGAACCCGACCAGCCCCTACCGGCTGCAGGCTGAGACCCGCATCGAGCTGCTGCTGCTCGAAAAGGCCCGCGCCGAGGCCACGCTCGGGGCCTACGACAAGGTCATCGAGCGCTTCCCCAACGGCCCGCTCAAAGAGAAGACGCTGGCCGAGCGCAAGGACTTCCTCTACGCCTGGGCGGACGAGACCGACACCGCCGAGGCCTGGGACAAGTTCATGACCGAGTACCCCTCGGCCGACAAAAAGCAGCTGACCGAGGCCGAGAAGCGCAAGAACATGGCCAGCTTGCGCGGCACGGTCGAGATCGGCCCGGTCGCGCTCGAAGAGGTCAACCTCGCCCACATCAAAGACGGCCCGCTCGACGGCTGGCTGTTCTCGGCCGACATCACCAACAAGGGTGACAAGCCGGTCAAGCACTTGATGTTCCGGCTGCACTACCTCAACGCCGAGGGCAAGAGCGTCGACAGCGACCTCTGGCCGGTGGTGGCCACGGCGATGCCGGGCAACATGCCGATGCCCGACGGCTTCGACAAGCCGATGGCGCCCGGCGAGACCCGGCGGTTCAGCTACGAGACCGGCGACATGCCGCCGACCTGGGCCAAGACGGCCAAGCTGAGCCCGGTCGACATCAAGCTGGTGGAGTGATCGAGGGTGCGCACCCGCCCCGCTGGCGCGCGCCGGCCTTGCTTCGGCGCTTTGGCCCCGCGGGGCCCACGTCCGCGCCGGGTGTGGGCGCGCCTGGGCCTGCTCTGCGCCGCCGCGGGCTGCGCGCCGCCCACCCGCCTCGAGCTCGAGCCCATCTGTGATCCCCGCGCGCTCGCCCCGGGTGAGGTGCGGGTGCGCCGCCTGCGCTGCAGCGATGACCGGGTCAGCGGCGGCGAGGGCAACACGGGTGACTGGATCCTCGAAAATAACAAGCTGCGCGCCGTTTTTCGCGAGGCGAGCAGCGCGCTGACCGCGCATGGGGTGGGCGGCGGCACCCTGGTCGACCTGATCAGCGTGGGCGCCGCCAGCGCGCAGGTCGACGTGGTGGTCGAGGTCTTGCCCCAGGTCGCCGGCGGCGGCTGGCTGCGAGGCGTCGTTTTGGAGCCCCTCGACGAAGGCCAGGGCTGGGCGGGGCTGGCCCTGCGGGGCCTCGACGCGGGCGGCGCGGAGCACCACCTGCGGTGGACCCTCGACGCCGACAGCGACCAGCTGCGGCTCGATCCGCCGCTGCCCCTCGAGGTGGTGCCCTGGGCCGAGGACCTGCTGCTCGGCTCGACCCTCGAGGTCAGCGACGAGCTGAGCGCGGGAAGCGCCTCGCTGCTCGGTGTAGATGGCGTGCTGGACGTTGATCTCGGTGGCCGGGTCTTCTTCAAAGAGGCCGCGACCCTCACCGCCGGGGACCGTGCGGCCCTCGCCGCGGCTCTGGGCTGGGAGGTCGAGATCGACGTGCTGAGCGACGGGGAGTGGGTCTGGGGCCTCGACGCCGAGGGCCGCGCCTTGGCCCGGCTCGCGGTCAGCGGCGATGGGTCGGCGGTCGGGCTCATGCCGCCCGAGGTCGTGCGCCTCATCGCCACCCGCAGCGGGCACGCCAACAGCGCCATCGTCGAGATTGCGCCGGGCTTGACGCTGTCGGTCGGTGACCGGGGCGCGCTCACCCTCGAGGCCCGCGAGGCCGACGGCTCGCCGGTCTCGGCGCAGATCCACGTTGAGAAGATTGACCCTGACGGTGTGTTCAGCGAGGGGCGCTGGTGGGCGGTGCCCGGGGGCGCGGCGCTGATGGTCGGGCCGGGCACCTACAGCGGCTGGATCGACGCCGGGCCCGCCTTTGAGCCGCAGCGCTTCGGCCCGCTCGAGGTGCGGGGCCCCGACGAGGTGCGGCTCTCGGCCCGGCTGCTCCGGGTGGGCGGCGACGAGGCGCGCCTGGCCACCTTGGCCGATCTCGACCTGCGCGCTTGGCCCGACCGCAGCACCCGCCGCGGCGGGACCACCGCCACCGCCGACGCCGCTGCCCAAGGTGTGCGCTGGCTCGGGCTCTCGGCGGGGGATGAGATCGCCCAGCTCTCGGTCGACAGCTACACCCGCGGCCTGCTCAAGGCCCAGGCGGGCTCGGCGGCCGAGGCGGCGGCGGGCACGGTCTGGTCCTGGCCCTGGGGCCCCGACGCCGAGCAAGCGGCCCACGGGGCCGTCGATCCCGCCGCGCTGGGGCCGCTGGATCTGCTCGCCGCGGTCAGCGTCGACGGCCTGCGCTTCACCATGGTCGACACCGCCTGGGTGGCGCAAGCAGGCGACCCCCTGTGGTGGGATCCTGTGCCTGACGCCATCTTCGTCGACGGCCTGCATGAGCTGCCCGCCATCACCCGCCTCGCCGACCTCGGCCTGCCGGTCGCGGTCGTCGGCCCCCGGGTCTGGCTTGTCGGTGAAGATGAGCGCCGCATGGGCGGGGTCGACGCCGAGCGCGCGGTGCACGAGCGCCGCACGGTGGCCAGCAACGGCCCGCTGCTGCTGCTCCAGCGCCCGAGCCCCGCACCCGGTGGGCCCCTGCCGCAGGGCCGCTGGGCCCGCCTGCGCCTGCGCTGCCCGACGACCACCCGGGTCAGCCGGGTGGCGCTGATCGGCCCCGCGGGAGAGCTGGCGTCTTGGGCGGTGAACCCGGGTCGGCCGAGCCTCGACGTCTCGCTGGTGCTGCCCGACGTGCCCTGGGTCATCGCGATCGCCGAGGGCGCCGAGGCCACCCCGCCCATGCAGCCTGAGCCGCCCTGGGCGATGAGCAGCCCGCTGATGGTGCGTTAGGTTACATGAAATCAAGGAGCCACACGAAGCATGAAACGTCATCTTGATAAGCTCGGGGCAATCGGCTCGGTCTTGGGTGCGCTTGCCGCTGCTCCCGCTTGTTGCCTGCCCTTACTCGCGGCAGTTGGCGCCTCTGTCGGCCTTGGCGTGCTGGCTCCATACCAAGGCACCCTAACCTATGTCCTTGAGGCTTTCGTTGCCTTGGCCGTCATCGGTGCCTTCATCGGTTTTCGCGCTCATCGCAAGTGGGGGCCGTTGGTCTTGGCGGCTGCAAGCGCAACGGGCATCTTCTATGCCTTCAATATCTCGCTGTCGCAGGCGCTGGTCTTTTCCAGCCTCGGCGGTCTGGTAATGGCGGCGGTCTGGAACACCATTGAGGGTCGGAGGTGCGCCACCTGCGCGCCGCAATCCTCCATCCAGAGCCAATCCACCATCACGTGCCCATCCTGCGGACATCAGCGAACCGAAACCATGCCCGCGGACTCATGTCTGTTCTTCTACGAATGCGTCGGTTGCAAGACCACCCTGCGGCCAAAGCCCGGTGATTGTTGCGTGTTCTGTAGCTATGGCACGGTCAAGTGCCCACCAAAGCAAGCTGAGACATGTGCGTGCTAGCCATGCAACCTAACAACCGGTTGCAGCGGACGGCGCTGCGCGCCGCCGCTGAACCGGGGCGCTGAGCGGGCCACGACCCGAGGCTCCGCGAGGTTTCAACAAAACTGTCGGCACCATCAGACGACATCGTCTGGTGGGTGTCCGGTGTAGACGAAGCTGTTTGAACCGGATCCTCCAACGCCGCCCGGCCCTTCGCGGGAGACCCCCTCCTCGCCCAAAGCCGCCCCAAAACGCGCCGTCTATGGGGGTTTCCAAAGGGGGGCTTTGCGCGCTGGCGCGCGGCGCTGCCATGCGCCGCGCGAA
>JAEUKK010000067.1 GCA_016792625.1 Deltaproteobacteria bacterium | reverse complement strand
ACCTTCCGGAGTCCGCCAGAGTTTCCGGATCCTGGCCGCCAGAGTTTCCGGACGCCACACCGGAGCGCCCGATGTCCAAGCCCCCTCCGCCGCGCCCGCCCTCCGCCACCCCTGCGGCCCCCGCCGCGGGGCCGGCTGGCGCAGTCGAGCGCCCCGCGCTGAAAACGCCGGCCCAGCCGGGCGTCGCTGGCGTCAACCCGGCGGCGATGGCGCCGGGTGGGGCGCCACCACCGGGCGGCCGGGTGCCCGACGGCTTCCGCGTCTCCGCGCCGACCGTCTCGATGCCGCGGGGCGGCGGCGGCCTCGCCAGCATCGGCGAGAAGTTCGAGGCCAACCCGGTCACCGGCGCCGGTAGCTACACCATCCCGCTGCCCGCGTCCCCCGGCCGGGCCGGCCAGCCGGGGCCCGGCTTGGCCCTGCGCTACAGCTCGGGGGGCGGCAACGGTCCCTTTGGCATGGGTTGGTCTCTTGACCTGCCTTCGATTCGCCGCAAAACAGAACGCGGCCTGCCACGCTACCGTGACAGTGGGGATGAAGCAGACGTCTTTGTGTTGGCTGGTGCAGAAGACCTCGTCCCGCACCTCTCACCCGACGGCAGCGGCGGCTGGGTGCCCAGCGTCCGCACCTGGTCGGACGGCGTCCACACCTGGACGGTGACCCGCTACCGCCCGCGCGTCGAGGCCCAAAGCCAGCTGATTGAGCGCTTCTCTCGGCCGGGTGCGGCGCCATTTTGGCGCACCGTGGGCGCCGACAACACCCGTCGCCTCTTTGGATGGAGCCCCCAGGCCCGCGTGGTCGACCCCGACGACCCGCGGCGGGTGTTTGAGTGGCTGCTCGAAGAAGAGGCCGACGAGCGTGGCCACGTCGTGTCCTACCAGTACGACCTCGACGACGGCGCCGACGCGCGCGGCATCTTCGAGGCGGGTCGGGCGCGCGAGGGTGAGCGCGTCACCTACCGCCACCTCCGCCGCGTGTCCTACGGCAACAGCGCGCCCTTTCAGAACCCCGACCGGCCGGCGGGGCTCGTGGCGCCCGACACTTGGTCAGCGGCGGGGCGCGGCGGGCACTTCCACCTGCACCTGCTCTTTGATTATGGCGACATCGACGCGGAAGACCCGGGCCTGACGCCGAGCGCGCCGTGGCCGCGGCGCGTCGACCCCTTCTCGACCTTCCGGTCGGGCTTTGACATCCGCTGCGCGCGGCGCTGCGCCCGCGTGCTCATGCTTCACCACTTCGACGGCCTGCGGATGGTGGACGACGCGCCCTTGCCGGTGGTCGTGCGCTCGCTGCAGCTTGGCTACGAGGACGACCCCGCGGGCGCCCGGCTGCTGACCGCGACCCTTCGCGGCTGGCGCTGGGCCGACGGCGCAGGGGGCAGCCCTGGCGCCTACAGCACGCTCGACAGTCCGGCGTTGACCTTCGGCTACACGCAAGCGGTCATCGACCACGCCGTGCACGAGGTCGAGGGCACCGCCGACCTGCCTGGTGGCGTCGACCGCCGGCTCTGGCGCTGGGTCGACCTCGACGCCGACGGCTTGCCGGGCCTGCTCGCCGAGAGCGGCGGCCAGTGGCTGTACAAGCGCAACGAGGGCGGGCGCTTGGCGCCAGCGCGGGTGCTCACCTCGCGCCCCACGCTCTCGCTCGCCGACCCGCAGGTGCGCATCGCTGACCTCGATGGCGGTGGTGAGCTCGGCTTCGTGCTCACCCGCCGCGAGCTCGCGGGCACCCTGCACCGCGCCGATGACGGCACCTGGGGTGCCCTGCGCCCCTTCCGCAGCTTGCCCACCGCAGCGCTGCGCAATGAGGGCGTGCGCCTCATCGACCTGGATGGCGATGGCCGCGCTGACCTCATGGTCACCGAAGACGACGCCATCATCTGGTACCCGAGCGCGGGCCGGGATGGCTGGGGCCCGTCGTGGCTGCGCAACCGCATGTCGCGTGACGAGGCCCTCGCCCCGCGGGTGTTGTGGCAAAACGACGGCGAGGGGCTCTTCCTCGCTGACATGACCGGCGATGGCCTCACCGACATCGTGCGCGTGCGCAACAGCACCGTCGATTACTGGCCCAACCGCGGCTACGGCCGCTTTGGCGCCCGCGTGCGGATGGGCGAGGCGCCGTCGCTCTCGCCGTCGCGCCACGACTTTGACCCGCGGCGCGTGCGCCTCGCGGACGTCGACGGTGCTGGCCCCGCTGACCTGCTCTACATCGGCGCCGATGGCGTGCGGGTGTGGCGCAACCTGTCGGGCAACCGCTTTGGCGCGCCGCAGACCATTCGCAGCCTGCCCTGCGCGCACGACCCCGATGGGGTGCAGGTCACCGACCTGCGCGGTGATGGCACGGCGACCTTGCTGTGGGCGACGTCATTGCCACGCGACGCGGGCAAGCCGCTGCGGGCGGTGCACCTCATGGCGGCAGGTAAGCCCTACCTGCTCGCATCGGTCGACAACGGCCGCGGGCGGGTCACCCGGTTCAGCTACGCGCCGAGCACGCAGTTCTACCTCGCCGACCGGCGGGCGGGCCGGCCCTGGGCGACGCGGCTGCCCTTCCCGGTGCAGGTGCTTACGCGGGTCGAGTCGCGCGACCACATCACCGGCTGGAAGTTTGTCCAAACCTACAGCTACCACCACGGCACCTATGACGGGGCTGAGCGGGAGTTCCGCGGCTTTGGCTTGGTGGTGCAGCGTGACGCCGAGAGTTTTGCCGACTTTGAAGACCCCAGCGTCGCCAACGCCGAGCTCGTCACCCACCAGCCGCCGGTCTGCACCAAGACTTGGTTTCATACGGGCGTGTGGCGCAAGGGCAAGGCGCTGGCCGCGGCCTTCGCCACCGAGTGGTGGCAGGGTGACGCTGAAGTCTCCACCGCAGGCGCCGCAGCGCAGCTCGCCCTGCCCCGCGTGGAAGACGAGACCGGCGGCGTCTTCGCCACGCACCCGCTGCGCAGGCCCCTCACCGACGCCGAGCACCGCGAGGCCCACCGGGCGCTCAAGGGCCAGCTGCTGCGCCAAGAGGTCTACGCCGAAGACGGCTCGCCCAGTGCCTCGGTGCCCTACCAAGTCACCACGCACAGCTACCGGGTGCGGCGGGTACAGGCGGGCGCGCGGCCCGGCACGGCGGTCTTCCGGTCCTTCTCTGAGCAGGTGCTGCAGCGCGACTACGACCGCATCGCGAACGACCCGCGCACCCGGCACACCTGCACGCTTGAGGTCGACGCCGAGGGCTTTGTCCGCAGCCAGGCGGTCTTGTCCTACCCGCGGCGCGCCGCACGGTCGCCATCGGCTGAGCAGGCCGTCCTTGACGTCATCCTCAGCGAGACCACGCCGCTGCACCAGACCGACCAGGTCGGCTATGCGGGCGGGGCCTCCTCGCCGCATGGGGGCTGGCACCTCGGCCTGCCGGTGCGGGCGCGCAGCTTCACGCTGACCGGGCCATTGGGCTGGACCGACCTCGCCCTGGCCACGCCCGAGGCCATCCGCGCCACCGTGGCCGACGAAGACCTCGTCGAGGTCGACTTCTCCGCCACGCCCGACCCGGCCGTCCCGACGGTGCGGCTGCTTGGCGACCAGCGCACCCGCTACCTCGACGCCGCGGCGACCACGCCCTCCCCGCTGCCCTACGGTGAGGTCGGCCCGCGGGCCATCGCGTATGACGCGCATGTGCTCGCGATGACCAGCGCCCTGGTCGACCAGGTCTACGACAGCCGCATCACGCTCACCGCACTGCTCGCCGACACCGGCTGCGTCTCGTTGCCCACGGGCGCGAGCGGCGCCGCCGACGACGGGCAGGTCTGGCTGCCGTCGGGCCGGCTGGTGCTCGACCCAGACCGCTTCTACCTGCCGCTCAGCCACATCGACCCCTTTGGCGCGACCACGACGCTGACCTGGGATGCGCTCGGCTTTGGCCTCGCCGCGGTCGAAGACCCGCTCGGCTACGAGACGACAGCGAACCTCGACCTGCAGGCCCTGGCCCCCACCACAACGACCGACAAACACGGCACGACCGAGGCCGTGCTGCTGGACCCGCACGGCCGGGTGCTGGCGATGTGCCGCTCGAGCGTGACCAGCACGGGCACCGAGGGCGAGACCGACTTCGCCGCGCCCACCACCCGCTTCTTCTACGATGACCACCGCTTCGCCGACGACGGCCTGCCCAACCGGGCAGTGGTCGAGGCGCGCGAGCGGCACGGCGCGAGCCCAACCTACCAGCGCGAGGTCGCCTACTTTGACGGCGGCGGCGGGGTGGTCCAAGTCCAGGGCCGCGCGGCCCCCGGCCCCGCCCCTGCGCGCGACAGCGCGGGCGCCCTGGTCTTTGACGGCGGCGCCCTGGTGATGGCCGAAGCCGACCCGCGCTACGTGGGCAGCGGCCGCGTGCAGGTCGACAACAAGGGCAACCCCATCAAGCAGTACGAGCCCTTCTTCTCGTCGACCGAAGAGTACGAGTCCGAAGCCGACGTGGTCGAGTGGGGCGTGAGCCCGGTCTTCGCCTACGACCCCTTGGGCCGCAACACGCAGGTGACCCTGCCAGACGGCAATGTCCGCACGGTGCGCTACAACCCCTGGCGGGTCGAGCAACGCGACGAAGAAGACAACGCCGCCACACCGACCAGCGCCATCTACACCAACACGCCTGGGGTGACCCACCTCGACGCCCAAGGCCGGCCTTACCGGTCGGATGCCTACCTGCGCGCCGCATCAAGCCCGTTTGAGGCCGACGGCACCACGCCCTTTGACCCCGACACCTCACCCGACGTGCTGCGCACCACCGTGCAGTACGACGTGCAAGGCAACCCGACCGCCGTGGTCGACCCGCGCGGCAACACCATCCAGGTGCAGGTCTTCGACCTAGTCGGCCGCCCGCTGTTCACCGGTGCGGCCGACGAGGGCTACACGCCGAGCAACGGCCAGGGCGAGGCGCGGGTGCTGGCCGACGCCGCAGGCCAGCCCGTGCACCTCTGGCGCAGCGGGAACACCGCCGGCATCACCAACGAGCGCAAGACCAGCCAAGCCTACGATCTGGTGCGCCGCCCCACCGTCCAGACCTTGACCGACGGCACGGCCACGCCAAGGGTGACCGAGCTGCGCAGCTATGGCGAGCTCGGCGGCGCGCCGACCACCGGGCGCCTCGCCGGCCGCTTGTTCCGCCTCTTTGACACCGCCGGCCTGATGGAGGTGAGCGCCTACGACCTGCGCGGCGCGCCCATCACCTTGCGCCGCCAGGTGCTCGCCGACCTGACCAGCGCGGCAGACTGGTCGACGCTGGTGAGCGCGACCACCGTGTCTGCCCAAAACACCGCCACCGCGAGCCTGCTCGACGCGCGGTCGTGGCCCTTGGACCGCAGCTACGACGCGCTCGGCCGCTTGTTGTGGGAGGACGCGCCCGACGCCGACAGCGCTGGAGCCAACCGCAGCCGCACCACCCCAAGCTACGACGTGGGCGGCCGCCTCGTGCGGGTCGAAGCGACGGTCCGCGGCGCGACCACGGCCACCGTCTTCGTCTCGGACATCGAGTACAACGCCCGGGGCCAGCGCGAGAGCATCACCTACGGTGAGGGCGCCACAAGCTCGACCACCACAACCTACACCTACGACCCGCAGCGCCTGTGGCTGACCCGCCTGCGCACGGTGCGGGCG
>JAEUKK010000027.1 GCA_016792625.1 Deltaproteobacteria bacterium | reverse complement strand
TGGCAGCGCCGCGCGCCAGCCCACAAAGGCCCCCCTTTGCCGGTCCTCCAAGACCGGGCCCCAGAAGCGGCGCGTTTTGGGGCTGGGGTTGATGATGAGCGGGTCGCCGCGAAGGCCACAGCGGCTGCGGGAGAAGTGAGGGCTCGCTCTCCGGGCGGGTACAGTCCGCGAGATAGAGCTCCGCCGAGGTTGAGATGCACCCGCTGTCGCGCCGCTTCGTCCCCCGTGCCCGCCCCTTGCAGCGCATTGGCCGCCGTCGGTTGGGGCCGGGCCTCCTGCTGCTGCCGCTGCTCGCCTGGGCCTGCGGCGAGCCGGCCGCCCCTCCTCCACCTGCTGCGCCCGCGCCGCGGCGCGAGGTGGTGGCCCCGCTGTCGATCAAGACGACGAGCTATCCGGCCGACTGGCTGGCCCGCAGGCTCGCGCCGAGCGGGGCGATGGTCTCGCTCATCCTGCCCGCGGGTGAAGACCCACCCCACTGGCAGCCCCCCGGGGCGCTCGTGTCGAGCCTCGCTGAGGCCGATCTCATCGTGGCGAACGGCGCGGGTTTTGAGGCCTGGATGGCCACCGCCGCGCTGCCCGAGGGCAAGCTCGTCCGCGCCGCGGATGGCGTGCCGACCATCGCCGCGGCCTCGACCACCCACAGCCACGGCCCGGCGGGGGCGCACAGCCACGGCGCGGTCGACCCGCACACCTGGGGCGACCCGCAGACCTACGCCCTGCAGGCCGAGGCGGTGGCCGCCGCGCTGATCCGCACGCGGCCGGCCGCCGAGACCGAGGTCAAGCAGCGCCTCAAGGCGCTCAAGACCGGGCTGACCGAGCTCGACGGCGCGCTGGCCGCAGCGTGGGCCCCGCTGACCGGGGCGAAGCTGGCCGCCAACCACCCGAGCTTCGCCTACGCCGCCCGCCGCTACGGCCTGAGGCTGCACGAGCTGCCGCTCGACCCCGACGCGCCGCCCGCGCCCGCGGCGGTCGCCGCCGCCCAGGCCTGGGTCGACAGCGGCGGCCAAGCCCTGCTGTGGGAGGCGCAGCCCCGCCCCGAGGTGCTCGCCGCCCTGCCCCCGGGCCTGATCCACGTGGTGCTCGACCCGCTCGAGCAGCCGCGCACCGAGGTCTACGACTACCTGGGCCAGTCGCGGCGCAACATCGCCGAGCTTGACGCGCTGGTCGTCAAGCTCAAGGGCACACCGGCCCCCTAAGCGCCGCGGCGGCGCCTGGGGGCCACGGCCGCTCAGTCGAGCAGGGACCGCGAGCGGGCCTGGACGCTGCGCACGATGCGGTCGGTGAAAGCCGCGGCGGACAGGGTCTCTTGCTGCTCGACGCCGTAGCGCCGCAGGGTGACCGTGCCGTTCTCGACCTCTTTCTCGCCGATGATCAGCACGTTGGGCACCTTCTCGACCGCCGCGCTGCGGATCTTCTTCTGCACGCGGTCGCTGCTCAGATCGACCTCGGCGCGGATCATGTGGCGCTGCCGCAGGTCGTTCACGATGTTGTGCGCGTACTCGTCGAACCGATCAGAGACGGTGAGCAGGCGCACCTGCACCGGGGCGAGCCAGGTGGGGAAGGCGCCGCCATAGTGCTCGATCAGGAAGGCGATGAAGCGCTCGTGCGTGCCCAGCGGCGCCCGGTGGATGACGTAGGGGCGGTGGCCCTGGTTGTCGGCGCCGGTGTACTCGAGGCCCAGGCGCGCCGGCACGGCAAAGTCGAGCTGGTTGGTGCTCGCGGTCTCTTCGCGGCCGGTGACCGTGCGGAACTGCACGTCGATCTTGGGGCCGTAGAAGGCCGCCTCGCCCTTGACCTCTTTGAACGGCAGGCCCGAGTCGATCATGGCCTGGCGCACGAGGTGCTGGCTCTTCTCCCAGGCCTCGGGGTCGTTGACGTACTTGGCCGCGCCCTTGGGGTCTTCGGGGTCCCAGGTCGAGAAGCGCATGTAGTAGTTGCTGAGGCCGAGGATGTCGTAGAGGTCGCGGTGCAGGTCCATGACCGAGAGGAACTCGGCGTGGATCTGGTCCTCGGTGCAGTAGATGTGCGCGTCGTTCATGCACATGCCGCGCACGCGCAGCAGGCCCGAGAGCGCGCCGCTGTCTTCGAAGCGGTAGCACTGGCCGTACTCGGCGAAGCGCAGCGGCAGGTCACGGTACGACCGCTTGCGGCTGGCGAAGATCTTGTGGTGGTGCGGGCAGTTCATCGGCTTGAGGCAATAGGCCTCGCGCACCTGCTGGGTCTTGCCATCCGGGCCTTCGACCGTCTCTTTCAGCTCCATGATCGGGTACATATGCGACTCATAGTAGGGCATATGACCGGTCTGGTAGTAGAGCCCCACCTTGGTCAGGTGGGGGGTCGCGACGCGGTGGTAGCCCCGCTTGAACTCGAGCTCTTTGGCCAGCTTCTCGAGCTCGTCGCGCAGCACGGTGCCGTTGGGCAGCCACAGCGGCAGGCCCTTGCCGATGTCTTCGTCGATCACAAAAATGTCGAGCTCTTTGCCCAACTTCTTGTGGTCGCGCTCTTGGGCCTCACGCCAGGCCGTCACGTGGGCGTCGAGCTCTTCTTTGCTCGCAAAACACCACGCATAGAGGCGGGTCATCATGGCGTTGTTCGAGTTGCCCCGCCAGTAGGCGCCGGCGACCGACTTGAGCTTAAAGCCCGCCTTTCGCAGCTCGCGGCTGCTCTCGACGTGGGGCCCATCGCACATGTCGAGGAAGGGGCCCGTCTTGTAAAAGGTCAGGGTGTCGAGGCCCTTCTTCTCGATGAGCTCGCGGGCGTACTCAGCCTTGTAGGGCTCGTTCATGCCAGCGATGCGCGCGAGCGCGTCGGCCGCGGCCAGCTCTTCGCGCTCAAAAGGCAGCGTGCCCTTGGTCAAGAACTTCTTCATCGCGGCTTCGATGGCCGGGAAGTCGGCGTCGGTGATCGGGTCACCCTTGATGATGAAGTCGTAGTAGAAGCCATCGTCGATCGGCGGGCCAAAGCCGAGGGTCGAGCCAGGCCGCAGCTCGAGCACGGCCTGGGCGAGCACGTGGGCGAGGCTGTGGCGGACGCGGTGGAGCTGAGCGGCGGCGTCGAGCGCCGCCGGCGCGGCGGCCTCGGGAGCGTCGACCTGGACGTCTTGAGCGGACACGGGGGCCTCCAAAAGGGCTGCCGCAGGCGGGCCACGGCGGGGAGCAGGCGGGCGAGGGCGGCAGCTAACCGCGGGCCGGGGGCCACGCCCCGGGGCCAACCGCGCCAAAAGGTTTGAATTCGCACGGGCGCCACGGAGGGCCGGGGGCCCTTGACCGGCCTGTGCGCCGTGCTTAGCGAGCCCGGCCGCCCGGGGACCGGCCGCTGCGGTGCAGGTGATGGGGCCGCGCTGCGCCCACCTGCCCTGGTCCCCGCCCATCCCCCGCTGGATGCCTGGGCCCACCCCAGGCCGAGGCCGCGCATGATCGAGGTCGACCACCTCAGCCGCTACTATGGCCAGCACCGGGCCGTCGACGACGTCAGCTTCCAGATCGGTGACAACACCGTGGTGGGCTTCCTCGGCCTCAACGGCGCGGGCAAGACCACCACGCTCAAGGTCATCGCCGGGCTGCTGCCCCCCTCCGCGGGCACGGTGCGGGTCGACGGCGTCGACATGGCCACCGCACCCGAGTCCTTCCGCAAAAGCATCGGCTTTCTGCCCGAGACGCCGCCGCTCTACGTCGAGCAGACCGTCACCGAGTTCCTGCGCTTCGTCGGGCAGCTCCGCGGGGTGGCGGCGGCCGAGGTCGAGCGCCGCATCCCCGAGGTCATCGAGCGCTGCCAGCTCAAGGGCCGCGAGCACTGGGTGATCGACGAGCTGTCCCACGGCTACCGCAAGCGGGTCGGCATCGCGGCCACCATCCTGCACAAGCCGAAGCTGGTCATCCTCGACGAGCCGATCTCGGGCCTCGACCCCGAGCAGATCATCGAGATGCGCAAGGTCATCCGCGATCTGGGCAAAGAGTGCACCGTGCTGGTCAGCAGCCACATCCTCCCCGAGGTGCGGCAGACCTGCGACCGGGTGCTCGTCCTGCGCAAGGGCCGCATCGTCTACGCGGGCGCCGAGCGCGACCTGCACAGCCACGGCGAGGGCCACCTCGTGCGCGTGGGCGTGCGCGGTACCTCGGCCGACCTGCTCGCCGTGCTCAAGGCCATGCCCAACGTGCGCAGCGCGACCGTCGAGGGCGAGGCCGACGGCGTGGTTGACGTGCTGGTCAGCCTCATCGGCGACCAGCGTGAAGAGCTCATCGCCGCCTTGGTCGGCGCCGGCCAGCGGGTGCGCCGGGTCGAAGACGCCCGCGACGACCTCGAGCAGACCTTCCTTGACCTGACCCGTGAAGGTGCCGCATGAACGCAACCCTCTTGCTGGCGCGGCGAGAGCTCAGCACCTACCTGAACACATGGTGGGGCTGGGTGATCTTGTTCCTCGTCCTGCTCATCGACGGCCTGCTGTTCAACGCCGTGGCTGTCACCAACAAGGCCCAGTACTCCGCCGATGTGCTCGAGAAGTTCTTCTACTTCTCCAGCGGCACGACGATGATCGCGGGCATCGTGCTGACCATCAAGCTGCTCGCCGAAGAGCGCCAGTCGGGCACCATGGTGCTGCTCGAGAGCGCCCCGGTGACCGAAGGCCAGGTCGTCGCCGGCAAGTTCCTCGGCGCCTGGGGCTTCTTGATGTTGGTCACCGCGCTGACCATCTACATGCCGGCGCTCATCCAGCTCAACGGCAAGGTCAGCTGGGCGCAGATCGGCGCCGGCTACCTCGGCCTCGCCTGCCTCGGCGCGGCCACCATCTCCATCGGCACCTTCGCCAGCGCGCTGGCCAAGAACCAGGTCCTCTCCGCCATCCTCGGCGGCGTCTTCCTGGTCCTGATGTTGCTCGGCTGGCTGCTGAGCTCCCAGACCGAGGCGCCGATCAGCGGCGTGCTCGCCTACATCGCGCTCTATGACCGGCACTTCCAGCCCTTCATGCGCGGCCGCATCAACACGGAAGACCTCGTGTACTACGCGTCGGTGGTCTTCGCTTTCCTCCTGCTGTCGACCCGCGTGCTGCAGGCGCGGAGGTGGAAGTGAGACTCCCCGGCATCCTCTTCTTCCTCGGCTCCTTCCTGCTGCTGCTCGGCGAGCGCATCCTCGGCGGTGAAGACCCGCTCCGCTACGGCCTCTCAGGCGCGGGCCTGCTGGTCGTGCTCGCCGGCATGGGCGCCGCCGTCGGCAAAATGAACGCCGCGGCGCCCGACCAGCGCCCGGCCCACCGCCAGTCCTTGGTCTTTGGCGCGCTCGGCCTGGCCTCTTTCGCCGTCTACGCGCTGAGCCTCGATGTGATCGTCGACGCGATCGGCTTTGCGGACGACGAGGCCGAGGCCCGCTACCGCGTCGTGATCGGCGCGCTGTGGCCGATCCTCTGGTCGGCCGCCGCGCTCGGCCTGCTCGCGGTCGAGCGGGCCCTCGCCGAGAGCCCGACCCTGGTCATGCCGGCGCGTGTGCGCGAGGCGGGCGTGGGCGGCCTCGGCGCCGCCCTGGCCATCGCGATGTTGTTCCCGCTCAACTACCTGGGCGCCGAGCTCAACAAGCGGTGGGACTTCGGCTACTTCCGCACGGCCCGCCCGGGCACGAGCACCAAGGCGGTGGTCGACGGCCTCGAAGAGCCGGTCGACGTCTACCTCTTCTTCCCCACCGCCAGCGACGTCACCGACGAGCTCAAGACCTACTTCGGCGAGCTCGAAAACACCCGCTTCCGCGTGCACTACGTCGATCACGCGCTCGAGCCCGAGCTGTCCAAAGACCTGCAGGTCCGCGACAACGGCACCATCGTCTTCTCGCGCGGCGAAGGTGAGGACCGCCAGCTGCAGAAGGTCAACATCGGGAAGGACTTCGACAGCGCCAAGCGCAAGCTGCGCAAGCTCGACGAAGAGGTGCGCGACGGGCTCTTCCGCGCGGTGCGCGAGAAGCGCACGGTCTACTTCACCGTCGGCCACGGCGAGATGTTCTGGGACAGCGACACCGACCAAGAGCGGAAGATCGCCAACCTCAAGAAGATCCTCACCGGGCTCAACTTCAAGGTCAAAGAGCTCGGCTTGGCCGAGGGCTTGGCCAACGCCGTGCCCGAGGACGCCACCGCCGTGGTCGTGGCCGCGCCCACCTCGGCCCTCGACGAGGCCGAGCTGACCGCGCTGAACAGCTACCGGGCCAAGGGCGGCAGCCTGCTGCTGCTGCTCGAGCCGGGCGCCGCCGACCTGAGCGCCCTGCTGCAGCCGATCGGCATGGCCTTCGACGGCAGCGTGACCCTGGCCAGCGACACGAACTTCCTGCCCCGCACCCGCGGCCCGGCCGACCGCGGCAACATCATCACCAACAAGTACCTGACCCACCCCTCGGTCACGACGCTCTCGCGCAACAGCCGCGAGGCCATCGAGGTCTTCCTCGGCGCCGGCGCGCTGATCGAAGAGGGCGCGGTGGCCCCGGGCGCCAAGCGCACCGTCACCACCCGCTCTTTGGCCGAGGTCTGGGGCGACAAGGACGGCGACTACAGCTTTGACGCCGACGCCGAGAAGCGCCAAGCCTGGACGCTGGCCATGGCCGCCTCGGGCCCGGTGGCCGACGCCCCGCCGGTCGAGGAGGGCAAGACCGCCCCCGAGTACCGGGTGGTGGTCGTCGCCGACAGCACCTGGGCCAGCGACGTGGCGATGGTGCCTGAGCGCCTGCCGGCCAACTACCAAGCCGCGATCGACATCTTCGCCTGGCTGGCCGAAGACGACGCGATGGCTGGCACGGTGAACAGCGAAGAAGACGTAAAGATCGAGCACTCCAAAGAGGGCCAGGGCTGGATCTTCTACGGCACCGCCTTCATCACCCCGCTGAGCTTGCTCGGCCTGGGCATGGCCCGCATCGTCCTGCGCCGCAAGAAGGGAGGCTCCCGATGAACCGGATGACGCTGAGCGCCGCCATCTACGGCGGCCTGCTCGCCCTGCTGAGCGCCGGGGCCTGGGCCAAGTACACCGCCGCCCCCGCGCTGGAGCTCGACGGCAAGGTCGTCCTGCTGCAGGGCGAAGAGGCCGAGCTTGAGGCCATCACCTGGCTCGCCGACAAGAAGGACAAGGCGGTCATCGTCAAGAAGACCGACGCGGCCGGCGACTATTGGGAGGTGACCTACACCAAGTGGACGGAGAAGAAGGCCCCCGCGGCGCCGCCCACCGAGAACCCCGCGCCGACCGAGGGCGCCCCCGCGGGCCCCAGCGCGACCCCCGAGGCCACGCCCGCGCCCGCGCCGGCCGATGTGGCGGCCGAGCCGACCTTCGAAGAGAGCACCCAGGTCTGGAAGGCCGGCGAAGAGGCCGGCAAGCTGGCCAAGAGCCTCTCGCCGCTGCTCGCGATCCGGAAGCTCGAGCTGAGCCCCGACAAGCTCGAGACCACCGGCCTCGACAAGGTCGAGGAGTTCCTTGAGATCACCCGCAAGGGCAAGACCATCAAGCTCGAGGTGGGCGGCGAGGTCTACGGCACCCGCGACCGCTACGTGCGCGACACCAGCACCCAAGAGGTCTTCTTGGTCGACGACGAGCTGCTGCGGCCGCTCAAGTACGCCCGCACCCGGCTGCCCGACCGCACGCTCTGGTCGCTCGACCCCCAGAAGGTCAGCAAGGTGACCATCGGCGGGGGCACCGGCAGCCTCGACGTGCTGCACAAGAACGCGCAGGACATCGAGAAGGCCGCCTGGGTGCGCGCGAGCGCGCCCGAGGCCACCGACGAGCAGCTCAAGACCTGGATGGACAAGGCGCTGAAGCTCAAGTCCACCGCCTATGCCGAGGCCACCGACACCTTCGACGGCCTCGAGCTCAAGTTCTCGCTCCGCCTCGAGGACGAGAAGGGCAAGGCCGAGACCCTGCAGGTCTTCTCGACCCCCGACGGCAAGGGCGACTGGTGGGCCAAGAGCGAGCACACCCGCGGCTACGTCAAGCTGCTCAAGGGCCCGACCTCCTCGCTGCACGAGGACGTGGCCGGGCTGATCGGCGGCTGAGCCGCCCAGGCGGGCAGGCCGTCTCCACAACGACGACGGGGTGAGCGTTCAGCGCGCTCACCCCGTCCTCCCTTTTGGCCGCCGCGGGCCGGAGCCCCCCGGCCCCAGCTCAGGGCACGAAGGCCCCGGTGGCCGCCGACGGGCTGGTGCTGCCGGTGAAGGCGGCGGTGCTCTCGACCCGCACCCGCCCCGAGGCGCCCGCCCCGCCCGAGCTCACCGTGTAGGGGTAGGACACGGAGTCGGCCAGGCCCGTGCCGCCGGCGCCGCCCGTGGCGTTCACCGTGCCCGCGCTGACCGTGACCGTCGGCGCGACCAGCAGCAGCTGGCCACCGGCCCCGCCGCCGCCGCCGCCGACCTCACCGGTGCGCCACCAGGCCAGCGGGGTCCAGCCGCTCCAGCTGGCGTTGCTGCCCGCCGCGCCCCGGGCGCTCAGGGTGCCGCTGACCGTGAGCGTGCCGCCCGCGTAGAGCCCGATGAGCCCGCCGCCGTTCCCGCCGTTGCCGGTCACGTTGTTGCTCTCGTCGCCGTCATCGTCGCTGTCGGGCTGCCCGCCGCCGCCGCCGCCGCCGAGGAACCAGGTGGACAGGGCCGTGCTGCCCACCAGCGCGCCGCCGCTGACCACCGAGGCCGAGCCGGTGGCGAAGCTGACCCCGTCGGTGCCCGCCGCCCCATGCCCGCCGCCGCCGCCGCCGACCGCCGTGTCTTCAAAAGCGGGCGCCGCGCCGCCGCCCGAGCCGTTGGCGGGCAGGGGCAGGGTGGTCCCAAAGCTCGCCCGGGCGCCCGCGCCCGTGTGCCCCTCGCCGAGGAAGGGGTTGGCGCCGTTGCCCGCGACGCCCGCCCCGCCGCGGAAGCCCGCGCCGTTGGCGGTCAACGAGCCCGAGATGACGATGTTGCCCGTGGCACGGGCCACGTAGACCCCGCCCGGGGTCGAGCCGAAGGCGGGCACCGTCTGGGCGCCGCTGATGCTCAGCGCGGTGTAGTGCGGGACCAGCTGCACCAGCACCATGTCGGCGGCGCGGAAGCCCGCGCTCAGCGGCGGCTCGATGGTGATCACCGAGCCGCTCACGCCCGCGACAAAGACGAACTGGTAGGCGCCGGCGCCGGTGCCCTGCTGGTTGAACACGAGCAGCTCGTCGCCCACCAGCAGGCCCGAGGCGCTGGTCACCTGCAGGGTCGTGGCGCCCGCGGCCGCGTCGGCGGCGAGGCGGGTGCGGGTCACCGTGATGGTGCCGCTGCTCGTGATCGAAGCGGCGCCGTCCAGGCCGAGGCCCGCGGTGGGCCCCCGCGCGATGAGCGGGTCACGGGCCGCGGCGTCCCACTCGTCGCGAAGGCCGTCACCATCGTCGTCTTCGTCGTCACAGTCCTGCAGGTCGTCGGTGTCGAGGTCGGCGAAGCCGCTGTCATCACAGTCCAGATCGTTGTCGGCGAAGCCCGCGGGCGTGGCGCAGGCGCTGGCCGTCGCCCCCGCCGGGTCGCCGAGCCCGTCGCTGTCAGCGTCGGCGTAGAAGACCGAGGTGGTGCTGCGGTCGAGGCTCGGGTCGAGGTCGTCGATGAGCGTGTCGCAGTCGTCATCGGCGCTGTTGCAGACCTCGGTGGCCGCCGGGTTCACCCGCACCCGGCTGTCGTCGCAGTCGGTGTTGACCGCGCTGTAGCCAGCGGGCACCGAGCAGGCGGCGGTGGTGGGGCTGGTCGCGCCGTAGCCGTCGCCGTCGGCGTCTCGGTAGTAGGTGGCCAAGCTGCTCAAATCGACGCTCGGGTCGCTGCCGTCGAGCAGGCCGTCGCAGTCATCATCGCGGCCATTGCAGACCTCGCGGGCCGTCGGATTGACGCTGGCGAGGCTGTCATCGCAGTCCCCGGTGATGGCGACCGTGCCGGTCGGGGCCAGGCAGGCCCGGGTCGAGGTGGCCCCGCCGTAGGTGTCGCGGTCGGCGTCGGTGTACCAGAGGCTGCCGGTGCTGCGGTCGAGGCTGGCGTCGGCGTCGTCGACGAGGGCGTCGCAGTCGTCATCCTGGCTGTTGCAGACCTCAGAGGCGCCGGGGTTGACCGCCGCCCGCCCATCATCACAGTCGTCGTCATTGGCCACCGCGCCGGCCGGCGCCACGCAGGCCAGCAAGGCCGCCGCCGGGTCACCGTAGAGGTCGCCGTCGCGGTCGGACCAGAAGCTGGCCGCGCTGCCCGGGTCGAGGGAGGGGTCGCCGTCATCGGCCAGCCCGTCGCAGTCCTCGTCGCCGCCGCCGCAGACCTCGGCCGCGCCGGGGTTGGTCGAGGCGTCGCCCTCGTCGCAGTCGCCCGGAACCGCCGCAGTGCCCGCGGGGGGCGCGCAGGCCACGCCCAGCTCGGCGGCGCCGTAGCGGTCGGCGTCGGCGTCGGCGTAGTAGGGCGCACCTGTGCTGAGATCGACGCTGTCATCGTCATCGTCGACGAGACCATCGCAGTCGTTGTCGCGCTCGTCGCAGACCTCTGCGGCCAGCGGCGAGACGGCACGGTCGCCGTCGTCGCAGTCCGCAGAGCTGTCCGAGACCCCGGGACCGACCCCACAGGCCAGCACGGTCAGGCCGCCACCGAAGCCGTCGGCGTCGCCGTCGACGAAGTAGGTGCCCAAGCTCTCGGGGTCGAGGTCGGGGTCGGCCTCACCCTCGAGGCCGTCGCAGTCGCGGTCGCCATCGGCGCAGTCCTCGCCCGCGTCGGGGTGGACCTCGGCGTCGCTGTCGACGCAGTCGGTCGGGTTGTCGGCGAAGCCCTCGGGCTGGTCGCAGGCCTCGACGATGCGCCCCACCGGGGTGCCGTAGCCGTCGCCGTCGACGTCCTCCCACCACTCGGGCGCGGTGCTCAGGTCGAGGCTGTCGTCGAGATCATCGGGCAGGGCGTCACAGTCGTTGTCGATGCCGTCACAGACCTCGAGCGCGCCCGGGTTGACCGCGGCGGTGGCGTCGTCACAGTCCGTGCCATCCTCGCTGACCGGGCCGGTGGGCAGGCAGGTGTCTTGCCGCGCCGTCGGGTCGCCGTAGCGGTCGCCGTCGAGGTCGGCGTACCAGACCTCGACGATGTCATTGTCGACGGTGCCGTCGCAGTCGTTGTCGAGCGAATCGCAGCGCTCACCCGCGCCGGGGTAGCTCTCGGCGCGGCTGTCGTCGCAGTCGTCCGCGTTGTTGACCCATCCGTCGGGCGGCGCGTCGCAGGGCGCCTCTGTGGCCTCACCCGCGCCAAAGCCGTCGAGGTCGGCGTCGGCGTAAAAGAGGCAGTCCGCGCTGCCATCTGCGCCATCGCTCGCCCCGTCGCCTTGGTCATCGCCGTCGGTCGCGCCGTCCGCCCCGTCGTCGAGGCCATCGAGGCCGTCCCCGGCGACCGCGCCTGTGTCGACGGCGCCGCCCTTAAATTCGATGGCCGGGAAACACCCGGCGAACACGAGGGGAGAGAGGGCGAGGGCCAGCCAATGGGGGCGCATCAGGACTCCAAGGGGCGACGACGCGGAGGTCACCACCAGACGGGCGCATCATGGCACGGAGAGGCGCGGGTCGGCGGCGGCGGCCGGCCGGCGGGCCGAGGCAGCGTTCTCAACCCGGGACCACCGGCAGGGCCACGAAGTCGATCGCCGTGGGCCCCATGCCCAACCCGACCGGCGCGTCGGGGTTCTGGAGCGCGCAGGCCACTGGATCGACGACCCAGAGGCCCGTCTGGTCGACATCGGGGGAGGCCCAGCCCCAGTGCGAGGACAGCCACAGCTCGCCGTTGGGGGCCGGCGCGGCGGCGTTGTAAAAGGCGCTGTCCTCCCGGAGCAGGCGCGGCTCAGCACCGCGCAGATCGACGCACCACACGACGCTCTGCCAGTCGTCTCGGTAGGCGATGAGCGCCGCCCGCCCGTCGGCCGCGGCAGCGGGCCCGGCGTTGGGCTGGTCGGCGGGCAGCGCGAAGACCAAACGCGCCGCGTCGGGATCACCGTCAGGCGCGTCGGGATCGAGCAGGTAGAGCCCCGCGCTCCCGCCCTCCCCCTCGATGGGCTCGGCGGTGAGCAGCAGCCCATCCTCCCCACCGCCGCGGTGCAGCTTGGGGTTGCCCCCGACCGGCCAGGCGGCCTGCAGGCTGGCCGTGGCGCAGTCGATGGCCAGCACCACCCCGGCCCGCCGCGCCCAGCTGTCGGCGCGGTCGCGGCGCTGCAGCGCGACAAAAAGGCGCCCGTCGCCCGAGAGCAGCGCGACCGGCTCGGGCCCTACACCGTCGCCGTCCGCCCAGGGGGAGAGGTCAAAACTCCCGCGGACCAGCCCGGTCTCGGGGTCGAGGCGGCGCAGCGCGTCCTCCTCGTACAGAGCGACCCAGAGCTCATCCCCGCAGACCTCGGCGTCGACGGGGTTGCTCATCTGCCCGGTGCTGACCTCAAACACCGGGCGGGACCAAGCGCCGGGCGCGTAGGCCCGCAGCGTATCGGTGCCGTAGCGGTTGATCTGCCAGACCACCCCGCCGCTCACCCGCACCACCGGGTCGCCCGAGGTGAGGAAGAGCCCGTCGTCAACCGCCCAGCCGTCGAGGCGCACGGTGGAGAAGGCGCCGGTGGCGTAGTCCTGGCTCGCCGTGGTCACCACCGCGACGACCTGAGCTTCGCCCCCGCCGCCGCTGTCGGGGTCGGCCGGCCCCCCGCCGCCGGCGGGCTTGACCCGCGGGGCGCAGGCCGCGGCGCCGAGGCCGAGCAGCAGGCAGATCCACAACACAGAGGGGGCGGCGGGTGGGCGCATCGGGGCTCCGTCCTGGGACCGATAGCCCCGCGCGGGGCGCGGCGGCCCCTCCCCTCGCCGCTTCAGGGCGCCGGCGGGGCGCGCTCCCACCGCAGGCCGACGAAGACCGCCCGGCCCGCGATGGGGAAGCCCCCGAAGTCGACCACGGGTTCGACGCGCAGCGCGTCATCTTCGGGGTCGAGGCGGTTGCGCGGCACCACCTGCACGATCTGGTCGCCGAGGTTCTGGCCCGAGGCCTCGAGCGCGAGCCGGTGCCCGCGGGCCTCGGCCACGCCGAGCGGCGCGCTCCACCGCAGGAAGGCCCCGTGCAGCGACCGGGGCGGGGAGAGGTAGAAGTTGGTCGCGTCCCAGTGGTTGCCGGCCACGCGGGTGTAGCTGTGGCCCAGGCGCCAGCGCGCGCCGAGCTGCAGCCCGCTCTCTTGGTAGAGCTGCGAGGCGGGCACCCGGGGCAGCTGCTTGTTGGCCAGCTCGGGCTGGGGCGAGAGGTTGCGCGAGGTGGTCCAGGTGGCCGCCGTCCGCAGCTCGAGCGTCAGGGGCGCGGCCCCGACCGGCCCGCCGATGCCCCAGGCTCCGCCGGCGCCGAGCTCGAGGCCCTGCGTCCAGGTCTCGCCGAAGTTGACCGGCACCGCGGTGTTCTGGCTGTTCTGGATGTAGATGATCTGGTCCTTGACCGCAGACCAGAAGTGCAGCACTTCGAGCTCGGCCTGCACCCCCGAACGTGGCGGCAGGGCGAGGCGGCCGCCCACATCCCAGTGCAGGCCCTGCTCGGGCCGCAGGCCCGGGTTGCCGACCGCCGCGCCGCGGTCGCCATAGAGCTCGGTCAGGTCGGGCGCGCGGAAGGCCCGCTGCGCGTTGGCGGCGAGGCGCAGCGGCGCCCAGGGTCGCAGCACCAGGCCCACCCGTGGCGAGACCGCCACCTGCGGGTCTGCCTCGCCGTCGAGCGCGGCCCCGGCGCTGTTGTCGGGGCGCGGGCTCCACAGGCGGTCGACCTGGGCGCCCACCCGGGCCGCCCAGGGGTCAGCCGGCGCGCCGAGCTCCAGCTCCGCCGCCCCGCTGAGCGCGAAGCGCCGCCGGGCCTCGAGCGCCGCGTCGGTCTCTCCAAATTGGGCGCCGTCCTGGCGCAGGCTGAGGGTGAGGGCCGGGCGCAGCCGCGGGCGCAGGTGCAGCGTCCCGTGGGCCAGCGCGCCGAGGCTCGAGGTCGACACCTCGGCCCCGCCCACACCGACGCCGAGCTCATTTTGGGGGTCCGCGAGGCGCTCGCGGCGGTCGAGGCGCCAGGCCCGCGCCGTCCAGATCTTCCCGCCGCCCGCGCCCTCGGCGCTGAGCACGGTGAGGTTGCGGGCCGTGTCGAGGCGCGCCGCGCTCGACGGGGTGGAGATGGCGCCAGGCACGCCCTCCTCACGCAGCAGCAGGTGGTCCTGCAGGCCGAGGCGGGCCCGCGCCCGCCCCCAGCGGCCGCGCACCGAGGCGCTGCCTTGGCGTTTGTCGTTGTTGGCGCGCCGCAGCACCGCGTCATCGAGCAGGTTGTAGGGGGTGTTGTGGTCCGAGAAGGCCCAAAAGTCGCCCGCGGTGCCAAAACCTTGGGCGAAGACCAGCAGGTCAGCCGGCTGCCCGGCGAGGGCGCCGCTGCGGGCGCTCGATGCGCTCAGCCGCCCCGTGCGCAAGCTGCCGCCCATCAGCCCCACCTGGTCACCGTCGGGCCGGTCGCCGGTGACCAGGTTGACCACCCCGCCGATCGGCGCGACCCCAAAGGCCGCGGGGGCGGCGCCCCGCCAGACCTCGACCGCCGAGAAGGCCTGCAGCGGCAGCTCGGACAGGTTGACCACCGCGGCGCCGTCGGGGTTGAGCGGCACGCCGTCGAGCGCGATCACGACCTGCCGCAGGCTGCTCCCGCGCACGCTGACCGCCGAGAGATCACCCAGCGCGCCGAGCTGCGAGACGCGCACGCCGGGCACCCGCGCCACCGCTTGGCCCAGATCGGCCCCGACGCCGAGGCGCTCGTCGACCGGCACCACGCTGACCGTGGCCGCCTTGTCGCGGGGATCAGCGCCCTGGTCGCGCACCTCGATGGTGTCACCGGGGGAGGCGGACGGATCGGCGACGGCCCGGCCGCCGAACCAGAGGGAGGAGGCCAGCCCGGCCCACAGCCCGCCGACCCCGCGCCCGCCCACCTTCCGCGGAGGCGCGGCGCGCGCAGGCCCAGCCCCACCGCCGCTGGGCAGCGGGGCGCGGCGGGGCGCGGCGGGCGCAGCGGGGTGATCCATGCCGGGGGAGTCTCACCCGAGGCGCGCCGGAGCGCCCCCTTCTGCGTTGACCCCGCGTAGTGACTCAGGGTAGAGTTACGAACACGGAGCGCCCATGTCCCGCAGCCGCCTCGACGAGATCGCCCTCACCGCCCGGCCCGCGGCCGCCGACGCCGCTGACGCCGCCGTGGCGCGCCTCGAGGGCCTCGGCCTCTCGCGCAACGAGGCGCTGGCCTACCTGACCCTGCTCGAAGAAGAGGGTGAGCTCGGCATGACCGGCTACGAGGTGGCCGCCCGCTCGGGCATCCCCCGCAGCGCCGTCTACACCGTGCTGCGCAAGCTTCAGGGCGTGGGCGCCGCCTTTGAGTATGGCGAAGACCCGGTGCGCTTCGTCGCCACCGACCCCGAGACCTGGCTGGCCGAGCTGCGCCGCGCCTCTGACGCCCGGATGGAAGAGGCCGCGGCCGACCTGCGCCGCCTGCCCAAGCGGGCCCGGCCCGAGCCAGTGTGGATCTTGCGGCGCTACGCCGAGGTGCTCCAGCGCGCCGATCGCATGATCCGCGGCGCGACCTCGAGCGTGTGGATCAGCGCCTGGGCCCGCGAGCTGGCCGTGCTCCAGCCCGCCTTCGAGGCGGTCGCCGACCGCACCCTGCACCGGGTGCTGCACAGCCCAGCGGGGGTGGCCCAGCCGCCCGCCGGCTTCTCGGCTTGGCTCGACAGCGTCGACGGCGACGTGGCCAAGGCCGCCTGGTCGCACAAGCTGCTGCTGGTCGTCGATCGGCGCGAGGCCCTCATCGGCGGGGCCGAGCCCGAGGCCGACAACCACGCGGTGTGGACGACGAACCCCTCGCTCGTCGACATGGCCACCAACCACGTCATCCTCGACATCACGCTCATGGCCCGTGAGCGCGGCCAAGACTGCGACGCGGTGGTCAGCCCAATGATGCGGCCGCACCTGCTGCCGCTCTACCTCTCGGGTCAGTACCCCGCGGCGCCCACCGCGACGCCGGGGGCCTAAGGTGGAGGGCGCGGCCACCCTGCTCGGGCGCTACCGCCTGCGCGCCCGGCTCGGCGCGGGCGGCATGGCCGAGGTCTTTCGCGCCTGGCAAGAGCTGCCCGGCGGCCTGCGCCGCGGGGTGGTGATCAAGAAGATCCGCCCGGAGCGCCTGCGCGCGCCCGGCGAGGCGGCCCGCTTCCGCGAAGAGGCCCGGGTCAGCCTGGGCCTCAACCACCCCCACATCGTGCAGGTCTACGACTACGGCGAAGAAGACGGCCAGCCTTACCTCGTGCTCGAAGAGGTGACCGGCCCCTCGTTGGCCGCCCTGGGCGCCGCCCTGACCCGCCAACGCCAGCTCTTGCCGCCCGACGAGGCGCTGCTGCTCGCCGCTGACCTCGCCGCGGCCCTCGACCACCTGCACGGGCTCTGCGACGAGACCGGCCGCCCCGCCGGGCTGGTGCACCGCGACCTCTGCGCGAGCAACGTGCTGCTCACCCGCCGGGCCGAGGCCAAGCTCGCCGACTTTGGCGTCAGCCGCGCCGCAGGCGTCGATCAGCCCATCGAAGGCCACCTCTCGACCATGGCGCCTGAGCAGCTCGCGGGGCGGGCGGTGGGCCCGGCCGCCGATCTGTGGGCCCTGGGCGTCGTCCTGTGGGAGCTGCTCACCGGCCAGCGCCTGCTCGGGCCCGAGGCGCCCAGCGGCGGCCGCGGCAGCCCCACGCCCGACGCCGCCACCTGGCGGGCCCGCCTCGAGGCGCGCCTCGCGACCGGCCCCCTGCCCGCGCCGTCCAGCCGCCGGGCCGGGCTGCCCGATGGGATTGACGCGCTGGTGGGCATGCTGCTCGACCCCGAGCCCCGCGCCCGCCCCTCGGCCTCGGCCGCCCAGGCCGAGCTGCTGCGGCTGGTGGGACCGCCCCTGCTCCCCCGGCTGCGCCTCGCCGAGCGCATCGCCGCGCTCTGCCCGCCCCTGCCCGAGGGCGAGGCGGCCGAAGGCCCGCCGCCCACCGATGAAGAGGCCGCCACCGTGGTCGCGCCGGCCGCGGCCGAGCGCTCCGCCTCGACGCCCCCGCCGGCGCCCGCCCCCGCGCACACCCACACGGCGGGCAGCCTGCACCAGCCGCCCCGCCGGGCCACCCTGCCCCTGGCTGGCGGGGCCGCCGTCCTCGCCGTGGTGGTGGCGGTCTTCGTCGCCACCCGGCCCGACCGCAGCGCCACCCCTCTCCAAAATGACGCCGTCGCGGTTATTTTGAACCAGACGCGCCCGGCCGAGGGCGCCGTGGCCCCGGTGCCGCCGCCCGCCGCGGCCCCGCCCTCCGCGTTGGCCCCGCCTGCTCCTGCTGCTGCTGCTCCTGCTGCTGCCGCTCCTCCTGCTCCGGATCCGGCTGCCGCGCCGCCGCCGGTGGCGCCCCGCGCCGCGCCTCCCCCGCCTGGCGTGCCCGCGCCCGCGCCTGTCCCCGCTTCCGCCGCGCCGCCCCAGCCGGCCCCAAAACCCGCACCCGCGACCGCCTCCACCGCGCCGGAGCCCGCGCCCGCGCCCATGCCGCCGCCCGCCCCCGCCGAGGCCGCGCCGGCCCTGCTCAGCGTGCGCGTCGAGGGCGACTTCGCCTGGTTCACCATCGACGGGCAGCGCCAGCGCAAGCCGGTGCGCGCGCTGAGCCTGCCGCTGACCCCCGGGCGCCACACGGTCGAGGCCGAGCTGCGCACCTCGGGCGAGGTGATCCGCAAGGTGGTCGAGCTGCGCGGCGGAGAGACCACCAGCCTGCAGATCGAGGCCCCGCAGTGAAGGGGGCCGCGGGCGCGCTGCTGCTGGGGGCCCTGGCCGCCGGCTGCGCCCCCGAGCGCCCCTGCGGCGCGCAGCTCTGGTACGTCGACAATGGCGCCGCTGACGATGTGGTGGCGGTCGGCGACTGGAACGGCTGGGACCCGGCCGCCGACCCGCTCGAGCAGATCGAGCCCGGGGTATGGGCCGCCGCCCTCGATCTGGCGCCGGGCGACTACGCCTACCAGCTGCGGGTCGACGGCCTGCCGCAGAACGACCTGCAGCAGCCTCTGCTCACCGTTGACCCCCAGACCGGCGCCGAGCGCAGCCTGCTGCGGGTCGAGGGCTGCGCCGCCCCGCTCCTGCGCCCCCTGCGGGGTGAGCTCGACGAAGATGGCGTCGGTGAGGCCTCCCTCGAGTTCTTGCGCGGGCAGGGCGGGCCGCGGCTCGACGCCGACGCGGTCGAGGTCCGCACCTGGGACGCCGACCGCGGCGCCTTTGGGCCCCCGCCGGCCGGCCAGAGCCTCGCGCCCTCTGCCGACCCGGCCACCGGCGCGGTCCGCCTGCGGATGGCGGGACTGCCCCCGGGCAAGACCCGGGTCGAGGTCCGCGCCGCCGACCGCGCGGGCGCGACGGCCACTGCCACCCTTGAGCTCTGGTCCGAGCCGGCGTGGACGACGTCAGGTGCGCCCTTCTCCCACGAAGACCAGCTGATCTACCAGGTGATGATCGACCGCTTCGCTGCGGCCGCGGGCCCCGTGCACCCCGAGGCGCTGCAGCCCGGTGAGATCGGCGCCCGCCTCGGCGGTGACCTCGCGGGCGTGCGCCGCATGCTCGACGCGGGCTGGTTCTCGGCCCTCGGCGTCACCACCCTCTGGCTCTCGCCGGTGCAGCCCAACCCCGAGGGTGCTTGGCCCACCGCCGCGGGGCACTTGATGGAGGGCTACCACGGCTACTGGCCCACCGCCCCGGGCGGGGTCGAGCCGGCGATCGGCGATGAGGCCGAGCTGCGCGCGCTGGTGGCCGCGGCCCACCGGGCGGGCCTGCGCGTGCTGCTGGACGTCATTCCCAACCACGTTCATGAGGAGCACCCCTGGCGCCAAGCCCACGCCGGCACAGGATGGTTCCACGAGGAACAGGGCTGCATCTGCGGCTCGGCGGCCTGCCCCTGGGCCGAGGCGATGGAGGCGTGCTGGTTCGCCGACTACCTGCCCGATCTGGACTGGAGCCACCCGCCCGCCCGCAAGGCGGCGGTGGCCAGCATCGTGGCGCTGCGCGCCGACTACGACCTCGACGGGCTGCGCATCGACGCGGTGCCGATGATCCCCCGGGCCGGCGTGCGCGAGCTGGTCGTCGCGCTGCGGCCCGAGACCGCTTGGCCCGCGCCCTTCCTGCTCGGCGAGACCTTCACCGGCCCAGGTGAGCACGGCCCCATCCGCCGCAACCTCGGCCCCCACGGCTTAGACGGCCAGTTTGACTTCCCCCTGATGTGGGCCCTGCGCGGCTTCGCCGCCTGGGGCAGCCTCGACGCGGCGGGCCTCGAGCGCGCGCTGGCCGACAGCGCCGCGGCTTGGCAGGGCGCGGGCGCGACCATGAGCCCCTTCGTCGGCAACCACGACGTGTCGCGCTTCTTGAGCGAGGCCGCCGGCGACCGCACCGACGCGCCCTGGACTGACCCGCCGCCCCAACCCGAAGATGACGCACCCTACGCTGCTCTGGTGCTCGCCCAGGCGCTGGCCCTCACCCAGCCCGGGGCCCCGGTGCTCTGGCAGGGCGACGAGCTGGGCCTCGCCGGCGCCACCGATCCGGACTGCCGCCGGCCGCTGCCCGACCCCGCCGCGCTGAGCGCGCAGCAGGGCTGGGTGCTGGAGCGGGTCCGGCGGATCGGCCGCGCCCGCCGCTGCCTCGACGCCCTGCGGCGCGGGGCGCGCCTGCCCCTGGCCGCCGAGGGCCAGGTCATCGCGTATTTGCGCGACGCCGAAGATGGCGCCCCGGCGCTGATCGTGGCCAATGCGGGGGCCGCGGCGACCCGCCTGCAGCTGCAGCTGCCCGCCGACCTCGCCGCCGACCCCGACACCTGGCATCGCGACGTGATCGAGGGCCGAGACCTGGTGGTCCTCGGCCCCGGCGCCACCCTCACCCTCACCGTCCCGGGGCGCAGCGCGCGGCTGTTCGTGCCCGCCACCGGCACCTGCGCGGAGTCCCCATGAACCGCAGCGCCCCTGCCCACGCCCCCCGCGCCCTGCGCGCCCTCCTCGCGCTCGGCGGGCTCGGCCTCGGCCTGCCGGCCTGCGACTCGCCGTGTTTGGGTGAGGCCTGCGAAGACGTGCCGAAGATCCCCTGGGACCCCGACGCCGACGGCGGCGACGAGGGCGGCGGCTACGGCTACGGCAGCGGCGGCACCGGGGGCGGCGGCGAGGGCGGCGATGGCGGGGCCGACGGCGGCGAAGAGGACCCCGAGCGCGAGATCTTGACCGTGCGCTCCTGTGAGGTCGAGCTCAAGCTCAGGCCCGCGGCCAGCGCCAGCACCGTGGCCGTCGCCGGCGAGTTCAACGACTGGAGCCCCGCGACGATGAGCGGGCCCGACGCCGACGGCTTCTACACCGCCGAATTGGGCGCGCTGCCCCCCGGCGAGTACGCGTACAAGCTCGTGCTGGACGGTGTCTACGAGGGCGCGCCCCCGGTCAACGTCTACAGCAAGTGGCTGGGCGGCAGCGAGAACCGCAACCTGCGGGTCGGCGACTGCGCGCTGCCCCTGCTGCAGGCCGTCTCGGCCAGCGCCTCGGCGGATGGGCGGCTGCGGGCCACGGTGCAGCTCGCCTCGGCCGCCGACGGCCTGCCCCTCGATCCGGGCGCCTTGACCGTGCTGGTCGGTGATCGCGAGGTCGAGCCCAGCGTCGACGTCGAGGCAGGCCTGATCACCGTCGACGTCGACGGCCTGCCGCCGGGCAAGCACAGCCTGCGGGTCTGGGCCCGCGACGAGGCCGGCCGGGCCAGCGAAGGTGAGCCGCTGTGGGTGCCGCTCTGGGTCGAGCCCGAGCCCTTCGACTGGCGCGATGGCCTGCTCTACTTTGTGTTCACCGACCGCTTCCGCAACGGCGACTATGGCGACGAGCCCTTCGACCCAGTCTCGGGGGTCTCCACCTGCGCCAATTACAACGGCGGCGACTTCCTCGGCGTGATCGACGCGCTGGACGAGGGCTATTTTACGGCGCTGGGCGTGCGGACCATTTGGCTCTCGCCCTTCTACGAGAACCCCGAGGGCAGCTACCTCGGCACCGACGGGGTCCACCGCTACACCGGCTACCACGGCTACTGGCCGATCGACCCGCGGGCCCCCGAGTCCCGTTTTGGCGACGCCGGGGCGACCGCCGACGAGCGACTGCGCGAGCTCATCAGCAAGGCCCACGCCCAGGGCATTCGCGTGATGTTCGATCTGGTGCTCAACCACGTGCACGAGGACCACGCCTACACCACCGAGCACCCCGAGTGGTTCGGCGGCGGCTGCGTGTGCGGCACCAGCGGCTGCGGCTGGGAGGAAAAGCCGGTCGAGTGCTGGTTCACCAGCTACCTGCCCGATCTCAACTACAAGGACCACAGCCTCACCGTCACCGTGCTCAACGACACGCTGGACATGCTTGAGGACTACGACGTGGACGGCGTGCGGGTCGACGCGGCCAAGCACATGGACCACGTCATCATGCGGAGCCTGCGCCGCCGGCTGCGCGAAGAGGTCGAGGCCGGCGGCGGGGCCCCCTTCTACGCGGTCGGAGAGACCTTTACCGGCGACCGCGGCCTGATCATGGACTACGTCGGGGATCACGAGCTGCACGGTCAGTTCGACTTCCCGCTCTACTACGCCATCCGCAGCGCGTTCACCGACGGGGGCAGCTTCCGCGACCTCGAGGCGGCGGTCGCCGCCGGCGAAGCGGCCTACGGCGACGCGCTCATGTCGCCCTTCTTGGGCAACCACGACATCGAGCGCTTCGCCACCGCCGTGCACGGCCGCGCTGGCGACCCCTGGAGCGGCAGCCTCGAGGACCCCATGGCCGGCGGCGGCAGCAGCGTGACCCAGTGGGCCACGATCAACGCCGCGACCTTGGGCTTCGCGTTCACGCTCACCCAGCCGGGCCTGCCGCTCATCTACTACGGCGACGAGATCGGCCTCGCGGGTGGGGGTGACCCCGACAACCGCCGACCGATGAGCTTCGAACCCTACCTGTCAGCCAATCAGCGCACCCTGCGGGAACGGGTCGAGGCCATCGCTCAGGCCCGGGCGGGCAGCCTGGCCCTGCGCCGGGGCACACGCCGCAGCCTCTGGGTGGATGACAACCTCATGGTCTACGCCCTCGACAATGGCGGCGGGGACGTCGCCCTCGTCGCTTTGGCCCGAGGCAGCGCCCGCACCGAGAGCGTCGACCTCAGCGCGCTCGGCGTCGATGGCGCACGTTTCGAAGACGCGCTCGGCTCGGGCTGGGCGGGCACGGTCAGCGGCGGGCGGCTGAGCCTGCGGGTCGAGGCCGACCAGGCGCTCATTTTGGTGCAGCGGTGAGGGCCGCGGCGCGCGGGGCGGCGCTCAGCCTGGCCCTGCTGCCCGCCGGGGCGGGCGCGGCCGAGGTGGTGCTCGGCTCCTATGGCCGGGTCGGCGCGGGCTCGGACCTGCAGGGGGGCGCGGGCCAGCCCGTCGCGGTCGCCACCCACAGCGACCGGCTGCAGGCCGAGCCCTATGTCGAGGTCGACGTGATGTTCCGCGAGAAGACCGCCGATGGCGCGCGCTTTGGGGCGGTGTTCACCCCGGCCATCGCCGGGCCGCTCTTTCACGCCTCGGGCGACTGGGACGCCGATCTCGCGGTGCGCAACCTCTACGCCCACGGCACGGGCTGGGTCGACGCCCCGGTGACCGCCTGGGTCGGCTCGCGCATGCTGCGCGGCGACGACCTCTACCTGCTGAATTTCTGGCCGCTCGACAACCTCAACACCGTCGGGGGCGGCCTTCAGGTGCAGCCCGAGCGCTGGTTCCTCGACGCGCACCTCGGCATGAGCCGGCTGAACGACCCGATGACCAGCCAGCAGGTGCTCACCACGTCCGAGGGCGGCGTCGGCGGAGTCAACGTGCAGGTGCTCGACCGGCAGCGGGTGGTCGCCTCGCTCAAGGTGGGCGGCACCGCGCCGCTCGGCGAGCTGACCCTGCGCATCGCCGGCTACACCGAGCTGCACCGTCTCCCCGAGGGTGAGCAGCTCAGCGACGAGGAGCGCACACCCCGCGACCTGCCCGCCGACAAGGGCGCCGTGCTGGGCGCCCAGGCGAGCATCTGGGGCTGGGGGCCCGACTCCTTCGCCCACCTCTGGCTGCGGCGGGGCACCGGCCTCGCCATCCCCGGCACCCTGGCTTTGCCCGGCACCGGGCTGGCCGCCGACCGCACCTTCGCTGGCGCCCGCGAGCACCTCGTGGCGGTGGCCGGCAACAGCGAGGGGCCCGGCCCCTATGGCCTGATGTGGGGCGGCTACCTGCGCGCGTACCGCGACGCCGACGCCAACCTCACCGACTGGGACGACGCGGCCGAGGGCGCGGTGGTGCTGCGCCCGGCCTGGCACCTGAGCAAACATATGAGCTTGGCCGGCGAGCTCTCGCACCAGTGGCGCCAGAGCCCGGGCCTCAACCCCGCGACGGGGGAGGTGGCGCTGCCCCAGGTGACCAAGCTGGCCCTGCTGCCCACCCTGCAGCCCCACCGCAGCGGCCTGAGCCGCCCCCAGCTGCGGCTGCAGTATGTGTACAGCCGCCTCAACAATGACGCGCGGCAGCTCTATCCCGAAGAGGACGCCCGCTTCGCCAGCAACCACCAGCACCACGTCGGCATGGTCGCCGAGTGGTGGATGGACAGCGCCACCTACCGACCCGCGGGGAGCAACTGATGCGCGCCCGTCCCTCCGTGCTTGTGCGCCGCGCCGCGGCGCGGCTCCTCCCCCTGACCCTAACGGTCGGCTGTATGCCCGCCGGGCCCTACGCCGAAGACCCGGTGATCACCAACCACGTCGAGGACTGGCGCGACGAGGTGATCTACCAGCTCATCACCGACCGCTTCGCCGACGGCGACCCCAGCAACAATTGGGGAGAGACCGCCGACCTGAGCAACCTCAACAACTACATGGGCGGAGATTGGCGCGGCATCATCGACCGGGTCGACTACCTGACCGGGCTCGGGGTCACCACGGTCTGGATCAGCCCGGTCGTCGCCAACGTCGAGGTCGACGCCGGGATCGCCGGCTACCACGGGTATTGGACCCAGGACTTTGAGCGGGCCAACCCGCACATGGGTGATCTGGCGACCCTGCGCGAGCTTGTCGACGTGCTGCACGAGAACAACGTCAAGGTGGTCGTAGACATCGTGGTGAACCACGTCGGCCAGGCCTTCTACTATGACATCAACCAGAACGGGCAGGCCGACATCCAGACCTGGTACAGCACCGACGGCAGCGACACGCTCGACATGGTCACCGAGTGGGACCCGGCCTTCGACCCGCGCCGCATCCAGAGTTTTACGAGCTTGGGCGAGGCGGGTGAGGCGCCCTTGGGCTGGGTGTGGATGCCCGAGATCAACCGCACCCCACCCGAGCCGCTCATTTTTCAAGACCCGCTGGCCTACCACCGCATGGGCCGCGTGACCGACTGGTCCGACCGCGAGCAGGTCAAGCTCGCCGACTTCCCCGGCGGGCTCAAAGACATCGCGACCGAGAACCCCAACGTGCGCGCGGCGCTGATCGACATCTTCAGCGACTGGATCACCAAGACCAACATCGACGGCTACCGCATCGACACGGTCAAGCACGTCGAGGATCACTTCTGGCAGGAGTTCTGCCCCGCCATTCGTGACCACGCGGCCGCCCTGGGCAAGGACAACTTCTTGCTTATGGGCGAGGTCTTCGACGGGGATGACGCGCTGGTCGGCAGCTACACCCAGCCCGACATGCTGGACGGCGCGGTGGACTTCGCCGCCAAGTACCAGGTCTTTGAAGATGTGTTCAAGCGCGGCCAAGCGACCACCAAGGTCGAGGCCCTGCACCAGGCCCGGCAGGGCAACTGGGGCCAAGAGCCGCAGCCCGGCGGGGTCGGCGTGGCGCCCAAAGACCTGCCGCTCGGCTTTCTCGACAACCACGACGTGGCCCGCTTCTTGTGGGACCAAGAGGGCGAAGACGACGCGCTGCGCGCCGCTCTGGTCTACCTCTTGCTGCGCGACGGCCTGCCGGTGCTCTACTACGGCACCGAGCAGGGCTTCGCCGGGGGGAACGACCCGGCCAACCGCGAGCCGCTCTGGCCGAGCGGCTACGACCAAGACCACCCGCTCTACGCCCACATCGCGGCCATCCTCGAGGCGCGGGCCGCGCACGACGCGCTGCGGCGCGGCGATCTCGTCTTCCGTTGGACGACCGAGCACACCGGCGACGAGCCCGACGCGGGCCTGCTCGCCGTGGAGCGGGCCACCGCCGACGATCGCGCGCTCATCGTCATCAACACGCACCCGAGCCAGACGAGCCGCAGCGAAGACGGCGACAAGGCCCTGCTGACCGGCTTTGCGCCGGGCACCACCCTGCGCAACGCCCTGCCCGAGGCCCAAGCCCGCAGCTGGACCGTGGCCGCCGACGGCAGCGTGCAGGTCGAGCTGGCCCCGCGCGAAGCGGTGGTGCTGGTCGCGCGCTGAGGTGATCCCGCGCCCGGCTGCGCCGCGGCGCTCTTGGCACCCGGTGACAGGTCCGATACGCTCGCCACATCCCCCAGCCCGGAGAACCCCATGCCCGCCTCTGCCGCCGCCCACACCTCCGCCGACGCCGCCTCCGCGACCGCCGCCCCCGCCAGCGCCCCTGCCGCGGCGCCCCGCGCCCCCTCGGTGGCGCCCGCCGCGGCCCACAAGATGGCCCCGGCCGCACCGGCCGCCGCGGCCCCGGCCGACGCCCGCGAGCCCGCCTCGGCCGGCTCTGACCACGCCAGCTGAGCGTCGTCGCCGTCGGCTCCCGCCGCGCGCCCAGCGGATAGGCGCGCGGCATGAGCCGCCCCCCAGACGCCCGCGCCCGTGCCCTGCAGCTCCTCGATGAGGCCCTGCAGGGCGATTTTTTGCACAGCCTGACCCTCTCGCGCCCGGTCGAGGGCCCGCCCGGCCTCAAGCAGGTGCTCGGCCGGCCCGTGGCGCTCAAAGCCGGCCCCCACCTGCAGCTGGTGTCGCGCTACGAGCGGGTCGACAAGACCAAGAACCTCCCGCTGGACGCTGCTCTCGCTGAGGTCAGCGCGCTGCTCGGCGCGCCCTTCTCTGAGCTGCACCTGCGCACGGCCCAGGCGAGCTGGCACCTGCAGGCCCACCCGGGCAAGGCCGCCCGCCTGCACGAGGCGCCGCCACCCGCCGCCGCCCCAGCCGTGGCCCACGACCGGCCCCGCAGCCGGGCCCTCGACCCCGACCCCCGCTGGCTGACCGCGCTCGGGGTGCTCGGCCCCGACGGCAAGGTCAAGCGGGGCATGGAGAGCAAGCTGCGCCAGGTCTTGCGCTTCGCCGAGCTGCTCGACGACGCGCTCAGCGCGCTGCCGCCCGGGCCCCTGCGCCTCGTCGACATGGGCTGCGGCAAGGGCTACCTCACTTTTGTGGCCTACGAGCTGCTCTCTGCGCGGCGCCCCGGCTCCACCGTGGTTGGGGTCGAGCTGCGGCCGGCCCTGGTCCAGACCTGCGCCGCCGCCGCCACCGCCGCGGGCTTCACCGGCCTCTCCTTTGTCGCCGGGGCCATCGCCGAGGCCCCGCTGCAGGGCGCCGACGTGGTCCTCGCCCTGCACGCCTGCGACACGGCGACCGACGACGCGCTGGCCGCGGCGGTCCAGGCCGAGGCCGCCCTGGTGCTGGCCGCGCCCTGCTGCCACAAAGAGCTGCGCCCGCTGCTGCGCCCGCCGCCGGCGCTGGTGATCGCCCTGCAGCACGGCATCCTCCGCACCCGCGAGGCCGAGCTGCTCACCGACGCGCTGCGGGCCGCCCTGCTCGACGCCCGCGGCTACTCCACCGCGGTCATCGAGTTCGTCGACGCCGAGCACACCGCCAAGAACCTGCTGCTGGTCGCGACCCGCAAGGGTGCGCCCGCGCCGGCCCGCGAGGCCGAGGCCCGGGCGCTGGCCCAGCACTATGGCGTGCAGCAGCAGCGTTTGGCCGAGCTGCTCGGGGTGGAGTTGGCCTAAGCCCGCAGCCCCACCTTCCCCAGCGCCCCCAGCTCGGCGTACAGCGCCGCGTTCGCCGCGATGGCCTTCGCGAAAACGCCCAGGTGCAGGCTCTCGTTGGGGCCATGCGCGGTGGACTCCGGGTCCATCACCCCGTTGAGGATGAGCGGCAGGTCACCATAACGGCGGCCGAACAGCGCCACGAAGGGGATCGAGCCGCCCACGCCGACCTGCAGCAGGGGCTGGCCCCAGCTCGCCCGGTAGGCTCGGTCGGCGGCCGCAAAAGCCGGCCCCCGCGGGGTGTAGAGCCAGCCCTCGCTCGCGTTCTTGCCCTGCTCGACGCTGACCTCGACGCCGGCCGGCGGGTCGGCCAGCAGCACGGCGCGCAGCAGGCCGATCATCTCGTCGATGGTCTGGCCCGGGGCGAGGCGCACGCTGAGCGTGGCGCTGGCTGCGGTGCGCAGCGCGTTCTTCTTGCGCTCGGCGGTGGGCAGGGAGGTGGCGACCACGGTGATCGAGGGCTGGCGCCACATCCACTCGGCGGGCGGCCGGCCGCGGTCGGGCAGGGCCGACACGCCGGGCAGCAGGTGGGCGCCGGCGTGGATCACCGCCGGGCTCAGCGGCACCTCCCAGGCCGCCGCGCGCCAGTCGGCGGGCACCTCGACCCGGCCGATGGCCATGCGGCCGTCTTCATCGCAGAGGCGGCTGACCAGGCGCATCAGCGCCAGCGAGACATCGGGCACCATGCCGCCCCAGAGGCCGCTGTGGCCGTCGGCCTCGAGCGCGGCGCAGCGCAGCTCGACCTCGAGCAGGCCGCGCAGCGAGACGGTGAGGCCGGGCTGGGTCGGGCTCGGGTTCTCACAGTCGGTCAAGATCATGACGTCGGCGGCGAAGGCCTCGGGGAAGGCGTCCATGTAGCGCTCGAGGTTGGGCGAGCCGATCTCCTCTTCGCCCTCGATGAGCAGGCGCAGGTTCACCGGCAGGCCGCCCTCGGCCTCGAGGTAGGCCTGGATGGCCTCGAGGTGGCTGACCCAGCCGCCCATGTCATCGCTGGCCCCGCGGGCGAAGACCCGCTCGCCGCGCTGGGTGAGGGTGTGCGGGTCGCTGGTCCAGGGCTCCCCTTTGACCGGCTGCAGGTCGAGGTGGCCGTAGACCAGCACCGTGGGCGCGTCGGGGCCCGCGCCCATCCACGCGGCGGCGACGCTGGGGAGCGCGCCGGGCAGGCGCAAGACCTCTGCCTGCAAGCCCAACGCGGCGAGATCGGCGGAAACCGCCTCGGCCAGCGCCTCGACATCCGCGTGGTGGGCGGGATCGCAGGAGATGGCCGGCCGGGCGACATAGCCCGCGAGGCGGCGGAGGGCGCGGTCGGGGTCCAAGGCGGCAGAGACGGCGGCGGGCATGGGCATGAGGTCCTCGGCGGGCGGCTGGGGGCCGCAGGTGGGCGCGCCGCACGCTACACCCGGAGCATGGCCCCGCTCCACCGACCGCTGTCCGCCCGCCCCGCCCGTGCCTCGCTGTGGGCCGCGGGGGCCCTCGCCCTGCTCGCCGCCCGGCCCGCCGCCGCCGCCGACTACACGGTCGCGGCCGGCGGCGACTGGTGCGCCGTGCTCTCGGCCACCCTGCCCGGCGACCGCGTGCTGCTCGGGCCGGGCACCCACACCAGCGGCTGCGCGCTGACGCTCAGCGGGGCGGACGGCGCGCCGATCACCCTGGCCGCCGCCGATCCCCTCGATCCGCCGCGGCTCTCGCCCACCGACGGCAGCCCGGCCATCCTCAGCTGGACGGGCAGCCACCTCGTGGTCGAGGGCCTGACCTTCGGCCCCCACGCGGCGGGTGAGGCGGGCCTGCGCCTGCTGCCCGACACCACCGGCGAGGTGCGGGGCGTCGAGCTGCGCGGCAACCAGCTGGTCGACCTGGGCGGGGTGGGCCTCGAGGCGACCAGCCCGGGCGCGCTCTACGAAAACATCGTGGTGGTAGAGAACACCATGGCCCGCCTCGGCGGCGCGGGCGTGGCGCTCGGCTGCAGCGCCGGCGCGGTCGACTGCCGGGTGGGCAGCGCCACCGTCGAGGCCAACCTCATCGAAGACACCGGCCTGAGCGGCACCGGCGCGGGGGTCGAGCTGCGGCCCGACAGCGCGGCGCACATCCTGCGCAACGTCATCCGGCGCAGCCCGGGCGCGCTCATCGACGTGCACGGCGGCCTCGCCCAGCTCCCCGCCGATGGCGCGGGCAATGTGCTGGCCCGGGTCGAGGCCAACCGCCTCGGGCCGCCGACCAGCGGGGCGGCCCTGCGGGTCTATGGCGGGCCGACCCTGGTGCGGAACAACGTGCTCATCGGCGGGGTGGACGGCGGCATCCTCTCGGTCGACGGCCCGGTGCCGGGCCAGCTCGACCGCATCTACCTGCTCGGGAACACCGTGCTGGCCAGCGGGGGCGACGCCATCACCCTGCTCGGGTGGAGTACCGGGGGCGACCTCGCCATGCAAAACAACGCCGTGCTGCAAGAGGACCGCCTCGGCGAGGGCCTGCCCACCCCGGGCGGGTCGGTGGCGGTGGGCGGAAACCAGAGCTGCGCCGAGCCCGAGCTCTGCTTCGCCGACCGGGCGGCCCTCGACCTCAGCCCCGCCGGCCCGCTGGTGGGCGGGGCGATCATCGCCGTGCACAACCACCTCGACGCCGATCTCTGCGGCCTGCCCCGGGTGCTGCCCGGCGACGCGGTGGGGGCCTTGGGCGCCGAGAGCGCGCTGCTGAGCGGCTGGGGCACGGCGGGTGCGCCGGCCGACCTCTACTGCCCGAGCCCCGACACCGGGCCCGCCGACGGGGGAGATGGCGCCGCCGACGGCGCCGCTGACGGGGCGGACGGCGGGAGCGGCGACGGCGGAGGCGGGGATGACGTGGTGGTGCGCCGGGTGCCCGCCTACGCCCGGGCCAAAGAGAGCGGGGGTTTTGGCTGCGCCACTGGGCCCGGGGCGCCGGTGGCGGCCGGGCTGCTCGTGGCCGCGCTCGCGCTGGCCCGGCGGCGGCGGGGCTGATCCCAGCGCCTCAGCGCCCCTCGACCCCGACGAAGAGCTCGAAGACGCCGAAATTCGCCCGGTCCATGACGTAGAGCCGGTCCCGCTCCCAGCCGCCGACCCCGTTGCCCCAGTGCAGGTTGGGGATCCACTCGCTGTCGAGGGTCACCACCCGCTCTGCCGCGCCGCCGGTCGGGGGAAAGCGCCAGATCTCGCCGAGCACGTACTCGGTCACGTAGACGTTGCCGCAGACATCGGCGGCCACGCCGTCGAGCCCGCCGTGCTCGCCGAGCCCGTACTCGGGCAGGCAGGCCAAGCCGGGCAGGCCGTACTCGGCGCCTGGCTGGCAGACCCCCAGGGTCGGGTAGAGGGCGTCATAGACCACACAGGCGTCGCCTTCAGCGCGATCGACGCAGTCTCGGGTATACCCCTCGGTGAAGGTAGAGCTGAGGTAGCAGCCGAGCACCCCCTCAAAACTCGGGTAGCAGAAGCCCTCTTCGACACCGACCCTGCAGGTGCCGCCCATGTCGACCCGCTTGCAGGCCTCGGTCAGCGCGGCGTCGATCGCCGGGCAAAAGAGGGCGCCCGCGTCGCTCAGGGTGCAGCGCTGCGCGAAGGTCTGGCCGAGCAGGGTGGTGGTGCACGCATCCCCCTCGGCGAGGCCGCCGCAGGCACCTTCGTCGAGCGCGGGCAGACAGCGCGCGTCGCCGAGCTCATCGACCGCACAGGCCCCGATCCCGGCGCCAAAGAGCGGGCAGCTCGTGCCCGGCGCCGCGTCAAGGCAGAGGTTGGGCGGCACGCCCGGGCTCTCGGGGCTCTCGCCAAAGACCGCCGGCGTGGTCCAGCCGCCGTCGGCGGTGCGGCTGACCGACCAGACCGTGCCGCCGCCGAAGCTGCCGATGTACAGGGTCTCTTCATCGGCGGTGAAGCTCAGGCCGTTGGGGTTGTAAAGGCCCCGGGCGACGAAGCTGAAGTCGCCGGTGTCGGGGTCGACCCGCCGCACCCGGCCGCTGATCTGCTCGGCCACATAGGCAAAACCTTCGGCGTCGACCTCGAGGCCGTTGGGGTACTCGAGCCCGCCGAGCACCACCCGGCTGCCGCCGGTCGCCGGGTCGACCGCGACCAGCTCGCCGCGGTCTGCGGCGTTGAACAGCAGCTCGCCGTTCGGGTGAAAGCGGGTGCCCGCGCCAAAGGTGCTCGCGCCGGGCAGGATGAGCCGGCTGCTGCCGTCGCGCTTGATCCCGACCAAGTTGCCGAGCTGGTCGATGGACACGAGGTAGCCCTCGGGGTCAAACGCGAAGTCTTCCGCCCCGGTAAAATTGGGGAGGTAGGCCTGCTCGACCGGCAGGGGGGCCGGCGGGCAGTCGGGCGCGGGCGCGGCGCTGTCGCCGCCCGTGTCGGCGCCGTCGTCCCCCGCGCCGTCCGCGGAGCCGTCGGCCCCGCCCGCCTCGGGCGCAGCTTTGTCATCACCCCCGCAGGCCACCAGGGGGAGGAGGAGCAGCAGCGCGCGGGCGGTCATTGGCAGGTCTCCAGGGGGATGTTGCAGATCTGCCCGGGAGGGCAGTCGTCGGGGCTGTCGCAGGGGGTGTGGCCGTCGACCTCGACGGTGGCGAGCTGGGTGGTCGACACGCTCAGATCGACGCAGCCGCCGCCGGGCAGCGCGGCTTGGTCATCGGTGCGCCGGCGCAGCGTGCCGCTGGGAAAACCGCTCACGCCCGCGCCGAGCAGGCTCCGGAGCAGCCCCGCGGGAACAGCGGCCTCGCCGTCATCTTCGAAAGAGCAGACCAGGGTGTAGGGAGAGAGGCCGTGCTGGTCGACCATCAGGCGCGCCTCGACCCGGCTGCGCCCAAGACCGGTGGGCGGCGCCCAGCGCAGGGGCAGGTCACCCTCGCCGACCACCCAAGCAAGGGTGTCGCTGACCAGCGGCTCGGGGCCGACCCCGTGCAGGCGCACCGCGGGGTAGGCGCCGCCCGCGGTGTCGAGCTGCACCAGCGCGTCGCCTTCGACGGCGGGGTGCGGAACGGCGCTGTCAAAGTAGGTCGTGCCGGGGGGCACCGGGTCCATCGAGACGGGCCCCGACAGGCCGCGGATGCTGACCGGGCCGAGGTCTTGGTTGCGCGGGTAGGGCAGGCAGCTGCCATCGAAGTCGCAGGCCTGGTCGGGGGCGCAGGGCGGGTCGCAGCTCGGGTTCTCGCGCAGCAGCATCTGGCAGTCGCCCTCATGGGGCCCCGGGCGCAGCACGGTCACCGGCACGACCCCGTCGGCCACCGCACCGGTCACCGCCGAGTAGCGAGGGCCCACGTCGACCACAAAACCGCCCCAGCGCCGATCCAGCGGGCAGGCGCCGTGCAGCGCGACCGTCGCCGGGTCACCCTCGGCCGCCCAGCCGCTGTCGGCGCCCGCGCCGCCGTCGGCGGTGGCCCCCGCATCACCCGCCGGCGCGCTGTCTTTGGGCTCGGCTTCGCCCGCGCCCCCGCAGCCCACCGTTAGGCCCAGCAGCGCAGCGCGCGCGGCGCTCCGCCGCCCCGACCCACACCCGCCGCCGCTTTGACCCACCATGCCCACCTCCGCCGCGCCGGCACCCTACACCGCAGCCACGACATCCGCCGGGAGTGTCGGAGCCTCCGGTGTACAGACAGCTCCCCTCCCCCGCTGCGGCACCCTGCGCCGCTTCACCGACGCGCGGGGTGACTTCACCGAGCTGTGGCGGCAAGAGTGGCTGCCCGAGGCCCCGCCCTTCGTGCAGGCCAACCTCTCGCGCAGCCTGGCCGGGGCGCTGCGGGGCATGCACGTGCATCTGCGCCAAGACGACTTCCAGGTCGTGCTGAGCGGCGTCTACCACGTCAACCTGGTCGATCTCCGCCCCGGCATGCACCTCGCCCGCCACAGCCTGCGCCTCGAGGCCCACCAGTGGCTGCACGTGCCCGCGGGCGTGGCCCACGGCCTGCAGGCCCTTGAAGACAGCCTGATGGTCTACTTGGTGAGCGCCACCTACGACGGCAGCGACGAGCACGGCCTCGCCTGGGATGACCCGAGCTTGGCCCTGCCTTGGCCCGGCGGCCCGCCGCGGCTCTCGGCCCGCGACGCCGGGGCCCCGCGCCTCGCCGACCTGCGCCTGCCCGGGCTCTGGCCGCCGCCCGCCGCTCAGTAGCGGGTGGCGATGCCCCAGAAGTTGACGTCGCTCTCGACCACGTTGAGGAAGTCGTCGATGCTGCCATCGGCGCCCCGCACGCGGAAGACGCTGCGGTACTCGCCGCCCTTGCTGGTCACGTAGACATCGCCGCTGTCGGTCTCGGCGTCGAGGCCCAGCGGGGTGATGAGCCGGTCGGTCCAGTCCACGGTGGCCTCCCACCGGCCGGCGGGCAGGTCGAAGACCCGCACCGCCTGGGCGCCGGTGCCGTAGACCGTCGAGACCGCGGTAAAACCCACGCCCTGCTGGAAGGTGAGGCCGGCGTTGACGAAGATACTGTCAGGGTCGAAGCTCTCGCCAAGGTCAACCTGGCTGTGCTGCACAAAACCGTCGGCCTCGGTCCAGGTGGCGAAGCCGCCGAGCAGGTCAGCCACGCCCAGCGTGGCGGTGCGGGGGTCCCAGGCCAGGGCGTTGCCGTACATCTCGAAGACGGCGCCCTCTTCGGCGAGGTTCCAGCTCCAGCGGGCGAGCTCTTCGGTGGCCCCACCTGCGCCGATCAGCAGCAGCGCGCCGGGCAGCAGCACCGCCACGCGCCCGTCGGGCAGGGCCAGGGCGGCGCGCAGGTAGGGGCCATAGAAGTGGAGCCGGGGGTCGAGCTCGCCGAAGCACTCCCCCCAGGCCTCTTCAGGAAGGGCGAAGCAGCCGTCATAGTCGGGGTCGCCGAAGCTGCCCCGCTCGACCAGGTCGCCGTCGGCGCCGAGCGACCAGAGCGTGCTCGGCTGGTACCAGGGCACCGAGGCGTCGAGAGAGGGCACCAGCCCCTCGCCCAGCGGGCTGTAGCCGGCCGCCACCTCGGCGAAGTAGGGGTAGCTCACCAGCAGCCAGCCGCCGGCCGGGTCTTCGGAGATCCCCCAGGGCACGACGTCTTCGGGCAAGGTCAGCTCATCTTCTTCGCGGCCCACGGTGTCGACCAGCAGCACGCTGCTGCGGGCGGCGCCCCGCTGGGTGGCGATGGCGAAGCCCCGCCACTCTTCGTCGACCCGCCCGTCGCAGTCGTTGTCGACGCCGTCATCGGGCTCTTCGGGCCAGGCCGGGTTTACCCGAAAGTCGGTGTCGTCGCAGTCGCCCTCTTCGACCGTGAAGCCGTCGCCGTCTTCATCGACGCCGCCGCCATCCTCGCCGCCGCCATCACCGACCCCCTCGCCGCCGCCGTCATCGCCGGTGTCGGTCTTGACGGGGCTGTGCAGGTCGTCGCCGCCCGCGCAGGCGAGAAGCAGGGTCAGGGGGAGGAGGGCGAGGGCGCGAGGGGACATGGGAGGCTCCGTGCCCCAGAGCCTACCGGAGGCGGGGCCGGCGCGCGCCGGGCCGCCCCTCAAGCCCCGTCGGTCTCGACCGGAGGGGTGGACGACGCGCCATCGCAGTCGTCATCATCGTCTTCGTCGTCATCATCGTCTTCGTCGTCATCATCGTCATCATCGTCATCATCGTCGTCGTCGCTGTCGTCGCCGCCGTCGCAGGCCGGGCCCTCGTCCGTCGCGGGGCGGTCGTCGCCCTCGTCGGGGTGCTCGTCAGGGCCATCGGAATCATCGGGCAGCGCGCCCGTGTCGAGGGCCGCGCCCACGTCAGCGGGCACCTCACCCTCGAGCACGCCCCGACCGGCCTCGGCCTCGGCCGCGGGGAGCACCCGGACCGGGCCGTCGAAGAGGCCCGGCCCCGGCTCTTCGGCGGGCGGGACGTCGAGCGCGTGGGCGCTGGAGAGGGGCGGGAGCTCCATCGCGGCGCCGCCGCCGAGGCCGACCACGGCGGCGACCGGCGCGTCGCCCGGGCTGAGCTCGCCGTCGGCGTCTCGGTCCAAGAACAAGCTCGAGCGGGCCAAGGCGGCGGCCAGCTGCTCAGCGCGGGGGTCATTGTGCTTGAGATCGAGCAGCTCGCCGTCATTGTCGAGGAGCTCAGCGCCCAGCCAGCCCTCGCCGCCGAGCACCAGCAGGAGCGGACCGGCGTCGAGCGGCAGGGCCTCGCCGAGCTCGACCCGGAGCGCGCCGACCTTGGCCGCGAGCGCAAAAGGATTGGCCGGCGCCAGGCCCTCGACCTCGACGCTGAGGCTGCGCAGCTCGAGCGCACACCAAGCCCCGGCGGGCACCGCCTCGCCGGCCTCACCCCAGGCGTCGGTCGGGCCGAGGACCGCGCGCCCTTGGTTGCCCGGCGCGTCATCGCAGGGGTCGAGCAAGGTCTGCTTGGCCGAGAGCACGAAGTGGGTCACGTCCACCTCGGCTTCGCGACCGGCGCTGGCCCGCATCGAGCCGGGGTTACCGACCGCCACGCCGCTGTCGGAGCGGGGGTTGCCGCCGCCGCCACAGCCGACGAGGGCCAAAAAGAGGGACGGGAGGCCACGGCGCAGCGCCGGCGCGGCGCGGCGGAGGGGCGACCAAGCAGAGGGAGGAGCGGGGGTGCGGGTCAAGGCTGCTCCGGGGGCAGGGCGCTGCGCGGGGCGCGCGGCGGCACCGGCGCGGGGGGACCGCCGGTGGTGAGCGGGAAGAGGTTGAGGTTGAGCTGGACCACCCGGTCTGGCGCCGCCTCGGCGCTGTCACACAGGTGGAGGAGGCGCTCTTGCAGGGCGTTGAGCTCGGCCTTGAGCACCGGGAAGAGGCTGGCGGGGATGGCCACGGTCAGCCCGAGCAGGTGGCGCTCGGCGGGGGCCGCGTTGGACAATGACTCTGCCGCAAGGCCGATCATCTCGCGGTGATAGTTGTGTGCGGCGAGGCCGACCACCTCGTGCGGGGTGACCAAGCTCGCCTCGGCCTGCACCAACCGCCCTGTAGCGGCATCGAGCCGCAGCAGCCCGAGCGAGCCGAGCTCGGTCAGGGCGACCCGAGCCTCGCTGGCCTTGATGCGCGGCCGCAGCGTGCGCGCGACCCACTCGGGGTCGGGGTCGAAGTCGGGCCGCTTCACCAGCTCTTGGATGGCTGGGTAGTACCAATGCGAGAGGAAGCGGAAGGCCTCGCCCTCGATCCGCCGGGCCTCACGAAAACGCCGCGTGGCCGCGACGCGCTCAAAAGCGGCGTTGCGCTGCTCGTCGGTCTCGCCTTGATCGAGGTCGACCAAGGCCTCGAAGAAGGCCTGCTGCTCGTCATTGAGCTTGATCGCCTGGGCGAAGGCGGCCGTGGTGACCGGGGTCAGGTTGCGCTGGCGGTCGATGACGCTGAGCAGCAGGCTCGGCGAGCGCTGCCCGGCGAGGCGGGCGAAGAGCCGGTGGCTGAAGCGGGGGTTCTCTTCTTTGCGCCAAGCGAACCAGTCGGCGAGGTAGCGCCGGTAGTCGAGGTAGCGGAAGATGTCCGGGGCGGCGCTCTTGCTGTCCATGGGCGCTCCTCGGGGGTGGTGGCGCTGCGCGGCCCGCGCCCCCTGCGCCCCAGTGGAGCACAGCGCGGGGCCAGAGCGGGGCGCAGCCACGCGGGTCGCGTGCGCCGCGTGAGTACACCACACCGCGGCCCCCGATGGGTAGCCCGGTCAAATTGCGCGACAATTGCAGACGACTGACACCGCTGGAGCCGGCGCCCGCGGGCGCGTGTGAGAACAGGCCCCCCGCACCGACGGAGAAGGCAGGCCGGCGGTTAGCCCCGCCCCGGCACCGACCGCCGAGGAGCCGCCGTGCGCATCGCCACGAAGATCACGCTCGCGGTGAGCACCTGGACCGCGCTGCTCCTCGTCGTCGACGGCTTCGTCAAGCTCGACGAGTCCATCACCCTGCTCCGCGAAGACCTCTTCGACGAGAGCGTGCTGGCCGTCAATCTGCTGCGGTACAACGTCGACCAGGCCGCGCTCGAGGGCGGCCCCATCGGCGCCCAACAGGTGCTCAGCCGCATCAACGTGAGCCCCGACGACCTGCACTTCCACCTGGTTGAGCTGCGCCCCGACTCCCACTTCCCACCCGCGCCCCCGCTCAGCGCCCTCGCCGAGCCGGCCGCGGCGGCGGGGGGCGAGCCCTTCTTCGTGGTGCACGCCGATCCCAGCGACCGGCTGTTCTCCTACGTGGCGGTGCCCCTGCTCGGGCCGGCCTGGCGGGTCGAGGTCAGCGCCTCACTCCGCGCCCAGGCCGACCTGACCCAGCGCTTTTGGCGCGACACCGCCGCCCTCGTCGCGTTGATCACCGGCGTGACCGCCTTCCTCGCGGGCTGGATCGGCTCGGTGCACATCGGCCAGCGGGTGAGCGAGCTGAGCCGCCTCGCCGAAGAGACCGGCCAAGGCCTCGAGCCGCGCCACGTGCCCGAGCTCGGCGACGACGAGCTGAGCGCGCTGACCCGCGATCTGAACCGCATGGTCGACCAGCTCGCCGAGATGCGCCGGCGCACCGATGATGAGGCCGCCCTGCGCAGCCGCCTGCGCGAGCAGCTGCGCCACGCCGACCGCCTCGGCGCGATCGGCATGATGATGAGCCGGGTCGCCCACGAGATCGGCACGCCGCTCAACGTGATCAGCGCGCGGGTGCGGAAGATCGCGCGGGGGCAGGCCGAGGGGGAGCAGGCCCGCGAGCACGCCCGCATCGCCGCCGAGCAGACCGACCGGATCAGCCTCGTGATCCGCCGGATGCTCGACTACAGCCGCCGCGAGGGCGCCCGCGAGGCCCTGCCCGCGGTGCGGCTGGCCGAGGCCGCGGTGGGCATGGTCGAGACGCTGGCCCGCACCAATGAGCTCGAGCTGCTGGTCATCGACACCAGCGGCGGCGCGCATGTTCTGGTCGACCCCGTGCTCATCGAGCAGGCCTTGGTGAACCTGCTCATCAACGCGGTCTCGGTGAGCCCGCGCGGCCGGGCCATCACGGTCAGCGTCGAGGCGGGCACCTTCGCCTGTGAGCTGGGCGGCGCGCCCGGGCCGGCGGTCTGCCTGGCCGTACAGGATGAGGGGCCGGGCGTGCCCGAGGCCATTCGCAAGCAGATCTTCGAGCCCTTCTTCACCACCAAGGCGCTGGGTGAGGGCACCGGGCTCGGCTTGGGCATCTCGGCCACCATCGTCAGCGAGCACGGCGGGCAGCTGCGCCTCGCCGAGGGCGGGCCGGGCGCGCGCTTCGAGCTGCTGCTGCAGCGGGTCGAGCCCCCCGCCAGCGCCGGGGCGCCGCGATAGGCCCGCCGCGGCCCCGCTGGGCCAACGGGGGCGGTGCATGGACGCGCGGGTGCTGGTGGTAGAGGACGACGAGGCGATGCGCAGCCTCGTGCTCGAAGACCTCGCCGAGCGGGGCATGGTGGTCCGGGGCTGCGCGAACCTGCACGACGCGCTCTCGGCCATGGCCGCCGACATCTATGACGTGGTGGTCAGTGATCTGAACATGCCGGGCGGCACGGGCCTCGAGCTCTGCCAGCGGGTGCGCGAGCGCGACCCGCAGCTCCCCGTCATCTTGTTCACCGCGTTTGGCAGCCTCGACGCGGCGATCGGCGCCATTCGGAACGGCGCCTACGACTTCTTGACCAAGCCGGTCGAGCTCGACCAGCTCGCGCTGGCGGTCGAGCGGGCGGCCAGCCTGCGGGCCCTGCGCAGCGAGGTCGCCACCCTGCGCGCCGCCGTGCGCCAGGGCCGGCGCGGCAGCCGCATCGAGGGCACCAGCGCGCCGATGCTGCGCCTGCGCGAGACCATCACCCAGCTCGCCGGCACCCAGGCCACGGTGCTCGTGCACGGCGAGAGCGGCACAGGCAAAGAGCTGGTCGCCCGCGAGCTGCACGAGCTGGGCCCCCGCGCAGCCGGCCCCTTTGTGGCCGAGAACATCGCCGCGATCCCTCCGCAGCTGCTTGAGAGCGCGCTCTTTGGCCACGTCAAGGGCGCGTTCACCGGGGCGAGCGCGAAGCGCGACGGCCTGCTGCTGCGGGCCCACGGCGGCACCCTGCTGCTCGACGAGGTGGGGGAGCTGCCGCTCGAGCTGCAGCCCAAGCTGCTGCGCGTGCTAGAGGAGCGGCGGGTGCGCCCCGTGGGCAGCGACCAGGAGGTCGCTTTCGACGTGCGCCTCATCGCGGCCACCCACCGCGACCTCGCCGCGGCGGTCGACGCGGGCACCTTCCGCCGCGACCTCTACTACCGGCTGGCCGTGCTCGAGCTCGAGGTGCCGCCCCTGCGCGAGCGTGGCCGCGACGTGCTGCTGCTCGCCCAGACCTTCATCGACCAGTTCGCCAAGGAGTCGGGCCGGCCCATCCGCGGGCTGCACCCCGAGGCCGCCGCCCGGCTGCTCGCCTGGGGCTGGCCCGGGAACGTGCGCGAGCTGCGCAACGTCATCGAGCACGCCGTGCTGGTCTGCCGGGGCACCGAGGTGGCCCCCGCTGACCTGCCCGACCGCCTGCGGGCCCTGCCCGCGGCCCCGCCGCCCCTGCGCAGCGCCGATGCCGAGCCCGAGCTGCTGCCCCTCGACGTCATCGAGAAGCGCCACATCCTCGGCGTGCTGCGGGCGCTGGGCGGCAACAAGGCCCAGGCCGCCCGCGTGCTCGGGGTCGGCCGCAAGACGCTGTACCGCAAGCTCGAGCTCTGGGGTGAGCTGGCCCCGGGCGAGGCCGAGTAGGCCGCCCTCAGCCGACGAAGCGCCAGCGCAGCGGCTTGTCGTGGCGCCAGGGCCGCAGCGCGCCCGCACCAAAGGGGTAGGCGGCTGGCGGCGCCCACTCCTCGCGCAGGAGCGTGACCTCACCGTCATTCTCGGGCAGGCCATACCAGCGCGGCCCGTTGCGGCTGGCGAAGTCGGCCAGCCGGTCGAGGGCGCCGACCTCGTCAAAGGCCTCGGCGTAGAGCTCGAGCGCGGCGTGGGCGGTAAAACTGCCCGCGCAGCCCGCCGGGCACTCCTTCTTGTCGACGGCGTGCGGCGCCGAGTCGGTGCCCAAGAAGTAGCGGCTCGGGCCCCGCGCTGCGGCCTCGAGCAGGGCCTCGCGGTCGCGGGCGCGCTTGAGCACCGGCAGGCAGAAGTAGTGGGGCCGGATGGCGCCCACCAGCATGTCGTTGCGCGTCGCGAGCAGGTGGTGGGCGGTGATCGTGGCCCCGAGCTGGGGCCCGGCGGCGTCGACGAAGCGCACCGCGGCGGCGGTGGTGATGTGCTCGAGCACCACGCGCAGGGTGGGCAGCCGCTCGAGCAGCGGGCCCAAGGTGCGCTCCAAAAAGACCGCCTCGCGGTCAAAGATGTCGACCGCCGGGTCGGTGACCTCGCCATGCACCAGCAGGGGGAGGCCGGCCGCGGCCATCACCTCGAGCTGCGGCAGCACGGCGCTCACCTCGCGCACCCCGCTGTCGGAGTTGGTCGTCGCCCCCGCCGGATAGAGCTTGACGCCCACCACCGCGCCGCTCTCGGCGGCCTCGATGAGGGCCTCGGGCGGGGTGGCCTCGGTCAAGTACAGCGTCATCAGCGGCTGAAAAGCCGCGCCCGGCGGCAGGGCCGCCTCGATGCGGGCCTGGTAGGCGCGGGCATCGGCGAGGCGCACCACGGGCGGGCTCAGGTTGGGCATCACCACCGCCCGGGCGAACTGGCGGGCGGTGTGGGGGAGCACCGCGGCCAGCGCCGCGCCGTCGCGCAGGTGCAGGTGCCAGTCGTCGGGGCGGGGCAGGGTCAGGGCGTCGGGCATGGCCGCGGTTATCGCGCGGGGGCGCTGCCCCGCAGCCCCGGGGCCGGCGGCCCAGCGGGGCCCCGCCGGCTGGTAGAGTCCCCGCCCCTGCCGCCGCGGAGCTCCGGTGCCCCTGCCCCCGCCGCGTGAGGCGGCCGACGCCGCCCTCGCGCACTTCTGCGCCGCCCCCGACGCCGACGCCCTCGCCGAGCCGCGCCTCGCCGCGGCGGTGGCCCGCTTGGCCCGGCGCGCGCCGCCGCTGCAGGCCGCGCTGGCCCAGCTGGGCCTGCCCGATGAGATCAACGCGCTGGCGGGCATCTCGCCCCCAACTCCCCTGCCCGACCCGGCCGCAGACCTGCAGGCCGCGGTGCACGCGGGGCTGAGCCACGTCGAGGCCGGGGCCGCCCTGCCCGCGCCCTGGGCCGCCGCGCTCGAGGCCGCTGCCCAGGGTGACCTGCGCTGGTGGGTGCCCGCCGCCCGCCTGCACCACGCCGCCTCACCCGCGCGTGTGCGGGCGAGCCGCATGGCGCTCAGCGAACAAGACCTGCCCTACGTCTTTCCCGGCGACCTGCACCCCCTGTTGGTCGACGCCCTGGCCTCGGCCGACGTGGTCTTCACCGCCCTGCACGTCGACTGGATGCGCAAGCTCGCCGGCTGGATGGCCGATGCCCTGCCCGCCGACCAGGAGGCGCTGGGCCTGTGGTTCTGGCCGATCACCAGCTTCCTCGACGATCGCGCCCTGCTGGCCGCCTTGCGCAAGGCCGCGGCCAGCCGCCGGGGCCCGCCCGGGGCCCGCGGGCTGGCCTTCGCCGTGGCGGCCCGGGCCGGCGTGGCCCTGCCGCCGCCCCCCGGCGGGCTCGGCCCGGCCGACCTGCTGCTGCTCGGCGCCGCGCTGGCCGCCGACCGGCGCCGCTGAGCCCCTCACCCTCCCCTCACCTTCGCGAGGACAGCATGTACCACGACTTTCTCATCCTCGGCGGCGCGGGCCTGGTCGGCCTGCAGGTCTGCCGGCACATCGTGCAGCGCCTGCAGCCCCGGCGCATCGTGGTGGCCTCGCTGCTGCGGGCCGAGGCCGAAGAGGCCGCGCTCAAGCTCGAGCGCGAGTTTGGCGACCGGGTCGCTTTTGTGCCCGCCTGGGGTGACCTCTTCCTGCCGGCCCGCCACGCCGACCGCAAGCGCAAAGAGCTGCTCGCCGACCGCGCCGTGCGCAAAGAGCTGCTCGCGGCCCTCTACGACGACTTTGAGGCGGCCTACCGCGACAACCACCTCGTGCAGCTCATCCGCCAGCACCGCCCCGAGGTCATCGTCGACTGCGTCAACACGGCCACCGGCCTGTCCTACCAGGACGTCTTCGACGGCAGCGCCAAGGTGCGCGAGTGGATCGGCGCCGAGGGCGGCTACGCGCCCGAGGGCGTGACCGACCTCGAGGTCTTCTTGCTCAGCCAGTCGGTGCCCCAGCTCGTGCGCCACGTGCGCTTCGTGCACCGCGCGACCACCGAGTACCAGACCCAGGTCTACTTGAAGGTGGGCACGACGGGCACGGGCGGCATGGGGCTGAACATCCCCTACACCCACAGCGAAGACCGCCCGAGCCACAAGCTCTTGGCCAAGAACGAGGCGGCTTTTGGCCACACCGGCCTGCTGTTCTTGCTCGCCCGCACGCCCGACGCGCCGATCGTCAAAGAGGTCAAGCCCGCCGCCATGATCGGCTACCGCGGGGTCAAGGTCGCCCGTGCCCGCGACAAGCACGAGAACAGCGTGCTGTACGCCCCTGTCGCGGTAAAACTCGGCGAGCACAAGGCGCTGGAGCTGCGCCAGAGCGCCGAGGGCTACAAAGAGGTGGGCAGCCTCGAGGTGCCGCTGGTCGACACCGGCGAGAACGGCGTGTTCACCCGCGGAGAGTTCGCGGCGATCACCGCGCTGGGCCAGATGGAGTTCATCACCCCTGAGGAGATCGCCCGCACGGTCGTGCACGAGATCCGCGGCGCGAACACCGGCCAGGACATCGTGTCGAGCCTCGACGCCAGCGTGCTCAACCCCTCGTACAAGGCCGGCCTGCTGCGCAGCGCCGCCATGCACGACCTCGAGGCGGTCGAGCTCGAGACCGGCGTGCCGAGCATCGCGCTCGGCCGCCTCGGGCCGCCCGAGCTGAGCAAGCTGCTCTTCGAGGCCCAGCTGTTCAAGCAGGCCTACGGCACGATGGCCAAGGCGATCGAGGCCGGCGCCGACCCAGCCGCGGTGAGCAAGCGCCTGGAGGGTATTTTGGAGAAGTCGGGCGTGGCGAAGACCGCGCCGAGCATCGGCATCCCCGTGCTGCTGCCCGACGGCCAGACCGTGCTGCGCGGGCCCCGGATCAACGTGCCCGAGCTGGTCGGCCACAGCGCCAGCGTGCCCTTGGGCGACCCAGACGCGCTCGACAAGTGGGCCAAGAAGGGCTGGATCGACCTGCGGCCGAGCAACATCCAGACCTGGATCGGGCGCTTCCGGGCCATGCTGCAGACCCGCGCCGACCTGCGCGAGGCCGGCTCGGCCGCGGCCAGCACCCACACCTACTCGGCCGCCGGCTTCGAGATCGGCGAGGTGGTGGCATGGGTCTTCAACAACGAGCTGCGGGGCTTCCGCATCAAGTAGAAGAGGGCCATGGGCCGCGCCAGGGACCGCAGGGGCCGCGCAGCGGGCCCCGGGCCGCACAGCGGACCGGGGCGGAGCGGGGCGCCGCGGCGCCCTGCGCCGCGGCGGTGGGCCCCCGCGACCCCCGCAGGGCCCGCCCGGGCGCCCGACCTTAGATCGGCCCCCAGCTCAGGTTGGTCGGGGCCGAGGCGCCGGCGATGCAGATGCCGAAGACCTGCGGCTCGCCGCCCGCTTCGGTGAGCCAGGCGTTCCAGCCCTCGTCGCTGGCCTGCCACTGGCCGGGCAGCGGCTCGGTGATGTTGGCCAACCAGAAGCTGCTGAGATCGTGGGTGATCGGCAGGTCGAAGCTGACCGTCCAGCCGATGATCGGCAGCGGCTCGTTGTTGCGGATGGACACGTCGCCGCAGCTGGCCGCGCCCCAGCGGCCCCACTCGGTGTAGCTGACCAACACATCGGCGCCCTCGCCGGTCTCGGTGTCGGGCAGGATGAGCTCGACGCTGCTCGGGGCCGGGCCCGCCGCACAGAAACCGACCAGGAGGGTGGCGCCAGGCGGCAGCTCTTCGTTGTACCAGACCGGCTCAATGAGGTAGCCGCCGGCCACCTCGCTGAACACGCCCGACCAAGACGCGAAGACCTCGGCGGTCAGGCCCATCAGGATGGCCCAGTCGCGCACGGGCGCGCCGGTGTCGTTGGTCCACTCGATGTCGCCGCAGTAGCCGCCGCCCCAGTCCTCGGTCATGGTCAGGGCGAGCACCTGGCTGCTGCTGGGCAGCACCTCGACGTCAAAGATGAGCTCGCGGGTCATCGGCGCAGGGTTGCGGTCACCGACCAGCAGGCGGAAGGTGTGCGTGCCGACCTGGGCGGTCGTCGGCGTCCACAGCAGGCGACGCCCCGCGACGTCGAGGCTCACCCCAGCGGGCAGGTCGAGGGCCTCGATGGTGATGTCGTCACCCTCGGGATCGACGATGGTCAGCGGGATGAGCATGGGCGCGCCGGCCCGGCCGACCTGGCCCGCCGGCACGCTGGCCGCGGGCGGGCGGTTGCTCGGGTAGATGCGCACGCTGTCGGTGGCGGTCAGGCCGTCGCTGTCGGTGACGGTGAGGTTCACCTCCATGAAGCCGTTTTCGTCGATCGCCGCCACGGGCAGGCTGGCGTTGGCCCCGGTCAGCACCCGGTAGGAGGGGTGGTAGTGGGTGTTGTGGTAGAGGTCGATCGACCAGCGATACTGCAGGGCGGCGGGCGCGTCTTCGGCGTCGGTGCCCACCCCGCTGAGCGTAAACGTGTTGGGCAGGGTGAAGCGCAGGCCGTCGACCGGCGCGGTGATCGTCGCGGTCGGCGCGCTGCGGTCGACGAGGATGCGCTGGGCGGTCGAGCTGACGTTGCCCGTCGCGTCGCTCACCCGCAGGGTCAGCAGGTAGGTGCCGCCCGCGGTGTAGGTGTGGGTGGCCGTCGGGCCGGTCGAGGTGGCACCATCGCCCCACAGCCAGGTGAAGCTGAGCGGCGCACCCTCGGGGTCGAGGCTGGCGCTGGCGTCGGCTGAGACGGCGAAGGGGGCCGAGCCGGCGTTGGCGCTGAGCTCGAGCACCGGGATCGGCGCGCGGTCGCCGCCGCCGTCGTACTTCAGCCGGAAGAGCCCGCCGTTGTAAATGTTGAGCAGGTAGAGGTCGCCGGTGACCGGGTGGGCGCCCATGTCGACCAAGCCGATGAGATCGGTGCCGAAGGTCTCGACGCTGAGCAGCTCGGCCTCGGCGAAGTGGCCGCTGCCGGTGATGTTCACCTCGGCGGTGCGCAGCCAGCCGGCGGTGAAGTCGCCGAAAAAGACGCGGCCGACGTATTCTTCGGGGTAGAGGCCGCCGACGTAGGTCGGGCCGGCCAGGGCCGTCGCCCCGGTGAACAGCGTGTCGCTGACCCCGCTCGGGCTGAGCAGGGTGTCGACGTAGTGGTTCCAGGTCATCAGCGGCGAGGTCAGATCGCCGGGGTTGAGGCTGGTCTCGATGGTCTCGCAGCCGGCCAACGGTGCGTCGGCCTCGAGGTACTGCGGGTTGTCAGAGATGCCCTCGTAGCAGGGCCAGCCGAAGTTCTCGCCGCCGGGGGCGAAGTTGAGCTCTTCCCAGCGGTCTTCGCCGACGTCGCCGATCCACACCCAGCCGTCGACCGGGTCGATCGAGAAGCGCCAGGGGTTGCGCAGGCCGTTGACCCAGACCATCGACTCGATGTCGCTCGGGTTGCCCGTGTAGTGCGGGTTGTCGGGCAGGCCGAGGCCGGTCTCGGGGTCGAGGCGCAGCACCTTGCCGCCGAGCGACCAGAGGGCCTGGGCGCGCAGGGCGCCCACGTCATCGTCGGTGAACCAAGCCGAGCACTGCTCATCGTCGGCGGTGAGGTCTTGGCCCAGATCGGCGTAGTAGTCGAAGTGTGCGCCCTCGCCGGCCGAGACGTAGAGCGCGCCGTCGGGGCCAAAACGCACCGAGCCGACGTGGTGGGTGACCGAGCAGCTGGGGAAGCCGGCCTCGGGGGTCTCGCCGATGATGACGAAGCGGCTGGCCGGGTCGAGGGCCCAGTCGGCCGGCGCGGCGCCGGGGCGGCGGGTCAAGGTCCACCGCTCGAGGCGGCCCCACGAGGCGGCGGTGGCGGCCTCATCCGGCTCACCCTCGATGGGATCGACGGTGTAGACGACGTAGAACCAGCCGTTGACCTCGAAGTCGGGGTGCAGGGCGAGGCCGACCATGCCGCGGTCACCCTGGCCGTTGACCTCGGCGCTGAGGTCGAGGACCACGCGCTTGTCGCCGTCTTCATCGACCGACCAGACCTTGCCGTCTTTGGTGGCGACAAAAGGTGTGCCATCCCAGGCGAGGTCAAAGGTGATGGGGAGGAAGAAGCCGCCGGCCACCGTCTCGAGGACGAAGTCGTCGGGCAGCTCTTGGGCGCGGGCGGGGGCCGCGCCGAGGGCCAGGGGGAGGAGGAGGGGCAGCGCGGCCAGGGGGAGCACGGAGCGGCGGGACATCGACAACCTCCCTCTTTGGGGACACAGCGGAGGGCAGCGGGGGGAGCCCGCCCGTGCGACGGCCCGAGCGTAGCCGAGCCGCGCCGCTGAGCATCGGCCCAGCGACCGGTTTCTGAGGGCGTCCTGCGCCGGATCGGCGCCGCGCGCGCCACGGGCCCCGATCCGCCCCGCGGCGCTGCGCCCAAGAGGCCGGGCCGATCGCCGGTTGGTTCCACGCGCCGCTGCCCCCCGGGGAACAGGCGCGGGCGCCGGGGCCGCCCCTGCGAGGGTCGGTCCAGCCCTGGCGTTCCCCGCACGGGGGGCTGCCGTTCCACGGGTCGACGAAGATGTCGTCGTCATCAGCGGTCTCGGGGCTGGTCTGAGGTCACGTCGAGCAGTAGGGTTGGCATGTCAACCCCTCCCCCTGCTCTCCGCCGACGGCCACACGGCCTTGGACCGCCATGCCCGCACCCTCCCTCCGTGCCCTGCCCCGGCCCGGCGCGCAGCAGCTCGCCCACCCTGGCCTGCTCCCCGCGCAGCCCCCCGCCCAGGCCCGCCCCTTCGTGAAGTGGGCCGGCGGCAAGCGCCGCCTGATCGACGAGCTGCTCGAGGGCGCACCGGCGGGCTTTCGGCGCTACCACGAGCCATTTGTGGGCGGCGGCGCGCTCTTCTTCGCGCTGGCGGGGCGTTTTGTGCGCCCGGGCGCCTGGGCCAGCCTGTCGGACGTGAACATTCGCCTCGTGCGCACTTGGCGCGCGGTGCAAAATGACGTCGAGGGGCTGATCTTGCGCCTCAAAGACTACGCCGAGGCCCACGACGAGGAGCAGTTCTACGCCGTGCGGGCCATCGACGTGGACAAGTTCGACGACGACACCGACGTGGCCGCCTGGTTCATCTACTTGAACAAGACGGCCTACAACGGCCTCTACCGGGTCAACCGCAGCGGCGGCTTCAACGTGCCGCTCGGCCGCTACGCCGACCCGCAGATCTGCGACGCCGAGGGGCTGCGCGTGGCCAGCCGCGCCCTGGCCGGCGCCCACATCGAGCACGCGCCCTTCGACAGCGTGCTCGACCGCGCCCTGCCCGGCGACTTCGTGTACTTCGACCCGCCCTATGTGCCGGTCAGCCACACGGCCGACTTCACCAGCTACACCGCCGACGGCTTCAGCATGGCCGACCAAGCGCGGCTGCGCGACGTGGCCGCCGCGCTCAAAGACCGCGGGGTGCACGTGCTGCTCAGCAATTCCGACACGGCGACCGTGCGGGAGCTCTACCAGGGCAGCTTCCACCACCGCACCGTGCTGTGCGGCCGGGCGATCAACAGCCGGGCCTCGAGCCGCGGCCGGGTGGCCGAGCTCCTCATCTCTTGAGCCCCGCGGAGGTTGTGATGACCGAGCCCACCGAGCTGGAGGATGATCCGCGCAGCCCGCTCGAGCAGGCCCGCGCCCTGCGCGACGCCCTGCTGCGCGCCGAGGCGATGATCGGCCTGCTGTCGGTCGAAGAGGCCGAGCGCCTGCCCGGCCTCTACGCCGCCGCGGCCGCCGCCGGGGCCACCGAGGCCTGGCGGGAGCTCGGCGACTGCTGGGCCGAGGGCATCGACGTGCTCGGCTATCAGCCCGAGGCGGCGCTGGACTGCTACACCCGCGCCCAGGCAGCCGGTGACCCCGGCGCGCCCGAGGCCCTGGCCCGGCTGGCCCTGCGCGGCTGGCCCGAGGCGGGCCCCGCGGCCTGGGCGGCGCTGCAGCCGGCGGTGGCGGCAGGTGAGCCGCGGGCGAGCCTCTTCGCGTCCTTCCTCTGCACCCGCCGGCTCGGCGTCGAAGCGGACCCCGCGCTCGCGCTGCGGCTGGCGATGGTCTCGGCCGAAAGTGGCGCACCAGAGGGCATGTTCGAGGTGCACGTGCTCTTGCGCAGCAGCGGCGCGCCCACCGACCAGTCGACCGCTTGGTGCGCCAAAGCCGCCGCCCTGGGCCACCCCCGCGCGCTGTACAACCTCGGGGTCTTCGCGGCGATCGGCGAGGGGCGCCCGGTCGACCTCGCCGAGGCCCGGGCCCGCTACGCCGTGGCCGCCGCGGCAGGCAGCGGGCTGGCCGCGCAGAACCTCGCCCGCATGCGGCGCAACGGAGAGGGCGGACCCATCGATCTGCCCGGGGCGGCCGAAGCGGCCCAGACCGCCGCCGCCCTCGGCTACCCCGTGCCCGGCTTCGAGGCCGAGGGGGAGAACGACGGGTGGGACGATGAAGAGGGCCCCGAGGGAGCGGAGCCCAGCTGAGCCGGAGAGAGCGGAGGGTCGCGCCGCGCCTCATTCCGCGGGCCGCCGGTCAATGCGGAGCGCCGCAGGCAAAGACGGAGCGCCGCAGGCAAAGACGGAGCGCCGCCGCTCAGTACTGGCTGCTCAGCGTGATCTCTTGCACCGCGGCGTGATCGCCGACCGCGGCGATCTTGGCGACCTGCAGGCGCTCGCGGCCGACCGCCATCACGACCACCCCGACCTCGGGGAGCATGGTGCCCGGGCTGACCACGACCTCACGCCCATCGGGCAGGCCGAGGATCGCCCGCGGCGGGATGGTGTCGGGCAGCGCGCGCACCAAGCGCAGCGGCCAGGCGCCGCTGACCGCGGGCGTGGAGGACCCGGGCGCCGACGGAGCGGGCGAGGCGGCCGAGGCGGCGCTCGGGGTCGCGGTCGCCACGCTGGCCGGCGCGGGCGCAGGGCTCGGCGCAGGGGGGCTGGCCGCGCCACCAGGGCCCGGGGTCGGGGCGGCGCCGCTGGCCGCCGCAGCGGCGGGGGTGGCGGGCCCGCCCAGCGGCGCGCCGCTGCTGACCACCACCGGGCCGCCGGCCGCGGGGGCCTCAACTTTGGCGGCGGCGTGCAGCTCTTCGCTCGTCCAGACCTTGGGCTCGGGCCGGTCGAAGCGCGGGTCTTCGGCGCCGCCGGCGGCGCTGGCCGCGCGGTCAGCGACCGGAGCGAAGGGCGCGCCCGAGGGCGGCATCGGCTCGCAGGCCACGAAGAGCAGGGCGCTGAGCGCAGCGGTGGGGTGGAAGCCTGAGCGGCGCATTCAAGACCCCGGGGCGGGCGGTGGAGGCGGGCCCTCGCGCATATCCCGGCACCCCGCCGCGCCGCCGCGGTCGACCGAGGCGCAGCCTGGATAGTCCCCCCCATGTCCCGCCGCCTGCTCGCCTCCCAGCCCGCTGCCCGCCCCGGCGTGCACCGTGACCTCGCCCACCAGCCGCCCGCCGCCCTGCGCCCGCCCAGCGCGCCGGCCAAATCGGTCGAGGTCGACGACGAAGAGCCTGACGGGCACGCTGCTCCCGACGCGCCGGGCCTCGAGGCCAAGGTGGCGGCGGTCGAGGCCCTGCTCGGCCGCGGTGTCGACGGCGTCGTGCCCTCACCCAAGCAGACCGGCTACCGCGCGCGGATCTTGCTCCGCCCAGGGCCCGATGGCCGCCTCGGCTACACCCAGCCAGGCAGCCACCGCCCAGCCCCCCTGTCGAGCAACCCGCTCGCCCGCCCCGAGCTGCACGCCCTCGCCGCGGCGCTGGGCCCCCTGCCCGGCTTCGCCTCAATCGAGCTGCGCACCGACGGCGAGCGCCTCGTGGTCTGCGCCAGCTCGACCGCCCGGGCGGGCAACCAGCGCGGCCGCCGCGGCCCCGAGGACCGCAGCACCCTCGCCCGCCGCCTCGGCGCCGCTCTCGACGCCATGGGCGAGGCCGGCGCGGCGGTCGGCGCGGCCATCGACGGCCGGGCGGTGCGGGGCGACCCGGTGCTGCGCCCCCTGGTCGCCGGCCAACGCCTGCGCCTCGGGCCCAACAGCTTCTTTCAGGTCAACCTCGAGCTCAACGCCCTGCTGGTCGACGCTGTGCAGGCGCGGGTGCGGGCCCTGCAGCCGAGCCGCCTGCTCGACCTCTACGGCGGGGTGGGCAACCTGAGCCTCGGGCTGGCCAAAGAGGGCATGGGCCTCACGCTCATCGAGAGCGCCCCGGGCGCGGTCAATGACGCGCAGAAGGTGGCTGAGGAGTGGGGGCTGCCCACAAGCCAGGTCGACCTGCGCCGGGGCGATGCCCACCGCTACCGCTGCGGCGACGCCTTCTTCGATCTGGTGCTGCTCGACCCGCCGCGCATCGGCGCGGGCGCGGTGCTGTCCGAGCTGGCCCTCACCCGGCCGAGCGCCATGCTCTACGTCTCGTGCAACCCGCACGCGCTGGCCCGCGACCTCGCCCTGGCCGCGGCCGCTGGCTACGCGCCGACCGAGCTGGTGGCCTTCGACATGTTCCCGGGCACGCCGCACCTCGAGCTGCTCTGCACCTTGCGGCCGCGGGCCTAAGCCGCGGAAAGCCGCTGCAAGGCCCTTTGGCGCGACGGGCCCGGTCCAGCGGGGCATAGAGCGACAGAGCGGCGCTGGCCGCCCGGAGCCCCCCATGACCATCGCGCTGCACCCCACGCCCGCGCTCTTCGCCCCGCCCGTCCTTGGCGAGGCCGCGCGTGAGCAAGCGTTTACCGCCCTCGTCGAGGCGGCGGCTGTGCGCCTGCGCGCCGAGACCCGCACCTGGGCCGAGGGCCTGCGCCAAGACGCGGTCGAGAGCGCCCCGCGGATCGGCTGGTGGCGCCTCGTCTGGAACGGCCTGCGGGTGCCCGTGCACGCCATGTTTTACCAGCACGCCCGGCGCCGGCTCGACCTGTGCGTGGCCGGCCTCGCCCGCGACACCGCCCTGCTCTATGGCGCCGAGGTTGACGCGCTGCAGGCCGAAGGCGCGCGTGCGATCCGCCCGGCGGCGCGCCCGGTCACGCTCGACCTGTGGCTCCGCCGCGGCTGGTGGGAGGGCGAGGTCCCCTGGCGCCGGCGCCTCGAGGCGACCCTGCTCGACCGCCTCGACGAGGTGCGCGAGCGCGAGATCATCGACGCGCTGCTCGTCGCCGCCGAGCGCCTGCGGGCCGCGGTGCGCTGAGCGCGGGTCGACCGCCGCCGATTCGGGTGGGCGCGCACAACTACGCCGCCCGGGCCACAAGGGCCAGGGCGGCGAGAGGTTCGTCGGAGAAGCGGGTCGGAGAAGCTGCAAGCGGAGCGGAGGACGCGCCACGGGCAGCCTCAGCCGATGCGGCGCTGGACGATCTTGTCGTCGCGCAGGAGCATCATCAGCTCGGCCTCGATCTTCATGCTCTCAAAGCGGTGGTAGCGCTTGCCGCCGCTGGTCACCGGGCGGGAGCGACCCCAGCCATTGTCTTGGGCCGCCTCTTGGCGGGCGAGGTCGCGGTCGTCAGCCACCGCGATCTGCTTCTCGGTCAGGCCCTTGGCCATGCTGTTGGGGTCGAAGTCGACGTCCTTGTCCTTGAGGTAGGACTGCCAGGACTCGTCGCGCACGTCGTAGAACTTGCCGTCCTTGGCCATAATGGCCCACTGGCCGTTCTCTTGGAGCGCGAAGACACCGGCCGAGGCGTCGGCGGCGGCGTCTTTGTGGTCCTTGTCCCAGTCGAGGGCGTCCTCGGTCATGCCGCCCTTGTCGCCCACCCCGTAGTGGTAGCGCTCGCGGCCGCAGAGCACGTCGACGCCGACCACGTACCACTCGCCGCCCGCGTTCTGCTCGGTGTCGAGGCAGAGCTTGCTGCCGTCGGGGAGGATGAAGGTGCTGTCCTGGCCGAAGTGCCAGTTGTCGCCGCCCTTGCCCTCGTTGACGTGGGGGTCGCCCCAGATGTGGGTGATCTGCTCGCCGGTCTCGTCGAAGACGATGACGTCAGCGCCCTTCATCTCGATGGTGTAGCCCGAGGGCGTGATCACGATCTCGGAGCCAGCGAGGCGGGCGAAGGGCGGCCGCCACTTCGGCGCGATGAGGAAGCCGTCGCGGGTGGTCTCTTCGGCGCCCGCGCCCCGGGTCTCGACCGCCGGCGCGGCGAGCTCGACCTCGATCTGGTTGACCAGATCGGCGTGCACATACAGGCTCTGGCCAAAGAGGACCGCGTTGGCGTTGTAGGCCCAGGCGACCTTCTGCGCCTCGTCGTCGATGTGCACGTCGTAGCGGGAGAAGTCGATGCCCAGCTTCGGCTTGAGCAGCTGGCCCGCGCGCGCGGAGTCGCCGTGGGGCTGGCTGACCGCCATCTCGCGCTCGATGCCCGGGATGTAGTTGGGCTCGCCGCGGTCGTCGATCTCGACGGCCTGGGGCATGTAGCGCAGCGGGTCGATCACCTTGCCGGTCTGGGCGTCGACCTCGACCTGCTGGGCCGCGACCCAGGCCTTGGTCTCGGTGCTCTCGCGGTGGCTCGAGATCAAGCTGTCGTCAGCCGCGCCCTTGCCCTTTTTCTGCTTGGCTTGGGCCTTGAGGTCTTTGTCGCCAGCGACGGCCTTTTGGCGGTCGTTCACCTCGGCCTTGGCGCCGCCGGTGACGTCGCGGGTGGCCAGGTAGCCGCCCCAGCTCTCATCATTGACGTCGTAGAACTCGCCGTCGGCGCCCATCTTGGCCCACTGGTTGCCCGCGGCCAGGGCGAAGACGCCGGCCGACTTGTCTTTGCTCGCGTCTTCGTGGGCGAGGTCGAACTCTTCGGCGTCTTGGGTCATGCCCTGCTTGCCGCCCACGCCGTAGTGGTAGCGCTGGCTGCCGCCCAAAACATCGACGCCGACGACGTACCACTCACCGGCCGAGTTGGGCTCGGTGTCGAGGCAGATCTTGGTGCCATCGGGGAGGATGAAGGTGCTGTCTTCGCCGAAGTGCCAGTCGTCGCCGCCCTTGCCCTCGTTGACGTGCGGGTCGCCCCAGATGTGGGTGATCTGCTCGCCGGTCTCGTCAAAGACGATGACCTCTTCGTTCTTCATCTCGATGGTGTAGCCGCCATCGGTGATGACCACGGCCGAGCCCGAGTGGCGCAGGAAGGGCGGGCGCCAGGAGGGGGAGACGAGGCCGCCCAGGCGGCTGCCGTCGGTGTCGAGCGAGGCGCCCAGCTCGGGCCCAGCCAGCTCGCCAGAGATGCGCTCCTCGACGTTGCGGTGGAGGTAGACCTCTTCGTCGACGATCACCGCCTCGGCGTTGTAGGTCGAGGCCACCCGCCAAGCCGGCCGATCCATGTGGATGGGCATGCCCGAGAGGTCGGTGCCCAAGTCGGTCACCAGAATCTCGGCGATGCGGTCGGAGTCGCCCGCCTCTTCGCTGGTGGCCATGTCGGAGCCCACGCTGTCCCAGCGCTGGGCGGGGCCCATGTCGTGGATCTCGACCGCCGGCGGCAGCTTGGCCTCGGGCACCGCGACCTCGGCCACCGGGGCGACCTCGGGGGGCCGGCCCATACCTGCGCGCAGCTCTTCGGCCTCTTCGGTGCGGTGGGTGACGTCGGCCCACATCGCGCCGGTCGGCTCGGCGTGGGCCTGGGCGACGGTGCTCTCGCTCTCGCGGCTGCTGCTGCGGGCCCACATATCGCCCATCACCGCGGTGACATCGACGCCGCGCGCCATCATCTCTTGGAGCACGACGGTGTCGCCGGACTGCGCAAAACCGATGGCCTCGACCACCTCTTGGTTCATCGCGGCGCCGATCACCGGCGCAGCGGTCGGGCCTGCGGAGCCCGCGCCGCCGCGGGCGGGCGCGCCCCCACGGGCCGGGGCGAGGGAGGGAGACGGGGCGGCGTTGCGCTTCTCGGACACAGGCTCCTCCAGGAGGAAGGGGGCGCGGGTGCAGGGGCGACGGCGGCCCCGGTACGGCCCACGCAGGCCCTCCCGCAGCTCTTGTACCGGACCGGCGCAAGCTGCGTCGATTGCAGCGCGGTGTCCTGCCTGCCGCGCGCTGATCTGGGCGCGCCGCCCACCACCGCCCGGGGCGCGCCCCTCCGCCCCGATTAGAGCGGCACCTTGCCCGCGCCGCGGCGCCCTCCGCTGCCCGGGCCTCGCCCTGTCGAGGCGCCCGATGCTCTTCGCCGACCCCGCCGCTTCGCCTGCGCAGCAGCGCGCCGCCCGCCTCGCCTGGGCCACCCTGCTGGTCAACTTCTTCGTGATCGCCTGGGGGGCCTTTGTGCGGGCCTCGGGCTCGGGCGCCGGCTGCGGTGATCACTGGCCGATGTGCAACGGCGAGCTGGTGCCGCGCGCGCCGGCGGTCGAGACCCTCATCGAGCTCACCCACCGGCTCACCAGCGGGGTGGTGCTCTTGATGACCCTCGCCACGCTGATCTTGGGCTGGCGCGCCTGGCCGGCCGGGCACCGGGTGCGGCGGGCAGCCCTGGTGACCATGGGCTTCATGCTGGCCGAGGCGGGGGTGGGCGCGGCGATCGTGCTGCTCAAGAAGGTCGGCCAAGACGACAGCATCGGCCGGGCGGTCATCATGGCCGTGCACCTGGGCAACACCTTCTTGCTGCTGGCCAGCAACCTCATCGCCGCCCGCTGGGCCACGGGCGCGCCGGCGGTGCAGCTGCGGGGCCAAGGCGCTCCCTTGGTGCTGCTGGCCGTCAACCTCGGCCTCTTGCTGGTGCTCGGGGCCAGCGGGGCGGTGACCGCGCTCGGCGACACGCTCTTCCCCGCGGGCAGCCTCGCCGAGGGGATCGCGCAGGACCTCTCCCCCACCGCCCACCTGCTCATCCGCCTGCGGGTCTTCCATCCGCTCGGCGCGGTGCTGGTCGGCGGCTTCACCGCGGTGGTCGCGGTGGCGGTGGGTTTTGGCCGCGGGGCCGCGGCGCGGCGGTCGGCGCTGGTGGTGCTTGGCCTCTTCCTCACCCAGATCACTGTGGGTGTCATCAACCTCGCGCTGCTGGCCCCGGTCTGGGCGCAGCTGGTCCACCTGCTCCTCGCCGACGCGGTCTGGCTCTCGGTGGTCTGGCTGGGCATGACCGCGCTCCACCCGGGCCCGGCCTCCTCCACCCAAACTGCGCCGAAGATCACGACGGCTACGTAATTTTCCGGTAACCCCTGCCCGCGGGCCTCCGCAGGTGGGATGGTGCTGCGGCGGCCAGACACGGGCGGCGGATTGGCCTCGGCTGCGTCAATCCCCCCTCGGGCGGGCCGCAGGTGGGGGCAGACCGCATGAGCGGCCCGACAGACGCGCCGAGCTCCAGCTACGAGCTGCACGAGAAGCTCGGCGCCAGCGCCTTTGGCACCCAGTGGCGAGGCACGGCGACCGACCCCGAGGGGGTCCAGCGGGCTGTCGTGGTCACCGTGCTCGACACACGGGCCGCGCGCGAGGCGCCCTTCCTCGAGCGCGTGCGCAAAGACATGGCCATCCTCGAGGGCCTCAAGAACCCGAACATCGGCCACATCGAAGCGATGATCCCGGTCGGGGGTGTGCCCGCCGCGGTCAGCCCCGAGGTGAGCGGGCGAAGCCTGCGCGACCTGCTGCAGACCGGCCCGATGCCGCCGCGGGCCGCCGCCGAGCTCGCGCTCGAGCTGGCCTGGGCCCTGCACGCCGCGCACGGGGCGCTGAGCCCCGACAGCATCCGGCCGCTCGAGCTGGCCCACGGCGCGGTGGTGCCCGACCACGTGCTAGTGACCGGCGCGGGCGAGGTGGTGCTGACCGACTATGGCCTGCACCGCGCCCTGCACCCGACCGAGACGCCGGCCAACGACGTGCTGAACCTCGGCTGCCTGCTCTACGCCTGTCTGCTCGGGTCCAACCCGCAGCTGGCCGCCAGCGGGCCCGACGACGTCGACGCCGCCATTCACGCGGCGGTGGGCCAGCTCGACCCAGCCCTGCCCGCCGAGCTCGGCGACCTGCTGCGCGGCTGCTTCGCCGCCAACCCCGACATGCGCCCGCCGGCCCGCGACGTGGCCCGCCAGCTGCGCATGATCATCCCCAACCTTCCTGGCGCCTGGCTGTCGACCTGGGCCGACGAGCGGGTCGGGGGCGCGCCCCGCGAGCGGCCGGCCCCGGTCGGCGCGGCGACCACCGCGGTGGCCAAAGATCCGCGCGGCCCGAGCGCCAGCGGCGAGGCTGACCACGGCGAGGCCAAGTTCGACAACGACGGCCTGCTGCGCCCTCTCAAAAAGGCCAAGGCCGAGATCGAGGCCGACGCCCGGGCCCAGCGCCGGGCGAAGATCGCGGCGGGGGTGATCGCGGGGGCGGTCCTCCTCACCCTCTCGGGCGGTTTTGTGCTCCGCCGGTTCTGGCTGCCCTACTTCGGTCCGATGGACGGCCCCGACGTGGCCACCGACCAAGCGGGCCCCAACCAAGCCGCCAACGCCGGCCCGGTGACCGTGCGCGGGGGTGGAGATGTGCCGGGGGACGGCGTGGCCGAGGCCCCTCCCGCCGGCCCGGTCACCGTCCTCCCCGAGGAGGAGGGGCTCACCCCCACCGACGATGGCGCAGCGCCTCGCCCTGATCGCGCCCTCGCCCTCACCGACGACCCGATCCAGCCCGGCGCGCCGCCGCCCGGGGCCGAGGGGGCCGCCGCGCCCACCCCGATCACCCCCAAAGAGGGCCCACCGCCCTGGCCGCGCCCCGAGGGCACGCTCGGCCCGCACGACCTCTTCGTCGAGGTGGCCCTGGCCCGCAGCGTGGCCCTGGCCTGCGACAACGGCCTCTCGCAGGCCGGTCGCAGCCCGGAGCGGGTGGCGATGATGCAGATCCCCGCTGGGCGCTGCACCGTCTCGGCCACCTTCCCGCCCGACGAAGACGCCCGCGCGCAGGTCATGGTCGACAGGTCGATGGACATGATCTGCCGCATCGCGCTCCCCGGCCAGCTGCGCTGCGCCCAACGTGAGCACGGCCGCGCGCCGGCCCCCACGCCCGCCGCGGCGCCCGGCGCGGCGGTGGACATCGAGCTGCGCGCCCCCCTGGCCCGCGCGGTCGAGCTGCGCTGCGGGCAGGGCTTCTCGCGCGGGGTGACCGCGAAGGAGCGCATCCTCGCCGAGCAGGCCCCCAGCGGCACCTGCGAGGTGAGCGTGGTCTTCCCCGAGGGCGCCTGGACGGGCACCTTCTCCGCCGACCGCAACAAGTCGGTGATCTGCCTGCGCGGGAACACCGTGGGCAAGCTGCGCTGCAGCGACGCCATCCCGCTGCCCTGAGCGCGGCCACCGCGGCCCGCCCGCCGATCAGCCGCCGACGGTGAAGGCGCCCCCAGGCGGCGACCAGCCGTCGCCGTCGAGGTCGATGAACAGGGGCGCGCTCATCGCCCAGGGGCGCTTGCCCGGGTAGGCCGGGCTCATATCGGCGCTGCCGTGGGCCATGATGACGTAGCTGGCGTCATCTTCGGGCTCGAGCTCAAAGCGCCCCGACCAGAGCAGGCCGCCCGCGCCGGCGTCCTCGGGGAGCACGGCCCGCTCGTCGACCACCACCCCGTCGCGGAGCAGCTGCACGCGGTCGACCCGGCACCAGCGGGCCGCCCGCACCTGCACGTCGAGGGCCTGGGGCCCGGTGAAGCGCTGGCCCGCGGCCCAAGCGCCGCCCACCCGCAGGTCGAGGTAGGGCCCGAGCGCGGGCACCGTGCCGCCGGCCAGGGTCGCCGCCTTGAGCGCCGCGAGATCAGTGAGCGCGGCGTGATCTTCGCCGGTGTAGAGCCAGGTGAGGTTGGCCCCCATGCCGCTCTCGTGGCCGTGGCTGTCGCTGACCCCGACCGGCACGGCGAGCACGCCGTGGTTGACCAAGCCGAGGAAGTCCGAGCTGTAGTCGACCCAGCTGCCGTCGTTGAGCACCTCGACCAGCTCGAAGTTCGACGACCAGCGGGAGGGGGCGGTGACCGCGCTGCCATCGGGCCGCAGGTCGGCCGCCCCGAACATGCCCGCCCCGCCCGAGGGGTGGTTGACCTGGAGCATGGCGCCCGCGCCATAGGCCTCGTGAATGGCGGCGTAGAGGGTATCGGTGTCGATGTCGACCTCCCACCAGCGCAGGCCGCCGCCGCCCTGGGCGGCGGGATCGACCTCCAGCGGCCAGACGTTGGTGTGGCCCTTGAGCACCGGGCTGACCTCGGTGGCAGGCACCGTGGCGCCGAAGCGGTCGAGCCCGAGCGCGGCGAGCAGCGGCCGGTAGTCGGCGACGTGCTCATGATCGGTGCCGATGTGCAGATCGACGCCGTGGGCCGCCGAGGTGACCAGGCGCTCGGCCATCTCGACCCGGCCATCGGGCGAAGGAGAGGCGTGGCTGTGGGGGTCGATGGCGATGAGGCCGGGCGTCTCAAAGGCCTGTTCCAAGCTGAGCGAGAGCGGGGTGTCGACGCCGCTCTCGACGCGGACGGGGAGGGTCTCGGCCTCCCACCGCAGGCCCCGGTGCACGGTCACGAGGTAGTCGCCCGGCTCGAGGGGGAGCACCCCCGCGCCGTCGCGCAAGTAGAGCCACCCGGCCCGCCCATCGGCCCGCGGGCGGACCCGGGTGCTGTCGGCCACCACCGGATCACCCGCGGCGAAGTCGACCCGGACCACCGCCGGCCGGCCGTCGCCCAGCTCGACCACCAACCGGCCCGGGCCCACGAAGTTGAGCGGGGTCTCGGCCGAGACCGGCGCGGGGCCGGCGAGCCCGAGGCCCTCGGCCCAGGCGGTGGCCCGCGGCAGCAGCAGCGTGTCGAGGGCGAGCTGCTGGGTGAAGGCGGCGCCGTGCGGCGGGTACCAGGGGGCGCCGGCCGGCAGGTCTACGCTGCGCCCATCGCCGCGCCCGTCGCCGAGCGCCGTCCAGCCCGCGGTGGCCGGCAGCTGCGCCGACCAGCGCCCATCGGGGCCGGTCAGCGCCAGGGTCGCCGGGCGCACCGCATCGTCCTGCAAGATCACCCGCACACCCTCGACCGGCGCGCCGCTGACCTCGACCACGCCGCCGACGGGGGTGGTCGCCACGCCGCGGGCGGTAAACCAGGCCCCGGTCAGCGTCGCGAGGTCACGGGCCACCCCGATGCTGCGCCGCCAGCTGTGCTGCTGGCCGGTGCTCAAGGTCAGGCTCGGCCGCAGAGCGGCGAGCACCGGGCCGATGTCGCCGAGCAGGGCCTCGATCGGCGAGCCGGGGAAGTCGGCCTCGCCCTCGCCGAAGATGCCCACCGCCACGTCAGCGTCGTGCGCGACGACGGCGACCCAGCCCGGGTCGCGGCCGCTGCCCTCGGCAAAACCGACGCCAGGGCCGAAGATCTGGCCGGCCTCGATGCCGTAGAGCGCGAGATCACCGACCTGGACGGGCTGGGGGCTGCCGTTCCAGGTGAGCGTGGTCTCGATCTGCAGCAGGGGGCTGTCGGGTTCGAGGGTGTAGGTGGTGACCACCTCGACATCGATGTCGGGCACGAAGTCTGGGCTCTCGGTGGCCCCGGTGAGCAGCTCAAAAGGCGCGCCCACCCCGCGGACCTGCACCACCGCCGCCCGGCCCGGGCCGCCCGCGTCGAGCACCTCGACCGCGGTGGCCTCGACGATGCGGCCGAGCCCGAGCATGGGGCTGTGCTCGTCGAGCAGGTCGCGGCCCGCCTCAGCCTCGGGGCGCTCGGCGTCGGCGTCGATGAGCACGCCGCCGTGGCGGATGTAGTAGTCGCCCGGCCGCATGCCGCTGATCACGAAGCGGGCGACGTGGTTGTAGAGCTTGAGGTCGCCGACCCGGCCCGAGGCGGCGGTGCCCCCAAAGAGCGCCCGCTCGTCGGTGACCACGCCGGCGCGCGCCTCGCCCTCGGGCAGCTTGCTGACCAGATCAACGTCAGGAAGGGCATCTTCGCCGTCATCGCCCCCGTCGGCGTCAGGCGCGCCCCCCGGCTTGCTGCCCGCGCCCGCGCAGGCGGCGAGCAGCAGCGCGGCGGTGGGGGAGAGGAGAGAGGGGCGCAGCGCACGATCAGGCGTGGTCATCAGACCTCCACCCGGAGCTTAACCGGGGCGTGGCAGGTCCGTGACACCAAGGTGAAGCGACGCGTCTGTGCGCATTTTAGGGCGCGCAGCTCCCCGGGTAGATCTGCCAGCGGTCGGCGCCCACGCCGTCCTCGAGGCAGGGCAGCGCGGTGATCACGACGTCGAGCTGGCCATCCCCGGTGAGCTCGGCCAGCAGCCAGCCGGGGCGCTCGGCGGCGCAGCCCCGCTCTCCGCCCACCGCCGCGAAGCTGCCCGCCGAGAAGCCTGGCGGGAGGTTCAGCTCCCCCGCCTCCTCCGCCCAGCCGCCCTCGACCGGCAGGTGGGCGCGCCACAGGCTCGTGCCCAGCGCGTCGTCTCCGCAGGCTGATGCGGTGATCACCAGGGCCGGCGCAGCGCCGGGGCGCAGGCTGAGCAGGCTGACCGCCGGGCGCCCCAGCGCGCAGTCGGCGGCCACGCCGGGGCTGGGGAGCAGGCCAGCGAGGGCCGAGGGGAGGCTCAGCGGCCGCCCCTCGGTGGAGAAGCCTGCACCATCGCCGACAAAGAGCGTCCACCCACCGCCATCGCAGCCCTCGGTCTCGACCAGATCGAGCAGCCCATCGCCGGTCAGGTCGAGCGTGGCCCAGCCGCGCCGGCCCGCGCCGCAGTCGGGCAGGCCGGTGAGCCCATCCCAACGGCCCGCCGGCAAGGCCCACTCCACGCCCGCCGCGAAGCCCGCGGCGCCCGGGGCAGAGAAGGTCCAGCTCCCCTCGCCGGGCGCGCCGTCGCCGCAGGCCGCGCCGGTGAACATCAGCCCCGGCGCCGCGCCCCGGCGGGCCGCGACCAAGGCGTAGGCGGGCTGCCCTGCGCCACAATCGGCGGGAGCGGAGGGCGCGCGCAGCCCACCCGCCGGCGCGTCGGCCGGCAGGGCCCAGTCGGCGGCGGCGCCGAAGCCAGCCGCGCCGTCGCTCGGAGCGACCAGCCATGAGGAGAGGCCGGGCTCCCCTTCACCGCAAGCGGCGGAGAAGGCCACCAGATCGTCGGCGCCGTCGCCGTTCACATCGAGCAGACCATAGCGCGGACGGCCCAGCCCACAGTCAGCGACCCCGGTCGGCGCGGAGAGGGAGCCGGCGGGGAAGGCGGAGGGCAAAGCCCAGGGGCTGGCAACGGCGGAGAAGCCATCGGGACCACCCCGGTGCAGCCACCAAGCGGCGAGGCCGGGCTCTTCGCCACCGCAGGGGCTGGCGGTGACCACCAGATCGAGCCAGCCGTCGCCGTCGAGCTCGCGCAGGCTGTGGGCGCGCAGCCCGTCGGCGCAGCGGGCCTCGCGCTGCTGCACGATGAACGAGAGCGCGGGGTAGCCCTCAGGCAGGGCGTAGTCGACGGGGCGGTCAGCGAAGCCGAGCCCGGGGCAGGTGGCAGGGTTGCAGTCATTGTCGATGCCGTCGTCGGGCAGCTCGACCAGCTCGGGTGACCGCAGGGGATCGTCGTCGTCGCAGTCGGCGGGCGCGGGGCTCCCATCCCCGTCCGCGTCGACGGCGGCGCCGTCGGCGCCATCCGCGCCATCCGCACCCTCTTCCTGCCCCTCACCCCCAGCGTCGGCCGCACCATCGGCGGCGTCGGCCCCACCGGTGGCGCCGTCCGCTTCACCTGCGCCGTCCGCTCCCTCCTCCACCTTCTCGGTCGACGAGGCACAGCCGAGACCGAGGCCCAACAGGAGGAGGAGCGAAGCGCGCATGGAGGCTCCGGGGCGCCGGATGTGAGGCTGGTGTCAGGACAGTGGCGCATCGGCGTGGTATCGCGCCGCTGCTCGCGCGGGTTGCCCGCGCGTCCCCACTGCCGCCGGAGCACTCCATGACCATGTCGCGCCTGTTCCCCTCCCTCCTCCTCGCCCTCGCGGGCGGCCTGCTGACCGGCTGCGAACCGACCAGCGACAAGGACAGCGGCGGCGCCGCCGATGACGGCACCGCTGATGACGGCACCGCAGACGACGGCACCGCTGATGACGGCACCGCAGACGACGGCACCGCCGATGGCGCAGACGGCGCCGATGGCACCGACGGCGGCCCGGTCGACGCCGACGAAGACGGCGCCACCGCCGACGTGGACTGCGATGACAGCGACCCCGCGGTCAACCCCAGCGCGACCGAGGCCTGCGACGGCATCGACAACGACTGCGACGGCCTCATCGACATGGAGGACGACAGCGTCACCGGCACGCTCACCTACTACACCGACGCCGACAGCGACGGCTTCGGCGACGAGTCGCTGCCGGTGACCACCTGCGGCGCCGCCGCCGGCCTCGCCGCCGAAGCCGGTGACTGTGATGACGCCAACTCGGCCATCGCGCCCGACGCCGACGAGTCCTGCAACGGCATCGACGACAACTGCGACACGGTGATCGACGGCAGCGACAGCGTCGACGCGTTTACCTGGTACTGGGACGCCGACGGCGACGGCTACGGCGACCCCGCCACCCCCGCGGTGGCCTGCAGCCAGCCCACCGAGCACGTCGACGACAACACCGACTGCGACGACACGAACGAGGCGGCCTACCCGGGCAACACCGAGACCTGGTACGACGGCGCCGACAACGACTGCAGCGGCGGCAGCGACTATGACGCCGACCTCGACAGCTTCGACGCGAGCGCCTACGGCGGCACCGACTGCAACGACACCGACAGCGCGATCAACACCGCGGCCACCGAGATCTGGTACGACGGCGTCGACCAGGACTGCTCGACCACCAGCGACTTCGACGCCGACCTCGACGGCGTCGACAGCGATGAGTACAGCGGCACTGACTGCAATGACAGCGACGCGGCCACCTACCCCGGCGCCGCTGAGCTCTGGTACGACGGCTTCGACCAGGACTGCGCGGGCGGCGATGACTACGACGCGGACGTCGATGGTTTCGCGGCGAGCGCCTACGGCGGCGATGACTGCGACGACACCGACGCGGCCATCCGCCCCTACGCGCTCGAGCTGTCGACCGACACCGACACGCTCGACAACGACTGCGACGGCCTCGTCGACGCGGCCGACACCGACGCGCTCGAGGTCACCTTCACCGACACCGACGACGGCATCACGACGGTGAGCTTCCCCACCCTCACCTTCCCCTTCTGCGGCACGAGCCAGACCGGCGTGCGGGTCGACACCAACGGCCGCCTGCACTTCGGCCTGGGCAGCTACGACCTCAGCCCCTCGTCGAACGACATGTTGAGCTCGGCCACGGGCACCTCGGCGAAGAACCCCATGATCGCCGTGCTGTGGGATGACATGGCCGCCGAGCTGACCGAGATCCCCGAAGAGCAGGGCGCGGTCTACGCGGTCGAATTTGACGACGCGGTGGGCATCTACTGGGTGAACACCAGCTTCTGGAACAGCTCCGACCTGTACAGCCCCAACACCTTCTCGGCCCTGCTGTTCATCGACGGCAGCTTCGAGATCCGCCACGACGAGGTCTACGACATCGGCGGCACCTACGCGACCGACGCGGTGGTCGGCTGGAGCTGCGGCGCGGGTACGACCGCCGACCGCGAGACCGACATGTCGGCCGCCGAGCCCTACACCGGCGCGCTGGGCCTCGGCACCGGCCGCCAGCGCCTGATGTGGGAGCGCTTCGGCTACATCTACAGCGGCTCCAGCGGCGACGTCTTCCGCTCGACCGACCCCTACGACCTCGAGGGTCGGGTGCTGAGCTTCTGCCCGACGCTGGGCACCGACACCGACGGCGACGGCTACACCGCGGACTGCGGTGATCCCGACGACGCCGACATCGCGGTCATCCCCAGCCGCTGAGGCGCCCCGGGGGCCCCGCTGGTGACGGCGGGCGCCCCCGAGCCGCCGCGCGCGGGCCGCCGGTTCACCAGCCGTGCAGGCCCGCCTGCACCGAGACGCCCACCTGATCGCCGATCAGCGTGGGCGTCGCCACGAAGCTCGGCAGCGGGCCCTGCGGCCCCGCGCCCCGCGCACCCCCGACCCGCGCGGCGGCCTGCGCGGTGCCCCGCTCCTGGGTCGGGCGCGCCCGCTCCCAAGCCACGCCGCCACCCAGGCCCGCCGCGGCGCCGAGCAGGCCGCCCACGCTGACCGCCTGGGTCGAGGGCTGGACCAGCGCGCCGACGAGGGCGCCCGAGGTCAGGCCGAGCAGCCCGCCGAGCTGCGGCTTCAGCGTGCGCCGCGCCTCGAGCTGCAGCGGGGAGTAGACCGCGGCGGCCACACCCGCGGCGATCAGCTGCGAGCCCGCGACGGTGGAGGTCGCGAGCACCGCCTGCCCGTCGGCGCCGAAGGCCAGCGGGCCCATGACGCCCAGGGTCGCCCCCCAGGCCGCGCCCGCCCCGAGCAGCGCGACGTCGCCGGCCTCGGGCTCGACCCCCCGGCTGAGGCCGAGCAGGCCAGTGTTCAGCGCCGCGCCGCTGGTCAGCGCGAGACCGTCGACGTCGAGGCCCTGGGCGCTGAGGCTGGCCTGCCAGAGGCCCGACCACGCCCAGACCACCGGGCTGCCCACAGCGACGAGGGTGCGGTCCCCGGCGCTCCAGGTGCTGGTCTGGCTCAGGCCCAGGCCGGCCGCTGCGCCGCCCAGGCCCAGACCGGCCCCGAGCCAGCCCGCCGCCGCGCCCCGCTCGTCGAGGCCGACGAGGCGCTCGACACCTTCGCCGCCCAGCATGCCCAGGCCCAAACCCGCGCCGGCCAGCGCCGCCTGCCGGGGCGCCGGCTCGAGCAGCTCGACGGTCAGCGCGCCCGCGGCGAAGCCCACCGCGGCACCGACGGGGGTGGCGGGCTGGGTGCGGCTGCCGTCAGGCGCAGACGACCGGAGCCCGTCGATCTCGCCGCCGACCCGGCCCAGCGCGCCGGCGCCGACCGCCCACAAAATGGGGTCAGCGGCGGTGTCTGGGCTCCACCGCCCCTCGAGCGCCCAGGCGGCGCCCAGGCCCGCCGCCGCGCCGGCGGCCCCCCAGAGGTTGCCGCGGGTGCGCCAGGCCACGAACTCATCACAGGGTGAGTAGACGATGAGCTCGTCTTTCACGACGTCGCCGGGCACACAGTCGGGGTAGCGCAGCTCGTGTAGGCCGAAGCCCGCGGCGAGGCCGAAGCCGCCGGCGACCGAGGTGGCCAGGCTGTGCTGCCAGGTCGGCGGCGCGTCGAGGCGCAGGGCCGCGACGCCCGCGCCGCCGAGCGTGCCGGCCATGCGGCTGAGCCCGGTCAGGCGCTGGTGGCGGCGCAGCGCTGCGGCGCCGGGGTCCCAGGTGGTCGGGCCGAGGCCCTCGCCCACCAGCGCGCCGACCGCGAGCCCCCAGCCGCTGCCGGTCTGCAGCGCCAGCGCGCTGTCGACGCTGAGGTTCGCCTGCCGGCCCCAGAGCGCGCCCAGCGTGCCGCCCACACCCGCCCCGCCCACGCCGCCAACAACGGTGGCTACGTCATTGTCAGTGAGTTGGCCCACACCAGCCAGGGTCGCGCCGACGGTCGTGGCCCCCGCGCCGGCGGTCAACAGCAGGGCCACCGGCGCGGTGGTGGCGGCGGGCGGCCCCTTGCGGCTGAGCACCTCGGGGTAGCTGCGGCGCAGGGCGGCGTCGGCGGCGCGGCGCACGGCCGGCGCGAGCTGGGCGGCGCCCGCCCAGGCCCAGAGCGCGGCCCCCGCCTCGGGCCGCCCAAGCGCCTCGACCGCGCGCACGGCGTCGAGCTGCAGATCGGGCTCAAGGGCCTCGGCGGCGGCCAAGCGGGCCAGGGGCAGGGCCGCCTCGGAGGGCAGGGCGCTGAGGCCCGCGAGCACCGCGCCGGCCATCGCCGGGTCGGGGCCGGTGACCAGCGCGCGCAGGTAGGGCAGAGCCGGGGCGCCCTCGGCGAGCAGGGCCCGCACGGCCGCGCGGCGGCGCTCGGGGGAGGCCAGCGGGTCGACGGCGATCGCCGCCTGGGCCTCACGCGCGACGGCAGCGGCGTCGGTCGGCGCGGGCGCGGACAGGGGCGCGGTGGCGGGCGCCGCTGGCTCTTCGGCGCGGGCCGCGGGCAGGCTGAGGAGGGTGAGCGCGCCGACGAGCAGGGACATGGGGACCTCGCGCGCCGAGGCTATGCCACGCGCGCCGGCCTGTCTTGGGCCACCAGGCCGGGTGTTGCGCTAGAACCACGAGGGTCCCGTTCTGCTGCGCCAGCGCAGGCCGTGGCACCGGTCGGGTCAGCCGAGTTGGGCGCCGCTCAGCTGCCCTCGGGCGCGCGGCGGGCCCGGCTGGCGCTCCGGCGGCCGCGGGCGAGCTCCTCTTCGACCTCGCGGTTCGCCTGAAGCTCCTCGAGCAGCTGCTCCGCCTCGGCGTTGAGCTCCTCCTCCGCCCCCTGGGCCGCGCCCGCCAAGGCGTGGGCGCCCGAGGCCCGCAGCGACTGCAGCTGGTGCAGCAGGGTGCGCTGCCGGGCCTGCAGCCTGACCCGCGTGCGGATCGCCGCCTCGAGACTGCTTTTACGGTGGGCGATCGCCAGCGCCTCTTGCTCAAAAGCTTCGGCGCTGGTCTCGTCAGAGGCGGCCCGGGCCCGCTCGGCGGCCTCTTCTTGTTGCACGCTGAGCTGCAGCAGGTCGCCCTCGTCGCCCAGGCCGGCGAGGCCGTCGGCCCGGTGGTGCAGGTCGAGCACGGCCTCGCGCAGCCCGGCGAAGTCGAGCCGAGGGTGCAGGCCGCCGTCGCGGCGCTGCTGTTCCAAGGCGTCGATGAGCACGCCGGCCTCGGCCCAGAAGCCCCGGGCCACCCCGCGGGCCGGCCGGACGATCGGCCCGGAGGGCTGCGGCTCGGGCACGGCCGCGGCGCGCAGGCTGAGCTGGCTCAGGATCACGGGCAACAGCGCGACCACGCCGTGGATGCCCAGGCCCAGACCCCACCAGGCCGCGGCGGCAGGCCCGGGGATGCGCCCGCGCGAGAGCAGCAGCAGCGCGGTGAACACCAGGAAGTGCACGGCGAAGCCGACGATGCGCCGGCGCTGGGCGCGCGGGGACGGGGCCATGGTCGCAGCTCCGGGCGGCGGGCGGGCGCCCCATGCTATTGCGCCGGGGGGCGCCCGGTCGGCGCCGAGGAGGCCGGATGACGAGCGGAGCGGGCGAGCGCCTGGGCGTGCTCTTCGTGTGCATGGGCAACATCTGCCGAAGCCCCGTCGCAGAGGCCATCTTCGCCGACCTGGTCGCCGCGGAAGGGCTCGGGTCGCGCTTCGACATCGACAGCGCGGGCACCATCGACCTGCACGCCGGCGAGGCGCCCGACCCCCGCAGCGCGGCCGAAGCGGCCCGCCGCGGGCTCGCCCTGCGCCACCGCGCCCGGGGGCTGCGGCCCGATGACTTTCAGCGCTTCGACTGGATCATCGCGCTCGACGCGCACAACCTCGAGGCGCTGCGGGCCCGCGCGCCGGCCAAGCCCCGCGCGCGGCTCGCCCTGCTGCGCAGCTTCGACCCCCTCTCGCCGCCGGGGGCTGAGGTCCCCGACCCCTACTACGGTGGCCCGGAGGGCTTCGCGCTCGTCCACGACCTCTGCCTGCGGGCGGGCCGGGGCCTGCTCGAACAGCTCCGCCCGACGACAACACCCGCCAACCCAAGGCAATAGACGGCCCGCGTGCGGCAATACCCTGCCCCCGCGGCCGCTCCGCCCGCACCCGCCCCGCTCCCCAGGCGCCGCCCGCGATGATGGACTTCCTCAACGTCGCCTTCGCCCTGCCCACCGCGGTCTGGTCCGCGGCGCTGCTCGTGGTGGGCCTCTACTGGCTGCTGGTCATCGCCGGGGCCCTCGACATCGACATCTGGCACATCGACGGCAGCGGCGACATTGACGTCGACATCGATGTTCACCTCGACGGCGCCCAGGGCCACGAGGGGGCGGTCGAGGGGATCAGCGGCCTCGCCAAGCTGCTGCAGGTGCTGGGCCTGCGCCAGGTCCCCCTCACCGTCGCGCTGAGCTTCGTCATCTTCTTCGGCTGGATCGCCAGCTTCTGCGGCATGGCCTGGGGGGCCCCCCTGTTGGCGGGCGCGCTGCCCGCGGGCCTCACCGCCGGGCTGGTGAGCCTGGGCAGCCTCGCGGTCGGGGTCGTCCTCGGGTCGCTCGCCGCCCGCCCGCTGGGCCCGGTCTTCGCTGAGCGCCCCGCCCGCCGCCGCGCTGAGCTCATCGGGCGCGCCTGCCGCCTCTCGACCCTGCGCGTCGACGGCCGCTTCGGCCAGGCCGAGATCGACGACGGGGGCAGCCTGCTGGTGGTTCAGGTGCGCTGCGATCATGAAAACAGCCTGCAGAAGGGTGATGAGGCGCTGCTCGTGCACTTCGACCCCGCCCGCGAGGCCTTCGTCATCGAGCCCCTCCACCCGGGCGGGCCGGCGCCCCGCACCTCCGCCCGACGGGCCACCCCGGCGCAGACCACGCGCTGAGTCACGCGCCGAGCCACCCTCCCCCTATTTTCTCCTTCGCCTCGATCACCGCCCCGTACCCCTGAGGAGCCATGGGAACCACCGCAATCATCGTCATCGTCGTCTTCGCGCTGCTGATCGGGGGCGGCATCCTCGCCTTCGTCGCGAGCTGCTACCGCAAGGTCGACCAAGGCTCTGCCCTCATCATCAACAAGATGCAGGACCAGCCCGTGGTCACCTTCACCGGCGGGGTCGTGCTCCCCATCTTCCACCGGTGGGAGGTGATGAACATCTCGGTCAAGGCCATCGAGATCGAGCGCCGCGGGAACGAGGGCCTGATCTGCAAAGACAACATCCGCGCCGACATCAAGGTCACCTTCTTCGTGAAGGTGAACAAGACCACCGAGGACGTGCTCAAGGTCGCCCAGGGCATCGGCTGCGCGCGGGCCAGCGACCAGAACACCCTCGAAGAGCTGTTTGTGGCCAAATTCTCTGAGGCGCTCAAGACCGTGGGCAAACGCCTCGACTTCGAAGAGCTCTACACCCAGCGCGATGTGTTCAAGGACCAGATCATCGACGTCATCGGGCGTGACCTCGAGGGCTACATCCTCACCGACGCGGCCATCGACTACCTCGAGCAGACGCCGCTCGACAAGCTCGACAAGAACAACATCCTCGACGCCTCGGGCATCCGCAAGATCACCGAGATCACCGCGGGGCAGAACGTCAAGACCAATGACCTGCGCCAAGCCGAGCGCAAAGAGCTAGGCCGCCAGAACCTCGAGGCCGACGAAGCGGTGATGGAGCTCGGCCGCCGCCGGGCCGACGCCGAGGCCCGCCAGCAGCGCGAGATCGCCAGCGTCAAGGCGCGTGAGTCGGCCGAAGCCGAGAAGATCCAGGCCGAGGAGCACCGCAAGTCGGAGCTGGCCCGGATCAAGGCCGCCGAGGAGATCGCGCTGGGCAACGTCAACAAGGACCGGCAGGTCGAGGTCGCCCAAAAGGACAAGGAGCGCGTGGTCGCGATCAAGACCGAGCAGGTGGCCAAGGAGCGCCAGCTGGAGATCTTGGCCCGGGAGCGCGCGGTCGAGCTGCAGCGCATCGAGAAGGAGAAGGCGCTCGAGGTCGAGAAGAAGAACATCGCCGACGTGATCCGCGGCCGCATCGTCGTCGACAAGACCGTGGCCGAAGAAGAGGAGCGCATCAAGACCATGCGCGCCATGGCCGAGGCCGGCCGCACCCGCGACGTCAAGGTCACCCTCGCCGAGGGTGAGGCCCAAGAGAAGTTGGTCAAAGACATCAAGAGCGCCGAGGCCCAAGAGAAGGTCGCCGAGTTCAAGGCCCGCGAGCGCCTCGTGGCCGCGCAGGCCAGCCTTGAAGCAGCCGAGAAAGAGACCCAAGCCAAGATCCGCGCCGCCGAAGGCACCCAGGCCCAAGAGGCCGCCGCCGGTCTGGCCAGCGCCCGGGTGAAAGAGGCCGAGGCCCTCGCCACCGAGAAGCTCGGGATGGCCCAAGCCCGGGTCACCCGCGAGCGCATGGCCGCCGAGGCCGACGGCAACGAGAAGGTCGGCGTGGCCGACGTCAAGGTCAAAGAGCTGCACATCGGCCTCATTCAGGCCGAGGGGCGGTCCAAAGCCGAGGCCACCCGCGAGCTCGGCGTGGCCGAGGCCGACGCGCTCAAGGCCCGGCGCCTCGCCGAGGTCCAGGCGCGCGAGGCCGAGGCGGTGGCGATCGAGAAGGCCGGCCAGGCCGAGGCGGCGGTCATTCGCAGCAAGATGTCGGCCGAGGCGGCCGGCCTCGCCGAGAAGCTGAGCGCGATGAAGGCGATGGAGGGCAGCGCGCGCGACCACGAGGAGTTCCGCCTGCGCCTCGAGCAGGCCAAGGCGGTCACCATCGCCAAGCTCGACGCCCAGAAGGCCATCGCCGAGAGCCAGTCCCGCATCCTCGCCGAGGCATTCAAGAGCGCCGACATCAAGATCATCGGCGGCGAGAGCCAGTTCATCGAGCGCTTCACCCAGGCCGCTGGCCTCGGCGCGGCCTTCGACGGCCTGGTCGACGGCAATGGCTCGGCGCAAAAGGTGCTCGAGGCGGCCACCAGCGGCACCGAGACCAACCTCACCGGCCTCGTCACCCAGAGCACCCTGGCCGCGGTCATCGCCCGCATGATGGACCGCGCCGAGGGCCCGGCCAAAGAGAAGCTGGCCGGCCTGCTCGCCGAAGCCAAGGCCCTGGGCCTCGGCGAGCAGCGCTGAGGTCTGCGCGGGCGCCCACCCGGCCGGACCACCCCGGACCGTGGCGTCCGCACCCGCGTGCGGGGGCTTGACCCCCCGCAGCCGCGCGCCCCACGGCGCCAGCCGGCGCCCATCCCCGTGCCTTTGAGCGTGCCATGGCCACCGATCCCGCGCCCCCTGCACCCGCGCCCGCCGCCGCCCCCCAGGGCGGCGCCCCGAAGCTCGAGGGCGGCAACTACGACCTGCTGCGTGCCCGCCTCGAAGAGGACGCCCGGACCCTGCTGCAGCTCGCCGACGGGCTCAACACCCAGCGCAAAGAGACCTTCGGCGGGCAAGAGCTAGTGGTCATCGGCAACGAGCGCGTGCGCACCGAGCACAAGTGTGTGCCGCGCAACATCGTGAACGTCAACGGCAAGCTGCTGCTGGCCTACAACGTGCGCTTCGCGCTCAAGCGCGAGGTGCAGATCAGCGACGTGTTCAGCCTGCACCGCATCGTCGAGGGGCCCGAGGGCTGGGATCTGGGCGCCGCCGAGGACGAAGAGGGCCTGCTGAGCGACCCGAGCTTCGTCACGCAATTTAAAGAGCTCTACCAATACTACCGCGACGCGCGGGTGGTCACCCTTCGCAAGCTCGACAACAAGCTGCTGGCGGTCTTTCGCATCGGCGAGCGGGCCGACGACCTGCGCGTCTTCCGCTGGGAGATGCTGCCCGGCGTCCGCCCGCGCTACATCGACAACCGCGGCGAGCGGGACCACACCTTCCCGCCGCCCCACGACTTCGACTGGGTCACGACCACCCGCGAAGACCACGAGCTCGGCGACCACCCCCACGTCAACATCGCCGACAAGGTCTTCGTCGAGACCATCGGCGGCGACCTGACCATCAAGGTCGAGAACAACACGAAGACCGGCAAGGGCATCTACGCCGAGCCGGTCAACGACCCCCACCAGAGCCTCGACGACGCGCAGATCAAGTACGCGCTGGTCGGGAACATCGTGCTGCTCAGTATCCGCCCCTTCGGCGAAGAGCAGACCCGCACCCTCTTGTTCAACACCCGCAACCGTGAGGTCCGCCGCATTGACGCGATCGGCCAGGCCTGCGTGCAGCTGCCCGAGGACCACGGCATCATCTTCCCCGGGGGATATTACCTGCGGTCGGGGGTCTCTCGGATCTTCGATGAGCGGCCCGAGGGCCTCATCTTCAAGCGCATGGTGCGGGCGCCCAACGGCGAAGACGTCCTCTATGTCTTCCACCGGGAAGAGACGGGGGTCTATGTCCTCCTGCCCTACAACCTGATCCGGCAAGAGGTCGCCACACCCATCGGCGGCCACGGCTACAGCCTCTTTGATGACGGGCGGCTGGTCATCTTCCGCGCCGAGTCCGAAGAGCCGACGCGGGTGCACCCGCTCCAAATCTGGCGGACCCCCTTCACCAGCGACGAGCACCACGCGAACACGCCCGCACCTGCCGGCCCGCTGGGCCGCATTGGGAACGCCGATCTGGTCCGCGGCCTGAGCGAGGTGCTGGCCATCGCGCGCCAGCTGGGCAACCTCAGCCCCTCCCGCCCCGTTTTTGAGGACTTGGTCCGCGCGACCACCCGGGTCATCGATCACTTCCACTGGCTCGGCGCGGTGGTCGACGGCCAGCTCCGCCGCGGGCTCGAGCAGGCCCGGCGCAACGCCGAGCTGATCATCGACGAGTTCGAGAAGCTGCAGGCCCTGCAGCGGCGGGCCAAAGAGGCGGTCGAAGGTGCGACCGCCGAACAAGACCGCCTGTTGCTCGACTGCCGCGCCGAGGTCATGGCCGACCTGCCCGCGTTCATGGACGGAATGGCCCGCCTGCGAGAGCACAGGGGCAAGCTCATCACCCTCAAAGAGCTGCGCTTGGTCGACCGGGCCGCCCTCGACGCCCTCGAAGCGGCCACCATCGCCGCCCAGGGCGCGCTCTCGGTGGGGGTCGTCAGCTTCTTGCAGCAGCCCGCCGCCCTGAGCGGGATCACCGACCAGATCCGCGCCGTCGAGGCCCGCCTGCCCCAGCTCAAGCGCGCCGCCGAGGGCGCAGAGGTGGCCACCGACGTCGACCGCACCGCCCAGGGCCTCAACCTGCTCACCGAGGTGGTCGGCGGGCTCGAGGTCGGCGACCCGGTGCAGCGCACGGCCATCCTCGAGCGCATCTCGGAGGTCTTCGCCCAGCTCAACCGGGTGCGGGCCCTGCTCGACAACCGCAAACGTGAGCTCGGGCGGGTCGAGGCCCAGGCCGAGTTCTCCGCCCAGTTCAAGCTGTTGGCCCAGGGGGTCAGCAGCGCGCTCAGCCTCTCCGACACCCCCGAGGCCTGCGACGCCCAACGCGGCCGCCTCATGGTGCAGCTCGAAGAGCTCGAGGGGCGCTTCGGCGAGTTCGACACCTTCCTGGCTGACATCGCCAACAAACGAGAAGAGGTCAGCGACGCATTTGAGGCCCGCCGCCAGCAGCTCACCGAGGAGCGCCAGCGCCGGGTCGAGGCCCTGATCAGCGCCGCGGCGCGCATCCTCGAGGGGCTCAACCGGCGGGCCCGCGGTTTTGCCGCCGAACGTGAGCTGGCTGCCTGGTATGCCAGCGACCCGATGGTGCAGAAGGTCCGCCAGATCAGCGAGCAGCTCGCCGCCCTCGGCGACAGCGTCAAGTCCGAAGACCTCGCTGGCCGCCTGCTCGCCGTGCGGGCCAACGCCCTGCGGGTCATTCGCGACAAGCTCGACCTCTTCGACGAGGGCGCCGAGCTCATCAAGTTCGGCCAGCACCGCTTCGCGGTGAACAAGGCCGCGGTCGAGCTGACCCTGCTGCCCCGCGGCGAGGGTATGGCCCTGCACCTCACGGGAACCGGCTACTACGAAGAGGTGACCGACCCCGAGCTGCTGTCCACGCGGCCATTTTGGTCGATGGCGGTGGCCAGCGAAGACGCCGAGGTCTACCGCGCCGAGTTCCTCGCCCACGCCCTGCTGCGGGCGGCCGAGGCGGGCACGGGCGGCCTCAGCGTCGCCGCGCTCGAAGAGGCCCTGCTCGTCGAGGGCGGCCTGCTCGAGCGGGTGCGGGCCTTCGCGGCGACCCGCTACGACGAGGGCTACGAGCGGGGGGTGCATGACGCCGACGCGGCGGCCATCCTCGAGAAGCTGCTCGGGCTGCGTCGATCGGTGGGCCTGCTGCGGTTTTCGGCCAGCGCGCGGGCGCTGGGCGCCCTGTGGTGGGCCACGCTCAGCGACCGTGAGCAGCGCGCCGCCCTGCACCGCCAGGCCGTCGCCGCCGCCCGCTTGATCGCCGCCTTCCCCCAAGCGCCGGCGCGCGGGGCCCTGACCGCCGCCCTCGCCGGGGTGATCGGCCCCTGGGCGCGCGACCGCCTGCCCAGCACCCCCTGGGTGACCGAGGTGGTGCCCGAGGCCGCGGCCTACCTCGCCGAAGAGCTGGCCGCCGAGCGCCCCCGCTTCGTGCTGAGCGCCGCCGCCAGCGCCCTGCTCAGCGCCCTGCAGGCCCGCCTCGACGCCGCCCGCCAACGCGCCGCCCTCGAAGAGGACCTGCGCGCGCTCGACGCCGATCTCGGCGCGCGCCTCGGGCTGGTCGAGAGCTGGCTCGACGCGCTGGTGCGCTATGGCGGCGACCCCAAGCTCATCGAGCACAGCTTCGCCGCCCGCGAGGCGGCGGTGGCCCTGATCACCGACCGCAGCCTCGACCGGGCGCCCAGCGCGGTGGCGCTCGAGCTCGAGATCAGCGGCCTGCTCGGCCAACATGCGCGGGTGCAGGGCGGGAAGCTGCGCCTGCGGGCCGACGAGCTGGGCCCGCGCCTCGAGCGCTTCTGCGCGGTGCAGGTGCCCGGCTTCGCCGCGCTGCGGGCCGCCCGCCACGGGGTGGTCGAGCGCGCCCGCAAGGCCCTGCGCCTCGATGAGCTCAAGCCCAAGCCGATGACCTCATTTGTGCGCAACCGGTTGATCAACGAGGTGTATCTGCCGCTCATCGGCAACAACCTCGCCAAGCAGCTCGGCGCGGCCGGCGCGGGCAAGCGCACCGACACCATGGGCCTGCTGCTGCTCATCTCGCCGCCGGGCTACGGCAAGACCACGCTCATGGAGTACGTGGCCAACGTGCTGGGGCTCGTTTTCATGAAGGTCAACGGCCCGAGCATCGGGCACGCGGTGACCAGCCTCGACCCCGAGCAGGCGCCCGACGCGACCGCCCGCCAAGAGGTCGAGAAGATCAACCTCGCCTTTGAGATGGGCGAGAACGTGATGCTCTACCTCGACGATATCCAGCACACCAACCCCGAGCTGCTGCAAAAGTTCATCTCGCTCTGTGACGGCACCCGTCGGGTCGAAGGAATTTGGAAGGGCAAGAGCCGCACCTACGATCTCAAGGGCAAGAAGTTCTGCGTGGTCATGGCCGGGAACCCCTACACCGAGACCGGGGCCCGCTTTCAGATCCCCGACATGTTGGCCAACCGGGCCGACACCTACAACCTCGGCGACATCCTCGGCGGCCGACAAGACCTCTTCGGCCTGTCCTACATTGAGAACTGCCTCACCAGCAACCCCGTGCTGGCCCCCCTCGCCGCCCGGCCTCTCGCCGACCTCTACTTCTTGCTCGACCGGGCCCACGGCGTTGAGATTGACCAGACCAAGCTCAGCGCCGACACCTCGGCTGCGGAACAAGAAGAGATCGGCGCGGTGCTCCTGCGCATGGAGCGGGTGCGCGAGACCCTGCTCAAGGTCAACGCCGAGTACATCCGCAGCGCGGGGGTCGACGACAAATTCCGCACCGAGCCGCCGTTCAAGCTGCAGGGCAGCTACCGCAACATGGCCAAGCTCAGCGAAAAGATCGCCAGCGCGATGACCCCCGACGAGGTCGAGCGCCTCGTCGACGACCACTACGTCGGCGAATCCCAGACCCTGACCACCGGCGCCGAGAGCAACCTGCTCAAGCTCGCCGTGCTGCGCGGGCGGGCCACGCCGGCCCAACAAGAGCGCTGGGCCGCCATCTGCAAAGAATTCGCCCGGCAGCGGCTGATGGGCGGCAGCGACCAAGACCCGGTCGCCCGGGTCACCGGCACCCTGACCGGCCTCGGGGCTAGCCTCGACCGCATCGACGAGGCCCTGCGCGCGCCCGGGGCCGACCGCGCCGCCGTCGCGTTAGGCGCCGCGCTGACCCCGCCCCTCGACGCCCTGCGCGCCGAGGTGGGCGCGCTGCGGGCCGCCGCCCCCGCAGCCCAGGCCCCCCTCACCGCCGCGCTCGACGCCGCCCGCGCTGAGGCCGCCGCCCTGGCCCGGGCCCTGCCCCAGGCCCTGGCCGAGGCGCTGCGGGGCGTTGTACCCACGCCGTCTTCCGCCCCCGCTGCCGCCAACACAAGCACAACCCCCATATCGACGCCCTGGCTCATCCCCGACCTCGAGGTGGGGGCAGAGGCCGATATGGTCATGCGGCACGCCATCCTCGCCGAGGTGCAGCGCGCCTTGGTGGCCTATGGGCGCATGCAGGCTGGCGCCCAGCGCCAGCTGCGGGCCGGCGAGTATGTGCTCAGCGGCGCCTTGCCGGTCATGCAGGCCCTCGCCGCGCTGGTCACCGAGCAGGTGCGCCAGCGCCTGCCGCCGGGTGAGCAGGCGGCCTTCCTCGACGAGCTGCGACGCGGGATCGCCAAGGCGATCAGCCAGCTCGGGCAGGCGACCGGCGAGCAGGTCGACCCGGCCGCGGTGCAGCTCCCCCTTGATCCGCCTTCCTCTGAGCGGCCCACCTCCACCTGACCCTCTCTGTCCACGGGTGTTCGATGCCCCTCCTCTCCTCCGCTCCCCGTGCGCTGCTGCTGGTGGCCCTGGCCCTCGCCCTGGGCACCGGCTGCGTTAGCAAGCGCAAGTACAACGAGCAGGCCGCTGTCCTCGACAAGACCCGCGAGGCGCTGCGCGACCGCAAGGCCGAGTCCGAGGCCCTGATGGCCTCACTCGACGCCGAAGAGCGCCGCACGGCCACGCTGGGCGCCGAGGCCGACAAGCTGCGGGAAGACGTCGCCCGGCTGATGTCCGAGAAGGGTCAGCTGACCGACTCGGTGATGGACATGAGCCGCGCCCTCGCCGAGCTGGCCGCGCGCAAGAAGGCGGCCGACGACCGGATCGCCGAGTACAAGTCACTTCTCGCCCGCTTCGCCGGCATGGTCGAGTCGGGCAAGCTGCGGGTCAAGGTGGTCGACGGGCGCCTCGTGGTCGAGATGGCCACCGACATCCTGTTCGGCAGCGGCAAAGCGGCCCTCTCCCCCCAAGGGAAGCAGGCGGTGATGGAGGTCGGCGCCATCCTGGCCACCCTGGGCGACCGGCGCTTTCAGGTCGAGGGCCACACCGACGACGTGCCGATCAAAAGCGCGACCTTCCCCTCCAACTGGGAGCTGAGCAGCGCCCGCGCGATCACCGTGCTCAAGGCCCTGATCGAGGGCGGGATGGCCCCAGGCAACGTGAGCGCCGCGGCCTTCGGCGACAGCCGCCCCACCGTGCCCAACACCAACGTCGACGCCCGGGCCCGCAACCGCCGCATCGAGATCGTGCTGGTGCCCGACCTCTCGACGCTGCCGGGCTTTGACGAGCTCAACTCGCTCTCCGCGCCCAAGCCCTGAGCAATCCGCAGAGGGGATCGGTCCAATGGGCGGGGGGGCTGGCCGCCCCCCCGCAACGCCCCCCGGCGCGCCGCTTAGACCGGGGCCTCGAGCGCGGCGCCCAGCGCCTCGACCCAAGCGGCCAGGGTGGGCGCGCTGGCCCAGCGGGCGGGCGCGCTGACCAGCAGCTCAAGGTGAACGCGCCCCGCGCCATCGTCACCCCCGGTCAGGGTGCAGAGGGCGGGCAGGCCGGGCGCGGCGGGCGGAATCGGGTAAAATGACGTACAGCGCGCCGATCCCATATCCAGGGCAGGCAGGGGCACCCGGCCTAAGTTGCTAAAGGTGAACGAGACCGGAACAGCGCCGCGGGCGCGCTCGGCGGCGGCGCGGCGCTCCGCCTCGCCCGCGATCAGCCACAGCGGCCACGCGCGCACGCGCTGGGCCTCGGCGGTGGTGTGCAGGTGGGCGCCGGCGTCGATGGCCGCGCGCAGAGCGGCGTCCACGACGGCCACGCCCTCGGGGCCCCCCGCCTCTGCGGGCAGCTCGACGCGCAGCAGGCCGCTGAGGTTGCCGGTCTGCGGGCCGAGCGCGGGGCGCCGCAGGTCGACCGGCACGTCCACCCGCAGGCGCGCGCCCGGGCGGGCCCGCGCCGCCGCGGCCAGCGCGCGGGCCAGGGGGGCGCGCGGGGCGAGCGCGACCCGTCGGCGGAGGGTGCGCCGCCCGCGATCAGCAGGATCTCCGTCGGGGGCGTAGGGCGCCGCGGCGTCGGCCCGCGGCGGGGGCACGGGCCGGCCGCCGCGGGCGAGGGCCTCGTCGCCTTCGTGCCGCTGGCTGGGCAGCGGCGGCGGCGCCTGCCCGCGCAGCAGCTCTGCGAGGGCGGTCAACATCGTGAGGGCGCCGCGCCCATCGGTGATCGCGTGCAGGGTCGAGAGCACCAGCCGGGCCGGCGGCCCCGGGACCAGCAGCCAGCGCAGGCTGGGGCCGTCGGGGTCGAGCGCGGCCGCCGCGTCGAGAGCGGCGATCGCGGCGCTGATGTCGCCATCCTCCCAGGTCAGGTCGGGGCACAGGGCCAGGGGCGGCGCGGGCGCCGGCGCCCAGCGCGCGCCCCGCAAGACCCCCGCGAGCCGGGGGCTCAGGTCGGGCCAGGCGGCGTGCAGGGCGCCGATGGCCAAAGCCAGCGCCCGCTCGTCGGGGACAGCGTCCAGCTCGACCACCGCGTGCACCGCGAAGGGGGGCGCGACCCGGCCCGCGGCCAACCAGAGGCGCTCCATGCCCGAGACCGCGCGCGCCATCCCCACCTCCGCGGCGAGTGTAGCGGAGCGCGCGTCGGCCCTGGACAGGCTAAGCACGTCCGGTTAATGAACATGCTCAGTGAACAGTGTCGCTCGATCACCGAGCACGCTCATCTCTCGTTCACCCCACCCGCACCCGGGGCCCCGCCATGACCTCGCCTCCAGCGCCCACGACAGCCGCCGGCCGTGGCGCCGCGCCCCGCTCCCGCCTGCGGGCCGAGCAGGCCGCGCAGACCCGCGCGCGGGTGCTCGCCGCCGCGCGCGGCCTCATCGAAGCCCAGGGGGTCGAGGGCGCGCACACCCGCGCGGTCGCCGCCGTCGCCGGGGTCTCGGTCGGCGCGGTCTTCTCGCACTTCCCCGACAAAGCCGCGCTGTTCGAGGCGCTGCTGCACGACGAGATCGAGGCGGCCCTCGACCACGCGCTTCCCCCCGACCCGGCGGCCCCGCTGGCCGCCCAGCTCGTGGCAGTGGCCGAGGCGCTCTGGTCCACCTACGACGCCCGCCCCGACCTCGCGCGCGCCTTGCTGAGCCAGACGCTGTTCTTGTCCGAACCCGGCCGCCCGCTCAGCGCGCAGCTCGACCGCTTCCGGGCCTGGGTGGGCGGCGCGCTGACCGCAGACGCCGCCCGCGGCGCGCCGCACGACATCGACCCGATGAGCTTCTTCACCGCCTACTTCTCGATCTACTTCGGCTTGTTGGTGGGCGGGCTGCGGGGCGAGCTGCCCCCGGGCGCGCGCGGGCCCTTGCTGCGGGCGGCCCTCGACCGCCTGCTGGCCCCGATGGCTCCGATGACTCCGACGGCCCAGGCGGTGCGCCCATGAGCGGCGCGGCGCTGGTCGGCCCGCGCGGGGGGCCCACGCCCCGACGGCGCGTGATCATCGTCGGCGGGGGCATCGGCGGGCTCGTCGCCGCCCGCGCGCTCGGGCTGCGCGGGCACGAGGTCACCCTGCTCGAGCGGGCGCCGCGCTTCGCGCCGGTGGGCGCGGGCATCGTGCTCGCCGCCAACGCCATCGCGGTGATTGACGCGCTGGGCGTCGATCTGCGCCCATCGGGCGCCCTCCTTGATCGAATGGACACCGCCGATGCCGACGGCACCCTGACCTCGCGGCTCGACCTGGCCGCGCTGCGCCCGACCGTGGGCCCCGCCCTGACCCTGCACCGGGCCGAGCTGCACGCCGCCCTGGCCGCGGCCCTGCCGCCCACCGTCGAGCTGCGGCTGGGCGCGACGGTCGAGGCGCTCGAGCTCGGGGCCAAACCGACGGTGCGCCTCGCCGGCGACGCGCCGCTGCGGGCCGAGCTGATCATCGGCGCCGACGGCCTGCGCAGCGCGGTGCGCCGCCAGCTGCTGGGCGAAGAGGCGCTGCGACCCGCCGGCGAGGCCTGCTGGCGCGCGGTCGTACCCGCACCCCCGATGGTGACCGAGGGCGGGGGCGCGGTCGAGCACTGGGGCCTGGGCTGCCGCTTCGGCGTGGTGCCGCTCTCCGGCGCACGGGCCTACGTCTTCCTCACCCGGGCCCGCGCCGCTGGTCTGCCCGACCTCGATCCCACCGCTCTCGACGCCATCTTCGGCGCCTTTGGTGGTGCGGCAGCGGCGCTCTGGCCGGCGCTGCGGGCGGGTCCGCTGCTGCACCACGACCTGCTCGAGCACCGAACCCACGCCTGGGGGGCGGGCGCGGCCTGGCTGCTCGGCGACGCCGCCCACGGGATGACCCCCAACCTCGGCCAAGGCGCGGGCATGGCGATCGAAGACGCGATGGCCCTGGCCCTGGCCCTCGAAGGGCAGGCGGCGCTGCCCGCGGCCCACGCCGCCTACGTGCAGGCGCGGGCGGCGCGGGCGCGCACGGTGGCCGACCGCTCTCGGCGGGTGGGCCAGATCGCCGGCTGGCAGGCCGCTCCGCTGCGGGCCCTGCGGGCGCTGGCCCTGCGGTTGACCCCGGCCTCGGCGGCGGGCCGGGCCTACGCGGCGCTGGCCGCGCCGGGGCGCGCGCTGGCCGCTGCTTGGGCGGCGCTGCCCCCGGCCTGAGCTTGGGGCCGCTGGCGGGGCTGCGGGGGCAGGGCAGTTCACGCGCCGCGCCACGGGCCGAGCCCGCAGCGCGGGCCGGCCACCGCCGAAGATACAGAGCCGCCCGAGGTCGCCATGTCCCACACCGCGCCGCCGCCGCCGCCCCTGCCGCTGCGCGATCACGAGGTCTGGGCCGAGCTCCAGCGGGCGCTCTCCGCGCTCGACACGGCCGGGGGCCCCGCCGCCGTGCGGTGGATCGGCGCGCAGCTCGCCGCGGTCGAGCGCAACTTCGGCCAGCAGCTCGACGCCGACCCGGTGGGGGTCGCCCGGGTCGGGCTCAGCCTCGCCGAGGCGCTGAGCGTGCTCGGCGCCGAAGACGCCCTCCGGCGCGTTGTCTTGGGCCTTGACCGCTACCGCAGCCGACTGCCCCCTCCCCTGGCCGACGAGGTGCTCCTCCTGGTCGCCCGCGACGGCGTGCGCCGGCGCGAGGGCTACGAGTGGGCGCACGAGGCCGCCGCGGTGCTCGAGCGGGCCGAGCGGCGGCGCGACGCACGTTTGGTCGGTCTCGCGGTGCGCCTGCTCGCCCAAGCGGCCTGGCAAGAGGGCAAAGGTGAGGTGGCGGTGGCCCACGCGCGCCGCGCCTGCGAGCTGCCCGAGGGCGCCGCCGCGGCCCAGCTGCTCGGCAACTACCTGTGGGGGCTCGGCCGCCAAGCCGAGGCCGAGGCCGCCTATGTCCACGCGCTGCAGCAGCCCTCCACGCGCGCGAACCCGATGCGCGCCGCCACCCTCGCGGCCAACCTCGCCAGCCTGCTCAGCGAGCAGGGCCGCCACGACGAGGCGATCAAGGGCTTCCGCTTCGCCTTGCGGGTCCAGAGCGAGGCCGGCGCCAAGCGCCACGAGCTGATCTTGCGCGCGAACTTCGGCATGGCGCTCATCGACGCCAACGAGCTCGACGAGGCCGCCGATCAGCTGCAGCAGGCCTGGGAGCTGGCCCAGCACACCCTCTCGGGTCGCCCGAGCGCCGCCCCGCGCGAGGGCGTGGTCTGCTTGCGCCTGCTGCGCGGCGAGCCCGAGGCCGCGCTGGCCGTGCTGCAGCAAGGCCCGCTGCTCGATGACGCCGACCCCTGGTACGACGGCCAGCTCGTGATCTGGGAGGCCTTCGCCAGGGCCGCGCTCGGCCGCCTGTCCGAGGCCGAGGCCCTGGCCCGCGCGGGGGCCCAGCGGGCGCGGGCGGTCAACGACCTCGAGGCGGGGCCGCTGCTCAGTGATCTGGCGCTGCTGCACATCGCCCAGCTGCGCGGCCAGCCCCTCGACCAGGCCCGCCTCGACCGCGCGCGCGCCGCGGCGGGGCGCTGGCAGTGCCTGCGCATCGGCCTGCGGCTGCTCGGCCCGGTCGGGGCCTAGACCCTCGCCGCGCCCTCCGCGCCCGGCCGACCGGCGCGCGCGGCGCAGCCGCGGCCCCGCAGGGGCCGAGCCGGGCGGGCGGCGATCCCGCCGCAGGCGGAGCGCCGCCCGGGGCCCCGGCGAGCGCAGAGGGGGGCCGCAGGCGCCATGCTCCCCAGGTTGGAACCGTCTGATTGTGAACGTGGGCCGAAGACGCAGACCCGGAGCGCGCCGGCCGGCCGCACCGCGCCCACGCGGCTCAGTCCTCGGGCCAGCTGTCGGTGATGTAGGTGGTCGCGAGGCACATCTCGTCGCCGGTGCCCTCGCCCCAGGCCGCGTTTTGGTCGCTCTCGTTGTCCCAGGTGCAGCGCAGCACGATCTCGTCGCCCGGGGTCACGTTGACCGGCGTGGTCAGCGCGTAGGTGCGCTGCCAGTTGAAGTCCCAGCTGTCTTCGCGCAGCAGGCAGGTCTCGCTGCCATCAGCGTGCTCGACGTGCAAGCTGGCGCTCACGCCCATGGTGTGCATGTGCAGCGCGGCGTTGTGGAAGGCGAAGCGATCGCCCGCGCCCGCACGGTAGCGGAACTCGTGGCTGACCCCCTCGGTGTTGGCGGGGATGTCCATGCCCACGCCCAGGACCCAGCGCACATCCGTCCAGGGTTGGATGTCGGCCCAGCCCTGGGGGGTGGTCTCGACCCGCAAGTCCATCACGGTGCGGTCGGCGCCGGGCCCGCCCAGCGTATTGTAGTGCATCTGCTGCACGAGCTTGCTGCCCGGCCGCACCCGCAGGCCGGTGCCCTCGGGGTAGACCGCCGCGCCGCCGCCCGGCGCCCAGGCACCCAGCCAGCGCATGGTCTGCAGCGAGTCGATGTCGCCGCCCGGCCCGCCATAGCAGGGGTAGCCGGGGGCCGCGTCGGCGGCGTCGAGGGCCTCGTAGGTGGCCACATCTTCGGGCGGGATGAGGAAGGTGATGACGTGGTGGGCGATCGCCTCGTTGGTCGGCCGGATGTGCGTGCCGGTCACCCAGGCGTCTTCGGCCCAGGGCCAATCCACCAAGAAGCAGCGGTAATCATCGGGCTGGCCAGGATCAGGCGTGTACTCGACCGGCAGCTCAAGCTGCAGGTCGACCCGGTCCAGCACCGGGGGCGTGTAGGCCGGCGGCAGCGCGGCCGCGGTCGCTGGGTCGCCCGCCGGCGCGCCGGCCCGGGCCCACTCGACGACCTTGGCCCGGTCCTCGGCGCTCAGCGAGAAGTCGCCTTGGTAGCTGTTGCAGTCGTCGGCCGCCGTCCACGGGGGCATGCGCCGGGCCTCGACCGCCGCGGCGATCGGCAAGGCCCACTCGGCCGCCCGCTCGGGGGTCGACAGGTCGAGCCCACCGCCGCCCCCGGTCGCGCCGTGGCAACCTTCGCAGCTCTGCGAGAAGATCGGCGCGATGTCTTGGTGCCAGGTCAGGTCGGTGGTCGGCGCGCCCCCGTCGGCGGCGCCGCCGCCATCGGCGACCTGCTCGTCTTCATCACCGCTGACGTCTTTTTCACCCTCGGCCCCGCAGCCCAGCAGGCCGAGCAGCAGGGGGAGGGCGCGGTGCGCGCGGGGCCAGGGGGAGGGAGAGCGGGGGGTGGACATCGGGGGCTCCGGGGCGTCGCTGGCTGCGTATCCACGCGGAGCACAGCCTGTGCGTCAAACGCCTTGTGGTAGGCTCCGCGCTCGCCCGCCCGAGAGAGGAGCTCCCTTTGTCCCGTCGCCCACTCCACGCCCCGCCCGCGCGCCGCCTCCCGGTCGTGCGCTGGTCGCTGCAGGCCCTCCTGACCCTGTTCACCCTGCTGCCGGCCCTGCCCGCCTTCGCGGTCGAGCTCACCGGCGCGCTGGCCGGCAAGGTCAGCGACGCCGAGGGCCTGCCCGTCCCCGCCGCGCTCATCACGATCAAGTCCGACGCCCTGCAGGGCACCAAGCAGGCCAGCGCCGACGCCGACGGCAACTTCCGCTTCATGGCCCTGCCGGTTGGCGAGTACGACGTGCTGGTGCAGGCCCCGGGCTTCCACGACGCCAAGGCCCGCGCCCGCATCAGCTCGGGCCTGACCGCCCGCCTCGACGTGCCGCTGAGCCTCGCCCAGGCCGGCGAGGCCATCACGGTCACCGACGTGCGCCCGCCGCTCGACGCGACCAACGCGCGCACAGGCACGGTGATGTCGCGCGAGCAGCTGCGTGACATCCCCAACGCGGGCCGCGACTACCAGTCGGTGATGGGTTTTGCGCCGGGCGTGGTCGGCGGGGGCAACCCCAATATGCGCGGCGGCCTCTCGTTTGGAAACCAATACTTCGTCGACGGCGTGAACACCACAGACCCGGTGACCAACACCTTCTCTGTGAACATGAACTATGACGCCATCGAAGAGTTCCAGGTCATCACCGGCGGCATGGACGCCGAGTATGGCCGAGCGATGGGCGGCGCGGTCAACGTGGTGACCCGCTCGGGCGGCAACAAATTCACCGCCGACCTGCAGCTGCTGTACAGCGGCACCGAGACCCAGCTCTACCAGCCGCTGCCCGAAGAGAAGGGCGTGCCCAAGCCCGACAACGCCGACCAGCTGCTCGCGGTCAACGTGGGCGGGCCGATCATCAAAGACAAGCTCTGGTTCTTTACCGGCCTGCAGCTCACCAAGAGCCTGTACACCCCGGTGATGACCAAAGAGGTCCGCGACATCCGCCCCGCCGGCTTTGACTTGGCGACCCGCGACTGGCGCAGCCGCTACCTCTTCGGCAAGCTGACCTACAAGCCCTCGGCCAACCACCGGATCTGGCTGCACGCCCAGGGTGACCCGACCAACATCGACAACGCGACCGCCGACCCCTATGTCTTGCCCAACGCAGAGACCTGGTGGCGACAGGGCGGCTGGCTGGCCAGCCTGGGCCACCAGTGGACGCCCGGGCCGAGCACGGTGATCGACACCCAGCTGTCGACCAACCACAGCTACATCATCACCGGCCCCATGCAATGGAAGGACTGCAAGAACTACAACGACGTCGGCGTGTGCCAAGACAGCTTCGCCCAGGACTACGACAGCTTCTTGCCCTATGACGCCGACGGCTTTCAGTACGGCATGACCCCCGACTCGTCGATCGACCGCCGCGAGCGCAACGCCCTGACCCTCTCGGTCACCCAGCTCGCGCGCTTCTTGGGTGAGCACCAGATCAAGCTGGGCGTGCAGGCCGACCTCGTCTCGACCTATACGGTCTACCCCGGCTACGCGCAGGGAATGCCGTACTACAGCCACAACGGCGACCCCTCAGACCTCGCCGGCTATGAGCCCACCCTGCTCATCAAGTACGACAGCGACAGCGAGGCCGAGTTCCGCGGCAGCATGGTCGGGGTCTATTTGCAAGACGTCTGGCAGCCCGTGCCCCGCATCACCCTGCGGCCGGGCGTGCGCCTCGACCAGAGCGCCTTTTACAACAACGTCGACGAGAAGGTCTACTCGAGCGTGAACGTGGCGCCGCGCCTGGGTTTTGCGGCCGACCTCGACGGCAAGGGCACCACCGCCCTGCACGCCTACTACGGCCGCTTCTACGACCCTGCCTTCTTGTCGGTCTCAAGCATCCTCGCCCGCGGGCTGAACGGCGGCGGCTACTACAACTGGGACAGCCAGGCCGGCGACTGGTCGACCGAGCCCAGCTATGCCTTCGCCGACAGCTTCCTCAAGCACCCCGACCTGCAGACCCCCGTCTCGGACGAGTTCGATGTGGGTGTGTCCCGCGATCTGGGCGGCGGCTGGCTGGTGGACGTCAACTACACCCACGAGTTCACCCGCAACATGTTCGAAGATGATGAGGTCAACCTCATCTGGAACGCCGACGGCACGCAGGTGATCGGCAGCCGCGACGGCAGCGGCGAGGCGCTGTTCCGCCTGCGGACCCCCGACGAGGCCTTCATCCGCTACAACTCGATGGAGGTCGCCGCCTCGCGCCAGTTTGGCGACAGCTGGGGTGTGCTCGGCAGCTACACCTACAGCCGGGCCTATGGGCGGGCGCGCGACGACCAGAGCCAGGGCCTCGCCAGCTCGGCCATGGACATCCCCCAGCAGAACAACGTCGACGTGGGCCTCATGCCCTACGACGTGCCGCACAACGTGAAGTTCGCCGGCTCGTGGCGCAACGACGCGCTGTGGAGCGTCGGCAAGTCCAACATGGGCCTGCTGGCCGGCTGGAACTTCAACTTCAGCTCGGGCTACCCCTGGCGGCCCATCTACTGGAACGACAACTACGGCGCCTGGAACAACGCGCAGGAGCCCATCGACGGCGACTACCGCCTGCCCGCCTTCTCGCAGACCGATCTGAAGGGCGGCCTGAGCTTTGGCGCCGGCCCCACCGCCTGGGCGCTGACCGTCGAGTGCTTCAACGTCTTTAACGACCGCACGGTGACCGGCGTGGCCACCGAGGCCGACGACCCCGCGGGCGGCCCCTACCTCGACCCCGACGGCAACGCCTGGCAGGGCCAGCCGATCGCCCGGCAGTCGCCGCGCTACTTCCAGCTCGGCCTCCGCGGTCAGTTCTGAGAGGCCACCATGAGCACCCCCCGCACCCTGGTCGGCCCGCCCGCCCCCTTCGCCTCGGAGCCCCCCATGTCCAGCCCCCTCCCGCGCCGGGCTTGGCGCGCGCCGGCCCTCCTCCCCCTGCTGCTCTCGGCCTGCCTCTCGCCCGAGGCGGGCGTCGACCGCACGGTGGTCGAGGGTCAGATCGACATCCCCGCGGTCATCTTCTCGGAGCAAGAGGCCGGCATCGGCGTCAACGACGACCCGCTCAACGGCGCGCTCAGCGATCTGGGCGAGCTGCGCTACGCCAACCTGCGGGTGCTCGGCAGGGCCCTCTGCTTCCGCCAGCGGCCCAACGGCACGCCCACCGGCGACGCCGACTGGTACCTGCTGCGGGCCACCTCGAGCGGGCCGATCAACCTGACCCTGCTCTATGACGCCGGGGCGGGCGCCTCGGGCGACACCGCCGCGCTCGACACCGGCGGTGCTGGCCCCGAAGACCAGCGCTACCTGCTCTCGGTCTACGACATGGCGCAGCTCGACGAGAGCGGCATCCCCGCGCTGCTGTTCGAGGGTCCGACCGACGGGGCGGGCGGCGCCTTCGTCGCGCCCATCGAGGTGCCCGCCGGCGCCGAGCTGCTCATCGGCGTGCAGGCCGGCGCCGCGACGGTGGGCGCCGCAGACTACGAGCTGCAGATCGACGGCTTTGACCCGAACGCAGCCGGGTTCAAGGCGGGCATCTACGCCGGGGCGACCCTCGACGACCGGGGCGCCCCCCTCGGCGGCGCGGCGGCCGAGCTCTTCGTCGATGACCCATCGACACGCACCCGCTCGGCCCCCTTCCGGGCCTATGGCACCACCCCCGTGACCCGCGTCGACGACACGCCCGAGGTGGGCGAGCAGCTGGCCAAGGCCTATGTGTGGGCGGGCAACTTCCCCGACCTCAACGCGGGGATCACCGCCGGCACGATGTTCTCGAGCACGCCCGTTGAGATCGACGCCGACGTCGAGGGTCAGGTGCGCCTGCGGTGGATCGACCGCGAGATCCGCCCGCGCTTCACGGTCAGCGTCGACACCGTGCAGCCCATCGTCGTCGGCTGGGAAGAGACCGACACCGAGCCCAACAACGTCGAGGTCGACGCCAACTACAGCGTGGTCAGCGGCAGCCCCCAGGCCCTGCCCCCGGCCTCGGGCCCTGGCTTCGTCGACATCGTGCGGGGCCGGGTCGACTTCCCCGCCGCCGACCCGAGCTGGGCCGGCGAGAACGACAGCTTCACCCTCTCGGTGCCCGAGGGCATGGGCGTGGTGGCGACGCTCAGCTGGGCCGACACCGCCTACAACCTCGACATGAACTGGAACGCGGCCGACGGCACCATCCTCGGCGCCGGCTGGGACGTGGGCGACGTCAACCCCGAGCGCTTCGACACCATCGCCAACTACGGCGTGGTGCTCGAGCCAGGCACGACCTACACGCTGACCCTGCTGCCCTGGAGCGGCCCGGTCGGCGGCGTCGACTACGAGCTGACCCTCGAGTGGCTCGCGCCCTGAGCGCGGCGGCCGGCGGCGGGGGCGCCCCAGGCAAGGCCCCCGCCCCTCGGCGGCCTCAGCCCGAGCGGCGCGACCCGCGGGCCTCGAGGCCCCGCCACAGCTCACCGGCCCGCTCGAGGTTGTCGGCCAGCTCGAGCAGGGCGAGCACCCGCTCTTCATTGACGTAGGGCGGGGCGTCGTCGAGGATGAGCGCGCTGGCCGCCCGCTGGTCTTGGGCGAAGAGCCCTAGCGCCTGGGGCGGCGGGCTGACCGGGCCGCCGCGCCAGAGCAGGGTCTGGTCGACCTGCAGGGCGACCCCGGCCTCCATCACCAGGGTCAGCTCAAGGTGGCGGCGGGCGCCGGCCTCGGCCTGCAGGCTGAGCTCGACGGTCGCGCCGTTGTCGAAGCGCAGCGTGGCCATGTAGGCGTCGGCTTCGGCGCGTTGCACGTCAATCCGGCGGGGGAGGCCGATGGTGTCGACCAGGCGGTGCAGCCGGGCGAGGTTGGCGTGGGGCAAGCGCGGCTGATCGGCGCGGGGCGGCCCCACCCAGCGCAGGGCCCCGCCGCGCAGCTGGTCGGGCCGGCAGACCAAGCGCAGGTGGCGGGCCTGGGGGGTGAGCAGCTCGATGTGCTCGACGTGCAGGCGCAGGCCGTTTTCGGCGGCGAGCGCGAAGAGGGCCCGGGCCTCACGCGCGCTCGGCGCGAGCGGGTACTCGCAGACCACGTGCCGGCCCGCCTCGAGCGCCGCCCGCACCACCGCGGGGTGGGTTGAGTCGGGGCTGCACACCGCCACGACGTCGACCTCGGCGATCAGCGCGTCGAGCGCGCTGACCGGGCGCAGGCCCACCGCCTCGGGCTCGCCGCGCAGGCCGCAGACCCCGACCGCCCGCGGGTCGTCGGCGATGGCGCGGGCGCGGGCCTTCCCGGCGACGCCGACCCCGACCACGCCCCAGCGCAGGGGGGCTACCATCCGCGCACCCGCTCCATCTTGCGGCGGTCGACCTTGGTCGGCCTGCCCTCACCCCGCTCGACCTCGAGGAAGCCCAGGCGGGGCGCGCGCTCAGGCGGGGCGAGGTCGGTGTAGAGGCTGCGGGCGATCGGCGCGCTGCCGCGGCGCTCGGCCGTGCCCCGCACCTCGAGCACCCGCCGGCCGCTGGGCAGCGCGCCCTCGACCCGGTCGCCCGGCTTGACCTTTTGGCTGGCCTTGGCGGTCAGGCCGTTGACCTTGATGAGCCCGCCGGCGCAGGCGTCGCTGGCCTGGGTGCGGGTCTTCACCATGCGGGCGGCCCAGAGCCACTTGTCGACGCGCACCGGCTCGAGGCTCGGCGGGTCGAGCGGCGGGCCAGGGGCCTCGTCTTCGACGTCGTCGGCGTCGTTTTCGCCGAAAAGCTCAGCCTCGTCAGCGGGGCCGCCGGCGGCAGCGGGCGCGGGGGCGGACGGCGCGCGCGGCGGGGCGGGCGCAGGGGTCGGCGGGGCGGCGCGGGTGCTCATGGCCGCCGGCTAGCGCGCGGCCTGCGGGCCCACCAGGGCCCCGGGGCGGGCTTTTCAGCGCGCGGCCGCGCCCTCGAGCAGGGGGCGGACCATCGAGCGGCTCGGCTCTTCATCGCGCAGGCCCACGCGCAGGATGGCGCGCTGGCGGTCCATCACGTAGCGGGTGACCGCCGCGCGGGCCCGGCGGGCGTGGGGGGTCGTGTCCTCGGTCAGGCGCAGGCCGGCCAGGGTCACCCCCTCGGCGTGGGGGCGCAGGTAGCGCAGCTCGACCTCGAGGGTGACCCCCTGGCTGTCGCCGGGCAGGCGGGCCTCGACCCGCAGCCCGTCGGTGGCCCCCCAGGGGCCGGTGAGCGGGCCGAGCAGCTTCACGCCGAGGCCGGTGACCGAGATGTCGCGCAGCTGCGCCTCAACCGGCGCGCTCAGCCGCGCCCCCACCGGCCGGGTGGCGGCGAGCAGGCCATCCTTCGGCCGGCCGACGATGCGCAGCTCGACAGGCTCGCGGTGGGTTGGGTCGACCCGGAAGGCCTCGCGCTCGTTGAACAAGGTCTTCAGCTCGCTGTCGAGCAGGGCCCGGTGCTCCCGCCAGCTCTCGAACTCGAGGCCCACCGTGGGCTCGCGCTCACGCTCGTCGAGGTGGCTGATGCGGGCGAACATGCGGACCGGCTCGGTCAACGCGGCGCTGATCAAGCGCAGCTCGATGCGGTCGCGCATGCGCAGCACCCCGCTCGCGCGCGAGGGCAGCACGATGCCCGCGCCGCCCGCCGAGAGATCGAGCAGGCGCACGTTGGTGGCGTGCACCTTGGGGCCGAGCAGCTCGACCTGCACGAGGCGGTCAAACTCGGCGGTGACGCGGTACTGACGGCGGCGGTTGTCCATGGGGGCCTCGGCCGGGCGCGGGCACGGGTGCACGCGCGGCTCCCCCCCATCGGCCGGGCCGCGCCGATCCAAAGGGCAGCGCAGCGCCCTCCGGCGCCGCGCTCAGCCGCCCGCGGCCCGCAGCGCGGCGGCCAGGGTCAGGTGCCCCTTGGCTTCGGCCAGATCGGCCGGGCGCAGGCCGCCCGCCGCCGCCCGCGGGTCGGCCCCCGCCGCCCGCAGCAGGGTCACCAAATCGGCCCGCCCCAGCTCGGCCGCCATGTGCAGGGCGGTGAAACCACCGTCGGTGGCGGCGTGTATATCGGCCCCCGCGCCGATGAGGCGGGCGAGCACGGGCCCGCGGCCCGCCTGGGCGGCGAGGTGCACCGCCGCCTCGCCCCGGGCCCCGAGCCGGGCGTCGAGCTTCGCCCCCGCCGCGATGAGCAGGCCCACCACGGCGCTGGTGTCGGGCCCGTGCTGGGCCGCGGCGGCGAGCAGGGGGGTCGCCCCGTCGTCGGCGGTCGCGTCGACCGGGGCGCCGGCGGCGAGCAGGGCGCCCACGCAGCCCGCCTCGCCCATCGCCGCCGCGGCGTGCAGCGCGGTGTAGCCAAAGAAGCTGCCCGGGGCGGCCGGCGCCGCGCCGGCGGCCAAAGCGGCCTGAAGCCCCGCGAGATCACCGCGCTGGGCGGCCAAGAGCAGGGCGCCGTCCACCCGCAGCGGGCGGGTCGGCGGGGGCAGGGCCGGGGCCGCGGCGAGGCCGAGGCAGCGCCGGCCCAGCCAGCCGCTGGCCCAGAGGGCGGCGGCCCGGGGCTCTTCGGCGAGGGCGGCGGGCAGGGGCGCGGGCAGCAGCTCGCCCAAGGCGTGGCTGCGCAGCAGCCAGGTGAAGGTCGCCCAGACCATCGCCGGGTCACCGCTCTGGGCGTAGTCCAGGCCGGCGGGTGGGCCCCCATCCGGCGCGGGGCCGAGCAGACCAGCGTGCAGCGGGCCGATCACGAGCAGCGCGCCCTCGCGGCTGGCCGGCGCGGCGGCCCGCACGGCGCGGGTGTGGGCGTCCAGCGCCCAGACCCACCCATCGCGCAGGTAGAGCGCGTGGCGCTCGCTGGGGTGCTGGGGCCGGAACAACGCGCCCTCCGGCGTCATCGCCGGATCGGCCGAAGACAGCGGCAGCCGCAGCTCTCCCGGCAAGGCGGGCCCCTCGGGCGGGCGCAAGGGGCCGAGGCCGGCGCCGTCCTCTCCGGTCCAGCCATCGGCGATGGCCTGCACCGCCGCGCGCAGCCGCGGCTCCACCCCGCCCGTGACCGGCCCGACGTCGAGCACCGGGCAGCCCCAGGGGGTCTGCTCGGCCGAGAGCCAGCGCACCGCGTCAAAAAGCGCCGCGGCGCCCGGCGGGGGCGGTGGCAGGTGGATCGTGGGGCGCGGGCGCAGCAGCCCGACCAGGGCGGCCCAGAGCCGGGCCAGCGGGCCCGCCCCGCTCAGGCGAGCACCAGGGCCGCGGCGATGGTGCTGGCCAGGGCGCCGAGGCCGGCGAAGACCGTGGCCAGAGGGAGCTGGGTGCGGGTGTGGTCCATCAGGTCACAGCCCGAGAACATGCTGCTGAGGATGGTCGTGTCCGAGACCGGAGAGCACTGGTCGCCATAGACCGCGCCGCCGATGACCGCGCCAAAACAGACCTTGAGGTAGGTCGGGTCGGGCACGAGGTGCCAGGCCATGGGCAGGGCCACGGGCATGACCACCGCGTAGGTGCCAAAGCTGGTGCCCGTAGCGAACGCGATGCCCATGCAGATGAGCGTGAGCACAGCAGGCAGAGCGACGGCGGGCAGGGCGTCACCGAACAGCCCGACCAAGTAGGCGCTGGTCTGCAGGGCCTTGGCCGCCTCGCCCATGGTGACCGCGAGCCCGAGGATGAGCGCGCCGATGGTCATGGACTTGCAGCCGCCCAAAAAGCCGTCCATCACGTCATCGAGCTTCATGCCGCGGGCCACGGCGACCACCATGGCCGAGAGCACGCAGGCGAGGAAGGCCTCGTTGATCCAGTTGCCGTTGCTGATGAGCCCGGCTTTGCTCAGCGCGATGGGGATGACGGCGAGCCCGATGAGCACGCCGAGCGGCACGCCAAAGTCGAGCAGCGAGGGGGTGTAGCCCTTCACCGTGCTGGTCACCGCGCTCAGGTCGGCGGCCGAGGGCATCATCGGCCGGGCGCCCGGCGCGTCGAGCACGCCGGTGCTGCGGGCGCGCGTGCGGGCCGCCGCCATGTCTTTGCCGACCCAGGGCATCCAGCCCAGCGCGAAGAGCAGCGTGCCGAAGACCGCGAAGATCCCATAAAAGTTGAAGGGGATGGACTGGAAGAACAGCGTGACCCCAGCCCCGCTGTCGGTGAGGAAGGGCACCGCGCCGACGATGAGGCCGGCGACATAGGTCGGCCAGGCGTTGAAGGGGATCACCGTGGCCACGGGCGAAGCGGTGCTGTCGACGATGTAGGACAGCTCTTCGTGGCTGATCTTGTGCTTGTCAGCCACCGGCCGGGCGGTGGTGCCGGCGAGCACGGTGCTCACCGTCCCGCCCTGGTGAAAGACGCAGCCGAGCACCCAGACATAGACCATGGCCGAGCGCGGGCCCTTGACCAGCTTGCCGCCGACCACCTCGGCGAAGTGCAGGGCGGCGCCGGTCTTCTCCCAGATCCCGATGAGGCCGCCGAGGCTCCACAGGTAGATGAGCAAGATCTTGGCATAGCCCTCGCTGCCCAGGGCCGGCAGCAGCAGCTTGCTGATCACGTTGAGGTCTTTGGCCTCGCCGCTCTGGGCGAACATCACCAAGCCGGCGGTCAAGATGCCCGCGAACAGCGCCGGCAGGACGTTCTTCGTCCAAAAAGCCAGCGCGATGGCGACCAGCGCCGGCACCACCGAGAGAAAGCCAGGCTCCATCGCCGCGCTCGCGTCCATCCCACCCTCTGCCGCCGGGCGGGTGCCCGCGCGCGCCGCGCATCATCGCACGGGCGGCGCGCCGGGGCGCACAGGCGGTCTGGGCGATCTGACACAGGGGCTCAGAAGAGGGCGACCACGCCCGCGCGCTGGGCGAAGGCGAGCAGCAGCGGCACCCAGACCACCGCGCCCATCAGCAGCAAGCTCACCGACACCGGCCAGGGCCCCGCCTGGGTCACCGTCGCACCGCTCATCCTGGACTCCTCTGCGGCCCGCAGGGGGCCGACGCAGGGCCCTACGCAAGGCCCGTGCCAACGCGCGTAGGTACGGCCCGAGGCCCCCGGCGGATCGAGGCCGCGGCCCCGCAGGCCAGCGCCAGCCGCGCCTCCGCCTGCGCTATGGTCGGCCCATGCGCACGCTGATCACCTCCGCCCCTGCCCTCCTCCTTCCCCTGCTGGTCGTCACCCTCGGCCAGGCGCCCATGGCCGTGGCCGGCACCCCCGCCGACACCTTGGCCGCGGCCCGCCTCGCCCGCGAGGCCTGCGACAAAGACCTGCCCGCCCAGCAGCAGCGCCTCTCGTCTGCGCCCACCGACCGCGCGCTGAGCTTCGCCGTGGCCGACTGCCTCTACGAGAATGGCCGCTACCAGGTCGCGCGCGAGGCGCTCGACGCGGCTTGGCGCGGGGCCGACGCGGCGGCCTTCCGCCCGCTGGGGGCCCGCGGGGCCGAGGCGCTGGCGCTCTACGCCATCCTGCTCGCCCACGGCCATCGGGCGGGCGAGGCCCGGGCCCTGCTCGAGGGGGCGCGCAAGGCGGTGGGGGCCGACCCGCACCTGCAGCGGGCGGCGGTGCTGGTGCGGGCCTACGGCGGCGACCGGCCCGGCGCCTGGGCCGAGCTCGGGGCGCTGCGCCAAGGCGCCCCCGACGAGCTGGCCTACCTGCGGGCCACCGCCGAGCTGGCCAGCCTCGACCCCGACGGCATCACGCCCGCCGCCCGCGAGGTGCTGGCCGTGCGCAGCTCACCCGACACGCGCTTCAACAGGGCGGCCCGCCACCTCAACGACCGCGCGCCCCGGGCCTGCGTCGAGGTGGTGCGCCAGTCCTTGCCCGAGCTGCCCGAGGCCGAGCGGCCCCGCTTTCGCACGCTCGGCTACACCTGCGCGGTCCAGGCCGAAGACCTCGGCGCCGCCACCGCCCTGCTCAAAGAGGTCGGGCCGCAGCAGGCCCGCGGCCTGCCGTCGAGCGCGGTGATCGGCCACGCCCGCCTCATCGCCGACGCCGGCGACATGGGCACCGCGGTCAAGCTGCTCGGCCTCACCCAGCCCGCCGACGCCGACGAGCGCGGCCTCGCCCAGACCATTCGCGTGCGGGCGGCCACCGAGGCCGGCGATCTGAGCGGGGCGCTGGCCGCCGCGGCCAGCGGCGAGGCCAGCCCGGCCAGCATGGCCAACCTCGCCCGCGCCCTGGTCACCGCCGGGCGCATCCCCGAGGCCGAGCCCCTGCTCGACAAGGCCTGCCCCCAGCTCAAGGGCGAGGCCGCCGGCCAGTGCTATGGCTACGTCGAGTGGATGAAGCGCCAGAAGGCCAAAACAGCGTCACCGAAGCCGTAGAGCACAAGATCCCGGCGCCAAATCGGCCCAAGCACCGGCCCGCGGCTCAGCGCGGCGCCGCCTGGGCCTTGGCGCGGTCGCGCACCTCGGGGAACTCGAGGCCCCACAGCTCACGCGGCTGGGCGGCCCGCTCGGCCAGCTCGGCCACCGACAGCCACTGGTAGCTCAGGCTGGCGCAGGGGCTGTAGGCCACCCGGGCCGGCGGGGGCAGCTCGGGCGCGATCTGCTTCGCGGCGAGCACGACGTCGTAGAGGTCATAGGCGAAGAGGCCGCCCACCTGACAGGGGGCGGCGACCTCGATGAGGAAGGGCCCGACCGGCACCAAGGCCTGCTCGCTGCGGTTGGTCAGCGGGCCGTGGGCGAGCAGGGCCGCGATGGCCGCGTCGGCGTCGCCGCCCGCGGCGGCGGCCACGCGCAGCACCAGGGGGGCGAAGATCCGCTGGTCTTGGGGCTCCAAGCTGGCGTTGAGCAGCGGGCCGGGGATCAGCGCGGCCACGCAGGCGGCCTCGGCGGCGGCGGGGTCGGCGGCCCGGGCCGCCCGCCGCGCCGGATCCATCGGGTGGCGCTCGGCCGGGGGCGTGGGCTCACCCGGGCGCAAGCAGCGGCCCCCGATCGCGCCGCCCTCTTCGTAGCCGCCGCGCACCTCGGGGTAGTGCGGAAATGCGCGCTTGAGGCCATTCCCCCAGCGCACCAGGGCCGCGGGCGGGCCATCGGCGGCCACCGCCGGCAGGCCCAGCAGGGCGAGGCCCAGCAGCCCGAGCGCAAGGCGCGCTCCAAGGTGATCGAGCGGAGCGGCGCGCCGGCTCATGGCCGCGGGCCGCCCTCAGCGAAGCTGTCGACCGGACCGAGCTCGAGGCCGGCGAGCACGCGCTCGACCAGGGGCAGGCGGTCCACGCCCCAAATGGGCGGGCCGTCGTCGACGATCCAGGCGGGCACACCAAAGACGCCGGCCTCTTCGGCGCGGGTGTTGCTATCCCGCAGGCGCGCCTTGACCTCGGGCGCCTCGGCGGCGGCGAGCAGGGCCTCGGCCTCCTCGCCCCGGGCCCGCAGCCAGGCGGCCAGCGCCGCGGGGTCGCCGAGGTCTTGGTCTTCGGACCAGACCGCCGCCGACATGGCCACGGCGAGGTCGGGGCGGTCGAGCAGCACACGCTGGGGCAGCACGGTGCGCACGGGGAAGTGGCTCGAAAACTGAAGCGGAACGCCGCGCTGGGCCGCCTGCTCGAAGAGGTCGCGCCCCGTCCAGGCGCGCTTGGCCTCGGCCATCGCGAAGAGCGGCACGTCGGGCGTGCCGATGCTGCGGAAGAGCGCGCCGAGCAGCACCGGCCAGAGCACCAGCTCAACGCCGTGCTTCTCGGCGATGCCCTGCGCGACGCTGAGCCCGATGTGGGCGAAGGGGCTGGCGAGGTCAAAGACCACGGTCAGGCGCCGGCGGTGGCCCGGGCGCGCGGGCAGCGGCGCGGGGGCCAGGCCGCCGATGGCCTGGGCGGCGGCCTCAAAACGGTCGACGCCCCACCAGAGGCGCTCGCCGTGGCGCAGGGTGGGCACCCCAAAAGCGCCCGCGGCGGCCGCGCGCTCGGTGTTGGCGCGCAGCTCATCTTTGACCTCAGCCACGTCAATCTGCGCGATGTCGACCCCGAAGGCCGCGCCGATGGGCGCGAGCACGGCGCGGTCGGCGAGGTCCTGACCCTCGCCGTGGTAGGCCAGGGCCAAGGCGCGGGCCAGGGGCAGGCGTTGGCCCGGCGCAGCGGCGATCACGAGGCGCATGGCCTCGACGCTGCGGCGCGGGTGCCCGGGGGCGAGCCGCCACGCCTGGCCGCGCACATGGGCCTGACGGGTGACGTCGAGCGCGCCGTGCCGGGCCTTGGCCACGCTCCAGCCCGCGGCGGGCTGATCGGGCGCCGACTGGGCCCGAAAAAGGCCGCCGAGCAGCACCGGCTCGACCACCAGCGGCAGCCCGAGCCGCGCGGCCAGCGCCTCGACCTCGAAGAGCGCCAGGCAGGCGTAGGGGCAGACCACGTCAAAGGAGAAGATCAGGGGTTCGGCGGGGGCGCCCATGCAGGCCTCCAGGGGCGGACCTTAGCCCGGCGCTGGGGGCAGACGGGCGCCTGCGGCCGCCCTCCCCGCTCGCCCGCGGCCCCGCCCGGCGCTCCGCCTGCGGCGGGATCGCCGGGCGCGCGGGCTCGGCCCCGGGGGGGCCGCCGCTGCGCGGCGCGGTCCGGTCGGCCGGGCGCGGAGCTTGGCCGCACCCGGGCCCAAACGGCGCGCGCCGCACCACCTTGACGATGGCGCGGCGCGGAGGCCGGCGGGCTCAGTTCTTGGTGGCTTCGGTGGCCTTGAAGCCCGACTTGGTGATCGCCTCGAGCATGGCGGCCTTGTTGGCCTTCTGGGCGTCGTAGGCCACCACGACCTTGCCGGTCTGGTAGTCGACGGCGGCGGCGGTCACGCCGGGGACGGCGATCAGGGCCTTGCTGACCTTGTCGGAGCAAGAGCCGCAGTGCATGCCGGTCACGGCGAAGGTGGCCTTGGCGCCGCTGGCCTGCTCGACCTTGGCGGCGGCTTCGGTGAAGGCGGCGGCGTCGGCCATCGGGCAGGCCAGCGCGGACGAGGAGAAGAGCAGGGCGGCGGCGAGGGCGAGGCTGCGGACCATGGGGCGCTCCAGGGCGGGGCCGCGCAGGGCGCGGCGGGGTGGACCAGCGGGGCAGCAGAGCTGCTGCCCGCGCAGATGTTCGACCCCCAGCATAGCCCCGGCGCCGCGCCGCGCACCCGCCCGCGCGCGAGGAGCCGCACGTGGAGCCGCCCCCCCGCCTGCTCGCCCTCAGCCCCGGCGACGGCCGCCCGCTGGGCCCCTGGCTCAACGCCTTGGCCGCGGCCGGCTGGCCCGCCGTCTTGCTGCGCGAGAAGGCCGATCTCGACGAGGCTTGGCGCCCGGCCGCCGCGCGGGCCGCGGCGCTCGGCCTGCAGATCATCGTGCACGCCGACAACCCCGGCGCGCGGGCCGATCCGGGCGGCTGGCCCCTGCACCTGCCCGCAGGCGGGCCCCACCACCCCGCGGCCTGGGGCCGCAGCTGCCACAGCGCCGCCGCCCTCGACCGCGCCTTCGCGGAAGGGGCGCGCTACGCGCTGCTCTCGCCGATCTGGGCCCCGGGCAGCAAGCCCGGCGACGCCCGCCCGCCGCTGGGGCCCGCGGCCCTGATCTCCGCCGCGGCCGGCCGACCGGTGCTCGCCTTGGGCGGCGTCGACGCCGCCCGCCTCGGCCAGCTCGCCGCCGCGGGCGCCTGGGGCGCAGCCGTGCTCGGCGCCCTGGCCACCCCCGACCCCGGGCCCGCCGCCGTCGCCCTGCGCGCCGCCTGGCGCGCAGCGGGCGGCCCCTCCCCCCCGACGCCGCGCCCCTCTGCCGACGAAGGCTGATTCAGCTCCGAAGCCCCCGCGCCACGGGCGTCGCCCCAACCGCAGCAGCCGAGGCCTTCGCGGCGAGCCCCCTCATCGCCCACAGCAGCAGCGGGTCGCGCCGGGTCCTGGGGGCCCGGTCTTGGAGAACCGGCAAAGGGGGGCTTTGCGGGCTGGCGCGCGGCGCCACCGTGCGCCGCGCGAAGCCTGCCCGCTGCCCCCCTTGGCGGGGAATGCAAGGGGCCCCGCAGGCCCCTTGCCCGGGGGCCTGGGGGCCGGCGGCCCCCGGCATCGACAACAACGAGCCGAAGGGTCTGCGCGAACAGCCTCGTCAACTCAACGAGGCCAAGCCTCGTGAGCACGAGCCGCTTCCATCGCAGCGGGAACACCAAAAAAACAAAAGCCTCCGGGGGCGTTGCGGGGGGCGGAGCCCCCCGCCCACCTCAACGCCGCCGACGCCGCAGCCCCACGAGGCCCGCGCTGAGCAGGGTCAGCGCCGCGCCCGCCCCTCCGCCGCCGCAGGCCCAGCCGAATTCCAAGGGGCCCAGGGCCTCGGGCGCAACGCCGGTGTCCCGCGCCGGATCGGCCGGGTCAGCACCACGAATGGGCGGGGCCCCCTCGACCTCGACGCCCGCGGGCGCCGCCGCCGCGTCGGGCGCGGCCAAGGCGCCGGGGCTGGCCGGGCTGAGGCCGACCTCGCAGCCGGCCTCCCACCAGATCACCCGCCCCGAGGCCCGGGCGGTGCTGACCACCTCTTCGCAGCCGTCGGCGTCGGTGTCGCCGAGCACCCAAAAGACGTCGTTGTCGTCAATCCCGAAGGGGGCGATCTGCCGCAGGCCCAGGGCCCCGCGGTCGGGCACCAGCCAGAGCGCGCCGCCGACCTGCAGGGCCAGGGCCCGCTCACCCGCGGCCACGTCGCGCACAAAGGGCGTGCTGAGCAGGGTCACCGGGCCATCGGGCCGCAGCTCGACCAGCGCGCCGGTGATCGTGGTCACGAAGGGCCCGCCGCGGCCGGCCACCGCCAGCGGCGCGGGCAGGGCGCCGGCGAGCGGGCCGAGGGTGGCGACCAGGGGCGCGTCGGGGTTGGCCGGTAGGTAGCGCACGACATCATCGGCGCCGACGGCGAAGGCGCCGGTCTCGCCCACCGGCAGCAGGGCGGCCGCGGTGGGCAGCAGGGCGTGGGTCGGACCATAGGCGCCGTAGGCCCAAGTGTCCACCCGCTGGGCTAGGACGGGGGTCGGGTCGGTGTCGGAGACCGCCGCCGCCACCCCGTCGGGGGTGCTCAGCACCACAGCCCCGTCGCCGCGGGTGGCCATGTGGCGCCCGCGCGGGTCGGTGCCCAGCACCGGGCTGACCTGGCTGACCGTCGGCGCTTCGCCGCCCACGTCGAGGATGACGTAGAGCGCGCCATCTGGAGTGCTCGGCGAGAGCGGATCGAGGTTGAAGTGGTTCCCCGTGACCGCCAGCAGCAGCTCTTCGGGGCCGGCCGCGGCGCGCCAAGGGGCCAGCGTCAGCTCGACTTCAGGCAGGCCGGTGAGCAGGGCCGGCGGGGCCTCGAGCTCGAGGCGGAAGAGCCCGCGCACACCCGCCACCCGGGCCACCACCACGGGCACCCGCACCCCATCGCCCAGGGCGTCGACCATCACCATGCCGCCGACCCCGATGTCTTCAAGGTCAGTGACGTCATAGTCGCGCATCTCGGCCCAAACAGGGGCAGGGGCGGCCAGCGCCGCCGCGGCCAGCGCCACACCCCAGGCCCGCGCGCCGCGCCCCGCTCTGCCCCCTGTGCTGCCGCGCCGCTGCCCCACCGCGCCCCCCTCGGGGCGCACGCCGCCCCGCCCGGAACCTCGCGGATGTAGCACGAAGGAGACGCCAGCCGCGCCCTCTGCGCGCCGCCCACACACACCGCGGCGCCTGACCGCGCCCCAACGCCGCGCTCGTGGTCGGCCGCGGCGGCCTGCATTAGCCTCGCGCCCGAGAGGGGGCGGTCATGTGGAGCTTCGCCGTACGCCATGCACCGACCGCCCTGCTCGGCGCCATTCTCGCGGGCTGCGGCGCCGACCGGCCGGCCCCTCCGCCGGGCGCGCCTGACGTCATCCTCGTCGTGCTCGACACGCTGCGCCCCGACTCGCTGGGGGCCTATGGGGCCACGGTCGCCACCAGCCCGGCGATCGACGCGCTGGCCGCCCACGCGACCCGCTACGAGACGGCCTGGGCGCCGTCGTCGTGGACCTTGCCGGGCACAGCGACCATCCACACCGGCCTGCACCCGCTGCGCCACGGCCTGCGCACCTTCGGCGACAAGCTGCCCGAGGCCCAGCTCACCCTGGCCGAGCGCCTCGGCGCGGCCGGCTGGGTCACCGGCGGCTGGTCTGATAACGCGAACTTTGGTGAGAAGAACGCGCTGCACCAGGGTTTCGACCGTTTCACCAGCAGCGACAAGCCGGCCGTGGCCTACCCGAACGCCAGCGTCATGGTCAAGGCCGCCCGGCAGTGGCTCAGCGAGGCCGAGGGCCCGGTGTTCACCGCGCTCCAGCCCATGAACTGCCACGGGCCCTACCGCGTGCCGAGATCAGCCCTCAAGCGGGTCTATGGCCGCCGGCCGCTGATGGGCTTCCGCTACTACAAGGGCCCGATGGGCGAGATCATGACCCAGCGGCAGCTCGAGGCCCGCGACCGGGTGGGCTCGCGCTACCTGCAGAGCGCGCGCGAGCAGCAGCTCACCGCGGTGCGCTACGCCACCGACGAGGTCGGCAAGCTGCTCAGCCACCTGCGCTCGACCGGCCGCTACGACAACGCGCTGATCATCGTCACCGCCGACCACGGCGAAGAGATGTTCGAGCACGGCGGCTTCTCGCACGGCTACACGCTGCACCGCGAGGTCGTGCAGGTGCCGCTGATCATCAAGTACCCGGGCCAGACCGAGGGGGCGGTGGTCAAGGGCCCAGCCTCCTTGATGGACATCACGCCCACTGTGCTCGCCACGCTCGGGCTCGACAAGGGCCTGCCTGAGGGTACTTTTGACGGGGTCGACCTGCGGTCGGCGGCCAAAGAGGGGGTCTTGCCGCCCCGCCCGCTGGTGCTCGACCTGCAGTGGCCCAAGCGCACGGTGGCCCGGGGCCTCTTGGATGGTGACCTGCACCTCATTCACATCGAGAAGAGCTACGACGGCCTGGTCGACACCCGCAAGCTCTACGATCTGCGGGCCGACCCCGGCGAGCGGGCCGACCTCGCCCCGACCGAGGCCGCCCGTTTGGCCGCCGCCGAAGAGCGCCTGGGCAGCCTGTGGACTGCCCTGGCCGCGGGCACGCCCATCGTCGAGAACGTGCTCAGCGACATGGATCAGGAGAAGCTGAAGCTGCTCGGCTACATGGAGTGAGGCGCAGCTGACCAGGGGCAGGCCGAGGGCGCGCCCCGCGCGATAGCCCGCCGCCCCCCGGAGGCCCCATGCCCAGCGCCGCCGCCCCCTTCCCCCTGCGCGCGCGCGCCCTGCCCACCCTCGGCCTCGGCGTGTCGACCGAGTACGGCGCCAGCGCCGCCGACGGCGCCCTCGATCCGCTGGCCCTGCGCGCCCTGCACCACAGCGCCGACTTTTTAGAGGTGGGCGTCGAGCTGGCCAAGGGCCTCGACCCGACCGCGCGGGCCTGGGCGGCCCGGGGCTGGCCCACGACCTACCACTTCTTGGACCTCAACTTTGACGAGCCCGAGGACCTCGACGAGGCCTGGCTCGCCGGCCTGCGGGCGCTCTGCGCCACGCTGCGCCCGGCCTGGCTCTGCGGCGACGCCGGACTCTGGCACTTCGGCGCCCGCGATCGCGGCCACATGCTGCTGCTGCCGCCGATCTTGTTGCCTGAGGCGGTGGCGCCAATGGCCGCGGGCATCCGGGCCCTGCGGGCGGCCACGGGCCTCGAGGTCCTGCCCGAGAACCCGCCCGGCGCCGCTTTTGTCGGGCCGATGCACCTGCTTGAGTTCTTCGGGCAGGTCGCCGAGGCGGCCGACACCGGCCTGCTCATCGACTGCGCCCACCTGCTCATGTTCCAGCAGGCCCGCGGGCTCGATATTTTCGATGGCTTCGAGCACCTGCCCCTCGACCGGGTGGTCGAGCTGCACATCGCCGGCGGCCGCCCGGTCGATCACGAGGGCCTCCGCACCCTCGAAGACGACCACGGCCTCGAGGTGCAGCCAGGCACCTGGGCGCTGGCAGAGCGCATCGCCGCGCAGGCGCCCAACCTCAAGGCCGTGATCATCGAGTGTGAGCGCAACCCCGTCGAGGCGGTGCTGCCGCTCTTCGCCGAGTGCCGCGCGCGGCTCGGGCCCCACCTGCCCCGCCCCGAGGTGCCCCTTGCCGCCCGCTGAGCCCGCTGAGCCCGCTGAACCGGCGGCGGCCGACGCTGGGCTCGAGGCCGCCCGCGCCCGCGTGCTGCGCCTGCACCAGGCCGTGGTGCGCCTGAGCATCGACCCGGCCCTGGCCGCCGCGGTGGCCGCGGGCGAGGCCACGCTCGAGCTCCCACCAGAGGACCTCGCCCTGCTCCGCGCCGTCGACCCACGCGCCTGGGGGGTCGATCACTACCGCCGGGCCCGCTTGGTCACCACCACCCTCGAAGAGCTGCCGGTGACCGGCGCCCTGCTCGGCGTGGCCGCCGTCGACAGCTTCCTCTCCAGCCCGGCCTTCACGGCGATGTTGTCGGGCCGCGGCAGCCTCGCCTTGGCCGCCGCCGCCGCGCTCGCGCCCGCCGCCGGGCCCCTGGGCCTGATCGAGCTGGCCCTCGCCCGCGCCCGCCGGGCCAGCCCCACCGGCGGGTCGGGGGTGGCCTTGGTCGACGGGGCACAGCTGCTGCGCCTGCCCGCCGGCGCGGTCACCGCCTACGGTCAAGCCCTCACCACCATCGGAGACAGCCCCGTGCAGGCCATTGTCGACGAGGGCCGCCGCCTCAGCCCACCCCGCCTGGGCCCCGGTGACGAGCACGCCCTGGCCCGGCCCACCGCCGGGGGCGGCCTCGACCTGCAGGTGCTCGATCCCGCGCTGGCCCGCCTGCTCGAGGGCCTGCGGGCGCCCAAAGCTTGGCCCCAAGCGGTGGCCTGGGCGCGCAAAAACGGGGCCGGCGCGCGGGCCGAGCGCCTGCTGCGGGAGCTCTGCGCCGAGGGCCTGCTGCGCAAGCGCTGAGCCCCGGGCCGCTGCGCTCAGACCGCCGCACGCGCCCGCAGCAGGGCCGCCACCACCCCGCCCGCGGCCAGCCCCAAGCCGCTGATCAGCGCCGCGCCCACCGCCGGGGCCGGGGCGCCGAGCACCGGGGCCAGCGCCGTCGCGGGCAGCAGCAGGCCAAAGCCCAGCAAAGCCCCCGTGTTGCTCAGGTTGTTGTAGGCGTGCAGCAGGGCCGGGCGCTCGGCCAGCGCCGCCGCCGACGCGGCCCCGCGGAAGGCGGCCAAAAAAGCGGCGAAGGCCACGCCGAGCAGGCCAGCGCCCAGCGCGGCCAGGGGCAGCCGGGCCGCCAAGGGCGTCAGCAGGGCGATCCCAAAGACCACGAGGCCACCCGCCGCGGGCAGCAGGGCCGCGGGGCCGAGCGCCCGCCCGCGCCCGAGGCGGGCCCAGGCGAGGGTGGCCAGCACCGCGGCCAGCGGCGGCAGGGGCAGGATGGTCGCCACCCGCGCCTTGGCGTCGGCCACACCGTGAAGCTCGCTCAGCACACCAAAGAGCAGCGCCGAGCACAAGGAGAGCCCCCCATAGAGCAGGCGCCCGGCCCAGATGAGCGCCACTTCTGCGCGGGTGGGCGGGGCGGTGGGCCCGCTGCCCTGCTCTTCGTGGGCGGCGAAGGCCCCGGCAGCGGCGAGGCTCCACACCCCGCCCAGGGTCAGGGCGCCCCCGAGCAGGGCGAGGCCCGCCGCCCGGCCGACCTGCAGGCCGAGGGCCGCCGCGGCGGGCGGCCCGAGCAGCATGCCCAGCTGCCGCCACAGCAGGCCCGCGCGATCATTGGCCTCGCGCAGGGCCGGGCCGGCGGCAAACACCCCGCGGGGATCGAGCTCGCGGGTCAGCAGCTGGGCCAAGGCCCGCGCCGCGGTGAGCGCGAGCAACATCAGCGCGGCGGCGAGCGCGCCGTCGGCTGAGACGAAGAAGGCGATGAGGGGCAGCAGCGCGCTCATCCCGACCGCGGCCGCCCCCGTGGCCAGCGGGCCCAGCCGGGCGGCGGGCCGCAGCATCACGCCCAGCGAGGCCAGCGTGCCGAGCAGCAGGGCGCTGGCCAACCAGAGGCCCCGCCACGCCTGGGGCAGCCCCGCGGCGTGGGCCTGCGGCAGCACGCTGATCAGGCCCGTGCTGACCAAGGTGCCCCAGCCGGGGCCGGCGGCGCGCAGCAGCAGGCGGGCGGCGACGCGCATTCGGCCCCCTGCGGTGAGCGGAGCGGCCGCCCACCACCGGGCGCCGACCCCTCAGTACCGGAACTGGCCGTAGCGGCTGTAGTAGTAGGGGAAGAAGTCGTAGTAGCTCAAGTAGATCGGGTCGTAGTAGCGCCCATAGAGGATGGTGCTGCCCGACTGCAGCGCGTAGCCGTTGAGGTACCACGAGCTGCCATAGAGGTAGAGAATGGCGTCGTAGGTGCCATAGTAGCCGGGGTAGACCGCGACCGAGTAGCTCAGGCCGCCGACCCCGCAGCTGTCGGCGCCCGGCGAGGCCACCATATCAAAGACAAAGTCGCAGCCCGCGCAGGACACCGACGAGGCCGTGCCCCGGGTGGTGTAGCTGCTGCTGCAGTAGCGGCCGCCGAAGTAGTCGTCGACGACGAGGTTCAGCGAGCCCGTGACGCTCGAAGCGCCGCCGCCGCCGGTGCTGCCCCCGCCGGTGCTGCCGCCACCGGTGCTGCCGCCACCGGTGCTGCCGCCACCGGTGCTGCCGCCGCCGGTGCTGCCCCCGCCCGTGCTGCCCCCGCCCGTGCTGCCCCCGCCCGTGCTGCCGCTGCCGCCATCGCCGCTGCTGTCGTCGCCGGTGCCGCCGTCGCCGCTGCTGTCGCCCCCCGAGCTGCCGCCGCCGTCGCCACCCGAGCTGCCGCCGCCGTCGCCACCCGAGCTGCCGCCGCCGTTGCTGCCGCCGCCCCAGCCGGTGTCGGGCGAGCCGTTGTTGCCGTCACCGCCGACGTTGAGACCGCCCGAGCCCGAGTCAGCCGCGACCTCGTACTTGGTGAGGCCGAGGCCGCCGCCGCAGCCGACGGCGAGCAAGATCAAGGTGAGGGGAGCGCGGGGGGTCTGCAGCATGGAGCGCCTCGGTCGGTGTGCAGCAGGCCAGGGCCGGAGCGAGCCCGGCGTGGTCGCGGAGCAGAGGATGGTCACCGGTGGAGGCAGCCCCGCGCGCAGCCGCGCAAGAGACACGCCGCCTCCCCCCTTCGCCCGGCAGTGTAGCGCAGCGGCGAGGCCGCCGTCAGGCGCGTCGTGGGGGCGTGACGCGGGCTTCACGAGCCCCAGCGCCCGGTTCAGCTTCAGGTAGGATCTCCCCGGAGGACCACCCCATGCACACCCGCGCCCGCGCCGCTCTCGCCCTGCTCCTGCTGCCCGCCTGCAGCGACTACAACTTCTCAGACGGCAAAGGCGCGAACGGCGAGGCCGACGACACCGCGGCTGAGCCCGGCGACGGTGGGGGCGGTGGCGCCGCCGACGGCGGCCAGGGTGACGGGGGCGAAGGCGGCACCACCACGCCGACCGAAGAGTGCAACGGCATCGACGACGACGGCGACGGCGTGATCGACGAAGACTTCCCCGACACCGACGGCGATGGCGTGCCCGACTGCCGCGAGTGCGAGATCGACGAGATCGCCGAGCCCGGCACGGTGAGCATCGACGAGGCCTGCGCCTCTCCCGACGTGATCGTCACCGATCCGTGGAACGTCGCGGTCGAGTGGCGCTGGGCGGGCCTGTCGACCGACCCCAGCGTCAGCCAAGCGTTCAGCGTGCCGGTGGTCGGCAACCTCATCGACACCGACCTCGACGGCGACGTCGACGTCAACGACCACCCCATCATCGTGGTCACCGCCTTCGGCTCTGGCTACGACGGCGCCATCGTCGCCCTCGACGGCGTGACCCGGTCCGAGATCTGGGCGGTGCGCGGCATCTCGCCCTACAGCGGCGCCGCCCTGGCCGACGTCGACGGCGATGGCCGCACCGACGTGCTCACCTTCAACATCTCCGGCCAGCCGATGGCCCTGCGCGGCGACGGCACCCTGCTGTGGACCAGCCCCGCCGTCACCCGCTTCTCGACCTACCCCCAGGTGGCGGTGGCCGACCTGCAGGGCGACGGCGACGTCGAGGTGCTGGCCCAAGAGCTCATCCTCGACGGCCGCACCGGGGCGGTCGAGGTCACGGTCAGCACCCTGCCCAGCGTGCCCTACTGGATCCCCACCGCGGCCGACATCGACCAAGATGGTGTGCAAGAGATCATCTTCGCCGACATCGTCTACGAGCACACCGGGGCCGTGCGCTGGCGGGCGCCCTTCGCCGGCACCTATGGCCACTGGGCCGCGGTGATCGACGCCGACGGTGATCCCGAGGCCGAAGTGGTCATGCTCGGCGCCGGCTACCTCGGCGTCTACGACCCCAGCGGGGCCGAGCGCAGCCGGGTCGCCGCGGGCACCGGCCAGCCCGGCGCGCCCTGCGTGGCCGACTTTGACGGCGACGGCAGCGCCGAGATCGGCTGGGCCTCGACCAACACCTTCCAGGTCCACGACCTGAGCGGCGCGCGCGTCTGGTCCAAGGCCGTGTCCGACTACTCGGGCCTCAGCTCCTGCTCGGGCTACGATGTCGACGGCGACGGCGTCTACGAGGTCCTCTACGCTGACGAAGACAAGCTCTACATCCTCGACGGCGCCACCGGCGCCGTGCACTTCGAAGACGCCGGCCACGCCAGCGGCACCCTATGGGAGTACCCGAGCGTGGCCGACACCGACGGCGACGGCAGCGCCGAGATCTTGATCTCGAGCAACAACTACGGCTACTCCGGCTGGTCGGGCCTCACCGTCTTTGGCCACAACGGCTCGGGCTGGCAGAAGGCCGGCCCGGCTTGGCATACGCACGACTTTGCCGTCACCAACATCAACCCCGACGGCTCGGTGCCCGCGCGCCCCGTGCCCTGGTGGCAGGTCTACAACGTCTACCGGGCCCGCCCGGCGGTCGACACCGCTGCGGTGAACCTGCAGGGTGAGCTGGTCGACGTCTGCGCCAGCGGCTGCGCCACCGGCGACGAGGTGCTGGTGACCGCCCGGCTGCAGAACCTGGGCGGGGCCGACAGCGCCGCCGACGTGCCGCTGGCCCTCTACAGCACCGACGGCGCGGCCCGGCGCCTCGTGGCCACCGCGACCTGGGCGCCGCCCATCCCCGGCGGCGTCCGCACCCCGACCCTGACCTTCGCCTTCGACGCGGGCCTGCTGCTCGCCGGCGGCGGCCTCGAGCTGGTGGTCGACGACGACGGCACCGGCGCCAGCGGCCAGACCGAGTGCGACGAGTCCGACAACCTCGCCGTGTGGACCGAGGTGGTCTGCCCCTAAGCGCAGCAACATGGGGGCGCCCAAGGCCCCCCTCCGCGCGGCGCCGGGGCCCCGGTCGGCGCTCCGCCTGCGGCGGGCTCGCCGACCGCCCGGCTGGGTCGCTGCGCGACCGCCGCTGCGCGGCGCGCTCCGGTCGGCCGGGCGCGGCTACGGCCGCAGCACGATCACCCGCAGGCCGGTGCCGTCGTCAAAGGTGTGCTCTTCAGCAAGGTGGCCACCGAGCTGGCGGCGCAGGGCGGCGCGCTCGGCATCAGCGTAGAGCGCGTCATCAAGCACCAAGAAGCGCAGGCCCTCGCGCAGCAGCAGCTCGAGCCCGACCGCGCGCCGGCCGTCGTCCTCGGCGCGGGTGGCCGAGACCGGCGGGGCTTCGCCCAACATCGCTGGGTTGGCCAGCTGGTCCCAGTCCTCGAGCAGGCCGCGGGCCCGCGGGGTGCGCTCCCGCGGGGCCAGGGTGAGCAGGGCGGGGTAGCCCACCTGGGGCCGGCCGTGCAGCACCTGCAAATAGAGCGGGGCCGCGCCCCCCAAAGCGGCGTCCAGGCCGCCAAAGACGGGCAGCTCGTGGCGCTTGAGCACGCGGCGCGAGGCCCGCTTCTCGGGCAGCAAGGCCACCGCGCCGGGCTCGGGGTGGGCGGCGATGAAGTCCATGGCCGCGACCCAGGGCAGGGTCGTGCGCGGGAAGGGCTGGTGCAGGCCCATCACCCGCTGGCCCTCCTGGCCGCCGATGAAGGCCAGGGCAAAGCCGAGGCCGAGCAGCAGGGCGCGCTGGGCCGGGCCGCGGCCGTGCGCCCGGCGCAGGCGCTCCTCAAGCCGGGCCCAGCCGACCCCCGCGGCGACGAGCAGGGCCATCCCCGCCGGCACGAGGAAGCGGCGGGGAAAACGCACCGCCGAGATGCCCGGAAGCTCGTAGAGCAGGCCGTTCCAAGCGTCGATGGCCCGGGCCAGCGGCGCGCCCACCCCCGCCAGCCAGCCGCCCAGCGGGGCGGCGTGGTCGGCGCCGACCCCCATCGCCAAAATAGCGAGCAGCAGGGCGGTCAGCAGGGTGAGGCTGGCCCGCAGCCCGCCCCAGAGGCCGAGCAACAGGGCCGGCAGCACCGTCCACAGGGCCAGGGCGGCGGGCACCAGCGAGGGGTCGCGGGTCGAGAAGCGCCCCATCTCGAGCCGCCACCAGTGCACCAAGCTCACCGCGTTGCCGGCCCGGTTCGCCGCGAGGTCGGCGCCGGTGGCCCCGGCCGCCGGAAACTGGCCGTAGAGGGCGAGCAGGCCCCCGGCGGCCAGCCCCACGCAGAGCAAGCCGACGAGGACGACGACCAGCGCGCCGCTCCCACCGAAGCGGCGCAGGCGCAGGGCGGTGAGGGGGCCGCGCTCGAGCGCGAGCAGGGCGAGGAAGACGGCCTGGTAGGGGCTGTCGAGGGCCACGAGGCCACCCACGAGGCCGATCAGCGCCGCGCGCACGGCGCTGGGCCGACGGATGAGCAGCTCGAGCAGGCAGAGGGTGGCCAACATCGTGCCGAAGCCGAGGTGCTCGGGCGTGCCGTCGGCCACGGCGTGCAGCAACATCGGCTGGCCCATGAGCACGCCACCGGCGGCGAGGCCCGCCGACCACGAGCCGCTGCGGGTGCGGACCCAAGCCGCCATGCCCAGCCCGGTCGACCACAGCCAAAACAAGACGGCGAGGTTCCAGCGGGCGGCGGGGCTGAGCAGCAGGCCCAGCGGCGCGGCGGCGACGCTCGAGGCATAGGGCAAAACCAGCGCCCAGCCGCCAAAGGGGAAGTTGAACTCGCGGCTGAACAAGCCGACGTTCGGCGGCAGCAGCGAGCGCCGGGCGAGCTCGAGGCCCCAGAGCCCGCGCAGGTTGTCACCCCCCGGATCACCGATCAGCGCGGTGTTCAGCTCAGCCAACCCCGGCGCGAGGCTGAGCCCGGCCAGCAGCAGCAGCGCCGCGGCGACCACCAGCGCCTCGTGGGGGTCGGCGCCCAAGCGGGCCCACAGCCAGGCGCCCAGCGCGCGCAGGGCCGAGCGCCGGGGCGCGGGGGACGTCATGGCGAGCTGACCGTGCTCCCCCAAGCGGGCAGGCTGCCAGCAGCCGGGGCCGCGCTCCGGGGGATCTTGTGCACGGTCGCCGTAAAGCGCTGAAACTCCACCGCGGCCACCGCCGGCCACTGGGAGGCGACCCAGGCGTCCATTTGGGGCCGCGCGGTGGCGTTGGGGTCGTAAAAGTGGCGGGCGGTGGTGGCGATGTAGCCGATGTCCAGCTCACCCTCGCACTCTTCGTTGAGCACCTGCAGGCACTGCAGGTAGGCCCGCTCATCGGCGGTCACCGGGCAGACCCGGTCGGGGCAGTAGCGCAGCCCGGCCATGAACACGGCCTCGCGCACCGGGCAGGCCACCGGCTGCCCCGGCGCGAAGGCCCCGCGCAGGGCGCCCGAGAGCAGCAGCGTGCCGATCTCGTCGTCGGTCAGGCGGTGCGGCTCGCGCACCCGCGCCCGCGAGTTGACCGCGTTCTCGACGCAGAAGACCGCGAGGGCGAAGCTCAGCAGGCCCACCGGCCAGCGCAGGGGGCGGCGCAGGGGCAGCTTGCCGCTGGCCCGCAGCAGGCCCAGATCCAGCCCCCGCTCGGCGAGCTGCACGAGGCCGATGAGCCCGCGGGCCATCAGCAAGGCCACAAAGGGCAGCAGGTTGGCGCCGTAGCGGATCGGCGCGTCGACCGCGCTCAGCAGCGGCAGGGGCGCGAGGCAGAGCAAAAGCGGCACGCCCACGCCCATGTCGCTGAGCAGGGCAGCCCAGCCCCCCGCCGGGGTCGCGCTGCCCGGGGCCTGGACCGGCGGCGCCTCGCCCAGCTTGGGGGTGGCCACGCCGAGACCGACGCCGATGACGCCGATCCAGGCGGCGAAGGGCCCCCAGCCGGGCAGCAGGGCGGCGATCCGCGGCAGCTCGAGCATCGAGGTGGCCAGCGCAGGCGCGGCGCTGAGCGCGGGGGGCAGGCCGGCCCGCACCCGGTCGATGGTCGCCTCGACGCTGCCCACCGAGCCGTGCCCGCGGTAGCCGGGATTGACGCCGTTGGCGATGTCTTCGAGGAAGCGGCTCCATTGCGGGATGGGGTAGACCTGCAGCATGCCCCAGATCACCGCCGCGGCGCCGACCAAGAACAGCCCCAGCGCGCCCACCTTGCGCAAGGGGCCCGGGCCGGCCCGCAGCAGCAGCAGGACGATCAGGGGCAGGGTGTAGGGCAAGGTCGTGTAGTGCAGGCCGGTCGCCCAGCCAGCGGCGGCGCCGGCGAGCAGGCCGAGGCCCCACCAGCGCGTGGCCGCCAAGCTGAGCGCGAAGGCCATCGAGAGCCCGCCAGCCACGGCCATATCGACGCCGAAGCGCTGGCTGGCGATGGCGAGGTGCTCGGCCGAGAGCGCGAGGCCAGCGGCCATCAGGCCCACCGAGCGGCTGCCCCCGAGGCGGCCGATGGCGTAGAGCGAGAGGGCGGTGGCCCCAAAAAGCAGGCGGTTGGTCAGGTGGCCGGCCAGAGCGACGTCAGGCAGTACCTTCATGACGCCGGCCAGCAGCAGCAGCCAGCCCGGCAGGCGGTGGTGGTCGAGCGCGTCGAGCTCACCTTCGGCCATGAGCAGCGCGTTGCGGGCCCACTCACCCGCGTCGGGCCCGTCGAGCAGCTGGTCGCGCGGACCACCCCACCAAGGCGGCGGCGCCATGTCGAGGCCGGCCAGGGGCAGGCCGCGGGGCCAGCTCAGGCTGAGCAGGACGACCAGCAGCAGCAGCGGGGCGAGCTCGGGGAGCCAGCGGCGGCCCAGCGCCATCGCGCGGGCACGGGCAGGGCTGGCCCCCCGCGGGGCGGGCGGCGGCGGCGACGCGGCGGCGGGAGGGCGGGGGGTCAGGGGGCCTCCCGGCGGGGCGCGGGACAGTTGGTGACAAGTGGAGCCTAACGGACGCCGCCGCGGGCGCAGCGCCTGCGCGCGCCGGCGGCCCATCGGCGCGGCAGGGGCGCGATAGCCCGATGCCGCCCCCCGGCGCCCGCCCGGGGGCACGGAGCGCTGATCATGAGCACTCTCCCGCCGCCCCGCTGGCCCCGCGCGCCCGGCGCGCTGCCCTCCGCCTGGGGCTGGCTGCTCTTGCTCCAGAGCGTCGCGCTGGCCGTCCTCCTGACCTTTCCGATGGCGCTGTCTCCCCTCTCGGCGGCGATCGGCAGCCCCGACAGCGACACGGCCAAGCACCTCTGGACGCTGTGGTGGATGCGGGCCGAGGCGCTCGAGGGGGTCAGCGGGCTGCGCACCACGCTGATCGGGGCGCCCAGCGGCGTCGATCTCTTCCCCATCGAGCCGCTGCACGGCGTTTTCGCACTACTGCTCCCCCTGCCGCCGGTGGCGCTCAGCAACCTGCTCGCCCTGGTCGACCTGAGCGCGACCGGGGTCCTGGCCGGCTGGGCGGCCAGCCTGCTGGTCGAGGGGGCCCGCGGCGAGCCGACCGGCCTGCCCTGGCGGGTCCAGCCCGGGGCGGCCCCTCCCCTGCGGCGGCTGCCCGCGCTGGTCGCCGGGCTCCTGCTCCAGGGCTCCTCCTTCGCCGCCTACACCTTGCACGTGGGCGTCGGCGAGCTGCGCCAGCTCTGGTGGCTCCCGCTCTGCTTGGGCCTGCTGACCCGGGTGCGGGCGGCGCCCGACCTGCGCGGCGCCCTGCGCGCGGGGCTGTGGGCGGGCCTCGGCTTGGCCGGCGCGGCGCTGAGCTGCTTCTACTACGGGCTCTTCGCCGCGGTGATGGCCGTGGCCTTCGCGGGCCTCAGCCTCGTGCTCGGCCCCGGCCCGCGCCTGCGGGCGGTGGTGGGCTGGGCGGCGGCCGCCGCGCTGTCGCTGGCCGTGGTGCTGCCGACCGCGCGGGCCTTCTCCACGACCACCGGCGAGCAGGGGGCGCGGGTGCTCGCCCCGATCGACGAACAGGGGCGGGTCTCGCCGGCCTTGGCCCGCGACTGCGCCAACCTCGACGAGCTGGTCGCGCCGCAGCGGGGGGCGCGGGCCCGGGCCGACCGCCAGCGCCTCGCCTACGCCGGCGGGCGTTACCTCTCTGTCTTTGGCCTCGGGCTGCTGATCCTCGGCGTGGCGGCGCGGCCGCGGGTGGGCCTGCCCCTGCTCGGGGTGGCCGCGGCGGGGGCGCTGCTGAGCCTGGGGCCGGTGCTGCACCTCGGGCAAGCGCCGGTGCTGATGGGCGGCGCGCCCCTGATCTTGCCCACAGCGGCGCTGTTCTCGACCTTGGCCGAGCGCTTCGCCGCGCTGCACTTCCCGAGCCGCTTCTTGGCGCTCAGCGCGCTCGGCGTGGCCCTGCTCGGGGCGCTCGCCGTGCGGCGCTGGCCCAAAGCGACGCTGCTGGCGCTGCTCTGCGTAGGCAACGTGCTGTGGGAGGACCTCAGCCCCTACCCGCGCAGCCTGCTGCGCCTGCCCGACCAAGCCGGGCTGCGCGCGCTGGACAGGCCCGGCCCGATGGCCGACCTGAGCTTCGCCGCCCTGCCCAACGTCGAGCGGCGGGGCCTGTCGATCGCCGCCCAGCTGGCCACCGGCCGGGCGACCCAGGCCGTCCCGCTGGAGCGCCTCGACGCCCTGCTCGGCGCCGACACCGCCGCGCTGCGCCGGCTGCCGCTGACCCAAGCGCTGGCCGCCCGGGGCCCCGCGCCGCACACCTTCGCCGCCGAGGCCGAGGCCTTGCGGGCCGCCGGCTTCACCACCCTGCTGTTGACCGGGCCCGACGCGGGGCCCGAGAGCCCGGCGCGCCGGGCCCTGACCGCCGCCTGGGGCGCGCCAGCCCTCGGCGAAGGTACCGCGCTGTGGGCCATCCCCGCAGAGTGAGGGGGCCCGCGGCGCGCGCTGCGTTAGCCCCACCACGGAGGTCAAGATGGACGCGCCCCACCGCGAACCCAGCCCGGGCACTAGCGCCGAGGGCGCCGTGCTGGCCGAGCTGCTCAGCCTGCTGCGCTTAGAGCAGCTCGAGCTCGACCTCTACCGTGGGCCGAGCCAAGACCTCGGCTGGGGGGCCGTCTTCGGCGGCCAGGTGCTCGGGCAAGCGCTCTCTGCCGCGGCCCGCACCGCGCCGGCCGACCGGCCGGTCCACAGCCTGCACGCGGTCTTCCTCCGCTCTGGCGACGTAAACCTGCCGGTGGTCTACCGGGTCGAGCGCCTGCGTGACGGCGGCAGCTTCAGCAGCCGGCGGGTCGAGGCCATCCAGAAGGGGCAGCCGATCCTGCACCTGATGGCCGGCTTCCACCAGCGCGAAGATGGCTTCGACCACCACGATCCGATGCCCGCCGTGCCCGGCCCCGAGGGGCTGCTGGCCGAGTCCGAGCTGGCCCGGCGCCTCGCCCCGCACGTGCCCGAGTCCTTCCGTGAGAAGCTGCTCGCGCCCCGCCCGCTTGAGATCCGCCCGGTCGACCCCCAGAACCCGCTGCGGCCGAGCCCGAGCCCGGCCCGCCGCGCGGTCTGGCTGCGCGCCGCCGGCCCGCTGCCCGACGATCCGCAGGTGCACCAGACCCTGCTCGCCTACGCCAGCGACTTCCACTTCATCGGCACGGCGCTGCAGCCCCACGCGGTGAGCTGGATGACCCCGGGCGTGCAGGTCGCGAGCCTCGACCACGCCATGTGGTTCCACCGCGACCTGCGCATGGACGACTGGCTGCTCTACGTGATGGACGGCCCAAGCACGGCCGGGTCACGCGGGCTGGTGCGCGGGCAGTTCTTCAACCGGCAGGGGGTGCTGGTGGCCAGCGCTGCCCAAGAGGGCCTCACGCGGGATCGACGGGCCAGCCGGGCGCCCCGGGGCCCCGCGGCGGGCTGAGGCTCAGCCGCCCACCGCCGCGTCGGGGTGGCGCACGATCAAGGTCGCCCGCACGGGGAGCTCTTCGAGCTCGACCACCGCGCCGTCGGGCCAGCGCACCCGCAGCTGATCGACCTGGGTGGCCGCGCCGAGCCCATAGTGCTGGGCGGCGCTGCCCTGCTGGGCCCCGGTCTGGCCGACCACCTCGCGCACATCGGTGAGATCACCGGCCTCGAGGGTGATCTGCGCGCCGAAGCCCTCGAGGTTGCCCGGCGGGCCGACTAGGCGCAGCTCGACCCAGGCGCCCGCGCCGCAGGGGTTGTCCCAGACCTCGGGCAGGCCCTCGGCCCGGCCCACGATGAGCTCGCGGTGGCCGTCGCCGAACAGGTCGGCGCTGACCAAACCGTAGCCCCAGTCGAGGCGGTGAAAGCCGGTCTCTTCCACACGATCAACGAAGCCCTCGGGGCCGCCTTGCCAGATCCAGTCGGGCTGCCAGCCGCTGATGTCTGAGGTGTAGACGCTGCCCCGGTCGGGCGGCGGGCCGGCCACGGTCGCCGCGTCGCGGTGGCCGTCATTGTCCAGATCGTCCATCACGAGGCCCCAGGAAGACCAGCGGTCGAGGACCGGGTCGCCCGCGCTGTCGCGGCGGGGCGGCTCGGGGGGCTCTTCGGGGTGGTGCTCCTCGGCGACCTCGTGGGGATCGGCGTTCAGACCCAACATCAGGGCGCCTTCGTAGTAGCCAGACGGGCTGCTGAGCAGGCAGCTGAGCTTGGGTGCGACATCGCTCACGCAGTGGTCGACCACACCGTCCGCGTTGAGATCGGCGACCACCAGACCCATCGCGCTGGCCCGGCTCTGGGCGCCGAGCACCGCCGCCACGTTGGTGAGCTGCGGGCGCCCGTGGTCGTCGGCCCCCGTGTTGCGCCAGAGCGCGGCCGGGGGGTGGTCGCCGAGCACCCGGTCGCCCCAGGCCCAGAGGTCCATGTCGCCGTCGTGGTCAGCGTCAGTGATGTGGTGCACCATCGAGAAGCCCAGGCCCGCGCCGCGCGGCAGGTCGCGGTCGTGCACGAAGCCCTCGTCTTTGCGCAGGTAGAGGGCGTCGACGCTGCCCCGCCAGCCGGTCTCGGCGCTGCCCATGGGCTGCCCCGCGTGCTCGACCGTGTCGAGGCCTGGCAGGCCAAAATCGAGATCACCGTCGCTGTCGATGTCGCCGAGGCCGATGCCGGTGTAGCAGACCCGCGGCCAGCCCTCGGTCCAGACGATGGGGGCCCAGGGCTCGAAGCGCAGGCCGCCGGCGTTGGCCGCCCAGACGACAAAGCCCTCGCCGAGGCCGATGAGATCGGTGGCGCCGTCGTGATCGAGGTCGGCCGCGGCGAGGCTGAGCAGCGGCCGACCGTCGGGGGGCCTGAGGCCCTCGGCCAGCTGCTCGACCAGCGCCCCGCCCACCGCCCGGACCAGCACCGGGGCGGACTCGACCTGGTTGAGCACCAGCTCGTCGCGGTGGTCGCCGTCGAGGTCGGCGGCCAGCACGACGCCTGGCACCACCGGGCAGCTGGCCAGCTCGCGAAGCGCCGGCGGGGCGGTCTGCAAGCCGAGCGCCGCCCCGCGCTCTTCGAGGCGGGCGAAGCCCTCGACCGGGTCTTCACAGGCGGGCGCGGGCCGCACCTCAAGGGGATCGGCGCTCGAGGCAGCGCCCGGCAGGGCGGCCGGGCGACCCGCCGCTTGGCGTGACGAGAGGGAGGAGGCAGAGGCCTGCACACCACCCTCGGGAGCCGCGCAGCTAGCCAAGGCCAAAGACAGCGTCAGCCAGCGCGTGCACATCGACCCTCCCCACTACGGCGCAGCGCCGTCAGGGGGAGAGAGTAGCCCAACTTGTCTCCAGATGTCGAAGCCGGAGACGGGAAACCTGCAGATGGTGTGTACAGGTGGTCAAACGCCCTGACCTTCGCCTGACAAACGACCGCCGCTCAGAGCCCAGCACCCCCCAGCCAGAGCCAGGCCCCGCCGGCGTCGGCGCCCGTCGTGTCCAGCCCCGCACCACCGATGAGCACGTCATCCTGGCCGTCGCCGTCGGTGTCGCCCACGCCCGCGACCCCGCTGCCCACGCCGGCCCCCGCCGCCGGGCCGAGCCAGCGCAGGTAGAGGTCGCGGGCGGCGAGCACGCCCGGCCCGACCGGCCCGCGCACGAGGTAGGCCGCGCCCGCGTCCACCCCGCCCGCGTCGTCGGCGTCGGCGCCGATGAGCAGGTCGACTGCGCCGTCGCCGTCCACATCCCCGCCGAAGCTGACGCTGCGGCCGAAGCCGTCGAGCTCGGCCTCGCCGGTGAATTTGGTGTCGGCCAGGGACAGGCTGCGGGTGCCGCTGAGCGCGTGGGTCCACAGGTAGGCGGCGCCGCTGTTGGCGCCGATGGTGTCGTCGCCGACCGCGCCCACCAGCAGGTCGTCGCGGCCGTCGCCGTCGGCGTCGACGCCGCAGTCGATCGCGCGCCCAGCGAAGTGGGTGGTCGACTCGCCGGTGAGCTGGGCGTCGGCGTAGCGCAGGTCGAGCCGGCCGGCCGCGCCGCCGCCCAACACCAAGTAGACGGCGCCGGCGGCGTTCCCGCCGGTGTCTTCGTAGGGCGCGCCCATGAGCAGGTCGCGCAGGCCGTCGCCGTTCAGATCACCCGTGCAGAGGCTGAGGCCGAGCTGATCGTCGCTGAGCTCCCCCTCGTAGCTGGCCCAGGCGGCGCTCAGGCTGCCGCTGCTCAGCCCAGCCCCGCTCAGCCGGTAGACGAGGCCCGCGTCACGACCGCCGCCGTCCTCGGCGGGGGCGCCGATGAGCAGCTCGGCGAGGCCATCGCCGTCCATGTCGGCCGCGGGCGCGAGGCCCCCGCCAGCCGCCTCGTCGAGGCTGACGCCGAGCAGGGTGAGGTCGGCGTCGGTGCGGTCGAGCTCGCCGACCACCGGGCCATAAAAGAGGAGCACCGCGCCGGCGTCGACCAAGGCGGTGTCGTCGCCGGGCACCCCCACGAGGATATCGTCGTAGCCGTCATTGTTGACATCGCCGGCCGCGCTGAGCGCCTCACCCAGCGCGTCGTCGCGGCTGCCGCCGACGATGCGCGCGGTGACCGAGCTGAGGTCCTGGTCGCCGGTCAGGCCGCCCGAGATCACGTAGGCGGCGCCGGCGTCGAGCGCGGTGGTGTTGGCTAGCGGGGCCGAGACCAGCAGATCGGCCCGCCCGTCGCCGTCGAGGTCACCAGCGGCGGCGACCACCACGCCCGCCCCGTCGCGGGCCACCTCGCCATAGAGGCGCAGCGGGGCCAAGGCGAGGTCGCGCTCGAGCACGCAGGGCAGGTCGCGGCCATCGCAGTCCTGATCGGCGCCGTCATCGCAGATCTCGACGCCCAGCGGGTTGACCAGAGCGGCGCTGTCATCGCAGTCGAGGCCGTTGCCGACCCGCCCGGCGCTGATCACGCACTCGCCGATCACCGAGCCCGGCGCGCCGTAGCTGTCGTTGTCGGCGTCGAGGTAGCTGGCCAAGGCGTCGACCGCGCCCGGCTCGTCGGCCACGCCGTCACAGTCGTCGTCGACGAGGTTGCACAGCTCGTCGGCCCCCGGCGAGACGGTGGCGTCGCCGTCGTCGCAGTCGGTGCTGTCGGCGACGTAGCCCGAGGGGCGGGCGCAGGTCTCGACCGTGGCGAAGAGATCGCCGTAGCCGTCATTGTCGCCGTCGAAGTACCACACACAGGGGCGCACCTCAAAGGTCGTGATGCGGCTGACGCTCAGCCCATCGCTGTCGGTGACGGTGAGCCGCACCTGGTGGGGCGCGGTGCTCAGGGTCGCCGAGAAGCGCAACGCACCGCTGGAGTCGGGCGGGGTCGTGTTGAACTCGCCGTCCACGTCGCTGACCCAAGAGACCTGCAGGGTGGAGGGGTCGTCCTCGGCGTCGCCCACCGTCGCCTCAAAACTGATCGGGAGGCCGGCGTCGTAGGTGTCGCCGACGGTGGGGGTGGTGATGGTGGCCGTCGGCGGGGCGGCGACACGGATGGACGCGCTGGCCGCGCTCTCGGCGCCGACCTCATCGACGCAGGTGGCGGTGATCTGGTGCACGCCGGGGCTCAGGCTGGCCGCCACGCCGACCGCGAGGCCGCTGGCGTCGGGGCGGAGCTCGTCGAGCGGCCCGTCGAGGTCGCTGTCAAAACGTACGGTGAGCAGGCCCGGATCGACGTCCACGTCGGTGGTCTGGGCCTGCATGGTCAGCAGATCGCCCACCGGCAGCACCGCGCCCTCGGCCGGGCTGAGCAGGGCGCAGCTCGGCGCCGAATTGGGCGGGCCTACGTCGACCAGAACGCTCTCAGCGGCGGTGTTCCCCTGGGGATCGGTGACCCGCAGGCTGAGCGTCTGGGGGCCCTCGGGCAGCAGCACCGCGCCCGAGATCAGCCCCGCGCTGTCGGGGCCGGGCAGCTCGACCGCGCCGCCGCCGCCCAGGCTCCACTCGACGACCAGCTCGCCGGGCGGGCTCTCGGGGTCATCGACCTGGGCCAGCACGTCGATGAGCTGATCGGCGTAGTAGTGCGTGCCCTCGACCGGGGTGGCAATGGACGCGGTCGGCGGGGCGCTGGACAGCACCTCGAGCTGGACCTGGGCCAGCGCGGTCGCGTTGTCGTCGTCGCGCACCTCGAGCGAGAGCAGGCCGCCGTCGGCCACCGAGAGCGCGCCCAGGCAGACGATCGTGCCGTCGAGGTTGATCGCCGACTCGCCGCAGAGCTCGACGCCGTCGAGCAGCCAGCGGGCGCGCAGGTTCTCGGGCCCGTCATCGGGGTCGGTGCCCGTGCCGCGGAAGGTGACCTCTACACCGTCCAGCACACGATCCCCGTCGATATGGGAGAGGATGCGCGCGCTGGGCTCGGCGTTGTTCTTGGTGATCGCCTGGTCGGGGCCCCCGGTGCAGGCCGTGCCGAGGCCGAGCAGCAGGGCGAGGGATGGGCGGCGGGTGAACGGAGGTGGCGTGGGCATCGGGCTCCTGCGGCGGTGACCGCCGCGCCGATCCTACTCCGCGGCTGGGCAGCTTCAGCCCGCAGCCGCCCGCGGGTCGGGCGGGCCCGCGACCGGCTGCACCTCGACCCCGTGCTCGTGCAGGTAGTGCACGCCGTTCTCGCCGATGTAGCCCCCGCTGACCACCAGCACCCGCCGGATGCCCGCGTGGTGGATGAGCTTGGCGCACAGCAGGCAGGGCTCGCCGGTGACGATCAGCCAGGCACCGCGGGTGGGCACCCCGTTGGCCGCCGCGTTGCAGATCACGTTCATCTCGGCGTGGTGGCAGCCCACCTCCATGCGCGTGCCGCTGCGCACCCCTTCGGCGTCGCGCAGGCAGCGCTCGCCGCCACAGAGGCGGCCGCCGCCCCGTGGGCCGCCGTTGTAGCCGTCCATCAGCACGACGTTCCGCTCAGGATCGAGCAACATCGCCCCGAACTGCCGGCGCACGCAGCCGCTGGCCTTGGCGAGGCTGAGGCACTGCTCGACGCGGATCGCGATGTGTTTGTCCTTCAAGGCGGCATCCTCTGGCGCGGCGCAATAGGCGCCGCGCGCCCGCGGAGAGTGGCCGGGCTTGGCGCTGCGAGCAAGGCCCGCGCCCACCCGCCGCCCCCGCTGACCGCCGCAGAAGAGGAGCCCGCTGATGCCCCGTAGCCGCGACCGCGCGCAGCCGCCCGCGCCCGCTGCGCAGCCGCCCGCGCCTGATGACAGCGCGCCGCAGGCCGCTGCGGTCGAGGCGCCCGCCGAGGCTCCGTCCGCCAAGAAGCCCGCCAAGAACAAGGGCGACGCCGCGCCCAAGGCCGTGGCAGCAGCGCCCCCTCCCCTCGTCGAAGACAGCGCGCCGCAGGCCGCTGCGGTCGAGGCGCCGGCTGCGGCTCCGCCCGCCAAGAAGCCCGCCAAGAAGAAGGGCGAAGCCGCGCCCAAGGCCGCTGCCGCAGCGCCCCCTCCCCTCGTCGAAGACAGCGCGCCGCAGGCCGCTGTGGTCGAGGCGCCCCCCGAGGCTCCGCCCGCCAAGAAGCCCGCCAAGAAGAAGGGCAAAGCCGCGCCCAAGGCCGCCGCCGCAGCGCCCCCTCCCCTCGTCGAAGACAGCGCGCCGCAGGCCGCTGCGGTCGAGGCGCCCCCCGAGGCTCCCTCCGCCAAGAAGCCCGCCAAGAAGAAGGGCAAAGCTGCGCCCAAGGCCGCTGCCGCAGCGCCCCCTCCCCTCGTCGAAGACAGCGCGCCGCAGGCCGCTGTGGTCCTAGAGCCCGCCGCGCCGCAGGCCGCCGCAGCGGTGGAGGTCGCCGCCCCGCAGGTCGCGCAGGTCGCGCAGGTCGCTGATGATGCCCCGCCGCAGGCCGCTGTGGTCACCGAGGACGCCGCGCCACAGGCCGCGCCGCGCAAGGCCGAGGCCGCCCCACCGGTCGAGGTGCTAACAGAGAGTCAGGGCGAAGACAGCGCCCTGCAGGCGATTCCGGCCGAGGTCAACGCAGACGGGGCCGCTGCGGCCGCCGCGCCGCCGCGGCCCCGCCCGCCGAGCAAAGACGCCCGCCGCAGCCCCCCTCCGGCCAAGGCCCGCCCCAAGGCCGCCCCGCCCGCCGCGCCGCCGATCCCCGAGGCGCCCTCCGCCTCCCCCCGGGCCGCCGGCCTGCCGCGCCCCCGAAGGGTGCCGACCGCGCCGAGCCGCTCGGCCGCTCCACCTCCGCCGCCCCCCGCGCGCCGGCCCCCGCCGCCCCCGCTGCCCATCGCCGCGGCGGCCGAGCCCAGCGAGCCCCTCGGCGTGCAGCTCGTGCGCCACAGCCTGCGCTCATGGACCGAGCGGGTGCGCCCGGCCCTGCTGCAGCACCCCACCGAGAACAACCTGCTGGTCAGCCTTGGCGACTGGGGCCACCCGGCGCTGCGCCTGCTCGCCGCGCACAACGTCGACGGGGCGCCCCAGGTCGCGGTGGCCTTCACCCCCGGCCAGCCCGCGGTGGTCGCCCACCTCGACCCCAAGGTCAGCCCCGAGCGCGGGGCCACGCTGCTGCGCCGGGCCGAGCCCGCGCACTCGTGGCCGGCGGTCTATGGGCCGGTGGCCCTGGTGCACGCCCTGCTGCCCATGCTGCAGGCATCGCCGACCATCGGCGGCGGCCCGCTGCGGCCCAAGCCCCTGCAGCTGTGGATGGAGTGCCGCAGCGCCGGCCCCGCGCCCCACCCCGGCGGCTGGATGCGGCCCGCCCGGCGCCTCGACATCGGCACCCTGCTGCCCATGGTGATGGCGTTTAGCGCCGAGACCGGCGAGCAGGACGACACCGCCGAGTCCGAGGGCGCGATCTCCTGGCTCAAGCCACGGGTCGAGGCCAAGGCGATCTGGGTCTGGGAGCGCCCGACCCCGCCGCTGCCCGGCGTGCGGCGCGGCGGCGCCGATGACCCCGGCGAGAACGAGCTGGTCGCCATGGTCGTCCGCAGCCCGCCCACCGCCGGCCGCGTGCGCCTGAGCTCGGTCTTCACCCGCGCCGTCGACCGCGGGCGGGGCTACGCCGCCGCCCTGGTCGGCGCGCTCACCGCCGACACCTTGGCCATGAGCGGCGTGCAGGGCGTCATTCTGCTCGTCGACTCGCTGAACCACTCGGCCCGCCGCCTCTATGAGCGGCTGGGCTACGAGGCGCGCGGCGAGCTCGCCCGCTACGAGCGCCTGCCCACCACCTGAGCCGCAGCGCGAGAACGACCTGCGACAGGCTGTTCCGGTTCGTTGGTGCTCCGGTGATCAGCTGCTCAGGTGCTCGCCTGCGCCGCCGCAGCCGCGCGCTGGCGGCGCATGACCTCGCTCTTGAGCTGGCCGCAGCCGGCGTCAATGTCGATGCCGCGGCGCACCCGCACGGTGGCCGGCACCCCCATCGACTCGAGGGTGGCCACAAATGCCGCCGCCGCCTCGGGTGAGCCCGGCGCCTCGGCGTAGCCGCCGGTGGGGTTCAAGGGGATGAGGTTGACGTGGCAGCGCATGTGGGCGAGCAGCTCACCCAGGCGGGTCGCCTCTTCGACCGAGTCGTTCTTGCCGGCGATGAGCGCCCACTCGAAGCTGACCCGGCGGCCCGAGCGGTTCGCGTAGTGCCGGCAGGCGGCCATCAGCTCACGAATCGGCCAGCGGCGGTTGATCGGCATCAGCGCGCTGCGCTCCTCGTCGCGGGCGCTGTGCAAGCTGACCGCCAGCTTGACCTGCAGCCCCAGCTCGGCGAAGGCGTAGATCTGCGGCACCAAGCCGACGGTGCTCACCGTGATGTGGCGGGCGCCGATGCCGATGTCGCGGTTGAGGCGGCCGATCGCCGCCACCACCGCGTCGAAGTTGTGGAAGGGCTCGCCCATGCCCATCAGCACGACGTTGCTGAGGCGCTGGCCCTCGGCTTTGAGCTCTTGGTCAAAACGCCAGGCCTGCTCGGCGATCTCGGCGGCGCTGAGCTGGCGGGCGAAGCCCATCTGGCCGGTGGCGCAAAAGGCGCAGGCCATCGCGCAGCCCGCTTGGCTCGAGATGCAGGCGGTCTGGCGCCCATCGGCGTAAGGCATCAGCACCGACTCGATGAGCTGACCGTCGGGCAGCCGGTAGAGGCGCTTGCGCGTGCCATCTTTACTGCGCTGCTCGGCCTCGACCTCGAGCACCCCCAAGCGGGCCTCGGCCTCGAGGCGGCGGCGGAGGGCGGCGGGCAGATCGGTCATGTCGGAGAAGCGCCCGGCGTGCCGCTCGTGGATCCACTTGTGGAGCTGCTTGGCCCGAAACGCTGGCTCTCCCCATGCTTTGAGCTGCGCGGCCAGGCCCTCTTGATCGAGCGCGAACAGATCGACCTGCTGCAAGGGCGGCGCAGGCGGCGGCAACCCGAGGGGATCGGGCAGCCCGTCGGGGGAGAGGGTCTCAGGGGTCACGGGCGCTCCGGGGCGCGCGGGCGGGCGCGCGCGGCGCCCCATAGCCAAAGACCCCCCGGGGAGCCTCCCCAGGGGGTCTGGTGTGCCGGCCGGGGGCAGACCCGACCCGCGGCGCGCTCAGCTCAGAGGCAGACGGCGGTGTGGGTGGTGCCGACGTAGCTCAGGTCGAGCCAGCTCGAGTACGGGGCGGAGAGGCCGGTCAGCCAACCGGTCGTGTAGGTGAAGCTGCCGTTGCCGATCGGGTGGTACCAAATGCCGAGCTGGGAGCCAAAGCCCATGCCGTACCAGCCATAAGAGGCGGGGTAGAGCGGGCTGTGGCCGCGGATGGCGGTGGCGTCGACGCTGAAGCTCAGCGTGGTGCCGGCGCTGGTGATGGTGCAGCTCGAGGCGTTGACGAAGCTCGCGTCGAGCAGGCTGCTCTGGATGCGGTCGGGGGCCTGGGTGCCCCACGCGCTGCCGCCGTCGTAGTAGCTGGTCAGCGTGTTGAGGCCGTTGTAGGCCACCACGTTGATGATCGGCGAGCCGGCGTTGCAGTCGAAGTACATCAGGGCGAGGTCGCCCTGGCCCTTGGGGTTCGGGCCGGCGTTGATGGCGAAGGTGGCGCCGTTGACGGTGACGCCGGCCTTCTTGGCGATGGTGCTGCTGAAGGTCAGCTCGTCGGTCAGGCTGTTGAAGGTCGCCGAGGTCGCGCCGATCGTGCCCGCGCCGGTGCCGCCGCTGGCGGTGTTGGTCCAGTGGTAAAGGGTGCCGTAGCTGCTGCCCTCGTCCACCGTGCCGTCGCCGTCGTTGTCGATGCCGTCGCAGTTGACCTCGGCCGGGGGCGGCGGGGTGGTCTCGGAGCCGTCGCAGTTGGGGTAGAGGTTCTCTTCGATCAGCGTCGTGCCCGCGCAGAGGAACTCGACAATGTCGGCGTCGACGTCGTAGAGGCCGCTGCAGTAGTAGGTCTCGGCGTCGATGTAGGCGCAGCCCGACGCACGGTGGATGTCCACACCCTCGGCGGGGACGAGGACGCCGTGCTCATCAAAGCAGAGGGGCTCTTCGGCCCAGTTGGTGTGGATGGGGCTGGTCATCTCGTCGCGGCTCTGCTCGGGAGAGACCAGGTCCTCGATGCGGGTGATGCCACCGCCGGAGTAGCCGAGGTCCCACACGGTGACGTCGACGTCGTAGGTGTCGGTGACCCGGGTCACGACCTCGATGCACTGCTCCCAAATGCGGTGGCCGTCGTCAAAGCCGATGACCGTGAGCGGGCCCTCGGTGACGCTGTAGACGCCGCTGGCCGGGCTGATCACCCAGTCGGTCTCAATGGGGTCATCGTCGACGTCATAGATGGTGGCGCAGACCTCGACCGGCTCACACTCATAGTTGAACTTGCCGTCATCACCGTTGGCCACGCCATCGCCGTTGCGGTCGTCGGTGGGGTAGTCGACCGAGACCACCGGGGGGTGGTTGAGGGTGACCAGGGTGTCGAGCGCGCCGACCTCGTCACCCACACACTGGCTGATCAGGGTGGCCTCGGTGGTGACGCCGTCGACGACGGCGAGCCCTTCAGCGGTGGCCACGCTGCAGTCGGCGGAGGGGGTCCAGTCATCGCCGTCGATCATGCTGGCCGGGGCGGCGGTCACGTCGTAGCAGCCGGGCTCGAGCGCGGTGAAGAGGTCGGCGCCGAGGTGGCGGGTCTCTGCGCTGTAGACCTGCTCGACCAGCTCGATCATGCCGGGGAAGATGCCGTCGACGAGGTCGACGTTGGCCTCGATGCTCAGCGGCGAGAAGGCGTCGCTGGCGTCGCAGGCCACGCGCTCGATCTTGAAGTTGAAGCCGACCACGTCGGAGCCGCCGAAGTAGTCGACGCTGAGCATCGCGCCGGTGCCCTGGGCGTCGGCCTTGTCAGCGATCTGGTCAACACAGCCGGCGGCGGCGAGGAGGGGGAGGAAGCGGAAGGCCTTCATGGCGAACACCTCTGCGCTGGCGGGGGCCAGCATGGGGATGGGCGCGCCGCCGCCCGGGCTGGGCGACGGCGCGAATTGGGGTCTCTGTGAGGGCGATGGTACGGAGTTTTCCGGTGATGATGCCGCCGTTGGGCGCCGTTCCGTCGCGAGGCAACTGTAGCCGGCTGGCTCCGCCGAACGGGGAAAAATATTGAGCGCTCCGTCCGTTTCGTCTTGGGTTGCAGACAGAGCAGACATGGCGACGCGGTGTCGGCCGGGGCGAGGCCGGCCGAAATCAAGCCGCGGATCGGGCAGGGTGCCTCTCGCGCCGACCGCTGCGCGCGCCGGGCAAGACAGCCGCGCCGCGTCCGCTCTGTCGCGAAAAAGTCCGACCCCCGCGCCCCGCGCCGCCCCGGGGCGCCCCGATCCGCGGCGCGGCGGCCGGAGGTGATCCCGGAGATCGGGGCCCGCCGGGGCCCGCGCCCCCGGGGCGATACGGAGGCCCGCTCCTCGGGGGTGTCCGCTGCGCCGCCTGCTCTCCGCCCTCGGCGCCCCCGCGCGCGCCCTCAGCTTCCGCCTGCTGCCCCACGCCCCGCGCGGCCTGGGCGGGCTCGGCGGGCCGCCGCTGGTGATCGGCCACCGCGGCATGGCCGCCCGCGCGCCCGAGAACAGCCTCGGGGGCTTCGCCGCCTGCGCCGCCCTCGGCCTGCCCTTCGAGCTCGACGTGGCGCTCAGCGCAGATGGCGTGCCGGTCGTAATCCACGACGACACGTTGGACCGCACCACCACCGGCGCCGGGCCGGTTGGGCAGGCGACCGCGGCGGAGCTGGGCCTGCTCGGCAACGCCAAGGGCTGGGGCCCGCGCTGGGAGGGGGAGCGCCTGCCCACCCTGCGCCAGGTCCTCGATCAGACCGCGGGCGGGGTGTGGATCGACGTCGAGCTGAAGTCGCCGCCGGGCCGGGGCGACCGGGCGCCCTTGGTCGAGGCGGTGCTCGCCGCGCTGGACGCCGCAGGCTGCGCTGATCACGTCTTCGTGTCGAGTTTTGACCCCTACGTGCTCGGGGCGCTGGCCGCGCGCCGTCCGCAGATCCCCCGGGGGCTGCTGGTGGGCACCTTCGCCGGCGCCGGGCTGCCCCTGCACGAGCGCCTCGCCTTGCGGCACCTCGCGCTGGTCGGCCTGGCCCGGCCTGACCTGCTCATCGCCGAAGATGCCCTACTGGACGCTGCCTTGGTGCGTCGGTGGCGCCGGGCTGGCTACGGGGTGCTCGCCTGGACGGTGAACGCGCCCGCCCGGGCCCGGGCCCTGTGCGCCTGGGGCGTGCACGGGGTGATCACCGACGACCCGGGCCTGATGGCGGCGGCCCTCGGCGTGGCGCAAGCGCATGAGAGCGCGGATTAGAGGAGCGTGAGAAGGGCCTGTTGGTGCGCAAAGCCACGGAGGTGATGGATAAGCTGCGGGAGGAGAGGGCGCGGTTGTCCGGAGCGCCTCCCGCGCCCCCCTGCGCACCCACCGCTCACCTTCGCAGAGGCCTCAATGACCACCATGCCAGAGCCGACCGTCTTCCTGGTGGATGACGACCCCACCGTGCGCACCTCGCTCGGCTGGCTGCTCGAGGCCGCGGGCTACACCGTGGTGGCCTGCGCGACGGGCGAAGAGCTGCTGACCGCCATGGCCCGCGACGCGCACGGCTGCGTGCTGCTGGACTGCCAGCTGCCCGGGGTCTCGGGCCTGGAGCTGATCCGCCGCCACGCCGGCAAGGAGATTGAGGTCCCCATCGTCGTCCTCACCTCGCAGGCCGACGTGCGGGTGGCCGTGCAGGCCATGCGCGAGGGCGCCAAGGACTTCTTGCCCAAGCCGGCGCACCCCGGTCACCTGCTCGATGTGGTCGAGCGCGCGGTCAAGGGCGACGCGGCCACCTGGTGGGCCCGCCGCGAGCGCGATGACCTCAACCGCCGGCTCTCGACCCTGACCGCGCGGGAGCGCGAGGTGCTCGAGCAGCTGATGAAGGGCTTCACCAACCGTGATGCGGGCCTCGCGCTGGGGATCAGCCCGCGGACCATCGAGGTCCACCGCAGCAACATCATGGAGAAGATGATGGCCGACTCGATGGTCGACCTCGCCTGCCGGCTGGCCCGCTACGCGCTGGCGGCCTGAGCGCGGCGACCCCGGGCCTCAGCCCGCGCGCACCACCTTGCGGCGCGCCGCCCGCTGCTCAGCCGCCGGGTAGGGGCAGTGGCGGCAGGTGCAGCCACAGCAGCGCCCCCGCTCGGCCAAAAAGGCGGCGGTGAGCACATGATAGCCCGTGGCAGGGTCGACATAGGAGCCCTGCTGGGCGGCGACGGCGCGCTCATGGGCGGCGCGCGCCGCCGGTGGGATGCTGGGATCGTCGTGGCCGAAGGTCATGGCGCAGGCTTAGCCCAGCGGCGCGCGGGCGCAGCGCTCCTGGGCGCCTGCATCTGTTACGACGTTGTTTCAATGTGTTGTGTGGTCAATCACCGCCTCGCGCGCGCCAGCGGGCCGGAGGGCCGCGCAGCGGGTCGCCCGCAGGGCGACGGAGCGGCCTTGCCGCGACCCCGCAGGCACGCGGCCGTGGGCGCCTGCGCCCGCGGGGCGCCCAGCCGGACCCCCGACGGGCCCGATCAGCCGACCGGGCCGGCGAGGCGGGGCTGCACGCCCATGCGCCGCAGGGCCAGCCGCGCCGCATTGTCACCGCCCATGCCGTGCACGCCGCCACCGGGGGGTGTGCTCGCAGAGCAGAGGTAGATCCGCGGGTTTGGGGTCTGGTAGGGCAGGGCCACCAGCGGCCGGGTGAATAGCTGGTCGAGGTCGGCCGCGCCGCCGTTGACATCGCCGCCCACACAATTGGGGTTGCGCGCCTCGAGCCCAGCCGGGCTGAGGCGATGGCGCGCCAAGATGCGGTCACGAAAACCCGGGGCCAAGCGCTCGATGCGGGCCTCGATCAGCGCGGTGTGGTCGCGGGGATCGTGGGGCGGCGTGTGCAGGTAGCCCCAGGCGGTGTGCTGGCCGGCGGGCGCGCGGCTGTCGTCGAAAATGCTGCACTGCACAATGATCAGGTAGGGGCGCGCGCTGACCTCGCCCCGCCAAGGCGCGGCCTCGCTCTCGGCGATCTCGTCGAGGCCCTCGCCGATGTGCACGGTCGCCGCCCGCGCCACCCGCGGATCGGCCCAGGGGATCGGGCCCGACAGGGCCCAGTCGACCTTGAACAGGCCCGGACCGTAGCGGAAACGTTCGAGGCGGGCCCGCGTCCCCGCGGGGAGGGCCGGCCCCGCGATGCGGCTCAGCGCCCGCGGCCCGGTGTCGAAGAGCACGGGCCCATCGGTCTCAACCGCGTACAGCGCGTCAAGGTCGACGTTGCAGCGCAGGGTGCCCCCGCGGGCCACAAAGAGCGCCGCCATCGCCTTGGCCAGGCCAGCGGCGCCCCCCGCCGGAAAGGGCCAGCCCACGGCGTGCGCAGCGAATTGCAACATCATGCCGATGGCCGCCGACGGGCTGCGGTCGAGCGGGAGCACGCTGTGGCCGGCGACCCCGGCGAAGAGGGCGCGGGCGGCCCGGCCGCGGAACCACAGCTTGGCGAGCAAACGCGCGGGGATCAGCGCCTGAACGCCAAAGTGGGCGAGCAGCAGCGGTGCGGCGGGCAGGCCTGGGGGCCCCATCGTGTCGGCCACCAGCTCGGCCCAGCGCTCGACAAAGGGGCGGACGAAGCTGCGGTAGCGCGCGGCGTCGACCTCGAGCTGATCGGCGGTCTCATCGACGCTGCGCTCGAGGGTCAGCGCCGGCCGGTCGGCGAAGGGGTGGGCGAAGGGCGCCAGCGGGTGCACCCAGCGCAGCCCGTGATCGGCCAGCGGAAGCCGCTGGATGCAGGGCGCGCTCAGCGCCATCGGGTGGATCGCCGAGCAGGTGTCGTGCCAAAACCCGGGCAAGGTCAGCGCTTCGGTGCGCAGCCCGCCGCCGGGCTCGGGGGCGCGCTCATAGAGCACGACCCGCAGACCGGACTCTTGCAGGCGCAGGGCCGCGGCGAGGCCGTTGGGGCCCGCGCCCACCACCGCGGCATCAAAAGGTCGGGATGCCGAGGCGGGAGGGGTCGACATGGGGGCCTTCGGGCTTCAGCCCCGACGGTCCGGGGACGAAGGAGGGGGCGCGAGGGGAAGTGCCGCGTTCGAATGTCGGCGGCCCGCGTGCGTAGCGGCGGCGCGCGGGGGGCCGCGCGGCGGTGGGCGGCGGGGCCCGCGCCAGAGGCCCCGTACGCGGCTTGCGCGCCCTGCCCTGCGTCACCCCGCTTCGATTGCGCGCCCTTGGCCCAGACAACCCCTGTCTGGGTCGGTTAGCCTGAGCCCGCCTGGAGGAGGCGACAATGACCCAGAAGTTTAGCATCCTGTCTGCTCGTTATGGTGCTGTTGGTGTGGTGGCCGCGCTCGGTTTCGGCCTCGCTGGCTGTGATCCCGAGGCCGCAGAGAAGGCCGCCGAGTGCACCGACGTGTGCAGCAAGGTCGAAGAGTGCGGCGCGACCCCGCCGTCCCCCGGCGGCCTCTTCGGCGACGCGGGCAGCACCGGCAACGCCGCGGCCGACTGCGCCGCCAACTGCGTGCAGGAAGAGAGCAACAAGTACGGCTACGCCGACTGCCAGATCGACTGTCTGCTCAACGTCGAGTGCGGCCAGATGAACGACTGCTGGGACGCCACCAGCGACGTCTTCGACCAGTACTGCGGCGGCAACACCGAGCCGGTCGCCCCTGACGAGAGCACCGCCGGCGAGATCGAGAACGGCACCAACACCGGCTCGTCCGAGGCCGACGAGGCGGTCGACAACCCCGCGGTCGAGGGCAGCGTCGACGGCTCGGGCTTCGTGGTCAACTACGGCGACAACCCGCCCCAGATCGCTGGCCTCTTCGACGTCGCCGGCAGCATCGACACCTCGAGCAACGCCCGCGCGCCGGGCAGCCAGATCGTGACCCAGCTCTGCTTCCACAACCAGCAGACCGGCAGCTCGGGCACCACCACCGACTACTGCGAGGCGGGCGTCGCTGGCATCGTGTCGGCGCCGATCACCGGCGAGGGCAACAACTTCACGATGTACTTCACCTACCCGGGCCAGGCGACCATCCTGTTCTCGGGCAGCACCGACGACACCGGCGCGATCACCGGCGACGTCGAGGCCCTGGTGGTCTACCTCTACAGCACCGACGTGTGGGAGCACAGCTTCACCGGCTGGTCCAACGCCGGCGACTGCGACTCGGGCTTCTGCACCCAGTGAGCCCAGGCAGGGGGCGCTGACGCTCCCGGCCCCGCGCGCCCCGACCGGCACCGTCCGGCTCGGGGCTGCGGTCGTTTTGGGGCCCGCCCCACCGGCGCTCACCCGATGGGCGCGAGGGATAAGCGCGGCCCCACCGCCCGGGAGCCCCGATGTCCCTCCGCCCGCTGCTCGCCTTGCTCCTCGCCGCCGGCTGCGGCGCCCCCTGCCCCGATGGCTACGTCGTCGACGAGGCCAACAAAGAGTGCAACCCCGCCTCAGCCAGCGATGACGGGGGCGAGGCCGACGCGGACGCCGACAGCGACGCGGACGCAGATGCCGACAGCGACGCCGATGCAGACGCAGATGCCGACGCAGACGCAGACGCAGACGCCGATGCAGACGCAGACGGGCTGCCCGCCGGGGCCTATGACGGCGGCCTCGACACCACCGATGGCCGCATCGAGGCCGAGATCGAGGCCTGGTCCGCCTTCTCTTTCGCGGGCACCGTGTCGGGCCGCGAGGTGCTGCTGGTCTACATGAGCTCGACCCCCGACGCCGACTGCGGCCTCGTCGCCGACCACCTCGGCGCGGTCGAGGGCCCGATCGACCCGAGCCCGCTGTTCACCGCCGACACCTGCAACCTCGTGCTCAAGATCGACGAGCCCCCGGCTGAGATCTCGGCCAGCAGCCCGCTCCCGGTCTCGGCGGCCCGCGGCGTGGTGATCAGCGCGGCCTGCCCATCCGGCCCCGGCTCTTTCGTGCGCATGACGATCAGCGGCCAGGACGGCTACTTCTGGCAAGACAGCGACGCCGCCGACGCGGTCGAGGCGCCCTGGTACACCGCCTACGCCGACGCGGGCGAGATCACCCGCCTCGAGGTGTCTGGGGCGGCGGTGACGATGGACCTTGAGCTCGACAGCTTCACCGGCAGCTACCCGCTCGAGACCGGCAGCTCCTTGGCCCGGGGCAGCGGCGCGGGCACGATCACCGCCACCGCCTGCCCCGCCTTGGCCGAGACGCCCTTCTACACCGGCGGCTGAGGCTCTATCGCTGAGGTAATCCTGATGCACGCCATTTTCGCGACCTCCACGCGCGCAGAGCGCCGCCCGCGGGCCCCCCTCGCGCTGCTCTTGCTGGGCCTGCTCGCCTGCGGCCGCAGCCCGGCCCCCCTCGAAGGCGGGATGGTGGCCGACCCGAGCCCTGGCGCGCCGCCGGCCGTGCCCGTGGCCGCGCCGGCGCCTGAGGGGTTGCCAGACGCTCCTCCCCCTGGGTCGCCGGTGCCGGGCCCCGAAGCGGTGGCCCCACCCGCGCTCGATCCGGCCCTCCCCCGACAAACCGTGACGCTGTCGGCCTTGGTCGCCTGCACCCGCATGATGTGCCCGCCCGACCGGCCCTGCTGCAACCGCTGCTCGGCGCTGAAGTGGTCCAAAGGCAGCCTGCACGCCGAGGCCGCGGCCGGCGCGCCCCCGCTGCCCACGCCCGCGCCCGACGGCTGCGGCGCGGTGCCCGATGACCTGGTCGCGGTGGGGGTCGAGCAGGGGGGCACCCTGTGGGTCGAGTCATGGACCTTGCAGCCCAAGCCCGCCACGGCCCCCTGAGCGCGGCCCGTGGGGTGCAAGCCTGGGTCGACCCGGGGGGCTTCGCCTCAGGCCTGGGCGCCGGAGAAGGTGGCGTGGGCCCAGGCGGCGGTGCGCCGGGCGGCGGCGGGGAGCGGCGTGGCCCGGCCCCCAAAGGTCGCGCGGAACGGTTCGCCGCCATCCGTCGGCGTGACCGCCGCCGCCGCGGCCGGGCGCCGTCCGAGCAGCTGGGACCAGCGCCCCCCCGCGGCCCGGATCCCGCCGGGGAGGCCGAGGGGCGCGGCGAGCTGGCGGGCGAGCGCGCGCGGCGAGAGCGGGGCCGTGGTCGGCAACCGCCAGTGGCCGGCGGCGGTCAGCGGCGCCCGCCCCATGCGCGCGAGCCCGTCGACCACGTCTTCGGTGTAGGCGAAGTGCACCGCAACGTCGGGATCACCGTCCAGTTCGGGCTCTTCACCAGCGAGCGTGGGCGTCCAGAAGGCCTCGCCGAAGGCCCCCTCCCGCGCACCCGGACCAAACAGCGGCGCGACCGACGCGATGAACTGCGGCGGATCATTCGCCAAGGTCACCCAGGCCGGCGCGGCCTCTGCGTGCACCAAGACCACGCGGGCCGGGCCTTGGCAGGCGGCGACGCTGGGCAGCTCGGGCGCCCCGGGGAGCAGGTAGAGGGCCGCGCCAGCGGCGAAGCAGGGGGTGAGAGCGCCGCCTGGGCCAGTGGGGAGCGCCTCGACCCCCGGGGGTAGGGAAGCGTGCTCGCGGGCCCACAGGCGCGGACGCTCCCCATCCGAGAGCAGGCGTTCGGCGAGGAGGGATGCCAGCCCTCCTCCGCCGAGGATGACGTGCGCGGTGGTCAACGGGCCATCCTCCACGGCGTGCGGGCGCGCACGGTACCGGATCGGGGCGGGGCCGTGGCATCGCGATCCGGCAAGCGAGCCTTGCATTCACACAATCGAGCAGGGCGTAGGCTGGCGTATGCGCAGCTCTTGGGACGACATCCCCCTCCTCCTCGCCTGCCTTCGCACGGGCAGCCTGACCGCCGCCGCGCGTGAGCTCGGGCTCGACACCTCCACCGCGAGCCGGCGGCTGGTGGCCCTCGAGCGCCAGCTCGGGCTGCTGCTCTTCGAGCGCACGCGCACCGGGCTCGTGCCGACAGCCGCCGGGCGGGGCCTGCGGGGCCCGGCCGAAGAGGCCGAGCGCGGCGTGCTGCACATGTTGTCGATGGCCGGCGCGGCGCACGCGGCCGCCGAGGGCACGGTGCGAATCTCGGCGGTGCCCGGCTTGGCCGAGGCCCTCTTGGCCCCGCTGCTCGCTGATCTCATGCGAGCGCACCCCCTGCTGCGTTTTGAGCTCGACACCTCGCCCCGGGTGGTCGACCTCGAGCGGCGCGAGGCCGACATCGCCATTCGCAACACCCGCCCCGACTCGGGCGAGCTGGTGGCCCGGCGCCTCGGCGCGATCCGTTGGGTGGCCGGCGCGGCGCCCGCCTTGGCCCGACGGGTGGGGGTGGTCGACGACTGGGCGGCCCTGCCCTGGATCGGCTGGACCGCAGAGTTCCCCCACAAGCACGTCAGCCGCTGGCTCGAGCGCCACGGCAGCCCGCCGGTGCTGCGCACGAGCGACTTCGCCGCGCAGCTCCACTTCTCCACGCTGGGCACCGCGGCGGTCATCGCGCCCTTCCCCTTCTTGGAGCCCTACGGCCTCGTTCCGCTCGAGTGGTCCGAGGCGGCGGCGCCGGCCGCCGAGGCCTGGCCGACCGACACGCTGACCCTGGTGACCCACCGGAGCCTTCGCCACGAGCCCCGCGTCGCCGTGGTCTGGGACGCGATCGTCGCCCGCCTGGGCGCCGCCGGCTGAAGGGCGGTCGGGCGCCGGCGGCCCCCCTCTGCGCTCGCCCGCGGCCCCGCCCGCGGCCAAGGTCCGCGGGCGCGCGGGCTCGGTCGCTGCGCGACCGCGGCTGCGCCGCGCGCGCCGGTCGGCCGGGCGCGGTCAACTCGAGCGCGCCACGCAGCGCTGCGCGGCAAGGGCGGTCCGCGCCGCGAACAGCACAGAGCTGACCCAGATCATGACCGCTGAGCTGCGGCGGCCCGCAGTCCCCCCGCGCACCCGCGCAGCCTGGCGCGAAACTTCTACTGTTTCAACGGTGTTTGAGGCACATCGCCCGCGTCCAACAAGCTGCCGAGCATGGGCAGCCCATCATGCCGCCGCGGGAAGGGCGGGCGCTGCAGGGCGCCCGGCTGGGCCAGCCGCGGAAAAGCCGCGTAGACCGGCCACCACTGGGGGGCGTCGCGCCAGTGTCGCAGCCAGTCCTCGGTGCCCAAGGTCGAGAGGTGGGCCGCCCAGGGCCGCAGCAGGCGGTGCAGGGCGTGACCGTCCTCAATGGTGTGCACCACGATCATCCGGGGCAGGGCCAAGGGCAAGAAGTGCGCCGCGGGCAGCTGCAGCACAGCGTGCTCCTCGCCGACCAGGGCCCGGCCGAGCCGGCGGGCGAGGCCGACCCGGCGCCGCCACTCCGGCCCGAGGCCCGGGTCGCAGACGCCGCGGGGCATGGCCATCGCCGCCTGGCCCATCGCCTCGTGCAGGGCCTCGATCAGCGGGCCGGGGTCGCCGAGGCAAAACAGCGCCGTGGGCGCGAGACAGCCGCGGGTGTCGTACCAAGCGGCGTCCCAGGCCCAGGCGTGGGCCAGCACCGGGTCGCCCTCGGTCAGCAGCACCGACATGCGGTGGCCGTGCTGCACCACCGGGGCCGCGCTGCCCGCCGCCACCGCCGCCACCCCGGCGTCGCCCCCAAAAGCGAGCACCTTGTCGCAGGCGGGCAGCCGGCGATCGGGGCTGGCGGTGCAGGGAAGGCCCTCGGCGCGCATGTCTTCGGCCAGCGCGAGGCAGAGGGCCGGGTCACGCGCGGGGGCCTTGAGGTGCACCACGCAGCCCGCCGCCAAGAGCAGCGCGCACCACTCGATCGGCGAGGTGAACACACCGTAGGCGACGACGATCACGACGCGCGCCGGGCGTCGGCCGGGGGTGGCCAGCTCGGCGGCGAGGCCCTCGGCGCTGATCGTGCTGATCGCCGTGCCCAGGGCCGCCGCCGCGCCCGCCGCGCTCAGGCCCTGGCCCAGCGACTCGGCCTCGCGGCCCCGCAGGCGCGCGAGGCCCCGCAAGACCGCCGCGGCACGCTCCGCGTCGGCGCCCTCGAGCGGCGGAGGCGGGGGGCGCTGCGCGGGGTGCACACCCGCGCGCCCCGAGAACAAGCGCCAGCGGGCCTGGGCCCGCAGCTCCTCGGGGGACGCGCGGTCGCCCGTCCACGGATCGTGCAAGAAGGCGCGCTCGGCGGCCTCGGGCCCGAGGCCCGCCGCCCGCGCGGGCAGGATGGTGAAGGGCGGCGGCAGCACCGCCTCATCCTTCTGAAACACCGGTGTTTCATCTTCAGCCGGCGCCGCAGCCGCCGGGTGGGCAGGTGCGTCGACCGCGCGCTCCTCCGCCGAGAAGAGTGATGCAGCGGCCATCCTCCCCAAGGCGTCCTCGACGCTCAGCGAGCAGCCCCGGGGGTGCTCACCCGGCAGCCGCCCCCGCAGCTCGACCCGCCCATCGGCGAGGACCCGCCCCAGATCCCGCGTCTCGATGAAGGGCGCGGTGTGCAGGCTGGCCAGGTCGATGAAGCGCAGCAGGCCCTCGGCGGCGGGCGCGCCGGTCCAGGGGTCGACCGCGACCACCCCGAGCCAGGGCGGGGGCAAGAAGGGCGCGCGCAGGGCCGGCGCCCAGAGCTGGCTGCTCAGCTCGGTCATGCCGTACTCTTCGACCCGCCGGCAGGTCGGGAAGAGCGCGTCGAGGCGGTCGCGCAGCGCCTCGGCGCTGAGCTGCACCACTCGGCCCTTAAAGCCCCCGGTCAACATCAGCACCGAGCCCGCCGGCAGAGCGAAAGGGGGCGCATCGGCGGGCAGGGCGCCGATCAGGGCGGCGAAGGCGAAGGCCGTGCCGGGCAAGAAGACCGGCGCGTCGCCGGCGCAGTACTCATCGAGATCGGCGCGCAGACCGTCAATGTCGACGCCACCCGCCAGCGTAAAACGCGGGCGCAGGCCCGGCGCGAGGTCCAGGCACATGTGGCCGAGCGAGCTGTCGGGGTCGTGGGGCACGAGGCTGCTGCCCACCCGGGGGATCGGCCCAGCGACCGCCGTGGCCTGGCGTCGCGCCCCCAGATCGTAGAGGTGGGTGTCGCGCAGGCGCACGACCCCCCGGGGCCCGGTGGTGCCGCTGGTGCGAAAGGTGACCGCCGCCTCGGCCGGGTCAAAGGTGGTCAGCGGCAGGTCACGAAAGAGGGTGACCGGGGCGGCAGGGAGCTCCTCCCACCGGGTTGCTGGGGGCAGCTCGCCGAACATGGCCCGCCAGTCCTCATTGTGGGCGAGGTGACGGGCGTGCAGGCGGCGCGCGAGGGCCCAGAAGTCCGCGCCGCGGCCGGGCCCGCGCACTGGTGGGGCCGTGCGGATGAACTCGGCGAGATCGGCTTCCAGGGCGTCAATCTCGGCCTGAACCTCGCGGCTCATGCGCGCGTGCCCGGCGGGGCCACCGCGACCAGGGCCTCGACAAAGGCGTCGAGCTGGGCCTCGCGCACGGTCAGCGGCGGGGTCAGGGCCAGCACCTCTGCCAGCTCGCCGGCGGGCAGCACGAGGAAGCCGCGCTCCATCAGCGCCCGGCTGGCCCGCAGGGTGTCGTCGAGGCGCACGCCCAAGAGCAGACCGGCGCCCTGCACGCCATAGCCAGCGCGCTCGAGCGACCTGCGCAGCCGCGCGCCCTTGGCCTCGACAGTGGGCAGCACCCCGTCGAGCACGCCCAAGCAGGCCAGCGCCATCGCCGCGCCCACCGGGTTGCCCAGGAAGGTCTGGGTGTGCAGCGCCTCGCCCTTGCTGGCACCCCAGGCGTCCATCACCGCGGCGGTGCCGAGGCAGGCCGAGATCGGGTAGCCGCCGGCCAAGCCCTTGCCCAAGCACACGAGATCGGGCGCCAGGTCGAGCTGGCGGGCGCGCAGCCAGGCGCCCGTGCGGCCCATGCCCGTGTAGATCTCGTCGAAGATGACGACCGCGCCGGCCTCGTGCGCGGCGTCGATGAGCGCGCCCAGCCAGCCCGCCGGGGGCACCCGCACCCCGCCGCGGCCCTGGATGGGCTCGACCAGCACCGCGCCGACCTGGGCGAGCAGGGGCCGAAGCTCGTCCACCGGCGCGCCAAAGAGCGCCCGTTGGGCGTGGGCCCCGAGCTGGCCGGCGAAGGGCCGGCGAAAATCCGCCTCTTTGTAGCCGTCAGCGGCCAGCGCCCCATAGCTGAGGCCGTGGTAGGCGCCGGTGAAGCTGAGCAGCCCGTCGCGGCCGGTCGCCACCCGGGCCGTCTTGAGCGCCGCTTCGACGGCGTCGCTGCCGCTGCTGCCGAAGATGACCCGGTCAAAACCGGTGCGGGCGCAGAGCGCCTCCATCAGCTCGATGCGGCGAGGGTCGGGGAAGGCGTCGCCCATCGCGTGCAACAAGCGGCCGGCCTGCTGCTGCATGGCGGCGACCACGGCGGGGTGGCCATGGCCCACGCCGGCGACCCCGAACCCGGCGGTCATGTCGACAAAAACATTGCCGTCGACGTCAATCACGTTGGCACCGTGCGCCTCGGCCCACACGATGGGGTCATCTTTGGCGGCGCCCAACGCGGCGGCCCGGCGGGCGCGGCGGGCGGTGATGGCCGGGCACTCGCGGGCGGCGAGGCGGTCGACCCAGGCCTCAGACCGGGGGCCGGGGATGGCGGTGCGCAGCGCGGGCAGCAGCTCGCCGAGGACCGGCGCGGGGGCGGACATGGGGGCTCCAGTCGACGGCGCCTTCAGGCTTGTGCCGGGGCAGCCCCGCGGCTTATCCTCCACCTGCGGGCCTGTCCGCGCCCGCCCCGGAGCCCACCATGCCCCCGCAGTCCCGCGTCGGAGACAAGGCCTTCAACCCGGCAGATGCCCACGGCTGCCCCGCCTGTCCGCACCCGGTCCAAGGGCCGGGGGTCAACGGCTCGCCGAACATCATGGTGAACAACATGCCGGCGCTGCGCATCGGCGACCCCGGCGTGCACATGGCCTGCTGCGGCCCCAACCAGTGGAAGGTCGCCAGCGGCAGCGGCACGGTCTTCTTCAACGACATCCCCGCCGCCCGCCTCGGCGACAACACCGCGCACTGCGGCGGCAAGGGCACGCTCATCCAGGGCAGCACCAACCTCATGGTCGGCGGCTGAGCCCGGGCGCCCCGCCGCCGCCCGACCGCTGCCCCACCTGCGGCGCGGTCGGCGTGCTCGGCCCCGAACCCGTGGGCCTCGGCTGCGGGGCCTGCGGCGCCTCCTTCCCCGTCGTCGACGGGATCAGCCTGCTGGTCAGCGATCCCGACGCGTGGCTGGCCGAAGAGCGCCTCGCCGTCCTCTGCCGCCACGACCTGCCCGGCCCCCTGCTCGAGCGCCTCGTGCGCGGCGGCCCCAACCCGCTCCAGCGCTCGCTGCGCCGCCTGTGGACCTACCACCACAGCCGCGTCGGCCCCCTCCAAGACGCAGTGCAGCAGGCCATCTCCGCGCTCCCGGGCCCCATCCTCGAGCTGGGCGCGGGCCTCGGCGCCCACGGCCGGGCCGAGCTGACCGCCGTCGACCTCGACTGGGTGCTGCTCAGCCGCAACCCCGCCCAGCAGCGCATCCTCGCCGACGCGCTGGCCCCGCCCTTCGCGCCGGGCCAGTTCGCTGCGGTGGTCGCGCTGAACCTCCTCGACTCCTGCCGCGACCCGCTGGGCCTGATCGACGTGATGGCCGCCCAGCTCGCCAACGACGGCCAGCTGCTGCTCGCCTCGCCCCTGGCCTACGAAGACCACATCACCCCCATCAGCGCCCAGCTCGACCAGGCCGGGGTCGAGGCGGCGCTGTCCGCCCGCGGTTTTACCTGGACGGTCGAGGTCCACGACTGGCCGCTGCGCACGCACCCGCGGACGGTGAGCGTGCACACGGGGCTGCTGTGGCGGGCGTGGAGGGGGGGCTCCCCCCTCCGCCCCGCCGACGTGTAGCCTCCTCCCCCTGGAGGTCCCCATGTCCGCGCTCGTCCCCACGCCCAACGGGCTCCGCCGCAAGCTGGCCATCGCGACTTGGGCGCCGCCGCGCGAGGGCAACATCTACGGCAAGCTCACGATCGACGTGAGCGAGGCCCTGCGCTGGATTGACGCGGTGCGCGCACAGAGCGGCGAGAAGGTCACGCTGACCCACCTCGTGGGCAAGGCGGTGGCCGAGGCCTTCGCCCAGGCCCCCGGCCTCAACGGAGTGATCCGCTTGGGCACCTACCAACGCCACCAGGGCGTCGCGCTCAGCTTCTTGATCGCGCTCGAAGAGGGCCAGAACCTCGCCAAGGCCAAGATTGAGGACTTCGACAAGAAGAGCGTGGTGGACGTCGCGCGCGAGCTGCGCGGGCGGGCTGAGCGCCTCGCGGCGGGCAAAGACGAGGCCTTCAACAAGTCGATGGGGCCGCTGTCGTGGATGCCGACTTGGCTCATCCGCCCGGTGGTTGCGGTCAGCGGCTACCTGACCGGCGTGCTGGGGATCAGCGTGCCGGCGCTGGGCCTCGAGGCCTTCCCCTTCGGCGCCTGCGTCATCACCAATGTCGGCGTTTTTGGGCTGGATGAGGGCTTCGCCCCGCCCACACCCTTCGCCCACGCGCCGGTCTATGTGCTGATGGGCGCGGTGAAGCAGGCGCCCCACGTCGTCGACGGGCAGGTGGTCGCCCGCCCGCTGCTCACGCTCTGCGCGACCATCGACCACCGCTACATGGATGGCGCCCAGGGTGGTGTTTTGGCCAAGGTCGTGCGCGGCGTGCTCGAGGACCCTTGGCGCCTGCCCGGCAGCCCGCCCCGCCCTGCGTGACGCGCGCGGGAACACCGCCCCCGCCCGGCGACCGGCGCGTTGGCCCCGGTTAGCCGCCGCCGATGGACTGCCGTCACCACCCCGCTTGCCCCGGCTGCCCGCTGCTGCCGCTGCCCTACTCTGAGCAGCTCGCGCACAAGCAGGCCCGCCTCTCTGCCGCCTTCGCCCGCTACCCGCACCTGCCGCCTGCCCCGGCGGTCGCGCCGGCGCGGCACACCGAGGCCTACCGCCACCGGCTGAAGCTGCCGCTCGATGTGCGCAAAGATGGCGTGCGCATCGGCCTCTACGACCGCAGCGGCCACACGGTGCTCGACACGCCCGACTGCCCGGTGCTGGCTGAGGGCCTGCGCGCGGCCCTGCCGCCGCTGCTGGGCGCGCTCGCGGGCCTGCGCGGCCTGCACAGCCTCGACCTGCGGGTCACCGCCGCCAAAGGTGAGCTGCAGGCGGTCATCGCCGCCGACGAGGCCCAGCTGCCTGGCGGTTTTGGCAACGCGTTGCGCAAGGCCGTACCCGGGCTCAAGTCGGTGGCGGTCAGCCGCGCCGACCCCGACCACAAGAAGGTGATGGGCAGCCGCCCCCGCCTCATCGCCGGCGAGACCAGCCTCGACGAGCAGATCGGCGACACCCGCCTCAAGCTGCACCCCGGCGCCTTCTTCCAGGTCGACCCGCGCACCGCCGCCGACCTGCACGCCACGGTCAAGGCCCTGGTCGGCGACGCCAAGCGGGTGCTCGACCTCTACGCCGGCGTGGGCGCCTATGCGCTGATGTTGGCGCCGGGCCGCGACGAGGTCGTGATGATCGAAGAGGTGCCGACGGCTTGCGCCTCGGCCCGGGCGGTGGCGCCGGCCAACGTCAAGGTCATCGAAGGCAAGGTCGAAGACCAAGACCTGAGCAAGCTCGGGCCCTTTGACTGCGTGGTGCTCAACCCGGCCCGCAAGGGCAGCGACCCGGCGGCCCTCGCCCGCATCGCCCGCGTCGCGCACCGGGTGGTCTACGTGAGCTGCGGCCCCGAGACCCTGGCCCGCGACCTCGACTGCCTCGCCGCCCACGGCCTGCGCGTCCAGCAGGTGCAGGCCATCGATCTTTTCCCCCAGACGCCCGAGGTCGAGGCGGTGGTCTTGTTGGAGCGGGGCGTCCCCCTCCGCCGGATCAGCGTGCAGGGCGGCAACCTCACCGGCCCCTGGACGGATGATGGCCCCGGCGAGGGCATCTCGGGCGCGCTCGGCCGGGCCCAGCGAGCGGTGGTGCTGGTCATCGGTGATCCGGGCGAGGCCGGCCACACCGAGGGGGCCCGCTGGCGCCGCCTCGGGCTGGTCGCCGGCCACGCGCTGCTCCGCTTGGAGCTGCTCGACGGCCGCCTCATCCCCGCCCTGGCCAGCCTCGCGCGGCTCGGCCACCCCGTCGCCGGTCGCCACGCGCCCACCGCCCGCTTCTTCTCCGAGAAGGCGGGCTTGGTCCGGCCCTTCGTCCACGTCGAGAAGGCCAACGAGCTGCGCGCGCCCTTGCACGGCGACCTGGTCGCGGCCCTCGACGCGCTGGGCGCCGACCGGCGGCTCATCGCCCGCGCCGGTGGCCCCCGCACCGAAGAGGGGGAGGAGGGCCCGCCGCCCGCCGAGAGCACCGTGGGCCTGGGCCGTCCGCCGAAGGCCTCGCGGCCGCGTCCGGCCGATGCGCGCACGCCGAACAAGCCGATGAAGGCAGGCAAGGCCAACAAGCGGCGCTAGGTGATCGGGCGGCGCGTTTCGCGCGCGCCGCCAGCGCACAGGGCTTGGGTTGGACGACTGGGTTTGGTCTATGTGTTGGGTCGCTCCTCCGCTCCCCAACCTATCCCATCGAAGCCCACTGCCCGGAGCCGACGCCGCGAGGCCCACTACTCGAGGCCCCTACTCGAGGCCCCTACTCGAGGATGATGTCGTCGTCCTCGACCTCTTCGACGTTCACCTCGGGCTCGACCTGGGCCGGCGCATGCCAGTTCGTGCCCGGCAGCACCGGGTTGCCCTCAAAAGCCCGCGTCTCGACCAGCTGGGCGCGCGGGCTGGTCAGCACGCTGAGCAGCTGCAAGCCGGCGGGCATGCCGTTGCTGCTGCGCCCGAGGCCGATGCTCGGCAGGCGCAGGCTCGCCCCGATGGTGCCGCGGTTGATGTTGAGCGCCCCGGTGCGCAGGCGGTCGCGCATCTCGCCCATCACCGGGCTGTCCAGCGCGCCAAAAACGCTGGTCGCGAGGCGGTAGCTGGTCTGGTTGTGCAGGGCGGCGGCCTCTTGCCAGCTCGGCACCTTGTAGACCAACAACATGGGGCCGGGCGGCTCGTCGTTGAGGAAGGCGTGCCCATTGTCCCAATGCACGCGGTAGATCGCCGGTTTTGCGTAAAAGCCGCGGGTCTGGCCCTCGTAGGGGCCGGCCTCAAGCAGCGCCTGGTGGCCCTTGCTGGCCAGCTGCCGCGCGAAACGTTTGTAGCGGCTGCGCAGGTTCTCGCTCACCACCGGGCCCATGAACACGTCGTTGCGGAAGCCGTAGCCGATCTCGACCCGGCTCGTGTGGTCGACCAGCTCGTTGATAAAGCGCTCGTAAATGCCCTCCGTGACGATGACCCGGCCCGTCGAGTTGTGCCGCTGGCCCGCGGTGAGGAAGGCGCCGACCATCACCTCGTAGACCGCCTGCTCAACCTGGGCGTCGTCGAGCACGATGGCGGTGCCCTTGCCGCCGGTCTGGGCCACCATCGGCATGTTCGGCCGGTCGGCCAAGAGCTGGCGCAGGGTGGCCGCGGTCTCGTAGCTGCCGGTGAACAGCAGGCAGTCGACGTTGGGGTTGAGCGCCATGCGCTGCCCGACCACCGCGCCGGGGCCCTGCACCATGTTGTAGACGCCGCGGGGGAGCTTGCAGCGGTCCCACATCTCGGCGACGGCCTGGCCGACGCCCGGGGTGAACTTGCTCGCCTTGGTCACCACCGCGTTGCCGGCGAGGATGGCCGCCGCCGCGTTGGTCGCCGGAAGGAGCAGGGGGAAGTTGTAGGAGGAGAGGATGCAGACCACGCCACGGGGGAGGAAGTCGCTGCGGGCGCCGATGTCCTCGATGATGCGGGGGGCGAGCAGGGCCAGCCCCTCGTCGAGGTACTGGTCGAGGGCCCGGACCGCGGCCTGGACCTCTTGGCGCGACTCCCACAGGGGCTTGCCGACCTCGCGGGTGATCAGGCGGGCCAGCCGCTCTTGGAAGCGGGCGAGGTTGTCGCGAAAACGCCGGACCGCGGCCGCCCGCTCGGGCAGGCTGACCCGGCGCCAGCTGCGCGCCCCGGCCCGGGCCTGCTCGACCGCCTCGTCGGCGCTGGTCTCAGAGAAGGGGAAGCGCCCGAGCACATCGGCCCGGTCGCCCGGGTTCACCCCGTTGATGTAGCCGTCGACGACCTCAGGCTTAAAGAACGACCCATAGATGTAGTCGCCCTTGCGGACGATGCGGTCCCGAGAGTCATCCACGGCGGGCGCTCCTTGCGGTCGTGTGCGGGCCCCACCCTGGAGCGGCCGGTCCATAACACGGCGCCCCCTTGGGCGGACGGGGCCGCGGCGCGTCACCTTGGCCCTGCCGGGGGCGACCGGATAGCCGCCCGTCCCTTTTCCCCTGCCCGAGGGTCCGACCTGTGCCTGGCACCAAGCTCCCGCCCGTCCCGCCCCACGCGACCCCGCCGGCCCCTGGCGCCCCGGCTCCCTCGGTCGACCCGCGCTACCACCGGGTGTTTTCGAGCATCCTCGACGTCGTCGGCGACACGCCTCTGGTGCAGCTGCACCGCGTGACCAAAGACCTGCAGTCGACGCTCTACGCCAAGGTCGAGGCCTACAACCCGGCGGGCTCGGTCAAAGACCGCATCGCGCTCCACATCATCGAGCAGGCCGAGAAGCGCGGCGATCTGAAGCCCGGCGCCACCATCATCGAGGCGACCAGCGGCAACACCGGCGCGGGCTTGGCCATGGTCGCCGCCCTCAAGGGCTACAAGACCATCTTCGTCATGCCCGACAAGCAGAGCGAAGAGAAGCGCGCCGCCCTGCGGGCCTGGGGCGCCCAGGTCGTGATCACCCCGACCAACGTCGAAGCCGAAGACCCGCGGTCCTACTACAGCACCGCCAAGCGGCTCGTGGCCGAGACGCCCAACAGCTTCTACGCCAACCAGTACCACAACCAAGACAACCCCGAGACGCACTACCTCACGACGGGCCCCGAGCTGTGGCGCCAGCTCGCCGGTGAGATCGACGTCTTTATCGCGGGAATGGGCACAGGCGGTACCATCTCGGGCATCGGGCGCTACCTCAAAGAGCAGAACCCGAAGATCCAGATCGTGGGCGTCGACCCGGTGGGTTCGCTCTACTACGACTTCTTCCACACCGGTCAGCTGACCCAGCCCCACACCTATGTGCTTGAGGGCATCGGCGAGGACTTCCTCCCCAGCACCATGGACTTCCAGTACGTGGATGACGTGGTGCGCGTCAATGACAAAGAGTGCTTCCAGATGACCCGCCGCCTCGTGCGCGAGGAGGGCCTCTACGTCGGCGGCTCCTGCGGCGCGGCCGCGGCGGGCGCGATCAAGTACCTGCGGCGCCACGACAAGGCCGGCCTGCGCGCGGTCGTGCTCCTGCCCGACAGCGCCACCCGCTACATGTCCAAGATCTTCAACGACGCGTGGATGCGCGAGAACGGCTTCCTCGAGCCCGAGACCTCGCTGGGCCACGTCGGCGAAATGATCGGGGACCGCAAGGGCCGCAAGCTCGTGGTCGTGCGCGCTGACGCCAAGGTCGCCGAGGCGGTCGGCGTGCTCAAGCTGCACGGCATCAGCCAAGTGCCGGTGGTCAGCGAGGGCAAGCTGGTGGGCGTGCTCTTCGAGAAGCGCCTGCTTGAGCGGGCGCTCGAGGGCGGCCCCGCCGATGTGCCGGTCGGCGAGCTGGTCGACGCCTCCTACTGCACCGTCGATGAGGACACCGAGGTGACCGTGCTCACCGAGCTCTTCCGCCGCTTCAAGGTGGCGGTGGTCCTCGATGAGAAGAACGCGCCTGTCGATATTATCACCCGCATCGATCTCATCGACTTCATCTCGAAGGCCAACGCGCGCCGCGCCTGACCGCTGGAGCTCCCCGTGTCTGCACAGCCCCCGAGCGGCGGCGGTCCCGCCGCGCACCTCGACCCCTCCTGGGGGGTCGGCACCCGTGCCATCCACGCCGGCCAGCCGCCTGAGCCGGTGACCGGCGCGGTGATGACGCCGATCTTCCAGACCAGCACCTACGCCCAGCCACACCCCGGCGCTTGGCCCTGGGAGTACAGCCGCACACACAACCCGACCCGCAGCGCGCTGCAGGCCGCCCTCGCCGCCCTCGAGGGCGCGACGCACGGGCTCTGCTTCAGCAGCGGCCTCGCGGCGATCGACACGGTGATCCGCGCGCTGCCCACCGGCGCCAAGGTGCTGTGCGGCGACGACGTCTATGGCGGAACCTACCGCCTCTTCACCAAGGAATGGGGCCGCTTCGGCCTCCAGTTCACCTTCGTCGACACGACCAACCCCGAGCTCGTGGTGCCCGAGGGCACCGCGCTGGTCTGGCTCGAGTCGCCGACCAACCCCCTGCTCAAGACCAGCGACATCGCCGCCATCGCAGCGAAGGCGCATGCGGTGGGCGCCCTGGTGGTGGTCGACAACACCTTCGCCACGCCCGTTTTCCAGCGCCCGCTTGAGCTTGGGGCCGACGTGGTGGTCCACAGCACCACCAAGTACCTCAACGGCCACAGCGACGTCATCGGCGGCGTCATCTTGACCAGCGACGACGCGCTGGCCGCCCGCTACGCCTTCTTGCAGAACGCGGTCGGCGCGGTCCCCGGCCCGATGGACTGCTTCCTCGTGCTGCGCGGCCTCAAGACCCTGCACGTGCGCATGGAGCGCCACCAGCAGAGCGCCCGCAGCATCGTCGCTTGGCTCCAGGGCCGCGAAGACGTCGCGCGGGTGCACTACCCGGGCTTCGGCGGCATGGTCAGCTTCGTGCTCAAGGGTGACCTCGACGCCGCCACCCGCTTCGTGAAGGCCACCCGCCTGTTCACCCTGGCCGAGAGCCTGGGCGGGGTCGAGAGCCTGATCGAGCTGCCGGCGATCATGACCCACGCGAGCATCCCCGCCGAGGTGCGCGCGGCGATCGGCCTCGATGACGGCCTCATCCGCCTGAGCGTGGGCATCGAAGAAGAGGCCGACCTGCGCCGCGACCTCGAGCGCGCCTTCGCCGCGGCGGCCGCGGTCTAAATGGGCCCGGCGGGCGCGCGCGCGGCGGTCCATGCTCCGCCCGCGCCCAACCGGATCGCCCTGCTGGTGGGCGCTCCCGGCGTGCCCGTCCAGGGCCCGTCCGGCGCCTCGGCCCATGTGCGCGGCCTCGCCGCGGCCTTGGGCGCCCGGGCCGATACCCGCCTCTATGCCGTGCAGCAGGCCGATCACCGCGGCAACTTCGGCCCGCCCACGCCCGCCCGCTGCGTGGGCCTGTCGCCCTGGCCGGGCCCCCTGCTGCGCTGGCGGCGCTACCGCGAGGTGTTCGCCGCCCGCAGCGTCGCCCGCGCCGCGCTCGAGGACGCCCTGCACCCGACCCGGCCTTGGCGGCCGCGCTTGGTGGTCGAGCGCCACAGCCTGTACAGCGACGCCGGCCTGCAGCTCAGCGACCGCCTTGGGGTGCCCTGGGTGCTCGAGGTCAACGCGCCCGCCGTGATCGAGCGCGGCGCCTATGAAGAGCTGCGCGACCCCGCCGAGGCCCGCCGCTGGGAGCAGCGGGTGCTGCGGGCCGCGCCGCTGGTGGTCGCGCCCAGCCGGGCCCTCTGCCGCTGGCTGACCGAGGACATCGGCTGCCGCGCGGTGCGGTGGCTGCCCAACGGCACCGACCTGCCGGCGGGCGACCGGGCCCGGGGGAGGGCGGCCCTCGGCGTCGAGGACAGCGTGCCGCTCGTCGGCTTCGTCGGGAGCATGCGCCCCTGGCACGGGGTGGAGCGGCTGCCCGCCCTGGCCGCGGCGGTCGGCGGCCGCGCGGTCGCCGCCGGCGCCGGAGCGCTGCCGCCCGGCGTGCAGGCCGCCGGCTACCTCTGGGGTCAGGCGCTGGCCGACTTCATCGCCGCGCTCGACCTCGCGGTGGCCCCGACCCTGCCCGGAACCCACGAGGGCTTCTGCGCGCTCAAGCTGCTCGACTACCGCAGCCAAGGGGTGCCGATCGTCGCGAGCGACGTGGGTGACGCTGCTCTGCTCGTCGATGGCGCCGGCGGCGTGGCCCCGCCCGCCGATCTGGGCGGCCTGCTCGCGCTCGCCAAGCGCTGGGTCGGCGCGAAGCTGCCGCCCGCCCGCCGTGGCTGGGCTCAGGTGGCCGACGACCTGCTGCGCCTCGCCGCCGGGGGCGTCGCCGGGCCCCTGTTCCCGCCGGAGGGGGCGTGAAGCCCGCCGTCTGCTCCGTCTGCGGCGGCCCGCTGGACCGGATGGCCCGCTGCATTCAGGAGGAGACCGGCCCGGTGCGCAGCTGGATGTGGTCCTGTCCGGCCTGCGGCGCGCTCGACGAGCTGGCCGAGCCCCTGCCCCTGCCGCCGCCCTGGCGCGACGCCCAGCTCGCCGCCGAGGGCCGCGGGCTGCTCGTGGGTCGGGCCCCACCCGCCGCCCTCGCCGCGGCCCTGCGCCGGGCCGCCGGCCTGCGCCCAGCCTTGGCCGCGGCCCGCGCCGCCCGCGCGCCGGGCCTTGTGCTCGTGGGCCTACCTGCCGAGGTTGACGCGCTGGTGAGCGCTCTCCGCGGCTACGGCCTGCCCGCCCGTGCCCTGCCCGCCGCGCCCGAGGCCGCGCCCGACCTGCTCCTGCGCCACGGCGGAGGCGCCCCGCCGCCGCCCGCGCCGCCCCGCCTCGCCGCCGCCCTGCGCCGCGCCGTCGCCGAGGCCGGGGGCGCCGCCGACCGGCCGCCGCTCAGCTGGCCTGCCACCACCGCGCCCTCGCGGGCCCTGCGCGCCGCCCCGCGCCTGCTCTGGGCCGCCGACGGCCGCATCCTCGACGCCGCCGGCCCGATCCACGAAGGGGAGCCCGGCCTCGACCAACTCTTCGACCGCCAGCGCCGCCCGCCGCCCCTTGGCGCCTGCATCGAAGCGCTGACCGGCCCCGCCGCCGGCCTCTGGCCGCTGGGCCCAGCCGCCTGCGTCGGCCTGCGCCCCGCCCGGATCCTCGAGGCCCTCTGGTCCGCCGAAGCGCAGCCCGCCCCGCCACCCACAGACACACAAACATCAGAAACAACGCCGTAACATCCTCGCTACCGAGCAGCCACACCCGACCGCGGCGCCCCCCTCCATCGCCGACCACAACCTCAAAACGCGCCGTTCCTGGTGGTTTTCAACGGGGGCCAGTGCGCGCGGGCTCAGGGGCAAGAATAGCCCCCGACCTCAAAACTCGCGACGTAGACCAACGCCCGGTACCAGTCCCCCGGCCCGCCCAGCGCCTCAGCCGGGTGCACCACCCGCAAATGGTAGGACCCTGGCTCGAGCTCGATGTTCTCGATGAGCGCACCCGGGCTGCCCTCGGGGCTCGCCGGCCCGGTCGCGAGCAGCTCGCCCAGCGCATCGTAGACCTCGATGCTCGGCGTCGAGGTCGCGCCATAGGCACCCGCGTTCGCGCAGACCACCACCCAGTTGGCCTCGTAGTCGGCCTCAAAACGAAACCAGTCCTCGTCAGCGCCCGCGTCGGCCAGGCCCTCGACCGCCCCCTCGGTGAACAGGTTGCCGCCGCTGTTCTCGAGCTCGGTCTGCTCGACCACATCGGCGCTCGGCGCGCTGTCGTTGGGCTCGCTCTCAAAGGCGTAGGCGTCGATGGCCTCGCGGGCGATCGCGTGCAGGAAGAACCAGTGGTTTGGCCCGCCGGCCCCCGCCGCGTCGCTGAGCTCGACCCGGTAGCTGCCCGCGGGCAGCCCAGGGAAGTAGGCGGTGCCCTCGGGGCCGACGTCATCCTTGGCGAGGAAGACCTGCCCGGCGTCGTCCACGAGGCGCAGGCGTGGGGCCAGATCGCTGCCTGAGAGGTCGTCGTTGCCGTCGAGGAAGAGGTCGTAGCCGTCGAGCAGCACCTCGAGCGCGAGGTGATCGACGTCGCCCGGCGCGTCGATGAGCGCGCCCACGCTGACCCAGATCCGGTCGGTGTCGAGGGTCGCGATGAGGCTCGGGGCCTCAGCGCTGTCGGGCTCACCCAAAGCCGCGCCCCACTCCTGCAGCGCGATGCCGTAGACGTAGTCGACGCTGCCCTCCGGCGGGCGCTCTTCGTCTTCAACGACGGCGCCAATGTCTTCGACGATCACATAGTAGAGGCCCGGCTCGTCGAGGTAGGCGAAGGCGACCGCGTCGACGCCGCTCACCCCCGAGCCGGTGGCGAACTCGTTGGCCGAGGTCACCGGCTTGCCGTTGGCTCGCTCGATGCGCAGCACCGTATCATAGGGCCCATCGTCGTCTTCGCCGTCGACCACGGTGACCACGCGGATGTACTCGCCGCCGTCGGCCTCGATCACCCACCAGTCTCGGTCACCCGCCGGGTTGATGGTGCCCTCGGCGAAGGTCTCACCGTCGCCAAAGCGCAGCGCCTCGGCTTCATCCGCGCTGTTGTTGCGATCACCGGCCACGCAGGCCTGCTCGACGCAGATCTTCCCGCGGCCGCAGTCGCTGTCGTCATCGCAGCTGCCGTCCCCAGCATCCCCCGCCCCGCCGCCGTCGCCGGGGTCGACCACCTCGTCCTCTTCGCCGGCGGGCGCCTTGTCCGCGGCGCAGGCGGCCAGCCCGAGCAGCAAGGCCAGCGGCCCGCGGCCGCGCAGCGCCCTGGTGACGGTCAGGTGGCGTTCTGTGACGTCGGCGCGACCGTTCTCACCGAGCGGCGTCCTGCAAAGCGCAGGGCTCCCTAGGGCCCCGCTCCGCCGAAACATCAGGTCCATGCTCAGTCCTCCACCGTCTGTCGCGCACCACGCTGCGCACGCTCCGCGCGGCGCCCCGCGCACCATAGCACCGGGGCTCCCGCCCACCCCGGCGCCCAGGCCCTCGCCGCGGGGCAAATTTCGTGGCAGGTCAGGCCCGCGCTCTGGCATGCTTCGACCCGCTGCGGTGTTGTCGCCAGAGCCGGGGCCCCGCGCGGCGGGCCCCTGGTCGGTTGACACCGACGTGACGAGGGAGCAGCGATTGTGGGTTGACACGACCCGCCCCCTTTGTTGAAACTCTCCCCCACCCCTCGACGCCCCGCCGCTCGACGTCCACCCCCGCGCTGCGCCTTCGGGGCGCCCACCGGCGCGGGGGGTCGGCGCCCGCGCTCCGACCGCCGCCCGGCCCTCCGCTCCTCTACTTTCGGCAGCCCCCGCAGCACCTCGACTGGGCCGCCACCCCCGCGCGCACCGCAGCGCGCAGATCGGCTGTCCCCTCCCCGCTTCCCTCGCGCCGCCCTCCCCCGCTGCCGCCGCTGGCGCCCCGGGGGGAGCTCGGGGCCCCGCCCCAGCCCGCGACGCTTCACAGAGGTCCCCCCAGCATGTCCCTCTCCCAGCTCCGCAGCTTCGACTCCGGCGATGGCGTCTCTGAGCGGCTCACCGCCGAAGAAGAGAAGGCCATGGCGCGGAAGATCCGCCGTGCCGAGCAGATCGCGCGCGAGGCGGTCGCCGGCATCAAAGACGCCGACGACATCCTCATGCGCCGCCCGGACCGGGCCGAGCGCACCCGCGCCGGCGCCGTCGACCGCCTGGAAGAGGCGGTGAAGGCCGTGCAGAAGGCCGCCCGCAAAGACAAAGAGATCCGCGAGTACGCGACGACGGCCAGCCAGGCGTGGAACGACGCTGAGAACCTGCGCTGGCGCCTCGCCATGTCGGGCCGCCGCATCGCCCACGGCGAGGCCCGCAAGCTCGCCGGCCCCTTCATGGACGAAGAAGATCTCGTGCAAGAGGGCTACATCGGCCTGCTGCGCGCGGCCAAACGCTTCGACCCCGACCGCGGCATCCGCTTCTCGACCTACGCCCGGTGGTGGGTGCGCGCGCAGATGACCCGCGCCATCGACCACACGGGCCGCCCGGTGCGCCTGCCCGGCTGCGCGGTCGAGCAGACCCGCAACCTGCGCAAGGCGATGAAACGTTTTGAGTCGGTCGGTGTCGAGTACACCGTCGCCGACCTCGCCGACGAGGTGGGCATCGACAAAGAGCGCGCCGAGCTGCTGCTCAGCCAGGGCAACACGATCTCGCTCGAGCAGCCGGTCGACGACGGCCCGCGCCCGCGCCCCCTCGACCGCTTCCTCAGCGACGAAGAGGCGCCCCAGCCCGATCTCGAGGCGATCAACCAGCAAGAGCTCACGCGCATGGACGACGCCTTCCACGCGCTGCTCACCGAGCGCCAGCGTTTTGTGCTCACCCGCCGCTACGGCCTCGAGGACGGTGAATTCCGTACCCTCTCCGAGGTGGGCAAAGAGATGGGCCTGTCGCGCGAGCGCGTGCGCCAGATCGAGCGTGAGGCCCTGACCCGCCTGCGGGATCAGTCGGGCATCCGCGGGCCGGTCGCCGCCATGGTGGCCCGCGCCGCCGCCGCGGGCGCCCGGGCCTAAACCAGCCCGCCCCGCGCTGCGGCCCCTCCGGCCCCGCCCCATACCGGCGGGGCCGGCCTCGTTTTCGAGGCAGGGTTCTGTCGTCTCGGATCGGCCCAGGAAAACCTCACCGAGACCCGCGGCTGATCGATGCGTGCCACCGTGGCGCCCGACGGCAGCACCGCCGGGGGCCCCGTGGCCGACGACACAATGACGTCGACGCCCTGCACACCGCCGCGGTCGGCGTGCGGTTCGACGCCATGGCCGGCGGTGCCCCCTCGACGGCCGCCCCTTGACGGCGGCCGGCGCCTCAGTTTATGAAAGTGAAAACTGGAATCACTTTCATAACACGGAGCGCCAATGACCCGCCCCACCCTCCTGCTCTCCCTGCTGCTGGCCGCCTGCGGTGGCGCGGGCAAAACCGAGGCTGGGGGCGACGACCTCCGCCCCGCCCTCGCCGAGAGCTACGCCGACATCGTCGTCGCCAGCATGGCCGACAGCCTCACCGCGGCTGCAGACCTCGACATGGCGCTCGGCGCGCTCCGCGCTGGCCCATCCGAGGCGACGCTCGCGGCGGCCCGCGATGTGTGGCTTGAGAGCCGCGAGCCCTACCTGCAGACCGAGGTCTACCGCTTCTACGACGGCCCCATCGACAACCCCGACGATGGGCCCGAGGGCTACATCAACGCCTGGCCCCTTGATGAGCAACACATTGACGCGGTGGTCGGTGATCCTGACGCGGGCATCATCAACGGCACCGACGAGATCAACGCGGCGCTGCTCTTGGCCGCCAACGAGGCTGGCGGCGAGAAGAACATCGCCACGGGCTTTCACGCCATCGAGTTCTTGCTCTGGGGGCAAGACTTCGACCCCGCCGGCCCCGGGGCGCGGCCCTACACCGACTACCTGACCGACGGCAGCGCGACCGCGCCCAACGGCGACCGCCGGGCCTTGTACCTGACCACGGCCAGCGGGCTGCTGGTCGATCACCTCGACCAGGTCCACCGCGCCTGGGACGGCGGCGCGCATGGCCAGGCCTGGGGCGACGACCCCGACGCCGCGCTCGAAGACATCCTCACCGGCATGATCGTGCTCAGCGGCTTTGAGACCGGCGGCGAGCGCCTACAAGCCAGCCTCGACAGCGGCGACCAAGAAGACGAGCACTCCTGCTTCTCGGACAACACACACCGCGACATGGTCCAAGACGTGCGCGGCGTGCAGAACGTGTGGCGCGGCAGCTACACCCGGTCCGACGGCAGCGTGGTCTCGGGCGTGGGCGTGCGCGCGGTGGTCGAGGCCCAAGACCCCGACCTCGCCGCCGCGCTCGACGCGCAGATCGACGAGAGCCTCGCGCTGGCCGAGGCCCTGCAGCCCCCCTACGACCAAGAGATCGCGCCGGGCAGCCCGGGCAACGCCCGCGTGCAGGCGCTGATCGTCAGCCTGCGCGCGCAAGAGCAGCTGCTGTTCGAGGTCTTCGACGGCTTCGGCCTCTCTGTGGTCATCCCCGAGTAGGCCCACCCGCCGCCGGAGCCCCCCATGCGCCCCCTGCTGGTGCTGCCCCTGCTGGCCGCCTGCGCCGAAGCCCCCAAAGGGGTCGACAGCGGGGCTGGCCTCGACCCCGCAGCTTGGCTGCCCGGCGGCGAGACCACCAACCGCCTGTTGCTCGGCGGCAACGCCTTTTTGATGCCCTCGGCCAACCTACAGCCGGCCGACGAGCAGGACTTTTACAGCGGCAACAGCTTCTTCAACCAAGCCTGGGTCGAGGCGCCGGCCAGCACCGCCGCCCGCGACGGCCTCGGGCCGCTGTTCAACGCCCGGTCTTGCTCGGGCTGCCACCTGCGCGACGGCAAGGGTCGCCCGCCCGAGAGCGGCCAGAGCCCGCTCGGTGGTCTGCTGATCCGCCTGTCGATCGACGAGGTGGACGGCGGCACCCCCGACCCGAGCTGGGGCGGCCAGCTGCAAGACCAGGCCAACGACGGGCTGCAGCCCGAGGCCGCGGTGGTGATCCACGAGGCGCCCACCGACCTGCGCACCGCCGACGGCGCCACCATCACGCTCTGGGCGCCCACCTACGCCATCACCCCCATCACCGGCGCGCCCGACCCGGCCCTGCGCACGAGCCCCCGGGTCGGCCCGCATATGATCGGCCTCGGGCTGCTTGAGGCCATCCCGGCCGCCGACATCTTCGCCTTGGCCGACCCCGAAGACAGCGACGGCGACGGCATCTCGGGCCGGCCCCAGCTTCGGGTCAACGCCGCTGGCGACGAGCTGCTCGGCCGATTTGGCTGGAAGGGCGACGCGCCGGGCATCCCCGAGCAGGTGGCCGGGGCCTTCGCGGGTGACCTCGGCCTGACCAGCCGGCTGCACCCCGCCGACGACTGCACCGCCGCCCAGCCCGACTGCCAAGAGGCCGACAGCGGCGGTGATCCCGAGGTCGAGGATCACATCCTCGACCTGGTGATCCTCTACAGCCGGGCGGTGGCCCCGCCGGTGCGCCGCGCCGCCGACGCCCCCGAGGTGCGCGCCGGGCAGGCCCTCTTCGACGAGCTGGGCTGCGCGGCCTGCCACACCCCGGCCCACACCACCGGCCCCGCGGCCCTGGCCGGCCACGAGGGCCAGCGCATCTTCCCCTACACCGACTTGCTGCTGCACGACATGGGGCCCGGCCTCGCCGACGACCGCCCGCTCGGGCAAGCCTCGGGCCAAGAGTGGCGCACGCCGCCCTTGTGGGGCCTCGGCCTGATCGACGAGGTCAGCGACCACACGCGCTTTTTGCACGATGGGCGGGCGCGAAACCTCACCGAGGCCATCGTTTGGCATGGCGGCGAAGCTGAAGAGAGCCGCGACGCCTTCTTGGGACTGAGCGCCGCAGAGCGGGCCGCGCTGCTCACTTTTGTGGAGGACCTATGAGCCCGCGCGCGCCCCTTCGACCCGCGCACCCCTGGGGAGGGGCGTTGCGGGGAGGGGGAACCCCGCCCCGCCCACCGACCAAAAAACACCTCTGTTTCATGATGTTCATGCTCAGCACCGCGGGCTGCACGGGCAGCAAAGACAGCGCCGCCGGCAGCGTGAGCGGGGGTCGCTCGGCCCGCGCAGCGGCCCTGATCATTGATCTGCACGCTGATCTGGGCCAGGACCGCTACAACCGCTTCGCCGCCGACAGCGCGGCGCTGGCCGAGGCCCTGGGTGCGCTCTGCGCCGATCCGTCGGCTTCGCCGCCCACCACCGAGGGGGTCGAGGCCGCGAGGGCCGCCTGGTGGGCCGCACGGGGGCCGTGGAAGCAGGCCGAGCTCATCCGGTTCGGTCCGACGGTCGAGTATCCCGAGCGCCTCGGCCCGCCGATCGACACCTGGCCGGTCGACCCGAGCGCCGTCGAGGCCCTGGTCGCCGGCGAGGGCCCGCTGGACGCCGCCACCTTCGCCGCCCAAGGCGCCCGCGCCCGCGGCCTGCCGGTGATCGAGCACCTTTTGTGGGCCGACGGCGCGGCCACCGCGGCCCGCCTCGGCGCCGAGCCCCGCCGCTGCGCCGCCCTGGTCGGGCTCAGCGGCGACCTCGAGACCAACGCCGAGGCGCTGGCCGCCGCCTGGGCCGACCCCTGGGGCCCCCGCCTGACCGCCCCAGGCGCGGGCGACGGCGACCGCTACGATGACGTGCAGGACGTTGTGGACGAGTGGGTCAACCGCATGGCCTTCACCGTCGAGAACATCCGCGGCGCGAAGCTGGGCGGCCCTTTGGGCGAGGGCGGCGGGTCGAGCGCCCAGCCGGCCCTGGCCGAGTCCGCCGCGTCGGGCCGGGGCCTCGCCGACGCCAGCGACGCGCTGGCCGGGGTGGCGGCGGCCTGGGCGGGCGGGGATGGCCTCGGCGTCATCGATCTGGTCGAGGACGAGGCGCTCGCCGCCCGCGTGCAGCAGCGCCTCGACGCGAGCGCCGACCGGCTGTCCGCGCTGCCCAGCCCCTTGGGCCAGACGGTCGTCGAGCAGCCCGAGCTGGTGCAACGGGCCCAAGACGCGCTCAACGCCCTGCAGGTCAGCCTTCAGGTCGAGCTGGCCCCCGCCATCGGCGTGACGGTCACCTTCAACGACAACGACGGGGATTGAGCGGTGGCCGCGGCGCGCACCGGGCTGCGGGCCTGGCTGGGAAAGCGCGAAGATGACGCCGGGCTGGTCCTCTTCCGCGTGCTGTTCGGGCTGCTGGCCGCCGGCGCCGCCCTGCGCTTCGTGGCCAAGGGCTGGGTCGAGGCGCTGCTGGGGGCGCCGCCGGTGCACCTGCCCTGGGTTCGTGGCCTTGAAACACCATCAAACACGTTGTTATACCTATTGTTTGCAGCGCAGGTGCTCGGCGGGCTGCTGGTGGCCACCGGCCGCGCCACCCGCGCCGGCCTCGGGCTCTGGCTCGCCGCCTTCGTCTACGTCGAGCTGCTCGACAAGACCCTCTACCTCAACCACTACGTCTTTCTGACCCTGGTGGGCGCGACGCTGCTCACCCTGCCTTGGGGGCCCGGCGGCCGCTTTGCAGGCGGTGCGCCGCGCTGGGCCCGGGCGCTGCTGCAGCTCGAGGTGGGGCTGGTCTGGCTCTGGGCGGGCCTGGCCAAGCTCAACGCCGACTGGCTGCTGCGGGGCTGGCCACTGGCCGCGTGGCTGCCGCGCCACGGCGACCTGCCGCTGATCGGCCCGCTGCTCGAGGCGCCGGCCACCGCGCTCGCGATGTCCTGGGCAGGCGCGGCCTACGACCTGCTGATCCCCGCGCTGCTGCTCTGGCCCCGCAGCCGCGCCACGGGTCTCGCGCTGGTCGTGGTCTTTCACGCAGCGGTCGGGCTGCTGTTTCCCATCGGCGTCTTTCCTTGGGTGATGATCGCCTCAGCCACGCTGTTCTTGCGCCCTGACTGGCCAAGGCGGCTCGCTGCCCACCTCGGCCAGCTGCGCCCCGCGCCGGCCCTCGACCACGCGGCGCCGCTCTCGGCCCCAGCCACCGCCGCCCTGCTCGGGATCGCCGCCCTGCTCAGCCTCTGGCCCGGCCGCCACCTGCTGCTCGGCTGGGACGCCGCCTGGGCCGAGCGGGGCCACCGCTTCGCCTGGCGGGTCATGCTCATCGAGAAGGGCGGCATGGTCGAGCTCCGCGTCGTCGACAAGGCGACGGGCAAGGTCCGGGTCGAGCGCCCCCGCGACCAGCTGCGGCCCTGGCAAGAGGCCCAGGTCCGCACCCAGCCGGACTTGATTCGCGACTATGCCCTGCTGCTCGCCGATCAGGCGAAGCTCGGCGGCGCCGAGGTCGCGGTCTACGCCGACGCCTGGGCGAGCTTGAACGGGCGGCCGGCCCAGCGCCAGCTGCGGCCCGACCTCGACCTGACCCGCCCCGAGGCCGAGCTCTGGGCCGAGGGCTGGGTCCTGCCGCTCGGGGGGCGCTGGCCCGGCGACCCAGACTGAACCCATCCATCTAAAACAACGGTGTTTCAGGATGGACGCCCCGCGGGCGGGGGCCCGCGGCGGGCGCCTGCGCGGGTCGCCGCGGGGCGGCTCCGTCGGGCTGCGCCCGACCGCCTGCGGCGCCGCTCCGGCCCCCTGGCGCCGCGAGGCGAAGGCCAAGGCGGTGGGCGCCGGCCGGGATCAGCGGCGCAGCTCGGGCATCGCGGGCGCCCAGTGCGGCGCGTCGAGGCGCTGGGGCTGGCCGCGGCCCGGGCCCACCAAGCCCCAGATGCCGTCGAGGGCACCGTCTGGCAGAGCAATCTCGGTGAGGCCGCCCCCGCCGTCGCTGTGCAGCAGCAGGGCCGGCCGGTCGAGGCCCGCCTGGCGCACGAAAAGATCGTCGAGGCCGTCGCCGTCCACGTCGGCGGCGCTCAGCTCGACCGCAGCCGCGCCGACCGCGACGCCCAAGGGCAGGCGGGCCCAGGTGCCCTCCCCCGCGTCGATCAGGAGGAGCTCGAGGCCACCCTCAGGCGACCAGAGCAGCGGCTGGGGCGCGCCGAGGCCGAGCAGATCGGCCGACCCGACCGGCCTCAGGGCGCCGGAGCAGGGGCCATCGCCGGGGGTGGCCAAGGCTATGCCGCGGCTGCGCACGAGAGCGCCGTCAGGGTCAGCGAAGAGGTAGGGCCCGGCGCCGCAGGGGCTGTCATCGGTCAGCGAGACGAGCAGGGCCTCGGCCGCGCCGGCGGGCAGGTCGCCGGTGGTGGTGGCTTCGAGGGAGAAGATCACGTTCTGCTGCACGCCGAGGTTGGCGACGTGGATGGCGTTGTCGTGGTGGACCACCCTGGCCTCGCTCTCATCGAGCGCGCCGCCCAAGCTCAGCCACCCACGGTCGGCCACGAGGGCGAGCGGGTCCTCCCCCGGCGAGAGGCGCAGCAGGCCCGGCGCGCCGCCGCGCACCACCAAGGCCAGCGCCCCGCCGTCGGCCTGGGGGAGCCAGCGCAGCTGATCGAAGCCGCCCGCCCCGGACGCGCAGGCCAGCGGGGCGTCGGCGCCAAAGGTGCACACGCTGGGACCACCGTCGCGCACGTTGGTCCCGAAGATGATCGCCTCGTCGCCGACCACCGCCACGGCGTCGTGGGTGATCGTGCTGTCCTCCGGCGAATCGAGCAGCGTCCCCAGCGGCCCCGCCTCTTCCTTCTTGGTGTTGTTGAGGCCGAGCACCAAGGCAAACAGCGGGCCCGCGGCCGTGATGGCCTCGGCGGGCGCCCCAGCGACGGCCGGAAGCTCGGGATGCGTGGGGCGGGTGGCGTAGAGGCGGCCGTCGAGGCGGGTGAGCACCAGCTCCTCGCCCGGGACCAGCGCCGGCTCATCGGGGCGCGCGGGCACGGTGGCGCTCACCCCGGCGGGCGGGCTCAGGCGGTAGAGGATGGGGGTGCTCTTGTCGAGCTCCTTCCGAATCAGGGCCTGCGACCGCTGGAAGCCGAGGCCCTCCCCTCCGGGCTCGAGCGGGGCCTCGATCAAGCGCCCGGTCAGCTGGATCGGGCCGCGGCCCCGCCCGGCGGCGCCGACGCCTGCGCGGTCGTACTCGAGGCCGTCCGAGGTCAACACTTTGCCCCGCAAGCCGCCGGACGCGCTGCGCATCAGCCCGCTGTCGGGCAGCTCGGGCCCGCCGCGGGCCGCGCCCTCGACGAGGTAGGCGTCAGGCAGGCCGCTCACCGGGGGCAGCTCGGTGTCGCCGACCGCGCCCACCCACAGCCGGTCGGAGTCGGCGCCGCCCAGCACCACCACGTCGACCGGGCGGCCGTCTGGGTCATTGGCGGTGTGCAGCAGCCCGGCGTCGTCCATTCCGCCGCAGGCCTCGCGCAGGCGGCGGGTGCGGCGCACGCGCATGCCCTCTTCGCCGAAGGCCCACACCTTGAGCTGCACCGTGCAGCTCGACGGGTCGACCTCGGCCGCAGAGACGCTGCCCACCGAGACCTCGCGCACCAAGGCGTCGCGGTGGTCGGCGTCGGCGAGGAAGCCCACCACGCCCTGCCCGGCGGCCACATCGGCGGGCCTGAGGCCGTCAATCTCAGCGGTCAGCATGACCTGATCATTGACCAGCACGGCAAAGTAGGCGCCGCGGCCGTTCTCGACGCTGAGCAGCAGCGCGAGCCCGAACAGATCGGCGGGGTCGCCGGGCACAAGGCCAGCGAGGTCGTGTACGGCGGTCACCGTGCCCAGGGCGGCCAGCTCTTTGAGGCCGTCGGCGACGGCGAGGGGCGCGGCCACCGGCAGGGGCGCGCCGCCCTCTTGGTAGAGCAGGGCGCTGAGCTCGAGGCCATCCCCGTCAAAGTTGACCAGCAAGGGCGCGCCCTCGGCGGCCAGGGTGCGACCGCCGCCCGCCCAGAGGTGGCGCCGGGCCGAGACCCCCGGGGTCCAGTCGAGGCGGGCGGTGCAGTCGGCGCAGGCGCCGCCCTCGAGCTGCAGCGGAGCGACGATCAGCGCGTCGCCCTGGACCTGGCTGGCCCAGGCGCGGCCGCCCGCCTCAGTCGGCGGGGCCCAGCCCACCGCCAGCGGCAAGGCCAGATCGAAGGGGCCGAGGTCGACCGGGTTCAGCACCGGCGCGGGCACCTCGACCCGGTCGATGTGGGCGCGCAGGCGCACCGGGACCGCGGACCCACCGTCGCTGGGCGTGAGGGTCAGGCCGACGTCGCCCGAGGGGACAGAGGCATCCCCGTCGGTCAGCAAGATCATGACCCGTGGCGCACCTTCGACGGCGGGCAGCGCCTCGACCACGCCGAGGTTGGAGGTCCAGACCAAGGCCCGCGCCGCATCGGGGTCGTCGCAGCGGAGCGTGACCTCGACCTCGGCGCCCCCCGGTCCGATGGTGCGGGGCCAGGGCAGCTCCGCGGTGCAGCCGGCCGAGGCGAGGGGCGCGTCGCCGTCGGCGCCATCGGCGCCCTCTCCACCTTCGGCGCCGTCTGCGCCGTCGGCCGCACCCTCCCCTCCGCCGGAGTCCCCACCTTTGGGGTCGCTCGGATCACAGGCGGCGAGGCCGAGGCTGAGCGGGAGGAGCAGGTGGGCGAGCGCGCGGGTGGACATGGGGCCTCCAAGTGGGGCCGCTTGTACACGCCCCCTCCGCCGCCCGCTCCCCCAGCCGACCTTCAGCCGACCTTCAGCCGACCGTTCCCACGGCCCCGACCCCACAGGACTCAGTGGCCGTAGCCGTCGTCCTCGTCGGCGTCGACGTAGCCCATGGCCTCGAGCATCTTGAGGGTCTCGGGGTCGGTAACCTCGACCGCGCCGGTCGCGCCCTCGCGCCGGCCCTCGGCGAGCAGCTTGTCCATCGTCGCGAGCATCTCTTTGACCCGCTCGGGCTCTTGGGGCCCGAGATCGACCTTCTCGGCGTGATCGTCGACGACGTTGAACAGCTGCACCAGCGGCTCTTGGTTGCGGCGGATCACCTTGTAGGCGCCGACCACCAGGCTCTCTTGCACGAGATCACCCTTCATGGTCGTCGACAGGGCGGGCTCGGGGCTCAGCGCCTCGCCGCGCCACAGCGGGGCGAGGTTGCGGCCGCTGGTGCCGCCGACCTGGGCTTTGTGGTCGCCGCCGGCCACGCCGACGATGGTGGGGAGCAGGTCGACCGTGCGCACCGGCGCGCTGACCCGCTGGCCGGCCGGGATGTCGCCGGCCCGCACGACGATAAAGGGCACCTGCATCAGCTCATTGTGCAGCGAGCGGCGGTGGCCGAGGCCGCCGTGGTCCATGAACTCTTCGCCGTGGTCGGCGGTGAACACGATGAGCGTGTCTTCGGAGAGCTGCAGGCTGTTCAAGGTGCGGCGGATCCACTCGTCGGTGTACCGCACCTCTGCCCCATAGAGGTTCTGCAAAATGCTGCGCTGGGCGGGATCCTCAAAGTCTTTGATGTTGTCTTTGAGGGCCTTGCCGAGCATCTTCGACAGCTCGAGCGCGCGGTCGAGGCGGACCTGACGCGGGGCGGCGAGGCTGACCGCGTCGAGCGAGCGGGCCTCAAGCTCGGAGAAGTAGGGCTCGCGCCGGGTGTAGGGGTCGTGCGGGTCGAAGTAGTGCAGCCAGAGGAAGACCGGCTGGTCGCCCTTGGCCATCATCGGCGCCCAGTCCCGGACCGTCGCGTCGATGAAGGCCGCGTCCTCGAAGCCGGCGTTGACGTAGCTGTCAAAACCTTGGAGGTAGCCCAGGTCACCGCCGAGGTGGGCGTTGGTGGTCACGCCCAAGGTGCGGTAGCCCATGCCCTTGAGGCGCTCGGGCAGGGTGATCAGCTCGTCGGGCAGGGGCGGCTGGCTGGCCACGCCGGCGGCCTGGAAGGCGCCGCGGTCGACGCCGTGCTGGTGGGCGTAGAGGCCGGTGACCATGGTCGCCACCGTCGGCACCGTCCACGAGGAGCTGGCGTAGGCCCGCTCAAAAACCGTGCCCTTGGCCGCGAGCTGGTCGAGGAAGGGGGTGAGCCCGCGGGTGTCGCCGTAGGCCCCGAGCACGTCGGCGCGCAGGGTGTCGACCGAGATCAGCACGATGTCGGGCCGGGCGCTCGGCCGCTTGCCCTCGGGGATGACCGTGAACAGCGCGTCGCCGGCCGCCGGGCGGACCGTGGAGGGGGCCGGGCCGTCACCCGGGGTCGGGCTGCGCCCGGGGACCTGCAGGCGGATGCCGACGGCGACCCCGCCGGTGAACAGGGCCGCGCCCAGCGCGAGCTGCCAGTGCGGGACCTTCATCTCTTCTCCGCCGCGTTGATCAAATCTTCGAGCTGCTGCAGGCCCGGGTGCGCCGGGTCGATGACGCGGCCCTGGTCGAGGGCGGCGCGCGCGCCGAGCAGGTTGTCGCGCTTGACGCGCACGAGGCCGAGGCCGACCCACGCCGCGAGGAACTCGGGCCGGTCGCGCACCGCCTCGAGGAAGGCCAGCTCGGCCGCCGCCCAGTCGCCGGCGCGGTCTTCGGCCATGCCGAGGTTGAGCCAGTCGAGCGCGTTGGGCTCAGGGATGGCCTTGACGTGCTCACGCCACATGCGCTGCACGGTGGTCGGGGGCTGGCCCACCGAGGCGACCGCGAGCAAGGTCAGCCGCAGGGCGCCGGGCATGTCTTCGCCGGCGTCGACGTGCCGGCGGGCGATGATCTCGCCGGCCGCCTGGGCGTCTTCGAGCCGGCCCGCGCGCCGCAGGGCCTCGACCATCTGGATCTCGACCAGGGGCCGCCCCGGGTTGCGGGCGTTGGTGGCCGAGAAGAAGGTTGCGTCGTCGACCCAAGCGGCCTGGGCGCTGACCAGCACCGCGGCCATGGCCAGCCCAGCCGGGGCGAGCAGGCCCAGGGCCAGCCGGCGGCGGCCCTCGCCGAAAAGATCGACCAGCAGGGCACCCAAGCCGAGCGCCCACAGCAAGCTGGGCAGGTAGGCGAAGCGGTCCGAGACGGGGAAGCCCATGTCGAGCGGCGCGGCCACGCGGATGACGTTGAGGGCCGGGGCGAGGCAGAGCAGGCCCGCGAGCGCCCACTTGCCGAAGCTCGGCCAGCGCAGGCCCGCGGCAAGGCCGCCGAGCAGCAGGGTCAGGCCCGACCACAGGGCCGGGCGGCTGAGACCGTCGACCGGCGGCAGGCTGCGGTAGGCGAGCGGGGCCGAGAGCCCGGTCAGGCCGCGCAGGTAGAGCTCGACCGCGGCGGGCACGGTGAGCAGCCACTCCCCCACCGAGTCGGGCGGGCCCACCGAGGGGCGCACCGCCACGATGGTCGAGCGCACGACCGCCCACAGCAGCAGGGGCAGCGCGAAGGCGGCGGCCCGGCCGGCGGTGAGGCGCCCGCCGTTGAGCAGCAGCGCCAGCACCGGGGTCACCACCGCCAGCTCTTTGCTCATCACCGCGGCCAACAGGAGCGGGGCGACGAACAGGTGGCGGCGAGGCTGCGCGCTGCCGTCGACCAGCAGGGTCGCGAGCACCGCGGCGGCGGCGAGCAGGTCGGTGCGGCCGGCGACCCACGTGACCGCCTCGACGTGGCTGGGCATCACGGCGAAGAGGGCCAGCCCGAGGCAGAGCCCCCAAGGGTTCAGGCCGCGCTGCTTGCCCCAGGCGTAGCCCAGCACCATGACAATGCAGTGCAGGGCGATGTTGAAGAGGTGGTAGGCCCAGGCGAGCGGGCCGTGCACGGCGCGCTGGGCGGCGTAGGTCAGGGTCACGAGCGGGCGCCAGTACCCATAAGCTTGCGCGTCGCTGGCCCAGTCAAAAAAATCGCCGCTGATCGCATCGACGACGCCGCGCAGGGTGCGCAGCCGGGTGTCGTCGAGGATCAGCGGGCGATCATCCCACACGAAGTCCGCGCCCAAGGAGGGCGCGAAGAGCAGGGCTGCCCCCACCACGATGGCCGCTGCGGCCGCATCCGGCCAACGGGGGGAGACAGACACGCAGCTCAGCTCCGGCGGCGGCGGCGCAGGGCGGCGGCGAGGCCGAACAGGGCGCCGACAGCGGCGGGGGCGCCGCCGATGGCGGAGCAGCCGCCCTTGTCGTCGCTGCTGCCGGTGTCGGCCGCGTCGTCGGTGCCGCCGTCGTCGGCGGTGCCGTCGTCGCCGGTGCCGTCGTCGCCGGTGCCGTCGTCGCCGGTGCCGTCGTCGCCGCTGCCGGTGGCGTTGGCGCCGGCGAAGGCGAGGGAGGGCTCAACGGCCGAGGCGCTGACGACCTTGCCGCTGGCGTCGACGGTGAGGCTGTCCATCGAGGCGGGAGCGGCCATGGCCGCCGAGATGATGAGAGCGTAGAGCATGTTGTTCGTCCCCTTCAAAAGACGGCCCGACGACCGCCCTCAGTTGTGTCACGCCTCGGTCTTGTGGGAGAGGGCTGTGAGGTTCGCGCTGAAGGAGAGCCGCCGGTACCGCCGAGCATGGGGAGCAAGCCCCCCTTCGACCACACCGCGCCCCCGACCCATCGCGCCTCGCCAGACTCCCCCCGTCTCCTCCGGGCAGGGTCACGATATTGCCCATGCACCCCGGTGTCAATGGGCCGCGGCGCCTGGGCGCCGCCGCCACGATGGGCCGCAACGCGCTGAAACCGACGACGAGGCCGGCCCGAAGGCCCGCGGCGGACCTTCACCACCTGACCCGATTGGGCCACCAGTCACACCAGCGCGGGCCCTCGCCCGGGCTGACGCGCATCATGCCGCCGCAGGGGCGGCCCGATCACCCGCCGAGGGGCGGGCCCAGGCCGGCCGGCGCGCGCTGGGCGCGGTCGCGCATCGCCCGGAGCTGCGCGCCTTGGGCAGCGGCGGTGAAGGGCGTGTCGACCACGCGGCCGCGCAGCGCGGCGGCCCCGCTCACTCCCAGACGACGAGCCAGGAGCGCAGCTCGATGTTGCCCGAGGTGTCCGGCGGATCGGCGTCAGCCAGCCGGCCCGCGTAGCGGATCGTGACCGGGGCGCCGGCGGGCGCGACCGCGGTCAGGTCTTCGACCCAGGGGTGGACCTCTTGGCCCGGGCACCAGCCGCCGCGACCAAACCACCACGTGCCCGCCTGGTTCGGCACCACGCCCTCGCCGATCATGTCTTGGCAGCCACGGTTCGTGCCCGCCTCGTTGAAGCGCCGCTCAAAAGTGGCCTCGCCCACGGTGAAGTGGTGGGAGTGGCGGCAGAACTCGGCGCAGTTGGTGCTCGCGTCCATGCCGTGGCCAGTGAGGATGGCGCGCAGCTCAACCTTCGCGGCGCCCTCGGGCACGTCGACCACCACCGGCTCGCGCAGGTTGTAGCCGGCGTTGAAGGCGCCGCCGTTGAACAGGGGGATGGCCTGGGTGGGTCGGTGGCCACGCCCCTGGTTGCGCAGGACCAGGTTCACCGTGATGATCGTCGGCTGCGTATTCCACGAGGGGGCCCACGAGTAGCGGATGCTGCGCTCACCCCCCGCCTGCAGCCAGGCCAGCGCGTGGCTCGCGTCGACCACCCAGTGCGATTCGCGGTGGTAGGTGGTGATGAAGCGGGCCATCTCGAGGTAGCTGTCGGTCTCGGCGTCATACAGCCACATGTTGGCGATGTAGTCCCAGGCGCCACAATTGCCGATCTCGGCCAGCTCGCGGTTCGGGCACTCCATCAGCACCTCGATCTCAAGCGTGTCAAAACCGGCCATGGTCGTCGCGTCGGGCAGGGTGATGAGCTTGTCCTCGTACTCCTCGTGCAGCTCGGCGGTGAACACGGGGACGACGGTGCGGGCGGCGTCGCTGGCCGCCTCGGCCTCGATCCGCAGGGCCCGCTCCTCTTCAAAGTTGAGGAACTCGCCCTCATTGGCCGCGCTGTAGAGCCGCCACTCCCAAGGCCATTCGAGGCGCGAATCATAGGCTTCGACCGCGCTCATGTAGCCGAGGCCGCGCACCTTCTGCCGCCGGTCAATGGCGAAGCCGAGCGAGCCGACCTCGCTGTTGATGATCTCGGCCGCGGGGCCGCTGAGCGCGGCCGAGGCGCCGTCGACCACGTGCAGGCGCTCGCTCCACCAGGCGCGGTCCTCGTCGCGCAGGGTGTCGAGGGCCTCGGCGATCCAGCCATCCATCTGGCTGCCGAAGGCCTCGGCGTCGTCACCATCGGCGGTGCCCACCACAAAAAAGTAGTGCACGTTGCGGGGTGAGCGCCGCAGCAGGTCGTCGACGCCGGTCGACCACCAGGTCTGGGTGTCGAGCTCAGACACCACGAAGTAGTGCGGAAGGAAAACATAGACCTCGCAGCCCGACCAGCGCTCGGACAAGGTCCAGGTCTCGCCCCCGCGCAGCGGCAGGCTGAAGTCGGCCATGGTCTCGCGGCGCAGGCCGCCAAAGGGCCCCACCGCGTCAAAGGTGCGCACCGGCAGACCGAGCTCGGCGCAGGCGTCGATGACCGGGGGCTCGCCCGTGTCTTCACCGCCGGTGTCTTCGCCGCCCGTGTCTTCACCGCCCGTGTCGACGGCCCCATCACCGCCGTCGCCGCCGTCATCGCCGCTGCTGCCGTCGCCGGCCGGAGCCTCGTCTTTCTCGTCGGCCTCGTCAACGCAGCCCAGGAGCAGGGCAGGGAGGAGGAGCGCGAGCGCGCCGCGAACGGCAGCGGAGGAGCGGCGGGGGGAGAGCACGGGGACCTCCAAGTGTGGCAGCGGCAGCCTACCGCAGGCAAGGGTCGAGGCTGGCCCCCTTGATGCCCACGGACAGCCCCGGAGGCCGCGCGCCCCCGGGCCCCGCCGCGGCGCGCCCCGCTGGCTCTGCTAAGATCGGCGCCATGACCGCCGCCCGCGTGCTGTTGCTGCTGCCCCCCAACCGGCTCGCGCCGCCCGCGCGGCCGCCGCTGCACGCGCCCCTATTCACTGCCCTGATGGCCGCCGCCCTGCGCGAGGCCGGTCATGCGCCGATCGTGGTCGACCTGCACCTGCACCCGCGCCCGAGCCCCGCGGCGCTCGACGCCGTGGTCGCGCAGGCTGATCCCGACCAGATCATCGTGCTGCACAGCGATTACAACCGACAGGTCGCGCCCGAGACCATCGCCGAGGTCGTGGCGCGGCTGAAGGCCGGCCGCCCCGCGCGCCCGGTGGTGCTGGGGGGCCGGCTCTCGCTCGACATCGCCCGCGCCGCGCTCCGCGAGGCCACCGCCGCCGACGGCGCCTTGGTCGGCGAGCCCGAGGCGAGCGCGGTGGCCTTCGTATCCGGGCAGCCGGCGGGCCTGCTGCGCCAGCCCGATGGTCCGGCGCCCGCCGCGCCGCTCCCGGTCGACCCGCCGGTGCCCGCCTGGGACCTCGTGCAGCTGAGCGCCTATGGCTACGCGCCCCACCAGAGCACCGCCGAGCCGGTCGTCCCCGTGCTGGCCAGCCGCGGCTGCCCCCACCCCTGCTTTTGGTGCGAGGTGCGCGACCAGGGCGCCTACGCCCGCCGACCCGTCGAGCAGGTGCTCGCCGAGCTGCGCCTGCTCATGCTCCGCGATGGTGTGCGCAGCGTCTTCTTCGCCGACCCCACCTTCGGGGTCGACCCCCGGTGGACGACCGAGCTGCTCGAGGGCATGGCCGGCCTGCCGCCCCTGCGCTGGTCGGCCATGGTCCGGCCCGACCACGTGCATGGCGCGATGTTGCGGCGCTTTCGCGCGGCCGGCTGCTGGAGCGTGCTCTATGGCGTCGAGTCCCTCAACCCGGCGGCCCAGCGGGCGGCGGGCAAGGGCCTGAGCGCGGCGGTGGTCGGCGAGGCGATCGGCGCGGCCAAGGCGGCGGGCCTCGAGGTCATCGCCAGCGCGCTGGTCGGTCTGCCCGGCGACGATCCGGCTGGTTTTCGGGCCACGGTTGAGCAGCTGGTCAACATGGGGCCCGACTTCGCCCAGTTCTTCACCATCCGCGTGCCGCCCCACCGGGCCCTGCCCGCCGGCGCCCGCCGGGCCGGCGCGCTCGAGGGCGGCCGCCACGACTTCACCGGCCAGGTCGTGCTCAGCGACGGCTTTCGCGACAGCGCCGAGCTCGAGGCCCTGCGCCGCTGGGCCTTCCGGCGCTTCTACCTGCGGCCGGCCTACGTGGGCGGGCTGCTGCACCGCAAGCTGCGGGCCCCCGACGCCGCGCACCAGCTCGCCCGCCTCGCCCGCGGGGGCCTGCTCGCGGCCCGAATGAGCCTGCCCGGGATGGCCCCATGAGCGCCGCCGCGCCCGGCCTGCGGGTCGCCTACCTGCAAGACAACGGCATCGACGAGAGCCTCGCCCTGACCGAGGTGGCGGGCGGGCTCGCCGCGCTCGGCGCCGACAACCGCCTGTTCCTCACCGACGAAGAGCCCGACCTGGACGCTGCCCTGACCAAGTTCGACCCCGCGCTGGTGCTGCTGCCCAACGCGGTCGGCGGCCGGCAGGCGGCGGCCCGGCGCGCGGCCCGGGCCCGGTGGGCGCTGCCGCGGGCGACCCTGCTCTACCTCGGCACCGAGGCGACCTTCGACCCGAGCGTGGGCCTCGACCCGCACGTCGACGGCGTCATTGTGGGAGAGGCCGAGGGCCCCGCAGCCGAGGTCTACGCGGCCCTGGCCGCGGGCACAGACTGGAGGGGGGCGGCGGGGCTCGCCTCGCGAGATCGGGAGGGGAGCCTGCGGCAGAACCCCCTGCCGCCCGTGCTCACCGATCTGGACGCGCTGCCTTGGCCCCAGCGCAGCCTGTACTACCGCTACCCCTTCATCGCCCGCTTCCCCACCAAGAAGTTCAACACCTCGCGCGGCTGCGTGCACGACTGCAGCTTCTGTTGGAACCCGAAGCTGCGCGGCATGGTGAGCAACCCCGAGGCCTTCACCCGCCGAAAGAGCGTCGAGCGCGCCATCGCCGAGGTCGAGGCGGTCAAGGCGGCCCACCCGCTCACGCACGTGCACTTCGCCGACGACCTGTTCACCGTGCAGCCGGCCTGGCTCGAGCGCTTCGCCGAGGCCTGGCCCTGCCGGGTCGGGCTGCCCTTCACCTGCAGCAGCAGCATCGAGCTGGTCAGCCGGCGCAGCATGGCCGCCCTGGCCAAGGCCGGCTGCAAAGGCGTGGCCATCGGGGTCGAGACGGCCAACGAGCAGGTGCGCGAGCGCATCCTGCGCAAGACGGTGAGCAACGCCGAGGTCGAAGAGGCCGCCCGGCGCGTCAAAGACGCCGGCCTCGAGCTCACCGTCTACGCGATGATCGGCGTGCCGGGCGAGGGCATCGACGACGCCTGGAACACCCTGCGCTTCTTGCGGCGGCTCGGCGCCGACCACGCCCGGGTCATGGTCGCCTTGCCCGTGCCCCACACCGACTTCGCTGAAGGCGCCGCCGCGCGCGGCGCCCTGCCCGCCGGCGCACAGGTCGAGGACCTCAGCGATCCGAGCGAGGCCTTCGCCATCGACGACGCCCGCGCCCAGCGCAACCTCTACTACTTCTTCCGCCCGCTGCTGCGGCGGCCCCACCTCGACCCGCTGGTGCGCCCGCTGCTCGACCTGCCCTGGGGGCGCAGCCTCGCCCCGCTCAAGGCCTTCGTCGCCCTCGAGGAGCGCCGCATCGCCGGCATCGGCTGGGTCGACGGCCTGCGCTACTGGCGCCACACTGGCGACCCCCGCAAGCGCACGACCAACTACGTCACCCTGCCTTGAGCGCGCCGCGCCCGCCCGATCCGGCCCCGGTCGATGCTGCCACGCCGGCGCCCTCTGCCCGCCGGGCCTGGCTCCGTGTTTTGGCCCCGCTGCTCGGCGGCCTCGCCGCCGCCGCCCTCGCCGCCGCCGGCCTGCGCGCGCTGGCCGGGGCGCCCCCCGCCGCGCCCGGGCCCGTCGCCGCGGCGGTCGGCCTGTGGCTGCTGGCCGGTGTGCTCGGCGGCCCGCGCCTGCGCCTGCTGCTGCCGCCAGCGCTCGCCGCCCAGGCGCCCGCCGCCTGGCGGCTGGGCATCGCGACCCTGGGGGTGCACGCGCTGAACCTCGCCTTGCCCGGGCCAGCCGGCGACCTCGCCCTGCTCGCCGCCCTGCGCCAGCGCGGGGTGGGCGCGGCCCCGCTCGGCGCCGCCCTGCTCGCCGGCCGCGCGCTGGGCCTCGGCGCGATCGGCGCGCTGGCGCTGATCCTGCTGCCCATGGCCCCGCTTGACGGCCCGGCCGCCGCCGCGCTCTGGGCGGGGGTGGGGCCGCCCTCCGCCGGCGCCCTGGTCCTCGGCTTCGCCGTGCTGCACCCCGCCCTGCTGAGCCGCGCCCTGCTGGCCCCGCTGCGCGCCCTCGCGCGCCGGGGCGGGCCCGCCGGCCGCCTCGGCGCGCGCCTGACCGCGCCGGTGGGCCGGGTGGCCGAGGCGCTCGAGGCCGCCGGGCCGGTGGGCCTGCCCCGGCAGCTCGCCGCCTTTGGGATCAGCGCGCTGATGCAGCTCTTGCTCTGGGCGGCCCTGGCCGCCCTGGTCAGCGGCGCGGCCGCCCAGCCGCCCGCCCTCGCCGCCATGGGCCTCGCCCACGCCATCGGCGAGCTGGTGACCGTGGCCTTGGCCATCGCGCCCGCCGGCCTCGGCGCGCTCGAAGCCGGCCTCGGCGGCGCCCTGCACCTGCTCTGCGGCCTCAGCCCGGCCGAGGCCGCCGCGGTGGTGGTGCAGCTGCGCGCCGTGCAGCTGCTCTCGCTGGCGATCGGCGCGCCGCTGGCCGGGGCGGCCCTGCCCGGGCTGCTGCGGCCGGGCCGCTAAGCCGGGCCGACCCTCACCAGCCGCAGCCCCGCGCCCAGTAGTCATCGCCGGCGGCCGCGGCTTCGTCGGCCCAGGTGCCCGCGAAGTCGGCCATCCGGGTCACCAGGTCGGCCACGTCAGGGTCGGCCTCTGCGGCGGCCTGCATGGCCGCGCCGGTCGGATCGATCAGCCCGCTCGCGCTGCCCAAGCCCGGCACCCGCGCGGCCAGCCGCGGAAAAGCCGGGTCTTCGGCCCACGGGTCGGCGCTCGGATGGAGGGGCAGCAGCTCGGGCTGGTCAGACCACGCCTCGATCCAGGTGATCTCGCCGACCTCGTTAAAAGCGAACTCTTCATAAATAGGGCAGCCGAGCCCATCGTGGTCGGCGTACTCAAAGCTGACCCGGCAGCGGGCGAAGGGCGCGACGTCAAAAGCCCGGCAGTCGCGATCTTCGACGATTGACGGGTAGGCCCGCAGCAGCCGATCACTCGCCTCGATGGTCTCGCGGGTGTAGCCGGTGAGCTTGAGCCAAGGCGGCCACTCCCAGCGCACGACCAGCGGGCTGTAGGCGGGGAAGGTCTCGAGCGGGACGCGGCTGTCCATCGTGTCGAAGTAGGCCAAGGCCGCCTCGACGTAGACCTCGGGGGCCAGCACGGGCGCGCTGCAGCGCAGCATGGCCTCGGGGTCGCCCGCGGGGCAGTCGACCGGGTCTTTGGCCGGGTCGGCGGGGGCGCCACAGCCGGCGAGGGCGGCGCCCAAGGACAGCCCCACGGCGGGGCGGGTCGAGGAGGACAGCGGCGGGCGGGGCATTGGGCACCTCGCCGGTGGTCTAGCCCCCTGCGGTCACGGCGCGCGGTCGCGACCGCCTCGCGGCGCCAGGTCGGCCAGCGGGCCGCGGCCCCGCCGCGGGTCGCGCAGCGACCGAGGCCGCAGGCCGAGCCCACCGGACGACCGCCGGCGGCCCCGCCGCCGGGGCGCCCCACCCTTCACATACAACGTGCTACGCGATGTTTAGGCGTAGAGCGCCGCTGGGGGCTCGGGTGCTGGCCGGCCGAAGAGGTAGCCCTGCATGTAGGGCACGCCGATGTTGCGCAGGGCGCTGGCCTCGGCGTCAGTCTCGACCCCGCCCGCGATCACGTCGGCCTGGGTCATCTGGGCGAAGGTGCACAGCAGCTCGACCAGGCGGCGCTTGCGGTTGCTGCCCTGGATGTCTTGCACGATGCTGCGGTCGACCTTGATGAAGGCCGGCTCGGCCTCGGCGAGCAGCACGAGGCCGCTCTGGCCGGCCGCCATGTCGTCGAGGGCCAGCGAGAAGCCCAGCGCCTTGAGCCGCCGCAGCCGCACGCCGAGCACCTCGGGCCAGCGGTCGTGGCAGGCGCCGGTGATCTCGAGCACCACCCGCCCCGCGGCGGGGATGAGCGGCTCGAGCTGGCTCTGCAGCGCGCTCATGTCGTCGAGCTCTTCGGGGTGCACGTTCAGAAAAAGCCGGGCCTGTGGGGGCAGCCGGTCGAGCCACGCCGCCGCCCGCGCCGCCACGCTGCGGCCGACGGTGCGCAGCATGTGCAGGCGCTCGGCCAGCTCTAAGATCTGCGTGGGCAGGGGCAGCCGGGGGTGGCCCGAGCGCATCAGGCCTTCAAAACCGAGGGTCTGGCCGCTGCTCGCGGTGACGATGGGCTGCAGGTCGAGGCGGAAGGCGGCGCTGTGCAGCACGCCCGAGAGCAGCGCCCGCTCATCTTCTTGCACGCTGCTGCCCAGCGGGTGGGCCAGCAGGCTGCGCGTGCCGAGGTGGGCGTCGTCGAGCAGCTCGCGCAGCTCTTGGCGCAGGCGCTGGCTGTCGAAGGGCTTCTCGATCACCCGGTGCACCTCGGCGTTGTTGATGGCCCCCATCACCGCCTCGATGTCGAGAAAACCGGTCATCAGCACGCGGATGCAGCCGGGCATGCGCGCCCGCAGCAGGGCGAGCAGCTCGAGCCCGTCACCATCGGGCATGCGCCGGTCGACCAGCGCGAGGTCGTAGCCGCCCGCTGCGATGAGCAGGCGGCCGGCCGTGCAGCCCAGCGCCTCGGTCACCACGTGCCCGTCGCGCTCGAGCGCGCTGCGGATCATGCGCTGAATGCCGTGCTCGTCGTCAATGCAGAGGATGCGGGCCACGGGCCCTCCAGGGCGGTCGGTGGAGCGGGCGTCAGCAGGAGGGGCGTCAGCGCGGGGAGGTCAGCGGGCGGCCCAGAGCGCCTGGGTGCTGCCCCAGCGCGCGAGGTGGGCCTCGGGCTCAAAACTGGGGCGGCCGAAGTGGTAGCCCTGCAGCAGGTGGGCGCCGCAGTCGCGCAGGACCTCGGCCTCGGCGGCGGTCTCGACGCCCTCGGCCACAAAACGTGCCTGGGTGGCGTCGGCGAAGCGGCAGAGCAGGTTGATCAGCCGCTGCTTGCGCGGATCGGCGTCGACCCCGCGCACGATGCTCATGTCGACCTTGATGAAGCTGGGCTGCAGCTCGGCGAGCACGGCCAGCGAGCTGTGGCCGGCGCCCAGGTCGTCGACGGCGAGCGAGAAGCCCATCTCGGTGAGGCGGTCGACCGCATGCTCCCACTGGTCGATGGCCTGCAGGCGGCTGCGCTCGGTGATCTCGAGCACGATGCGCCGCGACCAGGGCAACAAGGGGGAGAGGCGGGCGGCCAGCGCGTCGGAGTCGCCCAGCTCGTCGGGGTGGAGGTTCATAAAGACGTGGACCGGCGGGGGCAGCTGGGGCATCCAGGCCGCCACGCGCTGCACGACCACATCGGCCACCTCGTGCAGCAGGCGGTGCTTCTCTGCCGCCCGCAGCACCGAGAGCGGGCCGGGGAAGGCGAGGTTGCGGCTGCGCAGCAGGGCCTCAAACGCGAAAATACCGTCGGTGCGGGCGTCGAGGATGGGCTGCAGCGCGAGGCGGATGGCGTCTGAGCGCAGGCACTCGAGCAGGGCCTGGCGCTCTTCGGCGCTGGCCGCCTCTTCTTGTACGCGCAGCACGTCTTGCATGGCCGCGCGGGTGCGCAGCAGGTCTTCGACGGCGGCGAGCAGCAGATCGGCGCTGAGCACGCTGTCGAGCACGCGGTTGACCTCGCCCTGGTTGACCGCCCCGACGACCTGGGGGAGATCGACCTCGGGCGCCATCAACAGGCGCATGCAGCCGGGCTGGGCGGCCCGCATGCGGCGGAGGACCTCGACGCCGGACAGGTCGGGCAGCTGCAGGGCGACCAGGGCCAAGGCGAAGGAGCGCTCGGTGCACAGGCGCACAGCGGTGACCCCGTCGCTGGCCTCGGCGACCTCGTGGCCGCTCCGCGTCAGGGCCCGCGCCTGGAAGCGCCGGGTCATCGCGTCATCGTCGACCACCAAGATCCGCGCCATCCGCTGCTTCCCCTCGCGCTGTGGGCCTACCGCTGCGCGACCGCCCCCCCGGGGTCACCCGCCGCGCGCGGTCCGCGAGAGCAGGTCAGGCGGAGGAGCTCTGGGCCATCGGCCCCGCGCACATGCCGCTTGAGCACTTTTGCGATGACTCTCGCACGCCGCGTGGCCGCCTGGGGGTGATCATCCGGGGGAGCCCGTACCCGCGCGGGGGCGGCCCGCGCCCACCGGACCCGCGGGGGTCGGCCCTCGGGTAGACTCCCCGCCCCTGGGCAGCCCGGCCCGCCGCCGCGCCGCTGCCCCGCTGCACCTCCAACCGCCCGCGGAAGGCCCCATGCGCGTCCTCATCGCCGACAAGCTCTCCCCCCGCGTCACCGCCCAGCTCGAGGCCGCCGGCTGCGCGGTGAGCGCCGTGGTCGGCCTGGCCGGCCCGGCCCTCGCTGAGGTGATCGCCGCGCAGCAGCCCGATGTGCTCGTGGTGCGCTCGACCAAAGTGGGCCTGGCCCACCTCGAGGCCGGCCCCAGCCTGAGCTTGATCGTGCGGGCGGGCGCCGGCGTCGACAACATCGCGGTGGCCGCCGCTTCCGAGCGCGGCGTCTATGTGTCGAACTGCCCGGGCAAGAACGCGATCGCCGTCGCTGAGCTCACCTTCGGGCACTTGCTCAACATCGACCGGCGCATCGCCGACAACGTGCAGGCCCTGCGCGAGGGCAAGTGGGCCAAGGGCGAGTACAGCAAAGCCGACGGCGTGGCCGGCAAGACCCTGGCCGTGCTCGGGGTGGGCGTGATCGGCCGCGAGGTGATCCGCCGGGCGCACGCTTTTGGCCTGCAGGTGCGCGCCTGGTCGCGCAGCCTGACCCGCGCCGAGGCCGCCGAGCTGGGCGTGAGCTTCTGCGCCACGCCGCTCGAGGCCTGCGCCGGCGCGCAGATCTTGAGCGTGCACCTCGCGCTGGCCCCCGAGACCCGCGGCCTCGTCGACCGCACCCTGCTCGACGCCCTGGCCCCGGGCGCGACGGTGATCAACACCAGCCGCGGCGAGGTGATGGACCAAGACGCCCTGCTCGACGCCGTGGAGCGCCGGGGCCTTAAGGCGGGCCTCGACGTCTTCGCCAGCGAGCCGGCCGGGGCCGCCGGCGACTTCACCGACCCCATCGCCAAACACCCGCGGGTCTACGGCACCCATCACATCGGCGCGAGCACCGAGCAGGCCAGCGCGGCGGTCGGCGACGAGGTGGTGCGGATCATCACGACCTACCTGCGCGAAGGCAGCGTACCGAACTGCGTGAACCTCGCCGCGTCCTCGCCGGCCACCCATGTGCTCGTGGTGCGCCACGCCGACCAGGTTGGCGTGCTGGCGGGCATCCTGCACCACCTGCGCGAAGACCACGTCAACGTCCAAGAGATGGAGAACGTGATCTTCTCGGGCGCGGCCGCCGCCTGCGCCCGCATCCAGCTCGACCGCGCGCCCTCGCCCGCCACGCTCGAGCGCGTGCGCGAGGCCGAGCACGTCTTCGCCGCCAGCGTGGTCGCCATCCGCCGCTGAGCGCCCCTTCCCCACGCCGCGCGCCCCCGCGCTTGGAGCCCCCATGTCCCGCGCCTACAACTTCTCTGCCGGCCCCGGCACCCTGCCCGAGCCCGTGCTGGCCGCGCTGCAAGAGGCGCTGCTCGAGTTCTCGACCTGCCGCGCCGGCATCATGGAGATCTCGCACCGCAGCAAGCCCTTCGAGGGTGTGCTGGCCAGCGCCAAGGCCCGGCTCTCGCGCGTGCTCGGCGTGCCCGCCGACTACAGCGTGCTGTTCCTGCAAGGCGGGGCCAGCCTGCAGTTCTACCAGCTGGCGCTGAACCTCGCCCTGCCCGGCGAGGCCACCGACTTCATCGACACCGGCACCTGGGCGAGCAAGGCGCTGGCCGAGGCCAAGCGCGTCAGCGACGCCAAAGCCGTGTGGTCAAGCAAGGGCACGACCTATGACCGCGTGCCCGCCCCGGGCGCGGTGCAGTTCCGCGACGAGGCGGTCTGGGCCCACTACACCACGAACAACACCATCTACGGCACCCAATCCAAGGCGCCGCCGGTCACCGACAAGCGCCTGCTGGCCGATATGTCGAGCGACATCGCCAGCCGGCCGATCGACGTGGCCCGCCACGACCTCATCTACGCCGGGGCGCAGAAGAACCTCGGGCCGAGCGGCGTGGTGGCGGTGATCTTGTCGCCTTGGGCCGTCGAGCGCAGCAAGGCGGTGGGCAAGGCCCGGGGCGGCCTGCCCTCGATGCTCGACTACGCCGTCGCTGTCGAGAATGACAGCATGTACAACACCCCGAACACCTTTGGCATCTTCGCGCTCGAGCAGGTCTTGGCTTGGGTCGAGGGCCAGGGTGGGCTGCCGGCGATCGCCGCCCGGGTGCAGGCCCGCGCCGATCGGCTCTACGCCCAGCTCGACAGCAGCAACTTTTGGCAGCCCCACGCCCAGCCCGACAGCCGCTCGTCGATGAACGTGACCTTCCGCCTGCAGAACAGCGATCTTGAGGGCACCTTCGTCAAAGAGGCCGACGCGGCCGGCCTGATGGAGCTCAAGGGCCACCGCTCGGTCGGCGGCATGCGGGCCAGCCTCTACAACGCCCTGCCCGACGAGGCGGTCGACGCGCTGATCGACTTCATGAAAGCTTTTGAAGCCAAACACGGCTGAGCGCGCGCAGGGCTGAACGCAGCGCCGCAGCGCCGCCACCACCCCCGGGCCACCCAGCCCGGGGGTGCGCTTTTAGTCGCGATAGACGCCGGCGATGCAGACCACCGGCCGATCATTGGGCGTGGTCACCATGTTCATCGAGCACATCTCGACCGGGTCGGGCAGGACCTCGTCGGTGGGGTTGGACCACGAGCAGGTCGTGCGCAGGATGTCGCCGGGGGTGACGTGGGCCTCGCCGATGTCGAAGGCGCTGATCTTCGGGTACTCTTTGTGCGCAGGCGTCCAATCTTCGACCTCAAAAAGGGTCTCGGTGCTGCCGTCGACGCGGATCAGGTCAGACTTGAACGCCTTCCCAAAATAGTGCATGTGGGCCATCATGGTCAAAATGTCCCACTCGGTCTCGAAGCGGCAGTCGAAGGTGATCGACGAGTCGCCCGGGGGCAGGTCGAGGGGCGCCGAGTCGAAGAGGGCCGTGCCCGCCCACTGCTCGACCTCGCTGGGATCGACGCCCTGCACCTCAAAGGCGGTGTTGACCAGGGCCGGCCGGTCGCTGGTGTTGATGTAGTGCAGGTCGAGGGCCCAGCGCTGGCCGGTGCGCAGGGGCATGGCGATGCCCGGCGGCGGGCTCAGCCAATCCAAGCCGTCGAAGGGGTCGATGGGCATCGGCTCGCCGCCCTCGACGTCGATGCCGATGGGGTCGAAGAGCGGCCCATAGATGGGCATCATGCCCTCGCCTTGGTCGTCGCAGACCCGCAGCGTGCCGTCGGGGAAGGTGGTGTCGTAGACGCCCATCACCGCGGTGTGGTGGGTGATGCCGGTGCTGGTTTGGCCCACCATCGAGGTCACGCCCAAGTCAGGGCCCGTATAGGTGCCATAAAAGCAATACTGCACCTCTTGGTAGGGGCCGACCTCGATGATCGGCGAGACGAAGCTGTAGCCGCCGGGCGGGGGCTCAGGCACCTCGACGGTCATGTCGATGGGGCCAGTGTCTTCGGCCTCACCATCGTCGCCGCCGCCACCGCCCGAGCCGCCGTCGCCCGACCCGCCGCCATCGCCGCCGCCCTCGGCTTCATCGTCTGCTGCGGTGTTCTTGCCGCCGCCGGGCGTGCAGGCGCCGAGGCCGAGCCCCAGCAGCAGCGCGAGGGCGGTGCCGAAAGGGCGGGAGCGGGCGGCGAGGCCCGCGCAGGGAGAGCAGGGCGTGGGCATGGGCGGCCTCGGGCAGCGCGTGAGCCCACATCATAAAGGAGCGGGCGCCCCGCACAACCCCAACCGCCCACGGGCCGGTGCCCTCATGTTCAACCCGCTGTCCTCGGTGGTGCGCCTCTTTGGCGGGCTCTTCCGCCGCCCACCCTTCGAGGCCCTGCGCCCCGAGCAGTCTGACGCGCTGGCCACGCTGCTCTGGGCCTCGGTGCACGCCGACGGCGAGCCGACCAGCGCCGAGGCCGAGGCCCTCGACGGCCTGATGGCCGAGCTGCCCACCTATTGGCAAGACAACGGCGAAGAGCGCCTGATGGCCCTGCGCGACGCCCTCTTCGCCGCCGACGCCGCGGGTGAGATGACCGCGCACCTGCGCGCTCAGGCCGAGCGGCTGGCCGACTTCGCCGACAAAGAGCTGATCGTCGCCACGCTCATCGCGGCGAGCAAAGAGCACTGGCGCGAGGGGGCCGACACCCTGACCGCCTCTGAGCGCGAGTTCCTGCGGCCGATCGCCGCGTGGCTCGGCGTGGACTCTGCCCGCTATGACGCGCTGGCCGATGATCCGGGTCAGGCGCTCGACGCCCACAAGCGGATTTGAGCGCGGGGGGCTGGGCGCCCTGGCGCTGAGGCCGCTGAGGCCTACTTTTTGGTTTTTTGGTCGGTTTGGTTGCGCGGTCTGGCACGCTGTTTTGTTTGTTCGGTTTAGCTGCGCGGTCCGGTGCTGTCTCGTCATGGGTGCCGGGGGCCATCGACCGGATGACCCGGGTTGCGCCGGCGGGCGCCGTCTCGTCTTTGATGCCGGGGGCCGCCGGCCCCCAGGCCCCCGGCCAAGGGGCCCGCGGGGCCCCTTGGATCCCCCGCCAAGGGGGCCGGCGGGCAGGCTTCGCGCGGCCCATGGCAGCGCCGCGCGCCAGCCCGCAATGGCCCCCCTTTGGAAACCCCCCGGGGTTCGGCGCGTTTTGGGGCTGTTGGCGGCGATGAGCGGGTCGCCGCGAAGGCCTCGGCTTTTTGGGGAGGGCGCGTTTCGAGGCCTCGATGGGCGATGAGCGGGTCGCCGCGAAGGCCTCGGCTGCTGTGAGTGGCGGACGGCGCGGCTCGCTGCTGGGGGCGGGTCGAGCGCCCCTCACCCACCGCTTTGCGCGCGGCAGGGAGCGGAGCGGCCGCGCAGCGGGTCGCCGGCCCCGCCGGCGACGGAGCGCAGCGAACCCGCGCAGCGCCCGGCCCGCCGGGCCTGCACGGCGGGGCCGCCCGGCCCGATGCTCAGCCCGCGGCCTCTTGCCAGACCAGGGCGTCTTCGTGCAGATCGACGCGCCAGACGCTGCCCTCGCCGGTGCCCGGCCCGACGCTCAGCCCGCGGCCTCTTGCCACACCAGGGCGGCTTCGTGCAGATCGACGCGCCAGACGCTGCCTTCGCCTCCGCCCAGCCAGAGCTGGTCGCCGGCGAGCGCGGCGCAGCGAGCGGGGCCGCGCAGCTGCAGGCTGCGGTGGCTGGGCGCGCTCAGGCGGCGCAGGCGCCAGGCCGCCGGCGGGCGCGGGACTCGGCCCTCGGCCTCGCGCTCGAGCAGCAGGTCGCCGAAGAGCGCGCCCGGGGCCCAGGCCTTGGGCGCGGGCGGGCCGCCCAGGGCTTCGAGATCGGCGGGCTCGGCGGGGCTCGGGCGGCTCCACAGCTCGGTGGGGCCGACGAAGAGGCGCTCGTGGTGGCCATCCCCTTCGTAGAGGTGGGCGCCCGAGAGCAGCGCGGTGGTGGGCGGGCGCAGGCGCCCGTCGACCCGCAGCGCGCGGCGCTCGCGCAGCGCGAGGCCCGCGGCGCGGTCCCAGCGCCAAAGGGCGCGGTCGCCGGTCGGGGCTTCGAGGATGGCGCGCAGGTCGTTGCCCTCGACGTCGACCGCCGGGATGGACCAGGCGCTGCCCCCCTCGGGCAGGGCGCCCGAGCGCCACAAGCGGCGCAGGCCGCCCGCCTCGGGCAGGTAGGCGCAGAGCTCGGGGCCCTCGGGCAGCACCAGCAGGCCGTCGGCGGTGGTGCGGGCCCGCAGCAAGGCGCCTGCCGCGCCGGGGATCAGCCCCAGCTCGTCGATCGGGCAGTGCTCTCCGCCGCGGCCCACCCGCAGGTCTCGGCCGGCTTGGCTCAGCGCCAGCCAGCCCCCCGGCAGGGCCAGCAGGCGCTCGGCCGGCGTGGGCAGCAGGCGGCCCCGCGCGCCGGGCCGCAGCAGGCGCTGGCCGAGGCCGCCCAAAGCGACGACCACGCCGCCATGATCGAGGGGCAGCAGGTCGAGCACCGGCGCGCCGCCCCCGCTGGCGGGCAGGTCGACCACCCGCGCACCCTCCCAGGGCAGGGCCGCGCGCGGGGCGGGCGGCTTGGGCAGCGGGGGCAGGTCGGCGCGCAGGGCGGCGGCGGCCCCGTCGGCGGCCCGGGCCCGCAGCCCGTCGAGGGCGGTAACAGCCGACCCGGCCAGCGGACCGTCGAGATCGACGATCAACGCGCGCATCAGCGGCTCGACGAGGCGACCGGCGGGGGGCGTGGGCAAGCCCAGCGCGCCCTCGGCGAGGCGCAGGCGCCAGAGCGGGCCGCGGGCCAGCGCCGCCTGCAGCGCCGCGGTGGTGGCGGGGGCCGCGCCCACCGGCGGGTCCAGCGCGAGGCGGGCGGCCAGGGCCCAGGCCG
>JAEUKK010000205.1 GCA_016792625.1 Deltaproteobacteria bacterium | reverse complement strand
TCTCCGGGTAGGTCGCGCCGGGGCGCGGCGATAGGCGGCGTGGCTCTTAGGTTGCGTGTCCTTGGTTGAGGGTGGCCGAGGAGTTGAAGGCGTTCTGATTGACGTTGTTGTCGGAGTCCCGAGGTTCTCCACTTTCAGCATTTGGTGTCGAGTTGGAAGTGGTTCAGCCGGTCGGTCTTTGAAACTGCAGGAGGCCTTCCGCGAGGAAAACGACGTGTAGCACGTTGTAAATGCACGCGAGGCGGCCTGGCTGTTGAAGGCAGACTCGTGCTCGCCGGGTTGGTTGTGCCCGGGCGAGGCAGTAGGGTTGGGGTGATTGACGCCAATCTCGTTGGGCAAGTGGGCGGATAGTTCGACCCAGTGGCTCCCGGCCGGCCGACCGCCGAGGCGCGTCGAGGTTGATGTGCCGCACGGTGTAGTCGGGGTTCCGGCACAATCGATGCGTCAAGGCTTGGGTGCGGCTTGCTTGTCGAAGCGGTTCGCGGTCGGTCGAGCGGCGACGCGGGCTGAGGTGGATCTGCTGCGGGTCATAGTCGCCGGTCCGGCGGAGTCGACGAGTTGAACCTCGAGCGCAGTTGGCTGGTCGAGGGGGCTCGCGGCAGACCGTGTGCTGATGCGCGACGAAGTTGACCGGCTGCAGGTTGTGTTGGCCAGCTTGGTCGTGTCACGGAGCTGAAGCTCGGGCTTGCCTGGCTGGACGACGGGGGTTCCTGCTGACCGGGTGCAGGTGTGGGCGAGGTTGACGTGCCGCACGTTGCCTTCACCAAGCCGAAGCGGGCGCGGTGCTGAGCCTCGCCTCTGCTGGCTGGTCGAAGGGGCTCGCGGCAGACCGAGTGCTGATGTGCGTCGAGATTGACGTGCCAGACGTCTCAATTGCCGGCCCCATCCCGCCTCTTGCATGTAGCTTGGGTGCGGCTGGCTGGTCGAGTCGGCTTGCTTGTGACCGGGTGCTGGTGGGCGTCGAGGTTGACGTGCCGCACGTAGTCTTCACCATGCCCGAGCGGTCGCTGTGCTGAAGTTCTGGCGCGGCTCCTGGGCTGAACGTGCTCGCGGCTGACCCCGGCCTGCGTGCTCGTGGTAGGCTCGAGGTGGCGATGCGGCTTGCACGGCAGGTGGTCCACCGAGGGCTCGCGACCTGCCGGGGCGATCAACAGCTTCAAGCTGGGTGGCGAGAGCCTAACGATGCATTGCAGCCGACGGCCTTCGGCCGCGGCTGAATGCGGGACGTTAGGCCCGCGAGCGTAGGGTGGTGCTCTCCGGGTGGGGTGTGCCGGGGCGCGACGATATGTGGCGTGGTACCGAGTCCGGCAACGGCTCGGGGGTCGTGTTGGGAGGACCAATGGAACTTGAACTTCAACCAACC
>JAEUKK010000128.1 GCA_016792625.1 Deltaproteobacteria bacterium | reverse complement strand
AGGGCCCAGGCCTCGCCCTCGACCCGCAGGGCCTGCACCGTCAGGGGCGCATCGCCGACGTTCTCGACCACCACCTCGGCGCTCTGGGCCCCGGTGCAGCTCGGGCCCAAGGCGAGCCGCTCGGGGCTGACCTGCACCTCGGGCGCGCCCTCGACAGGGGTGACCGGTTCGGGGCCCGTGTCTTGGTCTTCGGCCCCTGCCCCTGGGTCTTTGTCGCCGTGGAAGCCATAATCAGAGCAGGCGCTGAGCAGGGCGGGGAACAAGGCGAGCGCGGCGGCGCGAGGGGAACGGCACATCGGGGCCTCCGGGCGGAGCATGGCCCAGCGTAGCGCAGTTTCGCGCGCACGGGGCCCCGCGGCGGCGCTGGCCCTGGCCTGCGCCTGCCCGGGGGCGCGCTCAGCCACCCTCCTCGTCTTTACCTTCTGGCGCGTCATCATCGGCGGGCCCCAGCCGGGGGCCGTCCTCGGGCGGCGGGGGCGGCTTGGGCGTCGGCTTGGGCGCCCAGCCGGTCGGCTCGGGCTTGGGGGGCGGCTTGGGCGGCGGAGGCGGGGCGAGGCGAACGGGACCCTCCTCGCTGCGGCCATCCTGGGTCGTGGCCGGCGCCTTGCCCTTGGCGGGGGCAGCCGCGGGCGCGGGCGAGCCGGCAGCCGGGGGAGGCGGAGAGCTCGGGCCAAAGCCGGTCGGCCCCGGGATCCGGGCCACCGCAGTGGCCGCTTGGCCGTGGGCGACGAGCGCGGAGCGGATCTCGTCCCCGCCGTGCAGCAGGCGCAGCTGCTGGCCCGTCGACGAGAACAGCGCGGCGACCGGCAGCTCCTCCGCGTCCCAGGCCGCGCGCAGGCTGTCGCCGGGCCCGCCGGCCGCCCCGAGATCGACGACCACGACGTGCAGGGCCGGGTCCCGCTCCACCGCCGCGTGCAGGGCGAGGTCGAGCACCCTGCACCCCGTGCAGCGCACATCTTCGAGCACGACGAAGGTCGGGCTGCCGGGCTGTTGCAGGTCGGGCAGGAAGCTGTCGGCCGACCAAGCGAAGTGACGCAAGCGGGCGGCCGCCGGCGCGGGCGTGGGCTTCGGGGCGGCGGCGGGGGGCTCGCCCGCCTCGACGGGGAGGGTCGGGGCGAGCATCACCGGCGGAGGGGAGGCACCGACGTTCTCACGGCCGCGGGGCGCCCGGGGCGTGGCGCAGGCATGCACGAACGCGCACCAGAGGGCGATCCCAAATACACGCTGTGTTGCCGCGCGGTCGCGGGGCGGGCTCATGGGGCCCACCGCAGGGTGCGGCGGGGGCTGAAGGGCCCCGCGAGCTCGAGGGGCTCGCCCTGCAAGGGGCGCAGCACCACACGGTCAACCTCGGCGACGTCGCCGAGGCCGATGTGCACCGCGCTGGGCCCCGCCGCGCCCACCCCGCGCTCCCGCCGGGTGACGGCGGTCCACACCCCACCACCGGCCTCGACGGTCACGGTGGTATGGGGCGGGGCCTCCACCCGCAGCCAAGCGGCCGCGGTGCAGCCGGTCGACATGTAGACGCGCAGCGGCTCATCCACATCGGCCACAAGTAGCTCCTGCACGCCATCCCCGTTGAGGTCTTCGGCGAGCACGGCCCGGTGGCTGCCGGTCTCGGCGAGGCCGAGGGCCGCGCCCACGTTGAGGAAGCGCCCGTCCTCTTGCTGCTGCAGCAGGTCGATCGGCGCCTCATAGGCCGGGAGCGTGATCCCCCCGCTGCCCGGCGCGTGGTAGAGGTCACCTTCGCTCGCGAGAATATCGAGCCGGCCGTCATTGTCAAAGTCGAGGAAGCTCGTGGCCCAGACCATGGGGTTGGATCGCGGGTCGCGGGCGGCCAGGGGGTCGGCGGCGAGCGGCGCCGAGAAGTCGACGCAGCCCCCGGTCTCTTCGCGGCGCAGCAGCACCGAGTCGAGGGTGCCCCCGATGAAGATGTCCTCATCGCCGTCGCGGTCGTAGTCCCCAAAGGTGTGGGCCATCCCCGCGAAGGTCGGCAAGCAGCCGGTGGCGCTCACGCTCGAGAAGACCCCATCGTCGGCCTGGTAGAGGCGGTTGCCGCCGTAGAAGGCGCCCATGTCGTTGGTCAGGTACACGTCGAGGTCTCCATCCCCGTCCCAGTCCACCAGCGAGCCCTGGGCCGCGTTCCCCGTGCCGTCCGGGCCCTCGATGGGGGCGACCGAGAAGCTGTCGGCCCCATCCGCGTAGAGCGCGGCGTCGCGGCGGTCCTCGGCGTCGGTGGTCGGTGAGCTCACCACGGCGAAGTAGTCGATCAGCGCGTCACCGTTGAAGTCGCTGGCCATCATGTCCATGGGGTGGAGGGTCGTCGGGAAGCCCCGCACGGCCGCCTGCCCGCCGAGGCCGCCAGGCTCGCTGCGCCACCAGATCGGGCCGGCCATGAGGTCCACTGCGCCGTCTTGATCGACGTCCTCAAGGGTCAGCCGACCGCGCTCGGCGACGGGCCCCACAGGCTCGGCGAGGTAGCTGCCCGAAGTCTGCCAGTAGACCGTCATCGGGGAGCCGAGGATGGTCTGCACGATGTCGAGGTCGCCGTCTTGGTCGAGATCTTCGACCGCGAGGCTCGAGCCGGCGAGGTGGGAGCCGTCGTCCTCCTGGCGGGGGAGGAAGCCGAGGTCGGCCCCGTGCTCCACGTAGGTCGGGCTGGGGAGCGGGCTTGGACAGGCCTGGACCTCCCCCCAGATCACGGGGCCGTCGGGCCCGCCACCCTCGCCCTCTCCATCCCCGTTCGCGTCGCTGTCGGCCCCACCCGCTCCGCTGTCCGCCGCGGAGTCAGCGCCGCCTTTGGCCGCGACGGGCCCGTCGGCGCCCGTGCACGCGAGCAGGAGCGTCAGGGGAGCGAAGCAGGGCAGCGCGCGGGTGCTCATGGCGTCCACCGCAGGGTTCGTCGGGTTGAGATTGGCCCATCTACGGCGATCATCGCCCCGGATGGGGCGCGGAGCTCTATCCGATCCACCGCCTCGGCGGCGCCCAGGCCGAGGTGCAGGCTCGGGCTGCGCCACGCCCCGACCCCTTGTTCGGCCCGCACCACGCCAAAGCGCTCCACGCCGTCGATCTGGACGCGGGCGACCGTACCCTCGGGGGCCTCGATGCGCAGGTGCGCGGCGGCGATGCAGCCGGTCGACAGGTAAACCTGGAGCGGGCGGTCGGTCTCCGCGACGAGCAAGTCCAGCACGCCGTCTTCATTGAGGTCCTCGGCCAGGGCGGCCCGGTGGCTGCCCTCCCGCGCGAGGCCGAGGGCCGCGCCCCGGTCGACGAAGGTGCCGTCGGGCTGCTGCACGAGCAGGTCGATGGGCGAGGGGTAGGCGGGCAGGGTGGCGCCCTCTCCCGGCGGGTTGATGAGATCGCCCTCGGTCAGCAGCAGATCAAGCCGCCCGTCATTGTCATGGTCGAGAAAGACGGCCGCCCAGACCATCGGGCCGAGGCTGGGCGCCCGCTCGACCAGGGGGTTGGCCCCGGTCGCGGCGGTGAGATCGACGCAGGAGTGGTCATCCTCGTGGCGGAGCAGCTTGGGCTCGAAGGTCGCCCCGATGTAGATGTCCTCGTCGCCGTCATTGTCGACGTCGCCAAAGGTCTGGCCCATGCCCGAGACCGTGGGCAGGCAGCCGGGCGCGGCGCGGGGCAGCAGCCAACCGTCCTCCGCGGCCCAGAGCTGGTTGCCGCCGAAGCGCCCGCCCATGTCATTGGTGACCATGACCTCGAGATCGCCGTCCTGATCCCAGTCGATGGCCGAGGCGTGGGCGGCGTTGCCGGCGCTCTCTGGTGCGGGCAGCGCCTCGAGCGCCCAGCCCTCGGTGAGATCGCCCCACAGCACGCCATCTCGGCGCGGGTCAGGCGCCTCGTCCATTGACTGCACCGCTGCGAAGAGCTCGAGCGTGCCGTCGTGGTTGAGATCGAGCGGCAGCAGGTCGATCACACCAAGCTCGCCGTCTCCGATGCGCAGGCGCTGCCTGGGCTCGATGCCGCGGGGCCCACCCCGCCACCAAAAATCGGGATCGGTCTGCACCAGATCGATCCAGCCGTCATTGTCGAGGTCCAAGGGGCGGACCCGCCCGTCGGCCGGCGCGGGGAGCAGCGTCCGTGGCGCGAATTGCGCCCCCTCGCGCCAGTAGACCCGGGGGATGGAGCCGCGGCGGGCCTCAACGATGTCGAGATCGCCGTCCTGGTCGAGATCCAGCGCCGCGAGGCTTGAGCCGCCCAGGCGGCTGCCGTCGTCGCTGTCCCGCGGGAGGAAGCCGAGGGCCGCGCCCTGCTCGGTGTAGGCGGGGCCGGGCAGGGGCTCCGCGCAGGTCTGAACCGCGCCTAGGGTGAGAGAGGCGTCCAGCAGGCCGCTGTCGACGCCATCACCACCGGGCGACCCCGTCTCGGCGGCGGGGCCCCCACCGGACGCGCCCTTGCCTTCGGAGGGGCCCTGGCAGGCCGAGAGCAGCGCCGCGGAGCAGATGCCGAGCCAACGGGCGGTCGGTGCGCGGCGCATGGGGCTCCGGTCGGGCTGAATGGGCGGAGGAGTCGTGCGTAGGCGGCGCGCCGGCCCAGCCGACCTGCACCTTGGCCGTTATAGTCGTCGCTGTACGCGGGCGCGACGACGGCGCGGCGCGAGCCCGGCGGTCTCTGCTCCCATTGCCAGAACAGCGACCTGCGCCGCGATCTTCGCCCGACGACCCGCCTCTGAACCCTCGCAGCACCTCGACCTTCGCCGCGCGCCCTGCGGCCGCGCCCCTGGAGTACCCATGATCGACGCCTCCACCCCCCGTGCACGCTCGTGGCTGCTGGGCTCCTCCTCGGCAGCCCTTTTTGCGTCCGCCCTCGCGCTCGCCCCGGCCCTGGTCAGCGGCTGCGATGTCGCGCAGAAGCTGGGGGTTAAGACCCCCGAAGCGGGCCTCAACCGGGTCGACCTGGTCAAGTCGCCCAGCGCCAACAAGCTGCTGTCTTGGGGCTGCTTTGAGTACTTTGGCTCGGCCACCTGCCAGGTCGCGGGCTTCAACAACAAGCCCGACCGCGACAACATGCGGTTCAGCTTCGACATCGTCTTTGACCTCAACAACGACAACAACTTCGGCATCCCCTTGGTCGAGGTGCTGATGGGCGTGGCGGTCTTCGACGACAACAACCTCGGCGCGGTCTGCATCAGCTTCTGCGACCCCGACAAAGAGGACTGCGTCCCGACCACCGACGCAGAGGGCGCTTGCGACGCCGACAACGCGCAAGACGTGCAGAGTGCGGGCGACATCATCCCGACCAAAGACGAGATGCTGGAGCTCGCCTCGGACGTGGTCAACGGCACCACCGAAGAGAACTGGCAGTTCAAGACCATCCCGGCGAACGGCAGCACCGAAGCGCACATCCAGTTCGACTTCGACATCGGCGTGATGCTCGGCATCCTCGAAGACCTGTTCAACGAGGCGGTGAGCTCCTACCTCGACGGGCGCACCCCCGACTGGATCATCCCCTACAGCATGGAGGGCTCGGTCTTCTTCGACGTGCCGAACCTCGGCAACTACGCCGCCGGCTTCGGGCCCTTTGACGCCGAGTGGCAGGTCGGCGGCTGAGCGCGGGGGGCGCCAGACCGACGGCACCCCTTCTCCGCCCGATGAGCGAGGTCCGGCCTTCTGCCGGGCCTCTGCTCGTTTTTGGTCTCCCGCGCGCGGCCCGTTGGGTGGTGGGCTCTTCAGCCGCCCGCGCCCTCGAGCTCCACCCGGCTGAGCGAGAGGCGCGCGCCGGAGCTGGCGTCCTCGTAGAGCAGCACCCACCAGCTCCAGCCGCCCTCGGGCGCCTCGACCACGAAGCTGCGGAGCACCCGGGGCCAAGCCGTCCGGGAGGCGCAGGCCTGCTCCTCCATCCACCAGCGGGGGCGCGCGGCGTGCCCGACGACCAGGGTCTCAAGCAGGTCGTAGTCTCCCACGAGATCGCTGTGGTCGAAGATGGCGAGCAGGTGGCCCTCTCCGTCAGCTGCCAGCGGGCGTGAGGCGTCGACGGCGTCGAGGTCCTGCACCGCCCAGCCCTCCGCCGGATCCCAAATGGCGAGAGAGGCGTCCACTCCGCTGATCGCGCCGACCGCCTCGGTCGGGGCGGGCGCGTGGGGCACCTGCCAGCGCCCAAAACGCCGCAAGATCCGGCCATCGGGCAGCGCGCCGATGTAGAGGTCTTCGGCGGGGCCGCTGTCTTCGAGGCCATCGAGGGCCGGGTGCTCCACCGCGCGGCCGGTGCGCAGGCTCACCGCGACCCAACGTTGGCCTTGGGCCTCGGCGGCGTCGGCGCCCAGCGGGACCAAGGCCACATCGCCGACCAGCACGCCACCACCCTCGGCCTCGGTCGGCTGCCCGCCGATGTCGACCCACCAGGTCGGCAGCTGAACCAGGGCGCCCGTCTGCTCGACCACGCGGAAGGCGAGCGTCTGGCCGTTGTTTTGGCGGTAGAGGAGCAGCGGCGCCTCGGTGCCGTCCACGAGGCGCAGGGTCGAGGGGGAGGTGCCCGCGTCGGCGGAGAAGACCCGCTCGCCGCGCCGCAGGCCGGTCCACGGGTCGACGGTGGTCAGCCGGTAGGTGAACGAAGCACGGGGATCGAGCGGGTCATCGGCCGCGGGGGGATCGGCGGCGTCGCGGGTCAGCAGCACGACGGTGGACCGACCGCTGGCCATGCCGAACAGCGCGGCGTCGCCGACGTGGCCGTCGAGGCTGAGCGGGTCGAGGCGCAGCCGGCCCAGGCCCTCGCTGACCATGTTGGGCGCGGTCTCGGTGAAGACCTCGTCGAGCACCCAGGACTGCGCGGGGTGCTCGAGGGCCAGGCCGCAGCGCTCTTCGACGGCCCGCAGCAGGTCGAGGCCGCGGGGCCCCCGCTCGCAGAGGCGGGCGAAGGCCTCGCGCTCTTGGGCCTCGCGGGTCGGGTAGAGCGCGGCGGTGATGCGATCCACCGGGAGCTTCTCGGGCATCTTCATCGACGGGAGGTCGTGCTCGCGATCCCAGGCGTGGCAGAGCTCGTGCACGGTCGTGCTCGGCTCGGCCCCCGAGATGACCTCGATCGCGTTGTTGGGGCCGTAGTAGCGGCCCATCGCGAGCCCGCCGTTGATCTCGGCCCGCACGTCGACCCCGGTCACGCAGACCCCGTCGAGGCCGGTCCAGGCGGAGAAGTCGGCGATGCCCTGGGCGACGGTGCCCTGGTCCCAGGCGGTGGAGACCTCGTCTGGGTCGCCGATCTGCATCTCGCTGAAGTCGGGGCAACCGCAGCCCGCGCCGAGGACGAGGGCGGCGACCGCGGGCCGCGGCCCAGGGGCGGCCATGGGCGGTGGACGGCGGGATCGTGCGCGCATCGGCCCTCCTCGACGGAGCGGCGCTAACCCAGGCCGGCCGGGGGCGGCGCTGGTTATCGGGCCGGCGGTCCCACCCGCACCCCGACGAGGAACGCATGAGCGCACCGATGAGCGACCCCCAGGGCCAAGCCGGCGCCGCCCCCCGCTACGTCTACAGCTTCGGCGGCGGCGTCGCCGATGGGCGGCGAGACATGCGCGAGCTGCTCGGCGGCAAAGGCGCGGGCCTCGCCGAGATGACCAACCTCGGCCTGCCGGTGCCCCCCGGTTTTACGATCACCACCGAGGCCTGCCGGCACTTCTTCAAGAACAACGAGCAGTGGCCTGAGACGCTCTGGGCCGAGGCCCAGGCGGGCATCGCGCAGGTCGAGGCGCTCACCGGCAAACGGTTCGGCGACCCGAGCAACCCGCTGCTGTTCAGCGTGCGCTCGGGCGCGGCCCAGTCGATGCCCGGCATGATGGATACGGTGCTCAACCTCGGCCTCAATGACGAGACCGTCGTCGGGCTGGGCAAGAAGAGCGGCAACGAGCGCTTCGCGTGGGATAGCTACCGTCGCTTCATTGGGATGTTCGGCGACGTTGTGTTGGGTGTGCACTACACCCGCTTCGCGCGGGTCACCGACAAGGTGCGCGGCGACAAAGAAGAGAGCGAGCTGAGCGTCGAGCAGCTCAAGCACCTCGTCGGCGAGCTCAAGGCGGTCATCGTCGACGCCTTCGGCACCTTCCCCGCTGACCCGCTCGATCAGCTTCGGCTGGCGATCAACGCCGTCTTCCGCAGCTTCAATACGCCGCGCGCCCGCTACTACCGCAAGTCGAACGGCCTCAGCGACGACATCGGCACCGGCGTCAACGTGCAGGCCATGGTCTTCGGCAACATGGGCGAGGGCAGCGCCACGGGCGTCGCCTTCACCCGCGACCCCAAAACCGGCGCGCGGCGCTTCTTTGGCGAGTGGCTGCCCAACGCCCAGGGCGAAGATGTGGTCGCCGGCACCCATACGCCGATGCCCCTGACGCGGGCCCAAGACCCGCAGGGCAGCTTGCCCAGTTTACAAGAGGCCATGCCCGCGGTCTTCGCCGAGCTCGACGCGGTGCAGGCCCGCCTCGAGAAGCACTTTGGCGACATGCAAGACATTGAGTTCACCATCGAAGACCAGCAGCTCTACCTGCTGCAGACCCGCAGCGGCAAGCGCACGCCGGCGGCGGGCGTGCAGATCGCGGTCGACATGGTCAACGAGGGCCTCATCACCGTCGAAAAGGCCCTGGGGCGCATTGATCCGGCGCAGCTTGAGCTGGTGCTGCGCCCGGTGCTCGACCCCGACGCGCCCCGCAAGGTGGTGGCCAAGGGCCTCGACGCCAGCCCGGGCGCGGCCACCGGCCGGGTGGTCTTTCACAGCGACGAAGCCCAAGAGCTGGCCGAGCGCGGTGAGCAGGTCATCCTCGTGCGGGCCGACACCAGCCCCGAGGACATCCAGGGCATGACCGTCAGCCAGGGCATCCTCACCAGCCGCGGCGGCCAGACCAGCCACGCGGCGGTGGTGGCCCGGGGCATGGGCAAGCCCTGCGTGGTCGGCTGCACCGAGATCGTCGTCGACTACGCGCGCAAGCTCTTCTACGCCGGCGACACGGTCATCAAGCGCTTGGATTGGATCACCATCGATGGGGCCACCGGCGAGGTGATGGAGGGCAAGGTCCCCACCTTGGCGCCCCCGACCGACGCGGGCGCGCTGGCCACCCTGCTGCAGTGGGCCGACGAAAAGGCGCGCTTGAAGGTGCGGGCCAACGCCGACAACGGGGCGGACGCCGCGCGGGCCCGGGGCCTCGGCGCCACGGGCATCGGCTTGTGCCGGACCGAGCACATGTTCTTCCAGCCCGACGCGCTGCGGGCCATGCGCCAAATGTTGGTGGCCACCGACCAGCGGGCCCGGGCCCGGGCGCTCAGCCAGGTGCTGCCCATCCAGCGCGCGGCTTTTGAAGAGATCTTTGACGCGATGGACGGCCTGCCGGTCACCATCCGCCTGCTTGATCCGCCGCTGCACGAGTTCTTGCCCGAGAAGGCCGAGGACGTCGCCTCGGTCGCCCAAGACCTCGGCGTGCGCACCGAGGTGCTCAGCGAGCGCCTGCGCCAGCTGCACGAGAGCAACCCCATGCTCGGCCACCGCGGCTGCCGGATCGGCGTCACCACGCCCGAGATCTACAAGACCCAGGTGCGCGCCATCTTCGAGGCCGCCGCGAGCTGCCAGCGCCGGGGCAAAGAGGTGCTGGTCGAGGTGATGGTGCCGCTGGTCGGTATCCCCGCCGAGCTCGATATCGTGCGCAAGTACATCATCGAGGTCGCCGAGCAGGTCATGGCCGAGCAGGGCGTGAACCTCAAGTACGCGGTGGGCACGATGATCGAGCTGCCTCGGGCGGCGCTGCTCGCCGGTCAGATCGCCCGCCACGCCGACTTTTTCAGCTTCGGCACCAATGACCTGACCCAGATGACCTACGGGCTCTCGCGCGACGACCTGGGCAGCTTCATGCCCGCCTATCTGCAGCAGGGCGTCATTCCCGACTCGCCGATCACCCGCTTTGATGACGAGGGCGTCGGCCAGCTGGTCAAGATGGGCACCGAGCGCGGGCGCCACGCCAACGCCCGCCTCAAGGTCGGCGTTTGTGGCGAGCACGGCGGCGATCCGCACGGCGTCGGCTTCTTCCACAAGGTCGGGCTCGACTACGTCTCCTGCTCGCCCTTCCGGGTGCCCGTGGCGCGCCTCGCCGCGGCCCACGCGGCGCTCGGGCTGCTGTAAGCTCGGCCTCCTCCCCCTCTTTTGCCCGACCCGGAGCCGACCGTGAGCAACCCCTACGCGCCGCCGTCCTCGACCGTGATCCGCCTCGACAAGCCGAAGCTCGACGGCGAGCCGGTCCGCCGCTGGGATCTGTCGGTCATCAAGCAGGCCGAGACCCTGATGCAGGCACGGGTCGGGGAGAACATCGGCGTCGCGCTGATCACCTTCGGGGTCAGCATCGCGATGACCCTGGTCAGCACTGCGGTACAGCAGGTGGCCACCCGCGGCGGCGCCGACCCGCAGGTCGCGATGATCGTCGGGCAGGTGATCTCGCTGACCGGCAACTTGCTTCAGGGCTACCTCGGAATCGGGGCGCTGCGGTTTTACCTCGCGCAGGTCCGCGGGCAGGACACGAGCCTGCTCGAGGTCTTCCGCGGCTGGCCCTGGGTGCTCCCCATTGTGCTCGGCAACGTGCTGGTGGGGCTCGCCGCGGTCGCCTCCATCCTCCTGCTGTTCATCCCGATGATCGTGCTCGGGCTGGGCTGGATGTTCTGGCAGGCCTTCGTCATCGACGAGGACATGGGCGCGGTCGACGCGCTCACCGCGTCCTGGCGCTTGACCAAAGGCAGCAAGGTCGATCTCTTCGTTTTTGGCCTCGTGCTTGGGCTGATGAACCTCGTGGGCATGCTGCTCTGCGGGGTGGGGCTGCTGTTCACCCTCCCGCTCTCGGGCTTGGCCTCGATGATGGTCTACGACAACCTGCGCATCGTCGGGCCCAAAGAGGTCTGAGGCACGGCGCTTGTGCGCTCAGGGCGCGGGCGCCTCGTCGGGGGCTTCGCCGTCTGAATCGCTCTGGGCCTTCAGAACGACGGCGTAGGCGTCGTTCTTGCTGAGGCCAAAGGTGGACTGGACCAGCCCGCGCGCCACCCTGGCGCCCAGCCCCGCCGCGAGCAGCCCGGCGGCGAGGCGGAGCTGCGCGGCCTGATCGGGCGGAGGGGGCGCCTCGAGCGCCGCGGGGGCGCCCTCGATGACCAGGCACCACTCACCGGCGATCGGCGCCAGCGCGGCCTCGGAGCGCACTTGGTCGCACACGGCGGAGAGCGGCCCGCGCAGGTGGCGCTCGCTGCGCTTGGTGAGGTTGTGGGCCAGGCTGGCCCGGCGCTCGGCGCCCAGCTCGGCGACGAGATCGTCCAGCGCGTCGATCAGGCGATGGGGGCTCTCGTAGAGCAGCAGGGTGGCTTGGGCGCTGCGCAGCGCCGCCAGCGCCGCGCGTCGCTCGGCTTTGGCCCGGGGCAAGAAGCCCACGAACTGAAAACGCCCGGCCGGCAGGCCGCTGGCGCTGAGCGCCGTGAGGGCGGCGCAGGGGCCGGGCAGCGCGACCACCGGCAGGCCCGCGTCGAGGACGGCCTGCACCACGCTATCCCCGGGGTCAGACACCAGCGGCGTGCCCGCGTCGCTGACCAAGCCCAGGCGCCGGCCCGCGCGCAGGAGCGCGACCACCTGCGGGGCCCGCCCGCGCTCGTTGTGGGCGTGGCAGGAGAGCAGGCGCGGGTGCACGTCGAGGTGGGCGGTCAGGCGGCGGCTGACCCGCGTGTCCTCGCAGAGCAGCAGCTCGACGCCGGCGAGCACGGCGCGGGCCCGCGGCGAGAGGTCGCCGAGGTGCCCGAGCGGCGTGGGGATCAGGTAGAGCACGCCGGGCACAGGCTCTGCTTCGGTGGGCGTCGGCGCGGGTGCGGCGAGCAGATCGGCGAAGTCGGGGGCCTCGTCGTCGATCATGCCCGCGGCTTCGGGCTCGATCGGGAGGGGAAGGGCCTCGCCATCCTCCGCGGTGAGGGCGAGGGGCGGCGCCTGCACCACCAAGGTCCGGCCCCGCGGGGATGGCGCGCGGCGCGCTGCCTCATGTGGTGCGCGCCCGCCGCTGCGCCGCTGCTCGCCCGGGTGCCCCTTGGCCATGTGCCCTCCGTTGGGGCCGCGTATGCGAGCGCGTCGGCCCCGGCGAGGTCCTCGGCGGCTGGCCCGGTTGAACCCGGCGGGGCCATCGGGTAGGGAGCACGGCCTCCTACCCGGTCCCGCCCGTGCTTCGACGCCTCGCGCCCACCGCGCCCACCGCGCCCCTCGCGTCTGCCGCGCCCTGCGCGGCTCTCTCCGCTGAGGCTGGCCCACGCGCCGCCCGCGTCGCCCTTGGGCTCGGCCTGTGCGCGGCGCTCAGCGGCTGCGCGGTCGACGCGCCCTTGCCCTTCGTGGGCGACTGCGCCGAATACCCCGACGGCACCTACAATTTCGGCGAGATCGGCATCGGGTCTTGCCTCGCGGGGCCGAGCGATCTGGTGCTCACCGACGACCTCGCCGGCGAGCCGGTGGTGCTCATCGTCAACGCCAACCCCTACAAGGTGTTCGCGACGGCGAACCTGCTGGCCATCCCCTGGGCCGAGATCGACGCCGCTGAGGGCGAGGTGATGGTCGACGACCTCAGCACAGGGGGGATGGAGCTGCCTGACTTCGCCGCGGGCCTCGGGCTGCTCGGCGACGTGGGCTTGGTGGCGGTCCGAAAGAGTGAGGGCGCGCTGGTTCGCCAGCACTACGATGACGTCAAGCTGCTTGATCTCAGCGATCCGATGAGCCCGCGGGCCTCTGATCGTGGCCCCGACGGCGGTGATCGGCTGCAGGTCGAGTCCGACCCCTTCGACATCGAGGTCGACCCGAGCAGCGGCTACGCCTTCGTCGCGAACCGCACCAGCCACAGCGTGAGCGTGATCGACGGCAGCGGCGACACCCTGCGCGTGGTGCGGCCCTGGCCCGAGCACGTCATCACCCGCGCCACCTTCGAGGACACCGACGGCGACGGCAGCCAGGCGGCGATGGACGACCTCAGCGTCATCGACACCGCGCTGCTCATCGACGAGCGGTGGAGCCTCGACTGGATCGAGGGCACCTGGCGCCTGTGGCTTCCCGAGGAGGGCGGCCTGCGGCGCTTCACCAGCGTCGACGCCACGACCTGGACGCCGAGCCCCTCGGGGCGCGAGCTGGACGCCGAGCGGAGCAGCCTGATCGAAGAGGTCGTCGACCCCGCCGCCGCGGCTGGGCGTATGTACTTCGCCGACAATGGCGTGCTGCGCGCCGCCAGCGCGACCGGCTCGGCGAGCATCTCGTGGGCCTTTGAGGGCGAGTCGCTGCTCGAACCCCGTGGCGACGGGTGGGAGGGCGCGGCCCTCGGTGGTCCGGCCCCCCTGATCACTGCAGACCTGCTCTACCTATTTTACGACGGGGTTGGAGATGGCCTCACCGCCACCCCGGCGATCGGCGCGGCGGCCAGCGCCGACGGCTCGGTCTTCACCCGCCTCGCCGGCCCCTTGCTCGAAGCGCAGTGGGACCATGACGTCGCCGGGCTCAGCGATCCGGCGCCGGTCTTCGACCCCGAGACCGGGCTCATCGTCTTGTACTACACGGCTTTTGACGGTGAGCGCCTGCGCATCGGCCGGGCCGAGGGCAGCCGCGTCGAGGAGCTGAGCACCGACGCTGAGGCCGTCTTCGAGATCGACGGCGTGGACGTGGCCGCGCCGGTGATCTCGGCCGAGGTCGGCCGATGGACCATGTGGTACAGCCGCCGCGATGCCGGTGTCTGGTCGGTGGGCCTCGCCGAGAGCCCCGACGGCCTGCGTTGGACCGACCGCGGCACCGCGCTCGACCTGCCCGCCGAGCTCGCCGGTGCCGAGGCGCCCCCGACGGTCGCCCTGCAGGCCGCACCCGAAGGTCGCTTCCGCGTGGTGGGCGAGAACCAGGGCAACTTGCTCGATCCGGTGGTGCCGGGCGTGCCCTTCGCCGCCGCGCTCTATGGCTGGCAGGCGGTCACCGTCGCCGGCTACGCGGTCGACGTGGGCGCGGCTGGGCCCGAGAGCGCGCGCGGCGTGCGCGTCGACAGCGCCGATCTCGAGCTTGGGCTCGCGTGGCTGACCCTCACCTCGGCCGGCGGGGTGAACCGCATCGGCCTCGCCGAGATCGGGGCCGATGGTGCGCTCGAGGTCCAGCAGGGCGCCATCTTCGAGGGATCGAGCGGCTTTGACCGCGGCGGCGTGAGCGCGCCGGTGGTCTGGCGCCACACCGACGGCAGCTTCCGAATGGTCTACGCGGGGGAGCGCGGCGGCCGCAAGCGGGTGGGCGTGGCGCGGAGCGACACCGGCCGGGCCTGGACGCGCATCGGCCTCGGCCTCGACGTCGGCGATGACTGGGAGTCCTCGGCGGTCGAGCCGGGCAGCGTCGAGCTGCTCGACGACGGCCGGGTGCGCCTCTGGTACGCCGGCTTCGACGGCGAGGTCTGGCGCGTGGGCAGCGCCCTCTCTGAGGACGGCGAGACCTTCGTCCGCGAGCCGCGCAGCGCGCGCGGCTACGGCATGACCACCGGGCGCCCGGGGGACTGGGACGACTCGGGTGTGCGGCACCCCTGGGTGCTCCGTGGGTCGGACGAGGATGGTCAGCGCGGGCGCCACATCTGGTACACCGGCTTTGACGGTGACCTCTGGCGCCTGGGCTATGCCTTCCTCCGGGATGGTGAAGAGACCCCTGCTCGCTACGAGGACCAGGATGGGGTGAGCGTCCCGGTCCTCCTCGCTGAGGGGGGTCTGTTCTCCCCTCAGGGTGTGCAGCGGCCGGTGCTCCTCCCCACCGACGGTCTGCTCGGCGGCGATCAGGGCTATGTCGGCTGGTACGCGGGGCTGGGCGCGAACCGCACCCGCATCGGCGGCCTCTCGTCGAGCGGGCAGACCCGCCTGCACCGCGGCCTGAACCGCCCCTCGGCCGGCGACCGGCTGGTCTTCTCGACCGAGCGGGGCGACCCCAACGCCCGGGCCATCCCGCTCGACACCGGCGTCGAGGACAGCTTCCTCACCGGGCTCGGCCTCACCAGCCTCAGCATGGACGTGGGCCGCGGCTTCCTCTACGCGGCCAGCAAGCTGGTGCCGTACCTCTTCGTCATTGACGTGCGCGACGACTCTTCCGCCGACTTTGATGACCTGAACTACCTCGACCTCGAAGCCGTGCTCCCGGTCACCAACGCGACCGGCGGCGCGGGCTTCCGGCAGGTGATGCCGGTGCCCGGTGAAGACCTGCTCATCGGCCTGCACACGGGCCCCGAGTCGGTGTGGAGCCTCGACATCAGCGGCGTCGAAGACAACGCCTTTGCCGAGTTCGTCTACGACACGACGGCCAGCTACATGCCCGCCCACCGCGGCGTGGCCCGCGACGTCGGCGCCGACACCGACACCGACGTCGGCCCTGCGGGCATGGCCCTGCACCCCGACGGCCAGCGGCTCTTCGTGACGGGCTTCAATACGAACAACCTGCTGGTCTACGATCTCACGCTGGGCACCCGCGGCACCTTGGTCGGCGAGGTGCCCAACGTCGGCGAGAACCCGGCGGCCATCCTGCTGAGCCCCGACGGCAAGAAGGCGCTCATCGCCAACCACGCCGGGGAGCTGTTCAACGTGCGCGAAGGCAACCGGGCGGGCACCCAGCTCGCCAGCGCCACCCTCGCGGTGGTGGACATCGACCCCACGAGCCCGAGCTACCTCTCGGTCATCGCCTGGATCAAGAACCGATGAAGGCCGCGCTCCACGCCCGCCCCCTCCGCCCCGGGCCCGTCGCTGGGCTGCTGCTCGCCGCGCTCATCGGCGGCTGCAACCGCGACACGCTGCGGCACTTCGCCTTCGACGGCCCCGAGTGGTCCGACGTGCTCTACCCAGAAGAGGGCGGGCCGTTCTGGACCGAGATCGGTTTTGTCGCCAACACCCGCGACGGGACCATCGTGCCCCTCGACCTGCGCCACGGCACGGTGCTCGGCGACCAGTATGGCGGCCCCTTCCTGCGCCCCCGCCAGGTGGCGACAGGCGAGCTGCGCCAGCTCGGCCAGATCAGCGCCTGGGCCGAGGATGAGGACACGGTGAAGGTCTTCGCCGCCGACCTGCACTTCGGCGTGCTGGTCGAGGCGACCTACATCGAAGAGGTGGTCGACGGCGAGCCGCAGCCACCCCAGGCCCGCCTGTCCAACGCCACCTTCCTCGACAACGACCAGAGCGGGGACGGCGCCGAGCTGACCAAGGTCGAGCTCCGCCGCGGCTTCACCACCACCGAGCGCTGGACGCTGACCTTCGACGGCGAAGCCTGGACGGTGGAGGGCAGCCGGTCAGGCCGCCAGGGGCGCGTTGCCACCCCCGGGAAGCGCTTCCAGTCTGACAACCTCGAGGTGGTGTTCACGGTGACCGGCGCGGCCAGCGAGGGCGACCAGCTCGTCTTCTCCACCGATACGGGGGTGGAGGAGCATGACCTCGGCGGCTTGGTGATGGGCCTCACCGAGCTCGAGGGTGAGGACCTCCTGCTCGCCGCGGTGTGGGACCCGGCCGCGTCGACCGGTCACCTCGCGCTCTTCGATCTGCCGACCCGTACGGTCGTCGGTCGAGTGCGCCTGCCGAGCGGGGCCCAGCCCTGGCGCTTCGCGACCGATCCGAGCACCGGCCTCATCTACGTCGCCGACGCCCAGCTGCCCTCGGTGTGGACCGTCGCCCTCGACCGCGAGCTGCCCGAGGCCAGCGGCGTCGATGAGATCAGCGTGCCCGCCCCTGTTCACGCCCTCGCCTTCGTCGCGCACGAGGCTGAGCCGGGCTTCGAAGAGCCGGCCTACCGCCACCTCTTCGTGGCCCCCGCCGACGGCGACCGGGTCGACGTCTATGACCTCGACAGCGGCCTTTGGCTTGACGCCAACCCCCGCGATGGGCTGACCGGCGGGGTCGACCTGCTGAGCCCCGTGGTGGGCCTCTCGGCCAGCCCGCTGCCCATCCGCCTCGCCCAGACCAGCAATTTCGGGGCCCGCAGCTCGGACCACGTGGTCACGGTGAGCACCTTCGACGGCGCCCTGCGCGCGCTCGAGGGCGCCACCGGCTGCGTGGTCATCAATACGGCGGGCCCGAGCATCAACTACGAAGTGGGCGTGGTGCAGCTCGACTTCACCGACAAGGGCGCCACGAGCAACCCGGTCTTGAGCACCGACCGCGCCACCTCGCGTCAAGTGGTCGCCCACCCCTGCGGCGGCGTGACCCGGGGCGAGACGTGGACCCTCACCTACGATGGCACCCGTGGGGTCTGGGACGCTGAGGGTTCGATCAGCGGCCTGCAGCTGACCCCGGTGCAAGAGGACGTGCGCTACGTCACCGATAACGGCAGCCTCTCCTTCCTCATCCTGTCGGGGACGAGCCCGAGCACCGACGGTGACCGGTTCAGCTTCGTGCTCAACGACGGGCAGCTCCGCTTGACCGAGGCGGTCCGTACGTTGGGGACGGTCGCGACGCCCTTTGAGCTGCCCGGTCCTCCCCTGGTGTATGCCTTCGACGCCGGCCCGACCGGGGGCGGCTGGGACATCGACCGCACCAAGGTCGAGGCGCTGCTGCCGGTCACCAACACCGACATGGTGGTGTCGGTGCGCCTGCAGGGATGGTCGGTCCAGCACGTCTTCGAGTAGGCGCCGGGCCCCCGCTCAGGGCGCGGCGCTGCGCGCGGCCAGCGCCCGCCCGAGGTCCTCGGCGACGATGTGCTGGGCGGTGTTGAGCAGGTGCTGGTCGTCAAAGTAGTGGTCGGCGGTCAGGGCCTCGATGGGCTCGCCCCCGACCAGCTCGGCGCCGATCTGCGCGGCGAGGGCGCCCAGCTCGGAGCGGTGGTGGGCGACCTCACGCTCTCGCCCCGCGCCGGGCCGGGGCGGGATCGTGTAGATGAGGGTCTGCACGCCGTGGGCCTCGGCTTCGGCCTCGATTTGGCGCGTCCAATGGTAGGGGTCGACCGTGGGCTCGAGGCCGGGCAGGCTGGCGTCCAGGCGCCAACGCGCAGCTTCGAGGCGGTTTCCGGGCTTGGCGGCCTCTTGGGAGGGGCGCACGGCGCCGGCCGGGCGGCTGAGCCAAGCCCCACGGAAGCGGTTGGGGCTGGCCACGTCCTCCCCGTCGGTGTCCCCTTCGATCGGCGGAGGGGCAGGGGAGGGGACCCCAAGGCCGGCCCAGAACAGCTGCCCGAGGTAGCCACGGTATCGGTAGAGGCGGGAGGCCTTGCGCAAGCTCAGCTCGGCCACGCAGCTCAGGTCGGTGCAGGTGGCGGAGAGGATGGGCAGTAGCTCATCCCAGCCGGCCAGCTCCATGGTCTGGGAGCTCCACGGGGAGGGGTTGAGCATCAGGTCTGCGCCCGCTGGGGCCAAGATGATCGCGTCGGGCAGGGGCAGGCCCTGGGCTTGTGCCTCGGCGAACATCGCGCGCTGGGCCACCCACCAGTCCACCGGCGTGCTCGCCGCCGCGCCGACGTTGATCACGTGGGTGGGGCTGCCCCAGGCCTCCTCGACGACCTTTGCGTTGAGCCCCGCCCCGTGGCAGGTGCCGAAGATCCACACCGACGGGCGGCCACGGTCGGGGTCGCGCCGCCAGTTGTCGACCGCACGGACGAGGTGGGTGCGGTCCTGCAGGAAACGGTAGAGATAGGCCTCGCCCGCCACCCCCACCAGAAGCAGGTAGATGAGCATGCTGAGGCCCGAGAAGGCCCGCTGGAGCGGGCTTCGTGGCGGAGCGGGCGCGGCCTCGGCCGGCGCGGCGCCCTCTTCGAGCGGCGCAGCTTCGGCGGGCGTGGGCCCGTCGTTTGGGGGCGCAGGCGCCTCTTCGCCGGCCGTCGCGGGTGACGGCGGGGCTGTGTCGGTCGCCGCGGCCGGCCCCACCTCGTCGGCACCGGACTGGGGCTGCGCGTCGGCGCTCATCGGACCCAGCACTTGCCGTCATTGACGACGCCGATGTCGTCGCCGCTCAGGCGCCAGAGGTATTCCTCGATGGGCATTTCGACCACATCGACCGGCTCGACGGGGGTGGAGGAGGGCTCACCGTCGCCGTCCAGGTCAACCGACGCATCCCAGATGAGCTCGCCCTCGTCGATGGTGGCCACGCTGTGGCTGTTGAAGCTCCACCGCAGCCAGTCCTCGGCGTGGGCCGCGCGGGTCTGGTTCGTGCGGAAATTGACGCCGAGCACGAGCTGCTGGGCGTCGGCGCCCCAAGAGTTGCCCAGCGTGGAGAGCAGGCAGCTCATCGAGTGGCAGTAGAGGCGCAGGCCCGCGTCGCGGTCGAGCCAAGCGCTGAGGTCGGAGGTGATGCTGTCCCAGGTGATGTAGGCGCCGTCGTACTCGCTGTATGCGGCGACGCCCGGGTCATAGATCACCCAGTCGTCGGTGTAGAGGTAGCCGCGCAGGCCGGTCATCACCCCCGCGGCGTCGGCCGCGCCCTCGACCGCCGCGGCGGTCGCGGCGAGCGTGGCAACGAAGGGGCGGTCGCTGGCGTAGCCCTCGGCCCGCCCGTCGCGCAGCCCGCTCGGCCCGACCAACCGATAGAGGGTGTGCTCGGTCTGGCGTGCGCCGGGTACGGCGGCCGGCGCGCAGCCACCCCCCTCGTCGATGCAGGCAGACCAGGTCCAGTTGAGGGTGCGCACCTCGGCGCCCGCCGTGTCGGCGGCGGGGTCGAGCGGGCCGTCGACGCTGCCCGTCCATGGGCCCTGGGCGGGGCTGGTGAGCTCGACGCGAACCCCCTCGGGCAGCAGCGCGCCGCCGCTGCGGCCCTCGGTCGCTGGGCTGGCCCGCAGGGTCAGGTCGCTCCCCGCCACCACGGCGATGGGGAGGTTGTGGTCGACGCCCTCGGGGTCGGCGCCTGCGCCCCACGGCGGGACCTGCGGGTGCGTCCAGCGGGGGATCTGCGGCGTGGCGTCATCGAGCTGGCGGCCAGCGAGGCGGTAGGGGGCGCCGTTGATCGGCACCTCGCGCGGGGTGGCGAGGTCAGCCTTGTGGAAGGAGAGCGGGACCGCCCCATCCCCAGCGTCAATCCAGAGCTCTGCGGGGCTGAGACGCACGACGGCCAGCGGCAGCAGGGCGAGCCCCCGGCCCGCCTCGCCGCAGTCGCTCAGCGCGGCGAGGTCCAGGCGCTGCGGCCCGGCGAAGAGGCCGTCGAGCTGGCCATCCCAGCCGACCGCGGCCTGCTCACCCGCGGGGAGCGTGCCCGACCAGAGCGGCCACGCCGCGCCGTCGCTGGTCCACAGCTCGACCTCAAGGTCACAGGCCGCTCCCCCAGGTACTTCGATGCGGAGCTGCAGCGCGCCACCGGGGAGGGTCGGGTCGATGACTTGGCCGTTGGTCGCGGTGATGGTCGGGGTGGGGACAGTGCCCGATCCACCGCCAGCGCCGTCACCACCTGCGTCGTCAGTGGTCTGTGCCTCGCCGCTCTCTCCCTTGTCGATGGCCGGCGCGCAGCCGATCATCGACCCGACGAGGAGGACGGTGACCATATGGGTCAGTGGAAGGCGGCTCATGCGAGGCTCCGGCGGCGGGCGCGAGCGGTGGTCAGGCCGACGAGGGCGGCCACGGCGGCAAAGACGGCAGGGGAGCGGCGGGTTCGGCCCGGCTTGGGGGCGGCGGCGCAGCCCGCGCCGACCTTGCCCGGCTCTGCCGTGCCCGCAGCGGTCGTCGAGCCCCCGTCGGTGCCGTCGCCCTCGCCGTCAGTCTCGCCGGCTTGCTCCCAATCTTCGCGTGGGGTGGTGGGCTCGGCGCCTTCGCCCTCGTCGACCTCACCGTCGCAGTCATTGTCGAGCCCGTCGCGCGCCTCGGCGAGGCCGGGGGCGCGGCGCGGGTCGAGGGGCGCGCAGTCCTCATCGTCGGTGGCCCCGTCGGCGTCCAGGTCGCCGGCTGTGGCGGCGGCGCGGGCCGCTGCGGCGGCCTCGGCCACGCCCTCGCCGACCGCGTAAGCGAAGGTGAGGCGGCGGCGCTCGCCGGCGCCGAGGTCGCCGAGCTCGACAAAAACACCGAGCTGCTCGTCGCCTTCGCGCTCACTGGGTGCGGTGTCGAGCAGCGCGTCGCTCTCACACCAGGCGCAGCTGCCCCCCTGGCCGTCGGTGGCGCTCAGGGCGAGCGCGCGGCCGTCGAAGGCGCTCGACGCGATGACCACGTCGCCGTCGACCTGGTTGATCGTGGAGTAGGTGCCGCTGACCCAGGCGTCGAGGTCTGCGTCGAAGATGCGGCTGACCGAGAGGCCGGGCAGGGCGCGCAGCGCCTCAAGCTCGACGGCGAAGAGCAGCAGCCCCTCGTCCTCACGGAGCACCAGCTCCCACTGCGCGCGCAGCGCCTCGTCCTCGCCGTGCACCCGCAGGGCCTGGACCCCCGGGCCGGCGTCGAGGGCCTCCCACTCCATGGGCAGGGTCGTGCCCGCGTGGGCCTCGCCTTGCACCCACTCCTGGCCGTCGCTGGCCCGCACCGCCCACAGCTCGAAGCACCAGCCGGGGGTCAGCGCGTCGCCGCCGATGGGGGCCGGGCCTGTGGGCCCGTCTGGGTCGAAGAGCAGGCCCAGGTCGAGCGGCGCGTTGCACATGGAGCCGTCGCTGGCGAAGCCGGCGGCGAGGCGCGCGCCTGCTAAGGCCCGGTCTTCGGCGGGGAGGTCTGCGGCGGCGGGTGTCGCGCAGAACAGCGTACCCAAGCAGATGAGCCGCGAGGCGAGGCCCGCGCGCGATGTGCGCGGTCGGTGGGTGTTGGGGGTGGGCAGCGTGCGGGGGCGGCGGTGAAGCATGGCTGATGATGGGCCATCCGGCGGCGCCGGTCAAGGGGAGCCGGGCCCTGCGCCCCCTTCGCCCGCGCGGGGCGGCACCCGGCTGAGGCGCTCCATGCGATCAGCGTCGGCGACGGGCTGGACGAGGTGCAGCCGATCATGGTGAAGGAGCTGGCTGCCGTCGGCCTGCGGCTCGACCATGTCGACGAAGGCCTGGTCCCAGGCCAGCTCATCGACGCTGTAAAAGCGCTGCGCGTGCACGGTCTGCGAGAAGGTGTCGTCGATGCCGGTGAGGGTGACCACGAAGCTGTCGATCTGGGCCCGCAGCTCGGCTTCGCTGAGGCCCCAGAGCGGGCTGCGCTCGTCGATCTCGTGCAGCATGAGCCAAGAGAGCGCGAAGACCGGGCTGCGGCAGCGGACCAAGGGGAGCTCGATGAGCCGCCGCACGCGGTGGCCCTCGACCGTCTGCTCGTCGCAGAGGGCGTAGAGCGAGGCGCTGGCGTCGACGATCTGGTTGCCCCGGAGGTTGGCGGCCCGCAGCAGCAGGTGCGGGCGGCCGCCGCGTCGGTGCACCACGAGGCTGTCGGAGAAGCCCACCCGCGCCGTCGGGCGCGAGAAGCGAGCGAACATGAGGCCTGCGCCCATCGCCGAGAAGACCATGCCCACAAAGGCCTCGACGTCGGCGACGAGGTGACCCCAGGTGGTCGTCGGGTGCTGCGCCCCGTAGCCGATCGACGACAGGGTCTGCACCGAGAAGCTGAAGGCCGAGAGGATCGGGTGCTCGGGCTGGGCGCTATAACAGTCACCTCCGGCGAGGTAGAGACCCATAAACCCGAGATTTGTCGCCACCCAACCCGTAGTGAGGATAGCCATGAGGCGGAGGAAGCTCACCCGCATCAGGTGGTGGTAGAGGTCGGCTGCCCATGCCCGCGGCGCGCCCCGGGCGCGAAAGCGGCGGCGCACCTCGCGGGCGATCTGCGGGGTGGTGCGCCCCAAAGGATGGGGAGGAGGGGGCACCAGCGCGTGGATCGGCGCCCCTTCGGTTGGGGTAGGAGGGCCTCCGGTGCCCTGGGTGTGCGTCATCGGGCCCCCTCGTCTGCGAGGTGGTTGTGTACGTCGAAGCGGAGGTCGACCTCGACGCAGTCGCTGCCCGCCTCGCGATCCGGGTAGCCGTTGGCGGTGCGCCGGCGGGGCATCAGCGCTTGCAGCCGGCGGCCGACCGGGGCGCCGCAGAGCACCAGGGCGGCGGTAAAGGCCTTGGTGCCGCCCGTGTAGTCGAGCACCACGTCATCTTCACCGAGGCCCTCGGCGCGGGCCCGGGTGTAGAGCCCCTCGACCCGGTCGAAGATCGGGTCGGGGTCGTCCACCGCGCGGGGCGGCAGGCCCACCCCCTCGCAGGCCGGCCCGGCGGTGCACAGGGCCTGGACCCGGGCGAGGGCGGCGCGGCCGGGCTCGTCTTCGGTGTGGAGCACGAACAGGCGCTCGAGCCGGCCGTGCCGGCGGTGGTGGGCGAGGATGGTCTCGGCGAGCTCGTTGGGGCCGAGGCTGGCCGACATGACCACCCAGCGGGCCGGCTGGGCCGGATCGCCGGTGTGCAGGTCGGCCGCGCGGCGGGGGTGCCACAGCCGGGCCCAGGCCCGCGAGACGCGCAGGTAGCCAAAGAGCCCGGTGCCCACCGCGCCGATCAGGTGCAGGCCCATGCGGGGCAGGTCGGGCATGGTCTGGGTGCGCACAATGCCCAGCAGCGCGTCAATCACCGAGAGGAGCAGGTCGGCGCTCAGGCCGACGGACATGCCGATGGCGGCGAAGGCGCCGACAGGCATGCCGAGGTTGCGGCGGAGGTCATGCCATGCGTCGCGCAGCAGCGCCAAGTGTTCCCCCTGCCGGCTTGGCTCAGGCGCCCCAGGCGCGCCAAGGCTTTGGCATGAACCGCCAGCCCGCGGGGCCCCGCGCGGCGAGCTCGAAGCGCACGCGCTGGCGGCCGGCGTCGTCGACCCAGGCCCAAGCGGCGACCGGCGTGCCTGGGCGCAGGCGCGCGGCAGCCTGGAGCCCCGCCGCGGAGAACAGCGCGCTGGACGCTGCATCGGGGAGCTCGCCGGCGCGGTGGACCTCGAGCTGCAGGTTGCCGGCCTCGGGCACCCGCAGGGTCTGGCCGGACAGCTGCGACCATCCCGCGAGCAGGGCGTGGAGCGGGGCCGGGTCGCTCCACAGGGCGGGCAGCTCGTCGGCGTGGGGGAGGAGTGCCGCCGGCGCGGGCCCCCGGAGGAGCTGCACGCGCAGGGTCGCGGCCGCCTCGCACAGCTCGGGGTCGACCTCTGCGGCGCGGAGCCGGTCGAGCTGGTCGATCGCGGCCCCGCCCTCGAGCAGCAGGGGGGGGATCGCGTCCGGCAGATCGCCCGGCTCGTGCAGCAGCACGGCGCGGGGCCATCCGGTGGGCGCCCGCAGCTCGTCGATGTGCAGCGCCCGGCCGGGGCCGGTGGGGAGCGCGCCGCGCGGCACCCGCTCCCACCCCGACAAGGCGGCGTCGGCGTCGATGTGCCCCTCGGCCCAAGCGGCGACCGCGGCGACGAGCCCGGGCGCGCGCAGCCCGACCCGGGCCAGCCAGGGGCCGACCTCGAGCGGATCGAGGCGCTTGTGCTCGGTCTCGGCCGCGTCGAGCAGCCGCGCCCCGCCGCCGGGCAGACCGACGAGGCGGCCGCCGTCGGGCAGGCGCAGGTCGGGCAGCGGGCCGTCAAAGAGGTCGGAGAGATCCGGCGCCCGCGGACGCAGCGCCGCGCGGGCGGCGACGGCGGCGCTGTGCTCGCGGGCCAGCGGGCGCTCCAGCTCCTCATCCTCGAGCAGGTCGAGGCTCTGGAGCAGGTGGGCCTCGAGGTGGGTGAGAGCGGCGTCCCCCAGCGCGGCGACCGGCTGGGGCAGGCAGGGGCTGAGGATTGGACCCACGCGCTACTTCCGCTTCTTGTACGTGCCGGACTTCTTTGCCGAGGTGCCCGTGCCCTTGTTCGGGCGCTTCTTGCGCTTCTCTTCGGTGATGGGCGGCAGATCGTTCTTCTTCTCAAGGTTGGCCACAGCGTCGATCTTGGGCTTGATCTGCGTGTCGATGGCCTTGAGTTGGGTCTTAATCTGGTCGGTCGGCGGCCCCTTGCTCGGATCGGTGCCCTTGCCGTCCACGGTGTTCACCTGGGTCTGATCGACCACCGACTGCAGGGTGGTGACCTTCTTTGCAGCGTCCTGGTCGGTCTTCTCGAGGTCGACTTGGGCCTTCTTCAGCGCCTCGAGCTGCTTGTCGTCGGTCTCCGGCGTCGGGTTGGCTGCGTCCTTCTGCGCGGTGGTCGCCGTCGGGTCGTTCTGGGCCGGCCCCTTGCTCGCGTCGAGCTCGGCCGTCGTCTTCGTCGGGTCGGCGTTGGTCGTGCCCTGTCCGGTGGCGCCGTTCGCCGGCACGCCTTGGCTGTTGGCGTCCGCCTCTTGTTTGGCCTTGAGCGCGTCCGCGGCGGTGCGCTCCTCCTTGCGCTGGTCTTTGTAGGCGCCGGACCAGCCTTTGAGGAAGCCGTCCTTGGCGCCGCTTCCGGTGCCCTGCAGCACGTTGAGGCCAAAGGCGTCGAGCCCGGTCGCCCGGCCGTTCGCCTCGGTCTTGCCGCGAACGAGGTCGTAGAAGCCCTCAGTTGTCGAGCTCAGGCTGCTCTCCAAGGCGCCTTGTTTGAAGCCGTCCACGCCGCGGGTCCAGGGGTTCTTGCTGTCCTGTGCGGCCTTGGAGCCATCGGTGTGCGCGTAGCGCGTGCCCGCTGTGTTGGACGCAAAGGAGCTGAGGCCGGACTTGCCGCCCTGGTGGAAGACCTCGCTGATGCCCTTGTCGTCGTCTTCCCAGGTCTCTTTGTTGAGCGCCGTCTCGACCGACTTGTCGGCGAAGCTCTGGGTACCTTTACCGAGGCCGGTGAGGAAGGAGCCCCCCCACTTGCCCATCGTCGGGGTGATGGCGTTGCCGGCTTCGTCTTTGTCCTTCATGGCCTTGGTGACGCTGCCGTCGTCACCCACATACTTGTCGGCGATGGTGCCGGTGACGCCCTTGGCGGTGCCGCCCAGCGTGCTCCCGCCGACCTTCCACATGATGTCCTCGGTCTCCTTCTTGCCCTCCCAGACGTCTTTGTCGGTCAGCGTCGAGATGGTGCCGGTGGTGAGGCCCTCCAGCGCGCCCCACTTGGTGTTGTCAGCCAGCTTGGTGCCAAAGCTGGTGGCGTCGTCGTACCCCTCAGAGCGAATGCCCGATTTCCCGGCGAAGTACCCCGTGGCGCCGCCCCCAAGGATGCCGCCCGCGGTGTTCAGCGCAACGCCGCCCCAATCGAAGCCGTCCTTGTAGGTCTTTTCGTCCAGGAGCGAGGAGCTCAACGAGTTGAGGCCGCCCGAGGCCGCGCCGGTCTTGGTGAGGTAAGCGAGCTTCTCCATGCCCTTGAGGCCCTCGGCCCCCCGGGCGAGGTGCGCGCCGAAGCCAGCGGTCATCGACTCGACCGCCACCTTCGCGCCGTCCGTCGCGGCCTCTTCCCAACCGTAGCGGTCACCCTTCATACCCGCCTTGACCGCCATGGTGGTCAGGCCGGTCGCGCCGGTGGTCAGCGCCGCGGCCAGGAAAGGTGAGGCGGCGCCAGCGGTGATCACGGTCGCGGCGATCGCGCCGACGATCGCGATGCCGGTGGTGATGTAGTTGGTGATGCGGTCGGACTGCTCTTGGTAGAGCTCGGCCGAGATGCCGACGCGCCGGCACATCAGCAGGTACTTGTCATAGTCCTTCGGGTCGCCTTGGAAGGTGCCGTCCTTGAAGTCGGCCTTGTGGGCGGCCTTCCAGTCCCTGAGCTCGTCCCAGTTGGCCTTGAGGGCCCGCTTCTCAATGTCACCCGAGACGCCGCCGCCCGTACCGAGCTGGTCGTTCATCTTGCGCGCGGCCAGCGCGTACTTCTCGTCGTCGTTGAGGTGGGCCTCGTCGCCCATCAACATCACCTCGACGTCGATCCGGTCCTGGCCGCTGAGCTCGGTAAAGAAGCCGCCCTTGCCGTTGACCCCGAGGTCGGCTTCGAGGTTGGGGTAGGCCTGCTTGAGCTCTTTGATGTCGTTGGGGCTCATGCCCTTGAGCGCGCGCTTGACCGCGTCCTCGTCGGTGCCCGCCCCGTCGACCGCCATCTGGATCTGGGTCTTGGCCACGCGGGTGGAGTTGAAGCCGTCCTCCATCATCATGCCGTAGAGGTTCTTTTTCTCCTTGCTGAGGTCCTTTTGACCGCTCAGCGAGGCGCTGGCCTTCTTCTTGTACCGCTCCTCGTAGGACTTCTCGAAGGCCTCCTGCTGGGCCTTCGCCTGCTTTTGCGCGGCCTCGCGGACGTCCTTGTCCGGGCTGTGCAGGCGCTCGGACAGCGGCGCGTCGTCGGTCTCGGACGGCGAGAGGGCGTCGTTGGCGTAGAGCGCCTTCTCGAGGCGAACGGCGTCGGGGCCGCCCTTTCGGTTCATCTCGCGCTCGAAGCTGGAGACGCGAACCTCCATGCTCTCCTTGCCGCTGACGATGAGGTCGGTTGCGAGGTCTTTGGAGGACTTGTCCATCTTGCGCTCGCCCCGCATCCCGGGCACGCGCTCGATGTCCCTCGTGACGTACTTGGCCATCTCTGCCCGGGCGAAGTCGCCCTTGAGCGGCGCGGCGCCGGCGTTGGTCACGCCCTTGAGGGTGACGAACTCTTCGGCGATGGCGGCGAGCTGGTCTTGGTCCATACCCGCCAAGGCGTCGTGCACGGCGTCGTCATCGCGCTTCTGCCGCGCCTTGTCGATGGTCTCTTTGAGGCGGATTGCGTCGGCGCGGGCGACGTTGTTGTTGATGAGCGCCTTGGCGACGTCGAGATCGTTGCCCTTGAGGCGGCTTTGGAGCAGGTCGCGGGTGCCCTTCCACTCGGGGGCCGCGGCCATCTTCTCGCGCTCTTCTTTGGGCAGCCCGCGGAGGACCTTCTCCATCTGGGCTTTGTCGTCGCCGTACCAGTGGCAGTTGTATTTGATCTCCAGGCGCGCGGCGCGGCCGTGTTGGCGCTCCAGGTGCGCCTTGGCGATGTCGTAGCCCTCTTGGTCGAAGCCGAAGGTGCCGCTGAACTCGTAGCGCAGCCAGGAGTCGAGCGTCTCACCGCCGGTGAGCTTCATGAACTCCTCTTTGGTGACCGCCGGCTCGCCTTCCTTCATGTTGCGCAGGGCGTTGTAGATGCCGTTCTCGTCGGTCCCCATGCCGCGCATGGCCTGGAAGGCCTGCTTGGCGCGGTCCTGGGCGGCGGCCCCGGCGCTCTGGCCGGCGGCGAGGGCCTTGGGGGTGATTTTCGCGAGGAAGCCCGACACCACACCTTTTTGGTCTTTGGTGTAGCTGTCGTGGCTGCTCTTGGCGGCCCCGCGGGCGGCAGAGGCAGCCTTGCTCCCAACCCCGCGGAGCTGGCTGGCTTGGGCGGCGAGGCGCCCGCTGATGGGTTGGATCCACTGACCGACCGTGCTGTCGACCGAGGGGGCCAACATACCGACCACCTCAGCGAAGCGCTGGCCGATGGTGCCGAATCCTGCGACCTTTTGCGAGGCCGTGCCTTGGATGGCGGCGCTGGCGTTGGTGGCCAGCGCGTCGACCCCGGCGCGGGTCCCTTGCACCCCTTCGCTGTAGCTGCCGAGCATCTCGCCGAGCAAGGCCGCGAGCTGGGCCTGCTGGAGCCCGGCGAGCTGGTCGAGCTGGGCTTCGGCGGCGGCGAGGAGGGGCTCGGCGGCCTCGCGGGTCACCCCGCCCGAGGGGAGCTGCGCGGCGATGCCGGCCAAGACTTGGTCGAATTGGCCGCGGAGGTCCTGACCGGCGGCCAGCGCGATGACGTCGCCAATCTGCCCGCGGGCCTCCATCTCGGCGGCGAGGTGGCCGCGCAGGGTGGAGAGCTCTGCGGAGATGGCGCTCTCGACGCTGTTGAGCTCTGCGAGGGAGGACTGCTCGGCGGCGTTGATCGTCTCGTTGGCGCCTTTGACGTCTGCGGCGAGCTTCTTCTCGGCCGCCTTGCGGGCGGCGCGCACGGTCGCCGCCCCGCTGACCGCGAGCCCTTCGACGTTGGCGTCCAGCGGCTGAATGAGCGCGGCGATCTCGGCCTTGGACTGGGCTTCGCCCGCTCGGGTCTCGGTGGCCCGCTTCTCGCCGCCGGAGATCATCTCGGCGCGGGCCTTCTCCATCTTCCCGTTGACGAATTCGACGCGGAGGGGGCCGGTGAATTTCTCCAGCGCGCTGTTGTCCCGCGCGCCGACCGCGCCCTGGATGTTGAGGTCGCAGAAGGTCTCGGCGATGGCCTTGCTGTCGGTGCCCGACAAGCCGGCGTACTCGCCGATGAGCTTCTGGAACGGCGCGAAGAGCTGCGGCTGGAGGTTCTTGTAGAGGGCGCGCTGCTGGCGGTAGAGGGCCTGCACGTTGGCCGCGTTGCGCTCGGCCGCCTCGCCGATGCGCGCCCGCGTGCTGGACTCGGCGCCGGCGACCGCCGCCCGGGCAGAGGCGGCGGCGCCGACGATGTTCTGGCGGCTCGACGCAAAGACGCCGGCGAGGTTGCCGGAGATCTGATCGAGGTGGGCGCCGAGGCCCGCCCCCTCGGCCTGGGTGAAGGCGCGCACCTGGGCGCCCATCGCCATCGCCTGGGTCATCGCCGTCTCTTGCAGCGACTGCGCCCGGGCCTGGACCTGGTCGAGCCGGGCCTGCACGTCGGCCATGTGGCGGGTCAGCGGGTCGCCGGTGGCGGCGAGCACGGCGTCTGCGGTGCCCTGGCTGGCGTCTTGGGGCAGGGTCAGCGCGACCGGCCCCGCTCCCCCGCCTGCGCCGCCCACCTCAACCGCGCCCGTCTCACCGCCGCCGCCGGCCTGTGCTTTGTCTTCGGTGGGGCCGCCGCCGGTCGGGATCACGGCATCAAGGCCGCCCACCGCGTCGAGGCTCGGGCTGCTGACCTGTTGGCCCCCGTCGGTGGCCACGGCCGTGGTGCTCGTGTCGGCGGCCGCCGTGCCCACCGTCTCGGCAGGGGCGGAGCCCAAGGCGCCCGGATCGGCGCTGCCCGGCCCCGCGTCTGCGGCCCCGCCCGGGCCTGCGCCGCCCGGACCGGGCGCCCCAGCCGCGCCCGCGGTGGTGGGGACGCCGGAGGTGCCGCCGAGCGCGCCGCTCTCGCCGTCGCCCTCGGCGGGAGTGCCCTCCTCTACGGTGTTTTGGGTGGCGTCGCCGCTGGGGCCGCTCGCCGCCCCCGTCGTGGTGGCGGCAGCCGAAGCGCCCGTGGCCCCCGTCGCGGTGGCGGCGGCCGAAGCGCCCGTGGCCGCAGCGGCGCCCCCAGTGCCCGAGTCGGCGACAATGGCGTCCAGGCCGGTGCTGCCGCCGGTCCCGGCTGTGCTGGTCTGCTGCGCGGGCCCGGCCGTGGCCGTGGAGGCGGCGCCGCTGCCGCTGCTGGCGGTCGTGCCGATGGCCGCGTCGGAGCCGGCCCCGGTCGTGGCAGAGGAGGTGGAGCCGGTGCTGGTGGCAGAGCTGGGCCCCCCGCTGGTGGTGGCTGCGCCGGCCGAGCCTGCGCCCGAGCCGGTGGTGGTCTCAGCGGCGGCGCTATTGGCGGAGCCGGTCAGCGCCGCGGCGGCGCCGGTGCCGGAGGAGGCCGCGGCGGCGCCGGAGCTGGCGGTGCCCGTGGTGGACCCGGCGGTGCCCGTGTTGGACCCGGCGGTGCCCGTGTTGGACCCGGCGGTGCCCGTGGTGGACCCGGCGGTGCCGGAGGCGGAGCCCTCCCCAGTGGTCGCGGCGGCGGTCGCCGCTGTGCCGGAGGTGGCGCCGGCCGAACCCGCCGGCGTCCCGCTGGTGCTGGCCGAGCCGGAGCCCGCGGCGGTGGTGGTGCCCGCGCCGCTCGCTCCACCCGGGCCTGCGCCGGTGGTCGTGCCGGTGCCCCCGCCGCTGAGGTCGGCCGCCCGGGCGGTGGTCTCGGCGCTGCTGGTGCCGCCGGCCGGTGCGCTGCCGGGCGCCTCTTTGGGCGCCGGCGTCGTGGTGTTCGAGGTGGTGCCCGCGCTCTCACCCGAGGAGGTGCCCGAGGCCGGGCCCGTGCCCTGCGTCGGGCTGTCGCCGCCGCCCCGCGGCGGGAGCAAGGCCCGCATCCCGGAGCCGCCGAGGCTGGTGCCACCCGCGCTGCCCGTGCCGCCGCCGCCCGGCGGGGTGCTTGTGCCTGCGCTGCCGGTGCCGCCGCCGCCGCCGATGAGGCTGCCCATGTTGCGCGCGCTGGGGGCCTGCTGCTGGTCTTGCTCGGTGGCGCCGCCGGGGGACCCGCCGTCGCGACCGCCGCGCTGGTCGGTCTTGATGGGGTTGAGGTTGTCCATCCTTCCTCCGGGGGCCGGCCAAGTTGGCACGGGGTGTCGCAGTATAGCGGTTTGCAGGGCGTTGCGGGCGAGCGCGCGCCACCGCCGTGATCCGCCGCAGCAGGATTCCGGCCTGGCCGAAGGGTGAGGATATACGCCCAGAGTTCGCTGCCGCAAAGATGTAGCGGGTGGGCGCGCTGAAGGATGGCTGAAGGGTGTCGCAGAGGTCTGCGGGGGGCGCCGACCGGCCCTCGCCCCGCGCTTAGACCCGGTTCGAGCCGGCGGCCGGCGGCGCTTGGGCACCGCCGGCCCCGATGGCTCCGCGCCGACCGGTTGACCGTCGCGCGGCCGGCGGCCTCAGTTGAGGTGCTTGAAGTCGGCGATGCGCCGAAACTCGAGCGCGATCGCGCTGAGCAGGCCGAGGCGGGCCTCACGCAGCGCGGGCTCGGGCGCCATGACCAGGACCGCGTCAAAGAAGCTGTCCACCGGCCCTCTCAGCTTGACCAGCGCGTGGAGAGCGCCGGCGAAGTCGCTCGCCTCTGCACAGGCGCGTGCGCGGTCCCGGGCCTCGCCAAAGGTGGCCGCCAGCGCCTGCTCCGCCGGCTCGATCAGGGCCGTTGGGTCGAAGGTGGTGGTGGTGTGGTCCTTGGTGATGTTCATGACCCGCTTGAAGGTGGTCTTGAGCGCCTCGAAGGCCGGATCAGCGGCCAGCGCGCTCATCGCGCCGCACCGGGCGGCCAGCGCCACCACATCATGATCGCGGCTCGCGAAAACAGCGTTCACCACGTCAGTCGCGTGCGGCTCGGCCAGAGCTGCGCGGGCCCGGTCCATCACAAAACCCACCAGCTCGGCGAGCTGCTCCTCAGTCAACGCGCCGACCGCTGCGGCGTCCAGGCCCGCGCTGGCAGAGGCCCCCGCGCGGTCAGCGATCCGGAGGAGCAGCGGCAGCTCGATCCGCAGCCCCGCGTGGAGGAGAAGGGCGACCACGCCGCCCGCCGCGCGGCGCAGGCCGAGCGGGTCGGCCGAGCCCTTGGGCTTGAGGCCGAGGGCGAAGGTGCGGGTGAGGGTGTCGAGGCGGTCTGCCAGCGCGACAGCGAGGCCCAGGGCGGCGGTGGGGAGCTGGTCGCCCGAGAAGCGGGGCAGGTAGTGCTCCTCAATCGCCAGGCTCACCTCGGCGGGCTCGCCGTCGAAGGCGGCGAGAAGCCGACCGACATGGCCCTGCAGCTCGGGGAACTCGCCGACCATCTGGGTCGCGAGGTCGGCCTTGCTCAGCCCGCCGGCGCGGGCGGCTGCGGCGCCGGTCGCGCCCAGGCGGGGCGCGAGCTCTTCGGCGATCGCCCCGACGCGGGCGCCCTTGTCGGCCATCGTGCCCCCGCCACGGATCCACTGCATGCGGGCCAGCTTCTCGCCGTGCACGGCCAGGGGCTTCTTGCGGTCCTCGGCGTAGAAGAAGCGGGCGTCGTGGAAGCGCGCCCCCAGCACCTTGGCGTTGCCGGCGGCAATGGTCGCGGCGCACTCGGGGTCGGTGGCGGCGAAGGGGTGGTTGCTCACCGCGAGGAAGCGGTTGCTGAGGATGTCACCAGAGAAGAGCGGGAAGACGCGCTGGTGTACGCCCATGCTCTCGACGAGCAGGCGCGGCGGCAGGTGCAGGAGCCCCTGGTCGAAGGCGCAGGTGACCACTTGCGGCCACTCGACGAGATCAACCACCTCATCGACCAGATCGAGCTCACCCACCTGCAGGCCCAGGGCATGCGCTGCGGCGTCGAGCTGGGAGCGGATGGTCAGCTCGCGCTCTGCGCGGTCGGCGATGACGAAGTGCGCGCGCAGCGCGGCGGCGTAGGCCTCGGCCCCGCTGATCGTGATGGGGCCAGGGTGGAGCCGGTGCCCCAGCGTCTCACGGCCGGCCGCGACGCCGGCGACCGAGGCGGGGACCAGCGCCTCGCCGTAGAGCGCCACCAGCCCATGGATGGGGCGGGCCCAGCGGGCCGGGCCCCAGGTCATCGTGTGGACGAAAGGGATGCCGAGGATGGCGTCGCCCAGGCCCTGCGCGAGCAGGTCAATCACCCGCTGCCCGCCGCTGCGCACCTGGGCGGCGATGACGCGACCTTTGGGGCTGTCGACGAGGATCAGCTCCTCGACGGGCACACCCTTGCCCTTGGCGAAGCCGACCGCGGCGGGGGTGGGCTTGCCGTCGCGGTAGGCTGCGGCCTCGGCCGGCCCGGTGACCACGCTCAGCTCTTCGGGGCGGGCGGGCGCGAGGTCCTCGACCGCGAGGGCGACGCGCCGCGGCGTGGCCCAGGTGCGGACGGCACCGTGCGCGATGCCGTTGAGCAGCTGGAGAACGGCGTCTCGCAGGCCGGTCTCGGCGATGCGGACGAAGCGAGCGGGGAGCTCCTCGCAGCGGAGCTCGATGAACAAGGTCGGGTGCATGGCGGGCTCTTGGGCGGTGGAGGCGCTGGAGGTCGAGGTTGGGGCGCTCACGCGGCACCCCCAGCCGGCTCGTCGACCGGGAGGCCCTGCCAGGTGCGGGCGCAGGCGAGCGCAAGCGTGCGCACCCGCCCGATCGTACGGGCGCGCTCGGCCACCGAGATGGCGCCGCGGGCGTCGAGCAGGTTGAAGAGGTGGCTGCTCTTCATGCACTGGTCGTAGGCGGGCAGCGCGAGGCCGAGGCGGCAGAGCTTGATGCACTCGGCCTGGGCGCCCTCGAAGGAGCGGAGCAGCTGGTCGGTGTCGGCGTGCTGGAAGTTGTAGGCCGACTGCTCCTGCTCGTTGCGCAGGTACACGTCGCGGTAGGTGATGCCGTCCACCCACACGAGGTCGAAGACGTTGTCGACGCCCTGCAGGTACATCGCGAGGCGCTCGAGGCCATAGGTGAGCTCGGCCGAGATGGGGTTGAGCTCAAAGCCGGCGACCTGCTGGAAGTAGGTGAACTGGGTCACCTCCATCCCGTCGAGCCAGACCTCCCAGCCGAGGCCCCAGGCGCCGAGCGTCGGGCTCTCCCAGTTGTCCTCGACAAAGCGCAGGTCGTGCTTCTTGAGGTCGACGCCGATCGCCTCGAGCGAGCGGATGTACCGCTGCTGGATGTCGGCCGGCGACGGCTTCATGATGACCTGGAACTGGTAATAATGGCCGAGCCGGTTGGGGTTCTCACCGTAGCGGGCGTCGCCGGGGCGCCGGCAGGGCTGGACATAGGCGGCGCGCCAGGGCGCCGGGCCGAGCGCGCGCAGGAAGGTGGCCGGGTGGAAGGTGCCCGCGCCCATCTCGAGGTCATAGGGCTGCAGCACGGCGCAGCCCTGGTCGCCCCAGAAGCGCTGCAGCGTGAGGATGAGGTCCTGAAATTTCATGAGGGTCTCCAGATGGGGGGCGCGGCGGGCCACGGTCGGGTGGCCGGGCGCCCCAGGTCAGAAGGGGAGCTTTTTGGTCCAGCTCTGCACCTTGTCCACGGCGCGCTCGACGGCGTTCCGCGGGCGGGGCTGGGCGACGGGGCCCTGGATGCCTCGGGCGGCCGGGGTCGCGCCGCCTGCGCTGATCCCGGGCCCGATCGGCCCCGGTGCGGCCGGCGCTGGGCCGCTGACCCGGGGGCTGCGGACCGCGACCACCATCGGGTCCATCCAGGCGCGACCCGCCCAGATGGCGACGGGCAGGCCAAACAGACAGCACCCGGGGCTCAGCGCGGCGACGCCCATCGCCACCCAGGGCATGGGGCCCCCGCGCACCTCGCGCAGCTGCCAAGCACCCCAGGCGGCGGCCACCGAAGCGGGGAGCAAGAGGAGGAACATCGGCAGCGCGAACAGGAGCGAGCCCAGGCTGTCGCGGTAGTAGGCGACGATGGTCAGGCTGTCGATGAGCCAAAACAATGACTGCAGGCCGGTCATGCCAGCGACCACCATCAGGGCGTTCGCCGGTTTGCGGGTGCGCGCCCGCGCCTGCACGGCGTCGTTCTGCGGGAGGCCTGGGCGTTGCTCGCCGCGGGCCAGCGCTTCGCGGGCCGCCGCGGAGAGGTACAGCGGCTCGGCGCTGCCCGCGCCCGCGGTGATCCCGTGGCTGACCGGGGGCGCTGCGGCGGGCTGCCGGGGGGCGGCCCCCGTGATGCGGGGCAGCGGGACGCCGGTGCTCCCGACCTGGCCAGGCCGGCCGATGGCCCAGGCCTCGGCGGCGAGGAGCTCCAGCGGTAGGTTGGCCTGCACGCGGCCCCGGATGAAGCTGATCAATCCAGCGCTGGCCGGCTCACCTTGGACCCGCGGGACACCCTCACGCTCTGCCCAGCCCAGCT
>JAEUKK010000084.1 GCA_016792625.1 Deltaproteobacteria bacterium | reverse complement strand
TCGCGCGGCGCATGGCAGCGCCGCGCGCCAGCCCGCAAAGGCCCCCCTTTGGAAACCCCCCGGAGGCCGGCGCGACCCGCTGCTTCGGTCGGCGATGAAGCTGTCGCCGCGAAGGCCTCGGCTTTGGTTGGTGCGTCTGAGCCTTCCACTGTCGAGGCTGTTCTGAGGCGCAGCATGGACAGCTGGTTGTTGGACGCTGCCTGCGGGGGGACTCAGGGTGCCGATGTCTCGTCGTCCCAGCCGGTCACGAGGCCGACGGCCAGGCTGAGCACGCCGCCGCCGAGCACGCCGAAGAGGGCCCACTCCGTGAGGCCCAGCTCGGCGAGGTTGACCTGCACTGCGCCGAGCTCTCCGCGCGCGGTGGCGTCGATGGCGCCGCGCAGGTGTACGCGGGCGGCGCCGTAGGCCGCGCCGATCAGGCCGACGCCGAGGCCGACCGCCGGACCCCAGCCCAGGCGCAGCAGGCGGCCTGCCGCGGCGCGGCGGCCGCGCAGGCGCTCGGCGGCCCGCAGCGCGGCGAAGCTGAGCGGGCCGGACAGCGCGCCCGCCCCCGCCACCCCCACCCAGCCGCGGTGCTCGAGGCTCAGGAGCCCGACGCCGCCGGCCCGCATCGCCGCGGCCACCTCGGCCTGCACCCCCGCGCCGGCGAGCCCCCCCAGCACAGCGCCCAGCGCGCTGATCAGGAGCACATCGACCCAAGCCGGGCGGGGCTTTGCGGCGGTCGTCGGTGCGGGCTGCGCGGCGGGCTGCGGCATGGCCACCTCGGGAGCGCCCTAGCGGGTCCGCGGGACGCTGTCCCGTTGGGGCGGCGGGCCCCGCCGGTCGAGGGGCCGTTCGGGCGCCCCGCCTGCGGTAGAGTCGGCGGGCGGGGGCGCATGTGCGTGGCTGCGCTGCCCGCAGCAGCTGCGCCCGATGGGAGGCCCATGTTCACCCTCGACGCGACGCCGATCCCGGGCCGGGCGGGGCTCCGGCTGGAGCTGCGCCGGGCCGGCGCGCCGCTGAGCGTCCGGGCGACCGTCGACCTCTGGCAGCGCGCGCCCAGCTTCGCCGCCTGGTTCAACGGGGCCCTCGGCGCGCTGCCCTTCGCCGCCTTCCGGTGGGAGACGCCGGCGGTCACCAGCGACACCGCCGACCAGCCCTTCGTCTGCGTGGCGCTCGACAGCCCCAGCCTCGCGCGTGCGCCCGATCCGGTGGCCTTCGCGGCGCACTTCGCCCGCGCCCCCGGCGCGCCGGTCGTGGAGTTCAGCAACATCAGCGGCGACGCCGTCCTCGTCGTCCCGACGCCCGAGGCTGCGCACTCCGCCTACGGCCACCTCGGCGCCTTCATCCGGCAGGCCCCGGCCCCGCAGCAGGCGGCGCTCTGGGCGCAGGTCGGCGCGGCGCTGGAGCGGCGCCTCGGCCCCCGCCCGGTCTGGCTGAGCACCGCGGGCGCGGGCGTGTCCTGGCTGCACGTCCGGCTGGACGACCGGCCGAAGTACTACGGCCACGCGCCTTTTCGCGAAGCCCCCGTCGCGCCCACCCGCAAGCGGTCCTGGTGGCCCTGGGCGCGCTGAGCCCACGCGCGTCTCCGCTCGCCCGCAACGGAACGGCGCCGCGGACAAGGCGCGTCAGCGCGTCCCCCGTCCGAAGAAGCCGCGCCCTTCGGCCTTGTGGAGGCCGGGCCATCCACCGATCACGCGCGCTGCGCCACGCGGACCGGCGCGTCGGCCGCGCGCCCGCGATCCTGCCGCCTCCGCCGCGGCCCGACCGCGAAGGGTCGGCCGGCGGCGCGGCCAGCCTCCGACCCTTGATCGAAGGGTCGACCGGCGGCGGCATGACCAATCAACCCTTGATCAAAGGGTCGGCGGGCGGCGGCATGACCACCCCACCCTTGATCAAAGGGTCGGCGGGCGACTGGATGACCGGCCTACCCTTGATCAAAGGGTCGGCAGGTGACGGCATGACCGACCAACCCTTGATCAAAGGGTCGGCGGGCGGTGGGATGACCGACCAACCCTTGATCGAAGGGTCGGCGGGCGGTGGGATGACCGGCCCACCCTTGACCACCGCCTCACCTGGCCCCTCATACACAAAGAACGGGACATCCTCCGGCCTGGTCACCGCGCCCACCCTCCGGCCGGTCCGAGACCGGGCGCTTGGTCACCGCGCCCACCCGCCCGCCGGTCCGAGACCGGGTGCTTGGTCACCGCGCCCACCCTCCGGCCGGTCTAAGACCGGGCGCTTGGTCACCGCGCCCACCCTCCGGCCGGTCCGAGACCGGGCGCCTGGTCACCGCGCCCACCCTCCAGCCGGTCCGAGACCGGGCGCCTAGTCACCGCGCCCACCCACCGGCCGGTCTGAGACCGGGCGCTTCGTCACCGCGCCCACCCTCCGGCCGGTCCGAGACCGGGCGCTTGGTCACCGCGCCCACCCGC
>JAEUKK010000005.1 GCA_016792625.1 Deltaproteobacteria bacterium | reverse complement strand
GTGCACCTTCAGCGACACATCGCCGACCGCTGGGCCCAGCTCGGCCGGATGGAGCACGCATCTGTCGGCTCCTTCGCCCGCTTCTCCCTTGAGCTGCTCGCCCTTGGGGCCCCGCCCGAGCTGCTCACCGAGGCCGCAGCGGCCATGGCCGACGAGGTCCGCCATGCCCGGTCGTGCTTCGGCTTGGCCGAGGCCCTCGGCGGCGCGCCGGTGAGCCCGGGGGCGCTTGACCTGAGCGGCTCCCTGGCCCACCTTGATCGAAGCGTAGACGTCCACGCCATCTTCACCGCCCTGCTCACCGAGGCCTGCGTGGTCGAGACGGTGGCGGCGGCGCAGGCCGAGCGCGCGCTGGCCGCGGCGGTCGACCCCGCGGTCCGCGCGGTGTTGGCGACGATCGTGGCGGACGAGGCGCGGCACGCGGCCTATGGCTGGCGCTGCGCGCGGTGGATGTTGGGCGCGCACCCTGAGCTGCGCGGCCTCGTCCGACCGCTGTTGGCGCGGCTCGCGCCCGCCGACCAGGCGCTACCGCCGGCAGACCCCCACGCCGCCATCCTCGCTCACTTCGGGCTGCTCGACCGCCGGGCCCAGGCCCAAGCCGCGCGGGACGCGCACCAGAAGGTGATCGAGCCCGCCGCGGCGCTGCTGTTGCGCGAGGGGCCTGACTTTGCCTGAGCTGACGAAGCGAGGCGGCGCGGTCCCCGCCCCACGGCAGACGGCGGGCGGCCTCGCGAACATCGGCCGCGCTGCTCTTGTATGCTCTGGCCTGGGGCGCCTGACCTGTTAATCGGCAGGCAGAACACATGAGGAAGGCAGATGAACCCGAGCAGCATCGGCGCGCACCAGAGCCGCCGCACACGGCGGCGGTCTTGAGGCCGGCACCCTCACCGGCCCGCGCTCGGCCTTCGCAGGCTGGGGCGAGCCTCGTGCACGCGCCCAGAGCGCTGGCCCATCGACCTCTCTTTGTGCTCAGCTTCGCAGTCGCCTGCGCGGCAGGCGGCGAGGTCCCAGGAGGCGGGCAGCGCGAGCCCACATGGTTCGACCTCGACGGCACATGGCTGAACATCGTGGCCTCACCACAGCACCGGTCGCTCTACGGTGGTCGCTATTGTTTTGGTCCGTTACCTGACAGTGGGTCGTATCAGTTTCAGGTCGGGTGTCTGTATCCTTACCTGCGAACGCGGGCAGTCGCGCCGACCGTTGGACTCGTCACGTATGATGTTGTTGGCCGCGTAGCACAGTGTGACCTGCGTTCGGGTCTGACCACCGAAGCCCGTCGGTGGACAACGTCCGACTATGGTCTCCTCGGTATGGGGTACACGAGCGGCGATCCGGTCCTCCCCGAGGACCGTACCTTCACCCTCCACGGGTCGTTTCGGGAGAAGACCTACCACCTGGGCTGTCAATTGCTCTCCCCCCGTGTCATGGAGTGTGTCGCCAGGTCAGATGAGGACAGCGGCGCGCCCCAGCCTGACGATGGCATCTACCGCTTTGGAAAGGTCGACAACTTTCCGACCAACATCAGCTGCGAACGCGTGCTCCACGACTTCATCACCAGTGGTGGGGTGCTCGATTGACCGCCGCGCGCACCTTTTGTCTGGCCTGTCTACTGGCTGCTGGCGCGTCGTGCGGCGAGCCGCTGCCGGTCTGCGAGCGTTACGCGCGCGCGGTGGACGCCTGCCTCGCCGAGCTCGGGAACACGGCCGGCCCGGCCGGAAACGGCGGCGAGACCTGCCGCGCGTACACCAAGACCGGCGAGCAACTCGTGTACTACGATTGTGTGACGGACGCCATCGAGCCCTTCGACTGCAGCGAGGCCTCTTTGGTCGAGCTCGCGTTGCGCACCGCCGCCTGTCACCCGCTCGGGCCCGATCCCGACCTGGCCGACGCTGTCGAGCGGTAGGCGGCGGTCGCGCGCCCGTCCGCGATTGAGCGCGCCGAAGCACGGCTGCGCAGCACGACGTCCTCCATGCCCAACAACACGTCCATGCGGGCCGTGGCCTCGGCCCGCGCCGCGGTCGCCGTCGCGCACGGGCAGCTGGGCCTGCGCCCGCCAGGCCCGAAACTGCTGCAGATCGGTGCATCCGGGCTCCGAACGCGCGCTCTGCAGCCGCGGATCGATGCATCGGCGTTCAGATCGCGCGCTCCACAGCCGCGGGTCGATGCATGTGGGTCCACATCGCGCCTTCCGCAGCCGCGGATCGATGCATGTGGGTCCACATCGCGCGCTCCGCAGCCGCGGATCGATGCATGTGGGCCCACATCGCGCCCTCTGCAGCGGCGGATCGATCAATGTGGGCGCACATCGCGCTCCCGGCACCTGCTTAGGGCGACGGGTGGGCGGCCCCGCCGGGGCAGGCCCCGGCGGTCGGGGCGCTGCGCGGGTTCGCGTTGCTCCGTCGGCCTTCGGCCGACCCGGCTTCGCCGGCCGCTCCGCTCCCTGCCGCCGCGAGGCGGGTGACGAGGGGGAGCGCGCGCTCAGCCAAGCCTGTCGCGAAGCCCGCGGACAAGCTCCACGAGCTTGCGCTGGTGCACGCCGAGCCCGGCCGGGTCAGCCTCGAGCAGCGGCAGCAGCGGCGCGAGCGCCGCGCGGGCCTCGGGCAGCGCGCCGAGCTTGTCCAGCGCGTGCGCGAGGGTGAACCGCACGAGCTGCGTCTGGGGATGGTCCGCACCAAACCGGCGCGTGTGCAGCGGGAGGGCGAATTCCGCGGTCGCCCGCGCCCCCTCTGGGCGCCCGTGGTTGGTTTGCGCCGCGGCCAGCATGGCGAGGCCCGCCAGCGTGTCCGGGTGCTCGGCCCCAAGGTGGGCGATACGCTGCAGCAGGGCCAGCACCCGCAGGCTCAGCCCCTTTTCGTGGGCGCCAATCAGCTCGTGGACCTGGGCGAGGGTCTCGTGGCTGTGGAGCGTGTCGGGGTGCGCGGCGCCGAGCACCTCGGTCCGCAGCGCAAGCGCGCACTGCGCGAGCGCCCGGGCTCGGTCCAAGTCACCGCGGGTCGCGAGGTGCTCGGCGAGGCGCGCCATGCTGCTGAGTGTGTCGGGGTGGTCCGAACCGAGTGACCGGCTGCGTGCATCGAGGACGTCCTTGAGCAGGTCGCCCGCGCGGTTCAGGTCACCCTCTGCGGCGCAGGCGCTGGCGAGGTTCTCCATGCTGGTCAACGCATCCGGGTGCGGCGGGCCGAAGGTGCGCGTACACCACGCGAGGGCCTGCTCGCAGAGGCGACGGGCCTCGCCAAATTCCCCCAGCGCGCTGTAGATACCGATGAGCAGCCAAGCCGCGCTGAGCGGCGCGGCTGGCTCGTGCGTGACCCGCCAGGGCAGCGCGTCCGCCAGCGGTCCGGCGACCTCGAGCGCACGGCGCAGCTCGCCTCGCGCCCAATGCGCTGAGCCAAGGGCGAGCGTCGCGCTGACCGCAGCCGGGTGTGACGGGCCGAGTGCGGCGCGCACGCCGTCATAGGCTCGCAGGCCGCGGCTCAGCGCCGCGTCGAGGTCACCCATGACCGTCAACGTGCCTGCGAGGCCACTTGTGACCATCAGAGTGACGAGGTGCGCGGGGCCGTGCTCGCTGGTTGAGGCGCTGACGAGCTGCTCGAGCAGCGCCCGGGCGCCGGAGTGGTCGCCGTCCACGAGGCGCGCGTGGGCGTGCGCCACACCCGCGGTCAGGGTGTTGAGATGGGCCTCACCGAGGGCCTCCCGCGCCATCGTGTGCGCCGCCTCAGCCCACCGCAGCGCGCCTCGGCGGTCGCCCATGCGGGCGAGCGCGTCGGCCTCGGCCTGGGCCAGCGCGAAGCGGGCGGCGAAGGGCGCCTCGGGCGTGCGGCTCAAGCTGATTTGCCACTGATCAAGCAAAGCCCGCGCGAGCGGGAACGCGGCGATGCGCAGCGCTTCGTTCACCAGCGGCGCGGGGGGCTCTCCGCTGGGGTGGGCGGCCCTCCACGCCTCCAGCGCGGCGTGCGCGTCGCGCAGGTCCAGCGCGGCGCGCACCGCGGGCGGCAGCTCCGTGGCGGCGGCGGGCGGGAAGAGGGCGGCAGGCAGCGGCGCCGGCAGCGACAAGGCCGGCTGCACCAGCAGGTCGGGGATCGGCACGGGCGCGTCGATGTCAAGGTGCACCGAGCAGAAGTCGCAGAAGTCCGGCGCCTCGACGGCCAGCTGGGCGATGGCCGCGTGGTGGGCGACGATGATCCACGGCGCGGGCCAAGCGCCCTGCAGCAGGTCACGCTGCACGTTCAGGGGGCGGAAGGCCTCGCGGGGCTGGCCTTCCAGTCCGTGCAGCACCACCGCCGCGCCCACGGGGCGGGCCCGGGCGAGCTGGAGGGGGTCGCCGGCCAGCTCTGACCAGGGCACCACCTGCACCTCGGCCACCGCCGCGGCCAAGTCGGCGATGAGCGCAGCCCGCGCTGTGGGGTCAGCGCAGCGCACCAAGGCCAGGTCGAAGCGCCCGGCGCTGAAGTCGAGCAGGCGCCCGAGCTCGGGGGGCAGGGCGCTCAGGGTGAGGCCTTCGCGGCGAGCAGCTCTTGCACCCGCGGCATCGCCAGCAAGTAGGGGTGCAGCGCGTACCAGTCGCTGCTGTTGTACTTGAGCAGCCAGCGGCGGAAGACGGCCTCGAGCGCATCCGAGCCGGGGTGAAGCCGCCCCGTGCGGTGCACCTCGACCACCATCTCGGCCATGCCCGAGGTGTCGACTTGGTCGCGCATCAGGCTGATGCGCCGGCGCAGCGCGGTGTCGAGGTCCTCCACCGTCACCTTCGGGCCGGACGCCACCACGATGGCCTCGCGCAGGTGCTCCCACAGGTCGCGCAGGCTGCCGCCGGTCAGCGCGAGCAGGTGCGGCACGGCGCGCTCCGGCTCTGCGAAGACCGCGGGCAGGTCGATGCGCCGCTGTAGTGCGTCGGTGAACAGCGCGCGGCCCGGGTCTTTGACTGTCTCGGGCGGGTCTTTGGGCCCGCGCAGGGCGGGGGTGGGCAGCACGACGACGGGCTCGTAGAGGCTGTCGAGCGACTCGCCCACCGGCCGCAGCGCGAGGCTGACCGGCGGGGTGAGCAGCAGGTTGGTGTCGAGCGCGCCGAGCAGGTCGCGGCCGTCGCAGAGGCTGCGGTTGACCACCTCGGGCTCGTAGCGGTCGAGGTTGTCGACCACGACGAGTAGCTCGCGCCCCGGCTCGAGCAGGTCTTGGGCGGCGGCGAGCAGCAGGTTGCACTCGACCACCAGCTCGCCGGGGTAACGCTTGAGCTCGCGGACCACGGTGGTGCGGGCCTCGCTCTGCACCTTGAGCATGCCCAGCACGCTCTTGAGCAGGCCCCAGTTGGTGCCCACCTCGACCACGCGGGTGCGCAGGTCTTCGCGGGTGACCCTGCTGAACCAGTCCACCAGCCGGGCGAGCAGCGCGTCGGGCAGGGGCTTGTGCACAAACTCGCGCATATGGCGCTCGACGCCCATCGCGATGGCGAGCACCAGCTCGGCCAGCTCAAACTCGGCGGGGTTCACCTCGTTGTTGAGGTCGAGCAGCACCACCTCGTAGCGCCCGCGCACCGCGGCCTTGAGGCGCCGCAGGTCGCTGGACTTGCCGCTGCCCCGCGGGCCGACGACGACCCCTTGCAGCCAGGTGGCGCGCGCGCCGACCTCACCCGGCGGCTTCAGTTCAAGGCGCCGGGCGAGCTGGGCCACCATGCTGCCCCCGCGGGCGGGCCCGAAGTCGACGTACCAGGGGTGGTCGGCAGGCAGCGGCCCCGCGTCACAGTTTTGGTAGGCGCTGCGGAGGTCGGTGGCGGGTGGGGCGACGTCGGTCGGCTCGTGAGTCATGCTGAGATTGCCCTCTGCGGGCGGGTATCCGTTCAGGCGCGGGCTTGCAACGCGGGGGCGCCGGGGCGCTGCACCCGTGATGCCCGCACCTTCGTCGCGCCCGCCCGGCCTGGGCCGTCCGTCTCAGCCTCCACGGCGCCACCGTGCGGGGCCGGCCGCTCCGCTCCCGGCCGCCGCGAGGCGGGCGGCGAGGGGAGCTGCGCCGGCGGCTGCGGCTGCGGTTGCGTGGGGCGCGCCCGGCCGCGTCGAAGAGAGCCCTCCGGTCGCGGGGGCAACCTGAGGCACGCTGTTGACGCCCGGGGCGGGTGCGGGGGGCGCGGCGGCGTGGCCTCGCAGCCGCTTCGCGCGCGGAGAACGGGCGATCTTGTTTGCTTCGGCCGCGCCGCTCCTGTACCATCGGGGCTCCACGCGCGGCTGGCGGCCTCCCGCTCCGCGCAGCGCGGCGGGGCCGCCGGCGCTCTCCCCCGGCCCATCGCCGACCCGCGGTCCTCCTTTGGCGCTCTCGCAGGAGTTCGCTCATGCCCTCCCAGCTCCGGCTCCTCATCTTCGCGGCCCTCGGGGCGGCCTCCCCTAACTTGGTCGGGTGTGGCCCAGAGGGCCGCAAGTCGAGCCAGCTGGGTGGTGGCGATGGCAGCGCCGAGGCCGATGGCGAGGCCGATGGTGAGGCCGATGGTGAGGCCGACGCCGATGCCGATGGCGACGGATGGCCTGTGGCCGATGACTGCGACGACCTTGACGCAGGCGTGCATCCAGGGGCGACCGAGCGCTGCGATGGCCTCGACAACGACTGCGACGGCGTGGTCGACGAGGACGATCGGCAGCTCTGGTATGTAGATGACGACGGCGACGGCTACGGTCGTGATGACGCGGTGGTCGACTCCTGCGCACCCGTGCCGAACGCGTCGCGGGTCCCGGGTGACTGTGACGACGCCGACCCCGCGACCCACACGGGCGCCGAAGAGGTCTGCGACGGGGTTGACCGAGACTGTGATGGGATGATCGACTCCCTCTTGTGGGGGCAAGACCTCGACGAAGACGGGTACGCCGGCGACCCGTTGCCTTGGAGCGTCTGCGATGGTCCGCCCCCGGTCGTCGCGTACGCCGGTGACTGTGATGACGCTGACCCGCTGATCTTCCCCGGCGCAGGCGAGGTCTGCGGCGACAGGGTCGACAACGACTGTGATGGGAACCTGAGCTGCGTCGCCGTGTCGATCATCATCGAGGCGACGCCTTGTGACTACATCTGGGCGCTTGACGACATCATGACCGATGACGTGCCATGCGAAGACTGCTCCTTCGATTTCCGTCCCCGCTCCGTCGTACTTCAGCCAACCTCCAATCTCGTCGACTGCGACCCCGATGTTCTGCCTTGGCTCGCGTTCGAGTTCCGGGGCGACCAACTCTACTACAACACCTTCTACTACACCTACTACTACCCCTACGACTACACCGCCTACGGCTACACCGCCCTGCACTTTCCAAGCTCCACAGGGGGGTGGGCGGATGGCGTCTTTGGGTTCGACCACACCTTCGGCGATGTTTCCGACCCCGGTCCCCTCCACCAGCGGTGGATTGGCGAGTTCAAGCTCGACGAGATCGAAGAGGAGCCCCGCGAAGGTGGGTACGACGGGGGGCGCCCCTTCACCGTCGGCGGGGTTGCGCGCCTCGCGCGCATCGACGCGCAGGGCGACGCCTGGTCCGACGCAGCGGCCGCCGTCGCGGGGCCGCCCCCCGTGCACCTTCAGCGACACATCGCCGACCGCTGGGCCCAGCTCGGCCGGATGGAGCACGCATCTGTCGGCTCCTTCGCCCGCT
>JAEUKK010000029.1 GCA_016792625.1 Deltaproteobacteria bacterium | reverse complement strand
TGCAGGTGCGTGATGAGCTGCTCCTTGACGAGGAGCTCTCCCAAGCGGCTGTTGTCATCGGCCATGTCCAGTCTCCAGCGGGGGTCAAGCGGGGGGCGCGCAGGGAGGCGCGCCACGGTCGACGGCAGCAGACCACGGGTCGGCCACCGGAGCAAATGGGGGGCTTAGGGCGCCGCGGCCCGGGCCAGCCAGCCGGCCGCGGCGCGCTCACCCGGCACCTCGAGGCGCGCGCGCAGCGCGTCGATGCCCACGCCAAAGCCGGGGGCAGCGAGGGCCAGCGTGCCGGCGACGGTCTGCTCCCACGGGGCGGCGGGGCCCCCGCCGAGCAGGCCGCGGCGCTCGGGCCAGCTGCCCCCGCGGGTGGTGTGCAGCACGAGCTCGGTGTCGGCCCGCAGCGCGAGCTGCTCGAGGCGCGCCCCGGCCAGATCCGCGTCGCTCACCCGGGCGGCGGCGAGCAGCTGCTCGACCACCGGCGCCGCGCCGAGCCGCTTGAGGCCCCGCCACCAGCCCGGGCCCCAGCCGAGGCCGGTCGGGCGCAGCAGCTGACCAAGGGCGCTGAGGCGGGCCCGCGCAGAGAGGCCCCCGAGCAGCTGGGGGGCGACCTCGAGCACCGACAGCGGGGTGGACAGCGCCCGCACCGGATCGTGCTCGACCACCACCCGCTCGGCCACCGCGGCGAGGCGCGCCGGATCACCCTCGAGCGGCCCGCGCAGGCCGTCGAGGCTGAGGCTGTGGCTGCTCACCAGCGCGGCGATGAGCGCGGGCAGGGCGCGCGCCCCGCCGGGCCAGCCCGCCCCCGCGCCGACGGGGAGGGGCAGCCCCGTGCGCACGACCACCCGCTCGATTTGATCGGCGCGCAGGCGCTTGTCAGCGGCTTTGACGTGGCGGCGCAGCACCTCGTCCATCGCTTGGAGGGGCACGAGCAGCCGCAGGGCGCCTGGGTGGGCGCGGTGGATCAGGCTGTGCGTCCACCAGGCGGCGCCGAGGCCCGTCCACGCTGCGGAGAGGGCCCCGCCGCCCGCCAAGGCGCCCCGGTCGCCGCCCGCCCAGGGGCGCGCGAGGGCCGCGGCCACCCCGGATCGGACTGCGGCGCCCGGATCGCCCTCAGCCGCGGGCGCGGCCAGCGCGGCGCTGATCGCGGCGGCCAGCGCGGGCGCGGCCACCCCCTCGAGCCGGGCGCGCGCCACCGCCGCAGCCACCCCCGCCGTCTTGCCCCGCAGCGCGGCCCCGCGGGGCCCCAAGGCCTGGGCGAGGCCGCAGCGGGCCGAGAGCTCGTTGGCGGCGACCACCGCGACCACGAGATCATCGACGCGGTGTGCCGGCCCAGCGCAGGCGGCGGCGACCAAGGCCGCGGCCGCCGCCCCACCCGACAAGAGCAGGCCCGGATCCAGCTCCGCGTCGGCCAAGGCGCCCGCGGCGCTAGCCGCATCGCCGCGCAGACCGAAGGCGCCGAGGGCCGCAGCGGCGCCGATCACCCCCAGGAGCTGCAGGCGGGCGTGGCGCGCCACCATGGGCGGGAGCTGGGCGGGCTGGAGGCCCAGCGCCCAATCGGCGAGGGCGGCGACCGGAGGGGGTGCGTCGGCGAGCATGGCGCGACTCTCCCACGCGGGGGCGCAGAGGCGGGTAAAACCGGCGGGACCAACGTGCTGGACACCGCTCTCAACAGGAGCCCCCCAAGGCCACGCGGCGCCGGCCCCGGCTCAGGTGTAGCCAAGCTCGGGGAAGGGCGTGAGCGCGGTGTTCCGCATCACCTCGATCACCGCGGCGGCCGACTCGCCAGGCAGCGCCTCTTTGATGCAGGCGAAGCGGCCGCTGACGTAGGCGGTGGCGATGCCCGGGCCCTTGTAAGCGCCGCGCTCGTCGCCGTTCAGCTCATACCCGTGGGCCAAGAACTTGTCGGAGACGGCGCGCCAAACCGCGCGCGGGAACCGTTTGGGCGCGAAGTAGTAGTACTTGTCGAGCGGGCACTCTTTGTTGGTGGTCACGCCGACGGTCTCGGGAAGATCCGCTGGATAGGCCCGATCCCCGTACGGATGAGCGGCGGCGACCACCACCGCGCCGGCGTCGACCGCCATGCCGCAGCAGTCGCGCAGGTCGATCGCCTCGAGCATGTTCGGCGTGCCCAGCGAAAGGTTGATCACGTGGGCGCCGTGGCGAAAGGCCGTCTCGATGCCCGCCGCCATCAGCTGGGCCGAGGTGCGCAGGCGGTCGTCCATGATCTTGATGCCGACCAGCCGCACATCGGGGGCCATGCGCAAAATAGCGGCGGCGATGTCGGTGCCGTGGCCGTTGTCGTCATGGAAGCGCGCGCCGATGCCGGCGTGGCCGGTGGCGTTGAGCTGGATCGACCAACCCTCGACCTGCACCCCGGCGAGGCGGGGGTCTGTGGCGTCGATGCCGCTGTCGATCACGGCGACGGTGACGCCTTTTCCGGTGTATTCCTTGCCGCGAAATCGCATGACCAATCCAGGAGCCGAGGGGGGCCGCCGCGCCAGCGGTCGGGGGATCACACGGGGGCAGGCGGAGGCGGACCCGCGCGAGCCCCCGCGCGCTCGCGCGGGCCGGAGCATAGCGTGGGGCCGCGCGTGAGGTCCCCGCACGCCATCGGCCGCCGGCGCGCGCGCTGAAAGGCCGCCCAGGGACACCGCCCCCCGCCGCGGCAAAGGGGCCCGCTCCCCGCCGGCAGCGGCGCGCGCCCTTGCGCGCGGCCCGGGCCCGCTGCACCATGCCCGATAGGCCCCTCCCCGACCGAGGCCCCATGCCGACCCCGAGCCGACGCCGCGCCCCCGAAGAGCCCGCGCTGACGGCGATCAGCCTCCAGTCGCGCCGCCTCGCCGCGACCGGGCACGCGGTCGAGCTGCACGGCACGGTCGTGCACAGCCGGGTGAGCCGCGTGGTCGCCGGCCTCTGCGTGATCGTCGCGATGATCACCTTGCTCGGCTTGGTCTGGCCGAAGTTGGGCGCGGCCGCCTGCCTGCTCTGCTTGGGCGCGCTCACCGCCGACCTCGACGGCGGCCGAAGCCCCGTCCGCTGGCTCTGGGCGCGGCGGGCGCACCGCACCCTCCTCGTCAACCCGCCCCGCCCGCGTGAGCAGCCGCCCGCCCACCACGTGCTCGTCGTATTGCCCGACGAGGCCGACCGCCCCAGCCCGACCCGCCGCACCCTGCTCCTCCCCGCGGGCCTGCTCGCGCTGGCCGTCGGGCCCCTGCTCGCCCTCGAGGCCTGGGAACAAGCGCCCGCCGCCATCTTCGGCGTCGCAGCGCTCAGCTTGGCCGCCGCGACCGCCCTGCGCCTCTGGCCCCAGCGCCCCGAAGACCCGAGCAGCGGGCTGGCGGCCGCCGAGCGCCTCTGCGCCGCCCTCGAGCAGCGCCCCGCGGGGGACTCGCTGCACGTCACCGTGGCCGTGGTCGGCGGCCTCCTGCCCTGGTTTGACGGCCTCGAGATCCTCCTGCTCAACCACCGGCCGCGCTTCCCGCCCTCCAGCACGCTGGTCTTGGTGTGGGCCCCCGAGGCCGGCCAGCTGCAGGCCGTCGCCGACGAGGGGCTGCTGCGTCGGGGCGCGGCGCCCGGCGCCCTGCTTGACGCCGCCCGGGCCGCGGGCCTGCCCGCCTGCGCCCACCTCCCCGAGGCCACCGCCGCCCGCCGGGCCCGCCGCTTGGGCTGGCGTGCGCTGGCGCTCAGCGGGGCCCGGGGTGAGCCGCAGCGCCTCGTCGAGGCGGTCGAGGCGCTCCTCCGCCAGCTGCACCCCGGGCAGGGCCGATGAAGCGCGGTGCCGCCCTGTCCACTGCGGCGGCGCTCTGCGCGTTCTGTGCGCTCTGCCGCCCGCAGAGCGACGCGAGGGCGGCCACGCTGTCGGGGCAGGTGGTCGCCGCCGAGTCGGGCGCGGGCGTGGGCCCGGCGACGGTGCAGATCGTGAACAGCGCGCTGGGCGGCGTAGAGCTCGACAGCGCGCTCGACGGCAGCTTTCGCGTCGAGGGCCTGCCCGCCGGCCGCTACCGGGTGCGGGCCGTGCCCAGCTGGCGCGACGACCGCGCGGTGCGCTGGCACCCCTCGGCGGTCGATTTCTGCGCGGCCACGGCGATCGACATCGCCGAGGATGACGTCATCGAGGGCGTTGAGGTCGCGCTGCCCACCGGCGGCCGCTTGCAGGTGCAGGTGCTGCGGCCCGACGGCGCCCCGCTCGAGGGGGCCACCATCTGGGCGCGGCCCGCCGAGGACAGCAGCGGCCAGTACGACCGGCCGGCGCTCACCGGCGCCGACGGCCGGGCCACGGTGGTGGGCATCGACCTCGAGGCCCCCGCCGGCGAGTGGACGGTGACCGTCAGCAGCGAGGACCTCCCCCAGCAGCTGCTCGGCGGCACCTACGATCCCGCGCAGGCCCTGCGCTTCCCCGCGCCCACCGCCGCGGGGGTGGACGCGGGCACCCACCAGCTGCTCGCCGGGATTCGTGTCAGCGGCACCATCTTCGGGCCCGGCGGCCCGGCCAGCGGCGGCACAGCCCACGTCTACAGCAGCAGCCAGGTGCGCAGCGTGCCCATCGGGGCCGACGGCAGCTACGCCGCGCGCGGCCTGCCGCCGGGTGAGGTCATCGTCTGGGCCAACGTCGAGGGCCTCGCCCAGACCTACTACCCCGACAGCGACCGCCCGGGTGAGCGGGTGCCGGTGGCCGACGAGGGCGGGTTCGCGGAGGGCGTCGATCTGCACGCCCCCCGTGAGGCGGTGTTCTTCGCCCGCTTCACCGACGCCGAGACCGGCGCGCCGATCCCCGAGGTCGGCGGCCTGCTCTACAATGACAGCAACACCGTGGGCATCGGCGACGCCGGGCAGCCCGACGGTACGCTGCGCATCGACCGCCTGCACGGCGGCGACTGGCGCCTCTTCGCCTGGGCCGAAGACGAGGGCTACACCGACGACTGGGTGCGCGAGAGCGACGGTGCGGAGCGTGTCTTCCCCATCGAGCCGGGGGTCGAGAGCCCCGTCTTCGAGCTCGCCCTGCGCTTGGCGGCGGGCGGCGCGGGCCTCGTGCGCGACGACCGGGGTCAGCCCGCGGCGGTGCAGGTCATCTTGGTTCGTGAGGATGGTCTAACGGTCGACGATCTCACCGACGCCACCGGCGCCTGGGAGGTGGACGGCCTCGGCGCGGGCTCCTGGTCCCTGCGCGCCGAGCCGGTCGCGCTCTGCCCTGGTGACCCGGCGGTGGTGCCCTGGTATTGGCCTGGCACGCCGAACCCCGACTGGGCCGGCCGCTTCACGATCGGGGAGGGTGAGCAGGCCCCGCCGATCACGCTGGTGGCGCCGGTCGACCTCGACCAAGACCTCATGGCCGACCAGTGGGAGGAGGAGCACGGCCTCAACCCCGCCCTCGACGACGCGGCGGAGGACCCGGATGGCGACCAGTACAGCAACCTCGACGAGTACCGCCTCGGCACCGACCCGCAGTCCACCACCCCCGTCAAGACCGGCTGCGGCTGCGGCGGCGGGGCGCCCGGGTCGGCGGTGGGCGCGCTGCTCGCCCTCGCCTTGACCACCCGCCGGCGCCGGCGGTGAGCGGCTGGGCCGCGGCGCTGCGCGCCCGCTGGCTGACCATCCTGATCGGCGCGCTGGTCGGCGCTTTCGCCCTGACCGTGGCGCTGTGGGGGGTGCCGCTAGGCGAGGTGGCCACGGCCATCTCTGGCGCTGACCCGCTGATCTTGGCGCTGACCGGCGCGATGTTCCTGCTCCAGCAGGCCATCCGCGCCTGGCGCCAGGCGGTGATCCTCCGCGCGGGGCACCCGGGGGTCAGCCTCCGCACCAGCCTCTCGGTGCTCTGCGTCTCCTTTTTCGTCATCAACAGCCTGCCCGCGCGCCTCGGCGAGCTCGCCCGGCCGCTGCTCCTCGCCGAGCGGGCCGGCGTGCCGATCGGCGGCGGCCTCGCCTTGATGGTGGTCGAGCGGATCATCGATCTCTGCGCCATGTGCGCGATGTTGGCCGCCCTGCCCCTGGTCGTGCCCCCGGGCGTGCTCGACCTTCGGGTGGGCGAGGTGCAGTTCGAGCTGCACGGGCTGGCCCGCACCGCGGGGGTCATCGGCCTGCCCGCCGCGCTCATCGGGCTGCTGCTCGGCCTGCGCGTGGCCGCCCCCGCCTGGGCCCGCCTGGGCCCCCGCTTGCCCATCAGCGGCCGCGCGGGGCGGATCGCCGCGCCAATCCGCCGGGTCGGGGCTGACTTTGCTGCCGCGGCCAGCGCGGTGGCTGACCCGGGGCGCCTCGCCGCCGTGCTCGGCCTGACCCTGCTGACCTGGACCACCACCGCGGCCATGTATCCCCTGCTGGCCGTCGCTTTCGGCGTGAACGACCGCGTCGGCCTCGCCGAGGGCTTCGGCCTGCTCGGGGTGGTGATGGCGAGCCTCGCGCTGCCTGCCGCCCCGGGCTTCGCCGGCACCTACGAGGCTTTTCTGCGCGCAGGGCTGGGCCTCTTCGGCGTCGGCGGCCCCGCGCCCACCGGCGCAGCGGGCCTGAGCGGCGACGCGGTGGCCCTGGCCTACGCCCTGACTATGCACTGGTGGGTGCACCTCGTGCAGGCCAGCTCGGCGGTCTACTTTTTGGTGGTCGACCGGATCTCGCCGCGGCGTCTGCTCGACGCCCTCGCCCGGGCGCTGGCGGGCGATGGGCCGGGCGACGGGGCGAGCTGAGCCGGCCCGCTCCGCCGCGCGCGACCCGCTGCTGCGCCGAGCCTTCAGATGCGCTCGACCCACAGCGCGTGCACCGGAAGGCCACGCTTGATGAATTTGCTCTGATAGTTGGTGATCACGTCGTCTTCGGCCGGCCAAGGCGTGCCGTTGTGCTCGATGTCTTCGACGCGGCCGCGCAGGGCGAAGGGCAGCCCCTCAATCGCCGCCTGCAGGGCGTCAATATTGGGCAGGTGGTCAGACTTGAGGCGAATCATCGCGCCGACCTGCATGGCCGAGGCGGCCCAGGCGGCGAAGAAGGGGCTCATCAGGCGCTTCTTCGCTTCGCTGTCTTTGGCCCAGGGGTCGGGGTGGTTCACATAGAGCCCGGCCACCACGCCCGGCTCGAGGATGTGCTCCAGCCACCAGGCGTCGTAGCGGGCGATCCGTGCGTTGTCGCCCACACCCAGCGCTTTGATCTTCTTGGCGCAGAGCACCACGCGCTTGAAGCGGATCTCGATGCCCAGCCAGTTGCGCTCGGGGTGCTTGGCCGCCATGCCCGACAAAAAGAAGCCATTGCCCGACCCAATCTCGACATGCAGCGGGGCGGGCCGGGCAAAAGCGGCGTCCCAGCGGCCGAGGTAGGCCTTGGCCTCCTCGGCGGTCAGCACGGGCGGGCCGAGCTGGCGGTGGAGCAGCAAGTAGGGGTTCAGATCGGGCCGCGTGACCTCGTCGGGGTCGAGATCAGCGAAGGGGACGGTGTTTCTGCCAAACTGCGTCATGCCTGCTCCAGCGGTGGGCGGGCGGGTGTATTGGCCACCCAGCGCGCCGCGCCGCTCGTGTGCTCACGTTTCCAAATCGGGGCCTCGGCTTTGAGGCGGTCCATCAGCCAGGCGCTCGCCGCGTAGGCCTCAGCCCGGTGCGGCGCCGAGAGGGCCACCAGCACGCTGACCTCGCTGACCGCCACCGCGCCGGTGCGATGCAGCAGAGCCACCTTGCACAGGCCCCAGCGCGCCCGGGCCGCGGCGCCGAGCCGGGCCATCACCTGCTCGGCCATCTCGACGTAGGCCTCGTACTCGAGGCGCTCCACCGCGCCGTCCTCGGGGCCGGCCCGGGTGGTGCCCTCAAAAAGCACCACCGCGCCCGCCGCGGGGTCGCTCACCCAGGCGCGCACCGAGCCGAGCTCGATGGGATCAGCCTGCACGACAGCATAGACGCCATCCAGCTCGACCATCAGCCACCCCCGAGCGGCGGGAGGAAGGCCACCTCATCCCCCACCTGGAGCGCGGTGTCTGCGCCGACCAGCGCGCGGTTCACCGCGTAGCAAACCGGCAGGCGCGCGCCGCCCGCCGCCGGGAAGAGCCGGGCGTAGAGGCCGCCGACCGTCTCGCCCGGGCGCAGGTCGACGCGCTCCTCGTCCAGGCCGCGGCGCTC
>JAEUKK010000022.1 GCA_016792625.1 Deltaproteobacteria bacterium | reverse complement strand
CGGTCAACATCGCGGTTGGCGTCTGCCGGTCGTTGGGCGTCGGTGGTTTGTTGACCGCATGCCGCGGTCACGATGGCGAGCGCCGCCGCCCGTCTCATTACATCAGGTCGAGGCATATGTCGCTCCTACCGCTGGCGCGCTCAGATAACAGGGAGAGGCTAACGTCAGTTCACGAGGGTCAAATGGCGTGAATATTGGACTCGCCAGCGTCTCTTCACAGCTACAACCCTGGGTAGAGCGGATAATGTACCCACCACCCGTGCTGGCAGGGCGGGTGAACTGTACCCAGACACGCCCCACGCAGCCCGCAGGGCTTGCTCCAATCTCACGGCTGGCAATGGCGAATGGGTCTTCAGCACCGAATGGGACGGAAGAGCATGAAGCCGCCGCTATCCCGTGAAAGACCCTCACATAAAACGGCTCAGCGAGATCAAAGCGACGTTCGTTGGTCGGTCCGCCAACGTCGACTCCACGAGTCAGGGAGGATACGCTCGAAACTCCCGCGTACGTATCTGCAGCGAGGTTCGCGACGTATTCGTAGATCGGCAAGCCGTTTTCTGCTATCACGCGTGCCTGCAGCTCCCGCCGAGCGAGATCGAAGCAGGAGCGCCACCGGGGACGCCCGTCGCCGGGCATGAACCCAGCATGGGGCATTCCGCCCATGTACATATGGCCGAGCTCGTGCACGAGCACCGCGCTGCGGCTAGCGATAACTCCCAGCGCGTACCCTGAGAACGCCTGCCCTGCTTCGAGGCTGCGCGTCGCCGCCCGCGTCGGCGAACCGGTTCCTCCTATCCGTACGAGGTATCGGTGGCGGTCGAGGCAAAGCTGCGCCATGAACAGCAGCAGGTCGAGCAGCTCGGCGTCAAAGGCCACGTGTGCCGGCGTGAACTGAACCGAACGAAGGGCCCCAAGGTTACAGGCCGTCGAGGTTGAGTCGCCCCTGGGCCACGGCGACTTTGAGTCTGCGGCGCTCTCTTCGTCGGCAAGCCAGACGTAGCGCGAACGCCGCGCACCCGCCGGCGCGAACGGGACCGCCCGAAGCTCTACATTGTAGTCATCCCATTGAAGCAGCGTCGCATCCCTCATGCCGCCGCACTTGACCGACACCTGCCCACACCGGAAGCTATACGGATTGAATTCGTCGCTTGTGGGTGGCGGCGGCGAGGTGCACAAGTACTCCCAGGGCTCTTCGCCGTGCACAGCGGCGCTTTTGTTTGTGTACTGGATGCGGGCATCGGCGCACGTCGACACAATGTTGGGGAACGGGAACGCGATGGCGTCGCCTTGGAACAGCTGGGCTCGAGGCTCGCCCTCAAGCGTGCCGCGGATGAACTCGCTGAGGCCATCACACCAGCCGTCGTCGTCGATGAGTTTGATCCGCGTGACCTGGTCTCTCGGTACCCGGGCAAAGTCGACATAGGCGTGCAAGAGCTGGCATGCGAGATCATGCACCGCCCGCTGCTCACCCGCGGTCTGGAAGAACAGGCTCGTCGGCATCCCCTCCTCAACGGTGTATGGCAACATCCAGCAGCCGATCAGGCGGCCATAGGTGCTGCGCCGCCGGGGCAGCCCCGCGACCCGGGCCCGAAAGCGTGGCCAAAATGTGTCAAGCACGAACCCTGTGCCGGAGACCACGCCCTCCGATGCGTCGTGTGGAACCGTACCCCGGGTGGCGATGTACTCCCGCAGGTAGCCCGTCACCCAATCGGTGGGCAGCTCGATGGTCGTCGAGCGGTACCGCAGCCGAACAGTCGGCGGAGCGTCGAGCCGAACGTCAACGACCCCGGGCTTGAACACCTCGGCGGGGTCCCATGCAGAGGATGAGGGCGGCGCCGGCGGCCCCTCCATCATCACCGGCTTCCGCGCGCTCGGCAGGTCGATCTGCGGCACCAGCCCCCGCGACAGCGCGCCCCGAAGGCTGCGCAGCCCCGTCAGCAGCTCACCATCTTCAACCTGCATGCCGCCCCGCAGCCGGGGGAACATGTAGGTCACCACTTTGCGCGGCCGCTTCGGCATCTTGCCCCGCCGCAGCGGACCGCTTCGCATCCCGAAGCGGGGCGGCTCCTGCCCATCGGCGCAGTCCACCGGCTCGGGCCGTGGCATCTGCCCCCGCTCGATCACCGGGCTCGGCGTGCCCCGGGGGACCTGCATCGGCTTGGGCCGCTTGTCGTGGGCCTCAAGCTGCGCCGACAGCCGACGCGCCAGCGCGCGCAGCGCCGCTGCCTCGTCCATCGACTCTTGGGTCGGCCACAGCTCGGGCAGCTCTTGCTCGATGAAGGCCCGGCGCCGCGCCGCCGCCGCGCTCTCATCGCCCTGCACCTCTGGCTGCGCCGACCGCTTCGCCTGGCGCGGCCCGTCGTCGCGCCGGGCCGCGGTGTGCGGCGTACCCCGCGGCAGGCGCTCCGGGCGTTGGGCCTCGGCGTTGCTGTCTGGCGCGGCCTTTGCGCCGCGCGCGCAGCCACAGCCCCCCGCTGGTGCGCCGCAGCCGCAGCCCTTGTTGGCGCAGCCGCACCGCCCCGCCGCCGCGCCGCAGCCACAGGGCGGGTTCGCTGGGCCTCGAGCCGCCACCGCGGCGCCCATCGCTCAGGCCCGCCCGATGATGTCGAGCTGGGCCATCGGGGTGCCGGTGACCGTCTCACCCTGCATCGCCACGCGGATGTAGCGGAGGAACTGCGTCACGACCACGAAGCGCCCCGAGCCGCCGCTGCCAGTCACGGGCCACGACACGTTGGCGATCGTGAAAAAGGTGCCGACCTCGCCGGTGGCGGAGTGCTGCAGCACGAGTTCACCGTCGCCGCCGCCCGTCACGAGGTACCGGAAGTCGCAAGAGAGCGTGCTACACGCACCAAAGTCGGTGACGTCTTCGTCGCGCTGCGTAAAGCCAAGCTTGACCTCTTGGAGGGTGAGCTGGCGCACGGACATGAAGGACATAGGAGACTCCCGGCTGGGCTGTCGAAGCTTGTGCCCCAGGCGGCCCTGCGCCGCCGGAGGCCTGCGCCGCCGGAGGCCTGCGCCGCCGGAGGCCTGCGCCGCCGGAGGCCTGCGCCGCCGGAGGCCTGCGCCGCCGGAGGCCTGCGCCTCCGTCGGGAGGGATCGTCGTCTCCCTCGCCCCCAGGCTACAGGAGACGCGCGGCCAGCGCAAGCGAGATCGCCCACTTTTCGCAGATGGGGCGCCGGGCGAGGCCCCTCAGGTCGCCTCCCGCACCCGCCTGGAACGTCAACAACGTGCCTCACGTCGACCCCGCGACCGGGGGGCTCGCCGTGCCGCGGCCGGCCGCGGCCCCCGCAGCGGCAACCGCCGGCGCAGCCCCCCTCATCACCCGCCTCGCGGCGGCAGGGAGCGGAGCGGCCGGCTTTGCCGGGTCGGCCGAAGGCCGACGGAGCAACGCGACCCCGCGCAGCGCCCCGACCGCCGGGGCCTGCCCCGGCGGGGCCGCCCCGGCGTCGCCCCCGCCGAGCG
>JAEUKK010000018.1 GCA_016792625.1 Deltaproteobacteria bacterium | reverse complement strand
GTAGCCATTGCCGGCGGGGGATAGCGGCGAGGTCGAGCAGATAGAAGGTGCCGAAAGGGCCACACTCAACGAGAGGCGCACCGGCCTCGTCTACCCCCACCTCAAGGCAGCCCGAGGCCAAGGGCACGCCAAGCCCGATGGTAAAGCCGCCGTCGCCCCGCATGTCGCCGAGGGCGGCCAGCTCAGCGACGCCTTCGCCCGACAGGCCGATCTCCTTGATCGGGTCGGTCGGGCGTGTGCAGAGCTCGTCGGTCCAACCTGCCTCGACCCGGGCGCAGCTGTTGACCAGACCGTCACCGCAGACCTCAACTGCGTCGGGGTAGACGGAGGCGTTGTGGTCGTCGCAGTCTGCCGGCGCGGCGAAGCCGTCGTGGTCCACATCGGGGGGTAGGCCCGCGGTCGTGCCGCTGACGACCGGGGTTGGATCACCGCCGGTGTCGACCTCGCTCGTGTCTCTTGGTGGGCCCTGTTTCTCGGCCTCGCCGACCGGTGCGTCATCACAAGCGCACATCAGCGCACTCCAGATGAGCAGCCGGGCGCCCCCGGCCTCGCTCCGCGGTGCAGTCATTAGAGGCATTCCTCGACGTCCCCATGTTCCCGCATCAGGCAGGTGACGGTCTCGTAGTAGTCGAAGTAGTCCGCGTCCCAGATCGCTCGCTGGCCCACGCTGTACGATTCACAATTGTCGGGTGGCTCAAGCCCGAACTCTACATACTTCGGGCTGCCCTGCGTCCTCGTCGGTCAGGTGTGGCGAGCTGAGCTTGAGGTCGGCGTCCCAGACAGCGATCAAAGGACCGTACCCATGCCAGTCAAAGGCCGGCGGGATGTAGTCAGGCGGCGTCCCGCCCGGCTCCGGCGGGGGCGGCGGGGGCGGCGGGGGCGGCGTCGGCGGGCCCGACGGCTGCCCCGGCGGTGGCGGGGTCGGCTCACCCGGCGGGGGCGGGGTCGGCTCACCCGGCGGCGGATCACCCAGCTCAGCCCAGGCCCAGGGCCCGACCAGCGCCAGCGTCATCGCCAGGGCCGCGGCGGCGCGGCGCCGGCGGGCCCGCGCGGGGCCGGCTTGCTCGGGGCCCCCAGGCTCATGCGGCGAAAGTGCTGGGGGGGGGGGCCGTTTCTCGACGGGTGCTGCTGCATGAGGGGGGACCTCGGTCGGCGGCGGTGGCGGGGCGCGCGCTGCGCAGCCCCGACGCTACACCCCGCGCGGCGGGCAGCGCAAGCCCGATCTGCGGGCTTTTGATCCGGTTGGACCACCCCCGTCGTGCCCGCGGCCCGCCGCGCCGTGGACCCGCGCCCGCCGCCGCGCGCCGCCGCCCGCCGCCGCGCCCGCCCCGTGCGCCGGCCGCGCGCCTGTCCGCGCCGCGCTTGACCATGCGCCGCCGCGCCCGGGCCCGCCCCGCCACCCGCGCGCCCCGCCGCGCCCACTGGCCCCGCCTTGGCCCGCCAGGTCGCAGGACACAATAGGACTCCCCGGCGGGGTGCGGCCGCTCGGGCCAGGTCGGCTTCGGCCCGCCCGGCGGTCCGAATAGCCATCTTGTTGATCACAAGCACATCAGACCTGTGATGCCCCGATCAACCGTCCGATCGCCCTTGTGCAGCACCTGCAGCGCCCCGATCAGGCGTTTGATCGCCACCACACGGCACCCTTGATGCCCCGATCAACCGCTCGATCGCCACCACACGGCACCCTTGATGCCCTGATCAATCGTTCGATCGCCACATCAAGGCACCCTTGATGCCCCGATCAACCGCTCGATCACCACCACACGGCACCCTTGATGCCCCGATCAACCGTTCGATCGCCACCACACGGCACCCCTGATGCCCCGATCAACCGCTCGATCGCCCTTGCGCAGCACCGACAACGGCCTGATCAACCGCTTGCTCGCCACATCAAGGCACGGTCGAGCGCGCCGATCCCCAGGCCGGCCCCGGCGCCCTGGGCGCCCGCGCCCCCGCGCAGGGTGGCGAAGGCGCCCGCGGGCAGGCCGAGGTCGGGGCCCAGGGGCTCGGCCAGCAGGTGCACCGCGCCGGCCGAGGCCCCGCCGCCGCTGCGCGGAGCGCCCACCAGCAGGTCGATCACGCCGTCGCCGGTCAGGTCGGCGGCGGCCAGCGCGGCGCCGAGGCCTGGGGCGTCCGGGTCGGGGAGGGCGAGCCGGGTGGCCTCGCCGGCAGGCGCGCCCGCCCAGGGCCCGGGGAAGCTCGACAGGCGGCCGTCGCCCAGGTCGGCTTGGCCGAGCACCACATCGTCGACGCCATCGCCGTCGACGTCGGCGACCAGCAGCGCCCCGACCCCGGCCACCGGCCCGGCGAGCAGGGCGGCCGCGCTGAGCAGGCCCTCGGCGGGGCCGGCGCAGGGGCCCAGATCGGCGTCGCAGTCGTTGTCCACACCATCCCCGCAGACCTCATCGGCGCCGGTCCAGGCCGCGGGCGCGGCGTCGTCGCAGTCATCGGCCGCCGCCACCCAGCCCGCGGCGGGGCAGCGCAGCTCCTCCTCCTCTGGATCACCGTGCCCGTCGCCATCCTGGTCGAGGTACAGCGGCGTGGCGCCCTCCGCCGTGGGCGGGTCGACCTGCCCGTCGCAGTCGTCGTCGCGGCCATTGCAGGCCTCGACCGCCCCGGGGTGGACCTCGGGCGCGATGTCGTCGCAGTCGCCGGCCTCTGTGACGTAGCCGCGCGGCGGGGCGCAGGCCTTCACCGAGCGGGCCGCGTCGCCGAAGCCATCGCCGTCGGCATCATAGACGTAGGTCGTGGGCGCTTCGCAGGCGGGCGTGGGCGCGGCCCCTCCGCCGCAGCCCAGGGCGAGGCTGAGCGCGAGCGCGGCGGGGACCGGCCGGCCGGCCCTCCCCATGATGACCACCAGAACACTGTGCAGGACGTGGGTCTGGTGGTCGAGCTGCGCGCGCATCTGCCCTCTCTGCGCCGGCTTCGCCCCGGGGGCTGCAACGGCGGCGCAGGCTACCCCTTGGATGTCGCGGGCGCCGCCCCCGCGCCGGAGCCCCCGTGCTGCCCACCGACCCCCTGCCCGCCCTCGTGCGCGCCTTTGTCGACGACCCGGCCGGCCCGTCCGGCGCGCCGCTGCTCGCCGAGGTCCAGCGCCAAGTGCGGGGGGTCTGCCGGCCCTACCCCGACGCCTACTTCTCGCTCGGGCGCAAAGACGACGTCAGCCTCACCGATCTGAGCCACCGGGTCTTCACGGTCTGCGCGCGGGTCGACAAGGGCCGCTTCCCCTTCCTCGGCCGGCCGCCCTTCCGCGCCTTCGCCGAAGAACGGTTGGACGGCCGCGCCGTGCGCTACCACAGCTTCTACGCCCGCCTCTCGGTCACCCGCGAGCTGCTGCGCGACGAGTACGCCCGCAACCTGACCCGTGACCCGGTGCTGCGGGCCAAGGCGGCCCGCTATGCAGAGGTGGTCGAGGCCCTCCAAGCGGTCGGCGAGCCCCTGCCCAGACCCGAGGGCGGCCCGCCGCGCTGGGCGCCCAAGGCCGAGGGCGGGGGCCCGCGCCTGCTGCGGGGTCCGGCCGCGCTGCGGGCCCGGCTCGCCGCGGCCTGCCCGGCCCCGGTCGGCGCGCTGGCGGCCCTGGCCCTGACCGAGGGCGGCCCGGCCTCAGCGGCGCAGATCTTGGCGCTGATCGACGAGGTGCAGCCCCCCGACGCTGTCCTCGCCGCGCCCGCGGGCGATGAGGGGCTCGACCTGCCCGCGCGCCTGACCGTGCGCGCGGCGGTGCGGGGCGCATGGGCGGGCCTCAGCGACGAAGATCGCGCGCTGCTCGCCGCGATCGTGTCGGGCGAAGACTACGACAGCCTCGTGCGCCGCGACCCCCGCTTCGGCCACAAGTCGGCGGTCACCCGGGCGCTCAAGCGCTGCGGCGACCGCTTCGTGGGGCGGGTGCTCGAGGCCGTCGGCCTGCCCGCGCAAGAGAGCGCGAGCCCGCCCAAGGCGGTGGTCGAGGCGGTGATGGAGGTGCTGGAGGAGCTGGTCCCCAGCGCGCAGCCCCAGGGCGGAGGTGCACGATGAGCGGCGGGCGGCGACAGCCCTGGTGGGCAGACGAAGGCGGGGCCGGCGGGCTGCTCGGCGCGCTCGCGGCAGAGGGGCGGCTGCGGGCGGCCGCCCGCGCCCTGGCCGAGGATGAGCTGCACGACGCGGTCTACGTCGACGAGGCCGCGGACGGCGCCGAGGCCGAGGCCCCCCTGCGCCTCGCCGCCCAAGACCGCGAAGATGACCTGCAGATCATCATCTACGCCGATGGGCCCTGGTCGGTGCGCCTGAGCATGGGCCCGGCCGGCGCGCGCCTGACCCAGGTGGCCGGCCCGCCGGGCGCGAGCCTGCGCCTTCCGCGCGCCGACGGGGAGCGCTGGCTGCCCTTGGAGCCCGGCGAGGTGGTCGAGGCGCCGGCCGACCTGGGCCAGCCCGCGGGCGTGGAGCTGTGGGACGCCGAGGGTGGGCGATGGTGGCTGGTGCGGGGGCCTGGGGTCTGAGGGGGAGCGAACGCGGTGGGCCTTGGCGCCCCGCCCGCCTGCGGCGGTCGGCGGCCCCCTTCCGCGCTCGGCCCGGGGGCCTCGGTCGGCCGCTGCGCGCCCGACGCCGGCTGCGCCGGCCGCTCCAGTCGGCCTGGCGCGCGCAAAGCGGCGGAGTTCAGGCGCGGGGGTGGCGCAGCCCGGAGGGCGGTCCGTCGGAGGAAGCGTGCGCGGCGGAGACTTGTGGTAGGGTCGGCATGGTCGGGACCGATCCAGTTCAGCCGGGGGGCGAAGCACGATGCCGGCACCATCGACCTTGCCCCCCGCCTTCGACGTGCATGTCGGCCTCGCCGAGCAGGGGAAGATCCACCTGCTCTCGGGAGAGCACGGGCCCGCGCTGGTCTACCTGCGCGAAGCGATGCGCCTCGCCTCCAGCCCGGGCACCCCCGAGGTCTTCTCCCGCCACTACCTCGAGTGCCTCATCGAGGCCCTCGAACGGATGGGCTCCTGGCCCGAGGTGCTCGCCTACTGCGACAAGGCCATCGCCTTTTATGCGACCCGCAAGCCACAGTCGGTTGATCAGGCCCGGCTGATGCTCACCGACCTCGCACACATCCACCAGCGGCGCGGCCTCGTGCTCTTTCGCAGCAACCGACCAGCCGAGGCGGCGCTCGCCCTTCGCCAGGCCCAGGAGCTCGCCGGTCGTGTCCCGGTCGAGCTGCCGCTGACCCACACGCTGCTGCTCTGGCTGGAGCGGCGAATGGTGGTGGACGAGCGCCGCCTCGAGGCCGAGCTGCAGCGGTGCCGCTACCACGCTGTGCGCCCCGACACGCTGCGCCCCGAGCTGGCCACGCCGCTGCCTGCCCAACAGCTCGCCATGCTGGCCGCCCCGGGTGCGCCGCCGCGCTAAGATCTGGGCCCAAGGCCGATGCGTCGGGCGGCCCCGCTTGAGGTACACTCGCCGCCCTCCCCGCGCTTCCCTTCGAGGTGTCGATGACCACCACCGCCCAGGCCGGCGTGGCCAACGTGGCCCAGACCGGCAACCTGGAGCCGCACCAGATCGGCAGCTTGATCGGCTCCGTCCCCTTTGGGCAGCTGATCTTGTCCACGGCGATGGGCATCGCCGACGCCCAGGCCGCCCTCGACCGCAACTCGGTGCGGGTGGCAGAGATGATGTCGGGTCGGGCGGTGCTCCGGGACCCTGACTCGATGCTGCCGCTGGACGAGCGGGGTCTCCCACCCCCGCGGATCGGCCCCGATGGCTCGCTGTTCGCGAACATCGACCCGGCCAACACCACGCCCTTCCGACCCCTGATGATGGACACCCGGGTGTACTTCGGCAGAAATGTCGATGGCTCCGGCATTCTCTGCTCGATGATCGAGCTGGGCTTCACGCCCACCTTCTACCACTTCGTCGAGACCGTCATCGAGATCAAGATCTCGATCACGATGACCAAAAGCATGGAGGGCACCGACGCCTCGCGGGGAAACATCGTCAACACGGTGGATCGCTCCGTGACCCACAGCTCGGCCAGCTACTCATCGAGCTGGTGGGGTGGGCGGCGGGCCACGGTGAACACGACCCGGCTCAACGACATCACCACGACGGTCACCCCGGTGGACGCCGCCTACTCGGCGAAGTTCGGCTACTCGATCGAGGCGTCGGCCTTCGTCCGCACCAAGCTCGTGCCCATCCCGCCGCCGCCGATCCTCGAACAGCGTGTGCGCGCCCTGATGGACGTAGAGAACGCCATCCTCGCTCGCCAGAAGGCGGATCTCGCGCAGACGACCGCGAGGGCGGCCTTCCAGACTTGGCTCAACGCAAAGACCGAGGCCAACTGGACGGCTGCCACGACCGCGGCCGGGGCAGCGGGGGTCGTCATCGACCGAAGCATGACCACCTTCCCGACCAGCTGAGCCCTTCCCTCGGAGTGACATCATGGCAAGCGTCGGCCAGGAGCTGCTGAACGTCCCCTTCCCCGAGATGGTGGAGGCGCTGGGCATGTCGATCGCCCGGGCGCAGCACTCCCTCGACATGAACTCGATGCGCGTGGCGCAGATGATGTCGGGCAGCGCCTGGATCGAGGAGAATGACGAGGGCGAGGAGGTTGTCCGCGAAGGCATCAAGGTGCTGTTCGGCGGAAAGCAGCTCTCGCTGCTGGAGCTCGGCTTCACCCCCACCTTCTACCAGTTCGTCGACACGCTCATCGAAGTGAAGCTGTCGATCAGCATGAAGTCAGAGACGAGCGAGTCGCGCAGCTCGACCCAGATGCAGAGCCATGCATCCGTCCGCGCGCGGGTCAACCCCTTCTCCATGTCGGCCTCGGCCTCCGCGAGCCTCTCGGTCTCCACCGTGAGCGCTGCATACGCGGCGCGCAACGCGTATAGCGCCGAGGGCGCGAGCCTCATCCGCACGAAGCTGGTGCCCCTTCCCCCGCCGGCAATCCTGCAGGACCGCATCCGGGCGCTGCTCGAGCAGAGCAAGGACTCCGAGCTCGAGATCAGCCCCGGCATGCTCGAGCTGCTGCTGCCGTCCGGCGCTGGCGGCCAGACGGTCACCGGCGCGGGCCGAGCGGCCGATCCGGCCGCGACGATCACCGCCGCCACGAGCTCCAAGCCCGCTGTGGCCGAGGTGACGGTGAGCAGCGACGGGAAGTCCGTGGAGGTCAAGGCCGTGGCGGCCGGGGTGACCACCATCTCGGTGTCAGGCCGCCGAGCGCCGGCGGGCGGTGGTGCGGGCGGTGGCGGCGGTGGCGGTGGCGGTGGCGGCGGCAACGGTGCCGCCGGTACCACCCTGCGCGGCGAGTTCAAGGTCGTGGTGCGCTGAGTGGGCGCTCCGCCGGCCAACGCGAATCCGCAGGGAGATGACTGGCTCTCGTGGGAGGAGCTTCTCACCGAGGTGGATGGTCCGGCCGCCCCCTCCGCGGCTCCGCCCGCGGCGGAGGCTGCGCCCTCCGAGGTCCTCCACGCCGATTCCTTCGAAGGTTTGGTCACCCCGCCAGGCGTGGAGCTGCCGGCCAGCTTCCAGCTCCCGCCCGACATCCAGGCCCTGCTCGCAGAGCGGGCCCGCATCCAGCAGGAGATGGACGTCCTCACAGGCAAGGCTCCGCCCCCCGAAGAAGACCCGGGCTTCGCCCTTCGCTTTCCGCTCCACAAGCCCACCCCCGCCTTCGCCGCCCGACGCTTCGAGCGGGGCGCATCCGCGCCCGAGGGCGCCGGCCGGCGCGCTAAAGCCCACCCAGCCGCGCGCCGCCTCTCCACGCGGGGACTCCGACGCGCACAGCGGAGGGCCGCGACGGAGCCCAGCCCCCAGCCGCCCGCCGCCGATGCGCTGTTGGGCCTCTGGCCGGAGCCCGCGGACTTCGCCGCCGAGGCGGTCCAACGGGAGGAGGCGCGGACCCGCCACGACACCGGCGCCGCCGAGGGGGGCGGAGAGCCTGATTGGGAGGCTCGGCGCGAGGCGCTCCTCCAGCGCTGGCGTGCGCGCACACGTGAACAGCGCCAGGGCCAGCCCCACCGGCGGAGCCCTCCGCCTGTACCCCGCGCGCCCACCCGCGCGCCGCCCCTCGCGGAGGGCGTGCCCCTCGCGCCGGCAGCGCCGCAGCCGAAGGCACCCCGGACAGAGCAGCCTCGGCCCAGCCGAAGCCCTCCGGGTCCGCCCGCAGAGGCCGCGCGGCCACGCTTCATGCCGCTGGGCGGCATGCAGCCCCCCGCGCCGCGCCCCACCCCGCGCCGCCCCCCGCGGGGCCGGGTCTTCGCCCCGCTGGGCGGGATGGAGGCCCCTGCGCCGCGCCCCACCCCGCGCCGGCCCACCCAGGGGCGGGTGTTCAGCGCCCTTGATGGCATCGAGCCTCCGGAGCGACCGGCCGCGGCGCCGAGGCCGACCCTCCGCGAGCCCCTGCCGCTCGACCCAGCGGCTGATCCCGCGGCGCGTCCGCGGCCGCCGGTCTGGCGCCTCTCCGTCGAGCCGCCGCCGGCCGCGCCGCGCACCGCGCCAGTGGTCGCGGCGCCGCCTCCGCCCGAGCGGCCCCGAGAGCTACATCCAGAGCCAAGTCCAGAGCCGCGCCCGAGGGTGGCCTTCCCCCTCTTCGACCTGGATCGCACCGCACCGCCCTCCGAGCCTCGCCGCCTTCTCACAGAGCTGCCTGTGACCGTGCCCCGTCGGTCCGCGGCCACCGTCGACAGGCCCGCGTGCCGTCCCGCGCCCCTCGCGCTGCCGCTTGACCCGCCCGCCCAGGCTCCACGGCCCGCTGCCTGGACGCCGCCGCCCTCGGAGCGCCAGCAGGAGCGCGTGGAGGCCCGCCGACAGGCGCGTGCCCTCGAGCGGAGGCGACGGGATGAGCGCTGAACCGGCCGGGGGCGCCTTCCGCGTCGTGGTCCAGAGCCCGGGCCGCGCTGGCTTCGGCGTGGTGGCGGCCCTTGATCGCATCTGCCCCCTGCCCGCGCCGGACATCGCCGCCGCCCTGTTCCGAAGCCCCGGCTGCCTGTTCACCCGGCTCGGCGCCGAAGAGGCCGGTCGCGTGGCCGAGCGCTTGGCCGAGGCCGGGCTTGACGTGGCGGTGGAGCCCGAAGAGCAGCCCTTTGTGGCCGGCCGGGCGGAGCTCGACCTCGCGCTCGAGCTTCGAGACCCATCGCGCATGACCGCGCTGTGGCGCGAGGTCATCCACACGACTGGCCTCGACGGTCGAAGCGCCCGCCGCCTGCTCGTCGCCAGCCCCTGCATGCTGCTCGGCGGGGTGTCTCCGGCCTCGGCCCAGGCGCTGGCGGGCCGCTTTGAGGCGCTCGACGCGCGGCTGGTCGCCTTCGACCCTGCGCGCGCCACCTATGATGCGTGGTTCCTCGCCGACAGCCCCACCCTGGCGCACCGCCAGGTCGAGGCCCTGCGCTTGTCGGGCCGCCAGCCCACCCGCTGGGCCGGGGCGCCCTGCGTCGAGGCGCTCACGGCGGCCGAGGCGTCCAAGCTGTGGGAGGAGTGGGGGCGGCGGGGTGACCTCCTTCGCGTGGTTTGCCGCGCGCTCTCCCGCTTCGACCTTCGCCTCGAAGCCGCCCCGAACCTGAGCCCGACCGCACAGCTGCTCGTCGAGCTCGGGATTCCCGAGCGTGTGATCCCCACCCTGCTGCAGCGGCTTCCGGTGGTGGTCGCCTCTGGGCTCGACACCGAGACGGCGCGGGCGCACGCCGCGCGCCTCGAGGCGGCCGGCGCGCGGGTCACGGTCGAGGCCCAGCACCTTCAGCGCTTCGCGCTCAGCCTGCAGCAGGTCGCCCGCCTGGACGCGACCCGCGAGCTGTTGTCGATCTTCGGCGATGTTACGGCACCAGAGCTGTCTGGTCCGCCGCCCCACCGCATCCCCGGCCCGTTCACCGCGCCCGCCGCCCGCTGGCTCCAGTCCGAGCTGGCCGCGGTCGGCACGACCTCGAAGCTCATCCGCCTCCCCCTCGAACCCTGACCCGGAGCAGAGGATGTCCTCCTTCGACACCAAGATGCAGGAGCTCGGCCCGGGCAAGCAGCTCGCCGCCCTGCCCATCGAGTCGATGATCGCGAACTTCGGGACGGGCCTCGCCAAAGCCCAGGCCGCCCTCGACAAGGTGGCCATCGACACCGGGCTGCGCCTCGGCGAGTCGATGCTGCAGCTCCCGGTCCCCGGCGACAGCGACGGGGCGATGTACGAGCGGTCGCTGCTCTCCCTCGGCTTCGTGCCCACCTTCTACCAGTTCACCGAAGCCACCTTCGAGATGAAGATCGACATGAAGTGGCAGGTAGAGGAGAGCTCCGGCCTCGCCGTGGCCGCGAACGTCAACGCCAATGTGGGCCCGGTCGCGGTCGGGGCCAGCGTGAGCGTCAACGAGGCCCGAAAGTTCAGCCTCGACGCCTCGCTCATGGTGCAGATGCGCCTGTCGGTGGTGGCGGTACCTCCGCCCGCTCCGTTTATGGAGTACCTCCGCGGCTCCTTGGCCTCCTCCTGATGGCCTGACCAGCGCAGCGACCACCGCGCCGGCGAGGTTGCGGAGGAGGGGAGGGTCCGGCCATGGCCAGCGTGATGAAGATGGTGGAGTCGGCGCCGCTCGGCGCCATCGTGGAGAGCGTCGGCTTGGCCATCGCCAAGGCGCAGTACGCGATGGACACCACGTCGATCCAGATGCTGGAGCGACTCACCAGCCGGACCGTCGAGATCGGTGGGGTGGAGCGCACCCTCCTCGAACTCGGCTTCACCCCGACCTTTTATGCGATCACCGAGGCCGAGCTCGAGGTGAAGATCTCGCTCTCGACCTCGAGCTCCGAGGAGTTCGGCACCAGCGCCTCGCTTCGCGTGGGCAACCCCTTCACCATCGCCGCCGCGACAGTGAACGCGTCGTACAGCAACAAGTACAGCTTCAGCGCCCAGGCCTCCTCGAGCCTGCGCACCCGCTTCGTCGCGCTGCCTCCCCCGGCGGCCCTCAAAGACGCCATGCAGCCGAGGAGGCCCGCTGCGTCGGGCAGCGGCACCTCAGGCAACGGCACCTCGGGCAGCGGAACCTCGGGCAGCGGAACCTCGGGCAGCGCTGCGCCGACCTCGGTCGCTGCTCCTGCCGCTCCCGCCGCTCCTGCTGTTCCCGCCGCTCCCGCTCCTGCAGCCACGGACGCGCAGGCGGCCGAACGCCCGACCCTCGCGTTGCCGACGGCCACCCCGACACCCGCCAAGCCGACCAACCGGGCCGCGAACTGGGTCCCGAGCGCCGATTCTCAGTTCGCGGGGAGCCCGACGGCCCCAGCCGACGCCCCCTCGGTCAAGGACGGGAGCCTGATCCGCTGCCTCGTGCTCCAACCCCGAGGGGCGACCCCCGGCCCGACCCGCGGAGCCTCGGCCCAAGTGGCCTGGGCCGCCTGGGTGGCGCCCCGCTCGTCGGGCGTGAAGGCCACGGCGGGGTATGCGCGCGCGGAGTGGAGCGCCACCAACCCAGCCCCCTACCCCGAGCTCCTCGACCGCGTGCTCACGTTGGCCACGGGTTCCATCCTTCGCGTCTGGGTCCCGGCCAACGCCAACACAACCAGCACCCCTCCCTCACTCCCCGCAAACCAGCCGGTCGTGCTCGACATTCGCCGCCTCGACTGAACCCCCCGCCGCCGAGCCCTCATGTCTGACCTCTCGGAAAACATCGTCACCGCCTCTATCGACGACTATCTGCTCGCTCTGGCCGACGGCATCTACAAGGCGCAGCGACAGCTCTCGCAGGTCAGCATCGACGGTCAGCCCGGCGCGCCGGCCATCACCTACCAGCTCCCCCGGGTGGACTTTGAGTTCCGGGTGAGCTTCGCCCTGTCCACCAGCAGCGAAACCGGCGGGAAGGCGCTTCAGGTGCGGCCGGTGAACGAGAGCTCCACCCGGAGCGCCACCGTATCGAGCCTCATCAAGGGGTCCTTTGTGGCGGTGCCCGCAGGCGGGGGAAGGCCGGCCACCACCCTTCGGATCTCGCCCCGGGAGCTGCCGGGGACCGGCGGCGCCTACGCGGTGGAGGTGCACACCGTCACCGCCCTGGGTGAGGACATCTCCAATGTGGACGTGCAGTTCAACATCGACCCGACGATGAGCAGCCAGCTCTCGGCCGCCAACGGCGCGCCCACCACCCCCCTTCGCCCAGGCACCTACCTTCAGGCCCGCCAGCGCCAGACCGACCCGCGCGGTCGGGCCTACACCACACTGCACATCGATTCGGCCGAGGAGGCCGGTCGCGTGGTGGTGGTGGTGGTGGATGGGGCCGCAGAGAGCCGCTCCATCGCCTTCGAAGTGAAGCGGGGGTCCACATGAGCCAAACTTCGCAGGATGCCCTCTGTTGGCGGCCGCCGGCTTCGGTGGAGGCCATCGCCCTGGAGCCGGCAGCCCACCCCGCGGGATGGGGGATCTCCCTGTGGCTCTGCCCCGAGCCGATCAGCGGGGTGGCCCTTGTGTTTCAGGTGGGCGAGCTCTCGATCGTCCAGCGAGGGGCCGACCTGTGGGTGGAGCTGGACGGCGAGCAGCCCGAGGCCCGCCCCCTTGGCCTCCTCCTCGGACCGGACCTCTGGACCTGGCTCGCGGTCTGGACGTCGGGAGACCGCAGCCATGTGCAAGTCAACGGGGGCGGGCGGCTCACGCTTGGGCGGGCGGCGCGGCCCGGTCCCCGCCTCGTCGTGGGGCCCGGCCCCAGTGGGGAGTCATTTTCCGGTCGAATCGCTGCGCTTCAATGGTGGCCGACGCCGATCCCCGAGCTCCACCTCATCTACACGCGCCATATTCTGGCCCAGGAGGCTCGCCCCCTCCTCCCCGTAGCGCCGAGCTGGGCGGACCGCGCCGGCCTCCCCTTCCGGGCCGCAGGCATGTCCCCGGTGCGTGCGCTCGCTCTGAATCCCGGCGCCGCCATGCGGATCGACGGCTTCCGCCTGCCAGCGGAGCTCAACGCCCTGAGCGTCGAGGCGTGGATCCACCCTGGCTGGGAGCAGATCGCGGGCCCGGGGACCACCTGGATGGGGCCCATCGCCGGTCAGCACGGGCCGGGCTCTGGCTTTGAGCTGCGCTTCTTTCCGACACGCGCGGGCTTCATGGTGACGCTCTCCGGTCGCCACATCGAGGTCCTGGTCGACACCGCCCCCTGCCGATGGGCCTGGATGCACGTCGCCGGCGTATGGAATGGCCGCAGCCTGCGGATCTTCGTCAATGGAGTGCCCGGGCCCGAGGTAGACGCCGTGGGCGCGCTGAGCGCGGCCGACTTTCCGCTTCACGTGGGAAGGAACCCGCTGTTCGGGCCGGAGCGGTGCTTCCAGGGCGGGATCGCAGAGCTGCGAATTTGGAGGAAGGCCCTCAGCCGCGCAGAGATCGCCGCCGGAATGTACCAGCAGCTGGATGTGCGGGGCGAGGTCCCTGAGCTCCTTGCCTACTTCTCGCTGGACATGAGCGAGACGGGCGTTGCGCGGTCCGGGGACGGTCCGCTCGGGCCGCGTCAGGGCCAGCTTCAGGGCGCGGAGCTTCGCCCGATCAACGCCCCCGGCTTCGCCTGGACGGGCAGCCTGCCGCTCCCCAAGTCGCCCACCCCGGTCACAGCGCCCGACGCCCCCGTGCTGGCGCCGACCCCGCCCGTCAAACCGCGCACCGACCTTGAGGTGATCGCCGAGAAGGACAAGCGGATCGCCGAGCTGGTCGCGGATCGGGACAGGCTGATCAACGAGCGGGACAAGCTGGCCACAGAGAAGGCCAGCCTGATCAAGGAGCGGGAGAAGCTGGTCGAGGAGAAGGAACAGGCGCTCAAGGAGCAGAAGCAGGCCCTGAGCGAGCTGGCCGCCGCGCGGCAGGCCGTCCAACCCGTCCGCGGGCCGCTCGAGCCGGCGGAGCCGATCGGCGCCGAGCTGCGGGCGCAGGCGAAGGCCCGCGGCTCCGCCGAGCCGGGGGGGGGCCTCGGCCTCCAACAGATCGTCGAGTCCATGGCCGTGCAGATCGAGGCCGCGCGGGCCGGGCTCCAAAAGGGCGCTGGGCCGCGGCTCGGGAAGGTGAGCATCGAGCTCAAGGTGGTGCCCGATCCGAGCGGCGCTTCGCTGCAGTTCCCTCGGGTGCTCGACGAGCGCGGGCTGCCCCTCCAGCAGGTGGTGCCGGCGGGGGCGCTGTCGTCGCTGACCCTCGACTTTGAGGACGAGCGCCCCCCGGAGACCCCGAGCCCCAAGCCAGTGCCCGTCCCCGATGTGCGCGGGTACACCGAGATCATGGCCCGCCGGATCTTGGCCGCGGCAGGCCTGAACGCCGAGGCCCATGTCTTCGCCGCCCGGAGCGAAGCCGAGATCGGTCAGGTTATGCGGCAGCAGCCCGCAGCCGGAGACCCGGCCCTTCCCGCGAGCACGGTCCTCCTCTTTGTCGGCCGCAGCGGTTGAGGCGCAGATGGGCAATTCTCCCTCCGATAACGACCTGCTCGACACCCTCTCCGCCCCTCTCGGCGACCTCATCGCCTCTGTGGGCAAGGGGGTCGCCGAGGCCCAGCGGGCGATGGACGCGGCGACCATCGCCTCGTTCCGTGAGATCTACGAGGAGGGCGGGCCCGAGTTCGCCGCCTCCCTCCGTGCGATTGGCTACCAGCCCACCTGGTACCGGATCCCCAAGGCAGAGGCAGAGATCGCGGTCTCGCTCACCATCGCGGGTGGCGGCCAAGGCGAGGGTCGCTTGCGCATGTACGCGACGCCGGTGGACGCGACCTTCACCAACCGCTTTGAGTACAACGTCCAGGCCACCAGCCGGGTGCGGATCACCATCGTCCCGGTTCCGGCCGCTGGCCCCGCGGCCGAGCTTCGCTTCATGCCCCGGGTCTTGCAGAGCAGCCTCCTCGACGCTGCGCGGGCGCTCGAGGCCCGGGGCATCGCCTATGCGGTCGAGGGCCAGGCCCGCCCCGACACCAGCGCCGTGGTGGTGCGCTCGAGCCACGCGGAAGGTGAGGTGGTGGCGGGCGGCACCACCGTTCGACTCCAGCTCACCTCTCTGGTCCAACCTTGAGCGCGGGGGGCACGCCGATCGGCGAGCTCATCGCGGCCCTGGGGGCCGGGGTGGCCAGCGCCCAGCAAAGCCTGGACCGCGCCTCCTTGGGCGCCCTCGATGACCTCGAGCGCCGCGGCTCGGCTGCCTGGTCTCCGCTCGGCGACCCCGGCGACAGCCCCGCTCTTTTGCCGCCCTTCTACCGGCTCGCCGAGACCTCGCTCCGCCTGCGGGTGCAGCTCCGCTGGTCCGCCCAGGGCCTGCTCGTCGACCCGGCCGACGGCGCCCACTGCGCCGGCTTCGGCGCCGAGCTCGCGCAGTGCTCGACGCTCTCCCTGGAATTCCTCCCGACGCCACCGCCAGCGGGCGGTCTGCCCGCCCCGGCCTCGCCGCCCACCCCTACGCCCGCGAGAGATTGACATGAGCCTCGCAGATCTCCTCGCCCAGAGCTTCAAGGCCAGCCGCCCCAGCACCCCGCTATGTCAGCTCGAGGCTTATTCGCTTGCCGGGGCTCCGCGGCCCCCGGACCAGGTGGGAGGGATCCCTTGGGAGCACATTGTCCGAATCGGGGAGGTGTCGAAAACGCGCGGTGCGATCCTCATCCGCGACGTGAACCCCACCGCCTCCCCGCTGATCCTCCGCGGCTATGCGACCAAGCCGCTGAGCCAGAAGGGCAAGAGCGCTGACTGGGGGCCCCATGCGGGCTTCATCCCAGCCAACGCGTATTATGCGAAGGGGGTGAAGGATCGGACCGACGCGGTGCAGGGCAACACCGACCTCGATCACGCGTTAGAGGCGAAAGCAGAACAGGTCGACCCAGAGACGGAGCCGCCGGTCCGACTGGAAGGCCGTGTGGCGGTCAACATCTCCGTCCCCCTGGTGCTTGGGGAGTGGCGCATCCTCGAGGTGCTTCGCGAGTATATTCCATCGAGCCCTTTGCCGGCGGGCCTGGATGCCCTGAGTGGGTTGGTCGATGGAAAGCTGAGGATTCGGCCTATCGTGCTAAAATCCGGAGTGGGTCGCCCCACCATCGGGTACCAGCTATCCGGGTCCTGGCCGCCGCCGTCGGCCTTTCCATTGGCGCCAGATTCTATAGCAGAGCCCAAGCGGAACTCGACCTTCTACTTGATCGTTGTAGACGAGGTTGCGGCCTTCATCAACAGGCTAAGTACCGATGTTCCTGCGAACGCCCTTAAGGCGTCCATTGCCAGACAGGCCGATTGGGTCCGCGTCAACGAACTTGGGCGCCGCGCCGCGGGATCGCCGGACAGGCTCTTCGCCATCTTCGTCTGTCCGAGCGGGTTGATTGAGCTCCCACCGGACGATCCACGGACGATGAAGGGGACGAATGGCGAGCTGAGCTGGTTCAAACCCGATTTCCTAAACACGCTCGCGTACGGTGAATCGCCGAGCACTACCCGCGCACCTACCCCGCCGGGCTCTAGCCGACCAAGCAGCGCGAGCGTGGTGCGGCCGTCGACACCCCTCCCTCCGGTGGCGCCCATTGTCCAGCCGATGCGGGTGCTCGCCCGACCGGGGAGTTGGGATGCCCGAACGCCTACCGCTGGTATCCCCTACACCGCCGACTACGACCTGTTCGCCGTGTGCCCCTCGCTGCCGGTCGCCCCGGCCACCGGACCTGCTCCTGCGAATCCGTTGTTGGGCGGTCTGGACCCGGAGGAGGGGAAGTTGCTCCTCGCGTCCATCGCGTACTTGTCTGCGTCCTGGATGCGTGGAGCCACGCTGACCGGGCCATCCAAGGAGCTCTGGGCTACCCACAAAAAGATGATCGACGCCATCTTGGGCGAGGATGCGGCTCGGCAATTCCGACGCGCGCTCTCGCTTACGCATACAGGAAAGGTCCTGGATCAGAGCCTCTACGGCTCATTTCCGAACTCGGTGCGGGACGCGGCCATTGCAATTAACGGGGTCACCGGCGTAGGCGGGGGTCAACGGACGTTTAAGGTGGTACACCACGGCGCAGAGCAGCACAACCTGCAGGTCACCCAACCCGTGACAGGCAAGGTCGTCGCGGTGGTCCCCACGCCGCTGCCCGACATAGGAGCAGTCGCCGGGGGCGGGCCATACGTCTACTTCACCAAGGACGCTACCGAGCTCTCGAAGCTGATTCGGGCGCTACGGAAGGCCGGGTACTACTACAAGCAGAACCTCATCCACCTCGTCAGCAGTCGAGAGGAAGTCCAGTTCGACCCCTTTCGTTTTGGGGCCAAACTGGACGCCGAGCGTGCCCGGATGACGAATGGCACCGAGGAGGAGAAAACGGAGTGGGCAAGGATCGAAGCCACCTGGGCGGAGCTCCAGAACATCGTCCGGACCTACGAGACCACCGTGCGGGGGTCGACTTCGGACCGCGGCTGTCTGAGCTATTTGGTCGATCAGATCGGAGCCAAAGACGCTGAGTTCAAGAAACAGGCGCGAAACATCATCGAAGGCATCGAATTCTGTGCCTTGATCTCCGAGCAGCCGGTCCTGCAGGTGCCCACTGCGACCCGCTCCTCGAGCGGGAAGTTTGCCACCAAACTCAGAGGCGCGGTGACCGGTCTGCGAGAGCCGGGGGATAGACCGGCCACTTGACCAACCAAGCACGGCGACGGGAGCTGGCTTGTCGCAGCCCCCACCCGCGCCCCCCGCCCGTCTGCCCAGCTCCTGAGCCCGCCGAGGGCGAGCGGCTTCAGGTCAGCGAAACATTGGCCGTCGCGAGCATGCCCTTGAGCTCGGCCTCTGCCGCCGGCCCCCGGCTCGACCCCTGGGCGACGATGGTCCGCAAGGTGTTGTCGATGGCGGTCCTCTGGTCGTTGGTCGCGCCCGCCCGGGCGCGATCGGCCAAGAGCTGCGCCACCTTGGCCGCGTAGGCGTTGATCATCTGCGCTTCGGCCGCCATCAAGAGGCGGATGCGCTGCTCGAGGATGGGCGGCGGCGGCACGGGGACGAGGCGGGTACGCACCTCGCTCGCGGCGTCTGCGTGGTAGTTGTAGGTCGAGGCGTAGCTCGCATCGACGCTCGACGCGACCGCGACGATGCCGCCGCCGCCGCTGTCCTTCGTGGTCTTCGACTGGTCGATGCTGCGGTTGACGCTCACCGCCACCTTGACGGTGATGGTCGTCTCGACGAAGTGGTAGAAGGTCGGCGTAAAACCGAGCTCCATCATGCTTACGCGCTGGGGCGTCTTGACCAGCTCGCCGTTGTCGCGGACGTTGTACTCGAAGCCAAACCAGACCCGGTAGTCCTCGACCCAGGGCTCGCCGTTGGCGAGCTTGAGCACGGCGCCCGAGTTGATGTCGCGCATCACCCGGTGGCCGCTCATCAGCTCGGCGGTCACCATGCTCGACTTGTTGAGCTCCCACTGGGCCTTGGCGATGCCCAGGGCGACGCTGGCGATGAGATCGCCGATGGGCACCGCCGTCACCTTCTCACCGACGTTGATCTGTTCTGCGTCCATGGCAATCTCCGAGGGGGCCAGTGGGGATCAAATCAGAGGCTGCCCGGCGGCAGCAGCTCTGGAGGGAGGGCGAGCGCGATCTCGGGCCGGACCGAGTCTGCGCGGATGATGTAGTAGCGGTGCTGCTGAAGCTCGGCCTCAAGGCGGGCCGGGTCGATGTGAAGGCCCTGGGCCCCCCACCGGTGCAGGCGCTCGACGAGCGGGTGGCGCTGCCCGGCGGCCTCAGCATGCGAGAGGGCGAGCGAGAGGGCCTCGGTGGCCCGATCCGCCTCTCCGCGGCGGAGCAGCGTCACGCCCCGCTTGAGCCCAGCGTGGGCGCGCTCGGCCATGGCGAGGGCCTCGCCCTCGAGCGCAGGTTGGCTGTAGAAGGCCTCGGCCTCGTCGCACCAGCGGAGCACGTCGTCGAGGGCGCCCATGCGCTCGAGGGTCTCGACCACCAGCTCGAGGTAGAGGCGGCTGAACGCCTCTGGATCGCCGGCGTCGAGCACCGCCTTCATCGCCCAGCGGAAGTGGGCCAAGGCGAGGCGGAGCTGCCCTTGGAGGACGAGCAGCTTGCCGTGTTCGGCGACGCGGAGGTGGAGGTAGGGCCGCCCATCGTCGAGGGTGGGCAGGCCAAGGTGCCCGCTCAAGACCCGGCCGCCCGGCCCGGCCCGGCGTAAGGAGCCCAGGAGCCGCCGCTGTCGAAGCTGCCCCAGCCGCCTTGCCCGAAGTCAAAGCTCCAGCTGCCGGTGATATCAAAGCCATCACGCAGCGCGCTCGCCCGCGGGGCCACGGGCTCAGGACGGCTGCGCGAGGGGCGGCGCTCGACGGTGATCACCCCGAGGTCGCGAAATTGCGGGCCCACGCCCCCGCCGAATCGACCGTGGAAGCCGACGATCATGCCGCCGGGGGGCGCCGAGAGCTCGGGCGAAGGCCGAAGGCCGCCGCCGCGGGCCCCGGCGTAAAAAGTCTCGACCCGGTCGGTCTGGAGCTCGAGGCTGTCGAGCCACCAGCCCGTGTTCTTGCGCAGCTGGGCCAGCGAGTCGGCGGCGCCCAGCACGTCGATGCTCATCTCGACGCGGCTGCCCTGCTCGCACCCCTGCAGGTCACCGACGACCTGCTGGCCGGAGGACAGCAGCCAGACGCTCTGTAGCCCGTAGATGCAGTTGGCGCTGGACCACACGCGGAGCGCGCAGATCCAAGGAGCGTCAGCCTCTGTCATGGACTGGAGCCGGGGCAAGTCCGAGAAAGAGGTGGGGCCCGCGTTCGGCCCCCCAAAGGACAAGGCACCCTGAACTGTGTAGGTGGGAGGCAAAGCCAGCTCCTTGTTGGCCGACAGCGTAGCAGAATCGGCCTTGTCATGGCTAGGGTTGGTGCCCGAGCTCGGTACAACGCCCCCGTTGTACAGCAGCGTTGTTGTACACCCCGCGTCCTCTCGGCGCCCCGCCCGCCTGCGGCGGTCGGCGGCCCCCTTCCGCGCTCGGCCCGCGGGCCTCGGTCGGCCGCTGCGCGCCCGACGCCGGCTGCGCCGGCCGCTCCAGTCGGCCTGGCGCGCGCGAAGCGGCGTGCTCCACGCGGTGATCGGGGCCCCGCCCCGCGCCCGGCCGACCGGAAGGGGCGCGCAGCGCCGTCGGCGCAGCCGACCGAGCCGGGCGGGCGGCGATCCCGCCGCAGGCGGAGCGCCGACCGGGGCCCCGGCGACGCCTGGAGGGGGGCCCTGGGCGCCCGCCCCGCCCCCCTCAGGCCGGCTTGGCGGCCGGGGCGAGCTGGTACTGCTCCATCCGCGCGTCGGAGTAGACCGGGCCCCCGGCCCGCGGCGCGGGGGTCACGCCGAGGGGCGCGACCACGCCGTCGGGGACCTCGACGTCGAGGCCGTTGAAGCTGACCGCCCAGGCGCCGCTCTTCTTCTTGAGCGCGGTGAGCCGGGCCCCGGGCTGGACGAGGGCGCCGTCGGCGAGGAAGGCCTCATGGACTTGGACGATCTGGTGTTCCACGTGGAGCCTCAGCGGGTGTGGGGTTCTGGGAGGTGCGGGGAGGTGCGGTGAGCCCGCCCGGCAGGCTCAATCAAGCGGCGCGCTCGCGGTGAAGATACCCCGCAGCACGCCGCTCTGGTCGATGTCGATCATATAGGGGCCTGGCGCGAGGCGGCCCGGGCGAGTGGGTCGTGTCGGCCGCGGGCCCTCCGGTAGACCGAGCAGGGGCAGCAGCAGGGCCCAGACCTGGTCGGGCGCCCAGCCCAGGGCGCGGAGCGCGCGCAGCTCCATGCTCCCGTGCGACTTGCTGAGCTTGCGGCCGTCGGGCCCGAGCAGCAGGGGCACGTGGCCGGTGCGCGGCCGCGGCAGGCCGAGCGCTGCGCTCAAGTGGGCCTGGGTGGCCGTCGCCGCGAGCAGGTCGGCCCCGCGAATGACCTCGGTGACGCCGTCGCGGTGGTCGTCGACCACCACGGCCAGCGGGTAGGCGGCCTCGCCGTCGGCGCGCACCAAGATCGGGTCAGCCTCGGGCGCCCAGGCCTGGGGCCCCATGAAGTCATCGTCGTAGTGCACCACCTCGGCGGGGCAGGCGAAACGGACCGCGCCGCTTTGGTGCCCGGCCCCGCGGCAGGCGCAGGCCCCGGCCCGCCGCGCGGCCCGGCTGCAGGCGCAGCGGAAGCAGGGCAGGCCCTCGGTGGTGTAGCGGCGGGCGCTCTGGGGCGGCACCTCTTCATCCCAGTCGACGCCGAGCCAGCGCAGGTCCTCGCGCTGGCGGGCGGCCACCTCGGGGCGGGCGCGGCCGCGGTCGAGGTCCTCGATGCGCAGCAGCAGCCGCCCCCCCTGGGCCCGCGCGCTGAGCCAGGCCGCGCCAAAAGCCAGGGCGTTGCCCAGGTGCAGGTCACCGGATGGGGTCGGGGCGAGGCGGCCGGTGACCGGCGGCGGCGTTGAGGGCATGGGCGCTCGGGCGGGCGGCCCTGGGCGGGGCCGGCGGCGGGGATAGCGGCGGGCGCGCGGGTCAGCGGGCCCGGCCAGGGGAGGGCGCGTGGGCGGTGCGGCAGAGGGGCGTGGTGCGGGGGCCCAAAGTATCGACGTGGGCGCCATTTCGGCAGAGGTGGCCGCGGGTCGGCGCTGCTGGCTGATGAAGAGTGAGCCCGAGGTCTATGGCCTCGACGACCTCGCCCGCGACGGCCAGACCAGCTGGGAGGGCGTGCGCAACTACCAGGCCCGCAACTTCATGCGCGACGACATGGCCGTGGGCGATCTGGTGCTGTTTTACCACAGCAACGCCCAGCCCCCGGGGGTGGCCGGCCTCGCCCGGGTCTGCCGCGCCGCCTACCCCGACCCGGCCGCTTTTGACCCCGCCAGCCCCTATTTTGACCCGAAGTCCAAGCCCGAGGCCCCGGCTTGGCTGCGGGTCGACCTGGCCTATGTGGGCCATCTTGCGCGTTTTGTGCCGCTCGAGCAGCTCAAGGCCGACCCCGAGCTGAGCGGCATGTTGGTGATCCAGCGCGGGCAGCGCCTCTCGGTGCAGCCGGTGAGCGGCCCCCACCTGCTGCGCGTGCTGGCCCTCAGCGCGGGCTGAGCGGCGGCCCCGGCGGCCCACCGGGCGGCCGCTGGGTGGGCATGCCTGCGGGCGCCCGCACCGGCCCTCCGCGGTAGCGCAGCTCGGTGAGCACGAGCCGCAGCTCAGCGTCTTCGAGCAGCCCGACCCCGGCGGCCAAGCGCCGCGGCAGCTCGTGGAGCTGGACCGGCAGCAGCCAGACCCGGGCGGCGAGGCGCAGCCGCTCCTGCCCGCGGGCGGCGGCGATGCGGGCCAGCGGGTCGGGGTCGGGGCCGTAGGTGGCGGCCCGCGCGTCCTCGAGGGGGTTCTGCGCCGGGGCCGGCCCGGGCCCGCCCTCGACGTTGAGCGGGTGGAAGACGCCAAAGGGGTGGCGCAAGCTGCGCAGATCGCCGTGCAGGGCCGCGCGGGCCGGCGCGCCCTCGAGGCTGCGCAGCCCGAGGCTGTAGAGGTAGATCGTGCGGCCCTGCCGCCACTCTTGTTCGGCGTCGGTGCGCTGGTTGTGGTTGAGCGTGGGCAGCGCCGCCCACCGCAGCTGGGTGGGGCAGAACATGTGGTGCAGGCCGTCGGGCAAGGCGCCGCCCGGCAGGTGGGGCAGCAGCTCGTGGCCGGTGCGGAAGAGCCCAAATTGATCGAACATCACCAGGGCCCCGCGCAGGGGCTGCTGGGCCAAAATAACGGTCCCTGTGCTGTCGACGGCGTTGCGCGCCCGGTGCAGCGCCGTGGCGTTGAGGCCGCCGGCCAGCGCCGCCCAGGCCGCCGCCCCGATCAGCGCCCCGCGGGCCGCCTGGCCGAGCCGACCGGGCCCACCGTCGGGCAGCTGCGCGGCCACCGCCGCCGCCGCCTCACGCAGCAGCAGCCACAGCGGGGGCACCACGACCAAAAAGAGCCGCGAGGCTAAGTCTTCGCGGGGGTTGCTCGCCAAGAGCACCGCGGGGGCCAGCGCGGCCATCGGGCCGAGCACGAGCAGCAGGGGCAGGCGCAGGCGGGCGCGGGCCCGGGGGCGCAGGGCCAGGGCGGCGAGCGGGGCGAGCACCAGCGGCCCGCCGAGCACCATCAGCGCGGGCTGGTCGCTGTAGTAGGCCTCGTAGTGGTTGGCGACCGCGGCGAGGGGCAGGGCGCAGAGCCCCAGCGCGGCCAGGGCGAGGGCGGGGCCCCGGGCGGGCGCGGGCAGGCGGGGGAGCAGGGCCGCGGCCCAGGCGAGCAGCACCGCGGGCAGCGGGGCGAAGATGAGGAGCTGGGCGCCGGCGTAGGCCCAGATCTGCAGCCGCAGGCGGGGGTCGAGGCCCTCGAAGTGCAGCGGGTTGTGCGGCACCTCGATGACCTGCCAGGCGCCGGCCAGCCAGAGCAGGCCCGCGGCGGTCGAGAGCGCGACGAGGCCGGCCGCCCACCGCCGGGCCCCGCTCAGCGCGTGCTCGACGATGTGCGCGGCCAGCACGCCAAAGGCGATGAGCGCCGCCGACTCTTTGAGGGTGAGGATGAGCACCAAAAGAGGAGGGAGGAGGCCGAGCAGGGCCGGGCGGGCGGGGAGCCGGTGCAGGCACAACGAGAGGAGGAGCGTCATCGCCGCCCCGAGGCCATCAAACTCGGTCAGGCCCGCGGCCGAGAAGAGCTGCGGCGCGAGGCAGAGGCTCAGCGCGGCCAGCGGCAGGGCGGCGCGGCCGGCGCCAAAACTGCGCAGCCAGGCCCAGGTCGCGGCCCCGCTCAGCCACAGCCCGCCGGCCACTTTGACGAAGAGCAGGGCGGGCGGCGGCGCGGCTTGGGGGCCAAAAGCTTCGATGTAGGCCTGCATCACCAGCACCGACAGGGGCCGAAAGCCAAAACCATAGGCCGGGGGCGGCGGCGAGAAGGGGCGCCACCAGGCCCCCTCGGGGATCTGCGCGACGAGCTCCAGCACCCAGTGGGCCACCGGATCGACGGTGGGCACGGCGTAGGCGAGGCCGAGCCCGAGGCTGATCAGCCCGAGCAGGCCCAGCGCCGGGGCCGGGCCAAGCCCCGTGCTGCTGGGCTCAACGCTTGGCGAAGACATTGACCTCTACGCTGTCTTCGAGCTGGTAGCCGTCGACGCCCGCCGCGCAGCGCAAGGTCCAGGTGCCGGCGGGCAGGTCGCTGACGGTGAGCGGGTTGCCCGGCGCCTGCCAGATCGTTGCGCCCTCGTCGTCGATGATGTGCCAGAGGGGATCTTCGAGCTCGACGATTGCGGCGTCGTCGTCGCGGCCCTCGGCGACCAGCTCGGTGGGCGCGCCCGCGTCGAGCAGGGCGCCGTCGAGGGGCGCCTCGATCTCCAGGCGGCGGTCCCAGGTGGCCTTGGCCCCGCCGCTGTCGGCTTCGGGGGCCCCGCATGCCCAGAGCGACGTGAGGCAGAGCATCGTGGGCCAGGGTCGCCGCGGGATTGTGCGCATGCCGCTCCTCCTGCGCCGGCGGGTGCCCGCGCCCGGTCGGGATGCTACCCCACCGGCCTCCCCCCGCCGCCCGGAGCTCCCCATGTCGACCGCCCCTGACGGCGTCCTCTTCTTGTGCGCCGACGGCGCCTGCCTGGGGCCGATGGCCGAGGCCCTGATGCGGCGGGGCTGGCCCGACCGCACCGCCCTCTCGGCGGCGCTGGAGCCGGGGCACCTGCGGCGGGTGGCCCGCGCGCTGCTGACCGAGCGGGGCATGCCCACCGCGGGCCTGCGGGCGCGGGGCCTCCGCGAGGTCGACTGGGAGGAGGTCGGCGAGGTCATCGTGCTCAACGAGCGGATCAGCCTGCCGCCCCTACCCGCGCGGGTGGCGGTGCAGGTCTGGGCCACGCCAGACCCGCTGAGCGGTCCGCCCGGAGAGCACCGAGAGGCTTGCGAGGCCGCCCTCGAGCGCATCGAGGGTCGGCTGCGCCGGCTGTTCGGCCCGCCCGCCATCGTTCGCTGACATCGCGGTGACAGGTGTCACCGGTGGTCAAGACAAGCGCTGACCGAGGCTCCTCGGCGCAGATCTCGCCTACCCTGCAGGCAGCTGGTGGCCGTCTCCCCCGATGGTGTCGCGCAGGTGCGCGCCCGTGGCCGCCCCACCCTTTGGAGCCCCCATGCCGACGGCCTCGCACCCCACCCGACGACCATTGCCCACCGCCGCCGTCGCGCTCGGCCTGCTCGGCGTCGGCGCGCTCGGCGCCGCGGCGGTGCTCTTCCCCCCGTCTTTCGGCGAGCTGCTCTCGGCGGCCCACGCCGCCGCCCCCGAGCCGACCCCGGGCCCGGCGGCCTGCGCGGCCTACGCGGGCAGCACCACCTGGGGCCTGTGCGTGCGCAAAGAGGCCCTCGAGGCGCCGAGCCTCGAAGCCATGGTCGCGCTCTGCGCCGGGGCCGGGCCGTGGGAGGGCGCTTGCCGTGACAGCTGGGTCGAGGCGCAGTTTCACGTCCCCAGCATGGACCGGGGCATGCTGCTGCGGGCCTGCGGCGGCGAGCCCGACTGCGCGTTCAAGGTGCTCGACCACCGGCCCATCCCCGAGCTCGACATCGCGCTGAGCGAGTGCGCCCAGTGGGCCCGCCCCTACGCCAACGACTGCGCCGGGCACGTGCTGCGCCGCGCTTTCCCGCTCAGCCCCGAAGAGGTCACCGTGCTCCGGCGCTCAGGCGCCGACTGGACGCAGCCCCACCTCGCCGCCTGGGTGGGCGCGACCTCGGCCTGCGTGGCCGACGCCCAGACCTCCTGCGCTGAGGTCCCCAGCGCTGAGAAGGCCCGCTGTGAGGCCTTTGCGGCCCATCTGCGGCGCCACCCCGAGGCCTGCCCGGTGCGGGGCGGCCCCGATGGCGCCGCCATGGGCCTCCACGGGCAGAAGTGATGCGCCGCCTTGTGTGGGCCGCCGCGCTGGCCTGGGGCTGCGGCGGCGGCGGCGCCGTGGAGTGTGAAGCCCAGGCGCCCGGCTTGGAGCGCGACCGTTGCTTCGCTGCGCGCCTGCAGAGCCTGCCGGTGACCGACCTGCCGCGCTGCGTGCAGACCGCCGAGCAGATCGCCGACCCGCTGGTGCGGGGTGAGGCGGTGATCACCTGGGCCAACGCCCACAACCGCGAGCTGCAGCCCCCTGCGGGCCAAGAGCTCTGCGCGCTGCTCGGGCAGCTCGACCAGGCGACCTGCCAGCGCCGGCTGATGACCCCGCACCTGCAGCGCTGAGCGGGCCAGGCGGCGCGATAGGCCGGCCCGGGAGGCCTGCGTGCACCTGCGCTCTCGCTCTGCTGCTGCTCGGCCCGCCCGGTGCGCGCGCGGGTGGGCGACCGCGCTGCTGCTCGTCGGCTGTGGCGTGCAGCAGGGTGATCCGCGCTGCGCGGCCTACGCGGGCACCAGCACCTATGGCTGGTGCTTGACCGCCGCCGCGGGCAGCCTGCGCGACCCGGCGGCGCTCGACGCGCACTGCGGCGCCGCCGCGCCCTATGAGCGCGAGTGCCGGCAGCGCTTCGTCGGGGCGGCCCTACAAGACCCCAAGTGGGGCCGGGGCGAGCTGCTCGGCTGGTGTGGGGACGGCCCCGACTGCCGCCTCGAAGTGCTCGAAGCCCGGCCCGACCCCGAGGTCCGGGCCCAGCTCGGCCTCTGCGCGGCCCACGCGGGCCCCCTGGCCGCCGACTGCGCCACCCACGCCCTGCAGCGCTGGGCCACCGGCGCCCCGACCGCGGGCGCGCTGGCCGCCCTGGCCGCCGATCCGATCGCCGACCCGGCCTTGGTGGGCAGCTGGCTCGGCGCGGTGGTCGCCTGCCGCGGCGTCGGCGCCTGCCCTGGCGCGGGCCCGACCGCCGCCGCCTGCGCCGAGGGCCTCGCCCTGCTGCGCGCGGAGCCCACGCGCTGCCCTGCAGCCGCGGGCGCCCAGCCGGCCCGGGGCCTCGCCGCGCCCCCGCCGGGCCCCGTGGCGCCACCCGGCCCTGGAGGGGTGAGCCACCAAAACCGGCCGCTGTAGGTCAAGATGAGCGGAGGGGGCCGCGCGCGCGCGGCCAGGGGGCTACGCTTTGGCGCGAGGAGCGTGGCCCACCCCGCTGCGGCGCCGTGCGGCGGCTGTGGCCCCCCTCCAGCCTGGATGACCATGGACCTGCTGCTCGACACCAACACCCTGACCCTCCTCCTCTTCTTCGTGGTGATCCCCTTCTTGGGGGGGCTGTGGGTGGTGCTGCGCTTCTTGGCCCCGGCGGGGCCCGCGGCGCCCCAGGTCTCCGCGCCGGCCGCGCCGCTGCCCGCGCCCGCGCCGGCGGCTTCGGCTGCGCCCTCCGCTTCGTTGTCTCCGTCGACCTCGACCATGGTCGCGCTGGGCCTGCCCACCTCGGGCCGCGCCGCGCCGACCGCGGCGGGTGAGGTCGAGCCCCCGCTGCGCCTGCTCGGCCCGGCCCCCGCGGGCCGCCGCCTCGAGGGCAACACCGGGCCCGCCGGCCTGCGCGAGCCCCTTGGCGCCGGCGCGGTGGACGAAGAGCTGCGCCGCCTGCGCCGCGCCCTGCAAGACACCCGCGCCGAGCTGGCCGACCGCGAAGAAGAGGTCGAGCGCCTGCGCCTGCACGAGCGCGCGCTCGAGACGGTGCGGGCCGAGGGCCGGCGTCTCGAGGCCGAGCTGGAGCGGGTCCGCGCTGAGGCCGCCGCGGCCGCCGCGGGCCCCGAGGGAGCACAAGACCTGCTCCGCCAGCTCCAGGTCCGCGACAACGACCTGCGGCTGGTCCGCGAGGGGCTCGAGCAAGAGCGCGCCCAGGCCCGCGCGCTCGAGGCCCGCCTCGCCCGCGCCCTGCACGCCGAGGACGGCGGCGACAGCCAGCTCGCCGCCGAGCACGAGAGCCTCAGCGCCGAGTACATGGAGCTCAGCGACCGCTGGCTCGAGGTCAGCGACGAGAACACCCGCCTGCGCGCTGCCCTCGAGGTGGCCGACGGCCGTGCGGTGCAGGCCGAGCGCAGCGCCCGCCAGGCCAACGAGGCCCTGGCCAGCCTGCAGCGCCAGCAGCAGCACACGCTCGAGCAGCTCACCGAGCGGCACCGCGGCGAGCAGCGCCTGCTGCGCGTCGAGCTGGATCGGCTGCGGGCCGCGGCCGGCGGCGCCGCCGCTGAAGATCGTGAGCAGCTGCTGCGCGAGAAGGCCACGCTTGAGGCCGCCCGCGAGCGCGCCGAGGCCGAGCTGGGCCGCCTGCGGGCCCGCGAGGGGGCCCTGGCGGCTGAGCTCGAAGGCGCCCAGGCCGCCGCCTCGGCCTCGCGGCGCATCGCCGAAGACGCCGTGGTGGCGCTCAAAGAGGCGCGGGCCCAGCTCGAGGTCGCCCGCCAAGCTGAGGCCGTGCTGCGCACCGAGCTCGACGCCAGCCGCGGCGGCCCCCGGTCAACCGAGCGCCCCACCGCGCCGGTGAGCCCGCCGCCCCGCCCGGGCCGCCCCGCCGAGCCCAGCTCGGGCCCGACCATGCGCGCGCCCCTCGACCCGGGCCGCTCGGGCACCGCTCCGCGGTGGACGCCCGCCGACGACCTCGACGACGACTCCGACCGCGAGCTGGTGACCCGTCAGGTCGACGACCTGCGGGGCATCTTCGCCGACGGCGGCGCGGCCTCGGCCCGGCCGCGGGTCGCGCCGCCGCCCCGGCTGCAGCCGGTCCCCTCGGTCGACGAGGATGACGCGCCTCAGGTCCTCCCCGCGGCTGAGGCCCCCGGCCCCGGCTTCGCCCAGGCCGCAGCGCCCCCCTTGGCGCTGCCCGAGGGCCCGGTCTCGCTGCGCCGCCCCGAAGAGCTCCCGTCGCGCCCCGCGGCCTCGCCCACGCGGGCCCCGGCCAGCGCGCCGCGGGCCGCCCCGCCGCCGCGGGTGGCGCCGACCCCGCTCGACGAGGACTCTGACCACGCGCTGGGCGACGGCCGGGTGGAAGACCTGCGCGCCATCTTCGGCGGCCCGCAGCCGGTGCGCCCCCGCCTCGGCGGCGCGACCTCGCTCGAGCCCGCCGACACCGGCGATCTGCTCGAGCTCGACGAAGAAGAGGCGCCCCAGCCGGCCTGGCTGCGCACCGCGGCCGCGCCCCTGCCCGGCCCGGCCCTGCGCGCCGCCGTGGGCGAGCGCATGCGGGCCCAGGCCTTCGACGCCCGCGCCTATGACCCCGACGAGCTCGACAGCGTCGAGCTGCCCGAGGCCGGGCGGCTGCCGGCCACCGTCTTCGCCGGCGGGGCCCTCGAGGCGCCCTCGGGCGAAGAGGAGGGCCCCCTGGCCACCCTTGGCCTCGCCGATCCGGTGGAGTGGGGCGGCGACGAGCTCCCGCGCCCCGAGGTCGACCTGGGCGGGCAGCTCGAGCGCGCCCGCGGGGCCGGCGGCCCGCTGAGCCCGGCGGCGCTGGACGCGGCGGCGATGGTCTTCGATGGCACCGTGCAGCGCGTCGTGCAGGAGGACGCTTTTGAGGGCCTGAGCGGCCCCGGCTTCACTTTTGAGGGCTGGCTGCGGCCCGGCCGCAGCGACCGCAAGGGCACGCTGATGTCTTATGTCGCCCGCCGGCGCACCTGCGTGGCCATCTACATCGAGTCCCGCGGCGGCCCGCCGGCCCTCTCGGTGGTGATCGACGGCGAGCACACGCCCCTGCGCGCGGCCGTTCCCCTGCGGCCCGGCCAGTGGCAGCACGTCGCGTTCACCTGGAACGCAGCGACCGGCAACCTCAGCGTGCTGGTCGATGGTCAGGAGCGCTACGTCGGCGCGCTGGCCGGCGGGGCGCGCATCCCGGGCGCGGGCCGGGTCGTGATCGGCCAGGACTGTCACGCCCTCTGGGACGACCTCAACCCCGGCCTATCCTTGGTGGGCGAGCTCGCAGAGCTGCGTGTCTGGCGCTATTCTCGCTCGGTCGAAGAGGTGGCGGCGGCCCGGCTCGACCGCCCCGCGCCGAGCCCCCACGTGGTGATCTGGCGCCGGGCCTAGCACCTGGCGCCCGCCCTCAGGGCGCGCGTGCAGGCTCTGCGTTGGCCTCGACGCCGCTCTCCGCGCCGTTCTCGACGACGGTCTCGACGACGGTTTCTACGAACATCGACCACTCGGTCGTGGTGGTGAGCGGCTGGCCGGCCGCGGTGCTGGTGCGGGTGGCCCGGCCGCGGGCGTCGGCCCGGTAGGGCAGGGGCAGGCCCTCGCGCAGCTCGATGCGGCCCTCGCCGAGGTTGACGCGCTGCAGACCATCCGCGCCGGTGCGGGTCGACTTCAGCTCAAAGGTGAGCACCACCCGCCCGGGGTCGCGCTCGAGCAAGGTCCAGCTCGTGACCTCGTGCTCGGCGGCGGGGTCGGCCCCGCCGACCGTGGTGGTCCAGGTCGCGCCCACCCCGAGGTCTTCGGCGGGCAGGCTCGGGCAGAGGTCGACCACCCCGCTGAGGATGGCCTGCTGCAGCCGATCCCCGGGCGGCGGCGCGGGCTGGGCGCCGGCCTCGGTCACCGCGCAGCGGGTGTCGTCGGCCCACTGGCCGGCGGTGCCGGTCAGGGCCGCGTCGATGGCCCCCTGCTCGGGCGCGGGCAGGCCGGCCTCGTCGTGGTAGCGCTCGACCTCGAAGCGGAGCGCCCGCTGCGCGGCGGTGGGCCCGGGCCGCACCTCGACCCGCAGGGTGCGCGCGCTCTGCAGGCGCACCGCGTCGACGGGCGCCCCGCCCAGCTCACCGTTCACCGCCGCCTCGCTGCCAAAACGCAGGCGCTGGGTCGCGGCGGCCGCGGGCATGCGCAGGGGGGCCAGGGGCGGGCGCCCGACCGAATGCAAGGTGATCGTGCGGGCGGGCCAGGCGGCCACCGGGATGGGCGCGGGTGCGGTGGCCGCGGGGGCGGGCGCCGGCGCGGGCGGGGCCGGCGGATCGCCGCAGGCGGCGAGCAGGACAAGCAGGGCGACGGGCGGGGCGGAGCGGGGCACGGCGGTCCTCGGTGCGGGCGGCGCGGGCCTCTAGCACAGGGCGACCCGGCCTCGGGCGGCGGGGCAGGCCCGGTGCCCCCGCGCTAAGCGCGCGCCGGCGCGCCGCGGAGGGGACCCCGCGGCCTTGGAGGCCGCATGATCGTGATGAACAACAAGCGCTGGTTCGGCTCGCTGTTCGCCGTGCGGGGCACGGGCATCGAGCGCATCTGGCTGCGGCTGCTGGTCACCTTGCTGGTCACCGTCGCGGTCACCCTGGCTTGGTACAACGGATACTTCCGCGACTTTACGCTGTCCATCGCGCCGTTCTCGCTGGTCGGCCTCGCGCTGTCGATCTTTCTGGGCTTCCGCAACGGCGCGTCCTACGATCGCTACTGGGAGGGCCGGAAGCTCTGGGGCGGCTTGGTCAACAACTCCCGCACCTTCGCCCGCGGGGTGCTGACGCTCAGCCACCCCGCCACGCCCGAGGACGCCCCAGCCGTCGCCGCCACCCAGCGCGCCCTGGTGCTGCGCCAGGTCGCTTTTGTGCACGCCCTGCGCATGCACCTGCGCCGCGAGGTCGACCTCGACGAGCTGCGCGACTGGCTGCCCGCCGAAGAGCGCGCGGCCCTCTCGCGCGAGATTAACGTGCCCGCCGCCATTAACCACGAGACCGGCGCGCACGTCGCCACGCTGTTCCGGGCGGGTCACCTGCACCCCCAGCACCTCTTGCCCTTAGACCTCGCCCTGACCGTGAACACCGACGTGCAGGGCGCTTGTGAGCGCATCCTCTCCACGCCGGTGCCGTGGATCTACACCGTGCTGATGCACCGCCTCGTCGGGATCTACTGCCTCTTCCTGCCCTTCGGCCTGGTCAAGGACATCGGCTGGGCCACGCCGGTCGTCGTGCTCATCGTCGCCTACGCTTTTTACGGCCTCGACGGCATCGGCGAAGAGGTCGAGGAGCCCTTCGGCACCGACCCCAACGACCTGCCCATCAGCGCGCTCAGCCGCATGATCGAGGTCAACCTGCTGCAGCGCCTCGGCGACACGACGCTGCCGCCCCTGCACAAGCCGGTGGCCGAGGTGCTCAAGTAGGGCAGGGGCCCGGGTCGCGGCGGGTCTGCGCGGGGCTACACTGCCCCGACGAGGTGACCCATGCGCTGCGCCCTCCGCCTGAGCCCGCTGCTCCTTGCCCTGCTTTGGGTCGCGCCGGGCGCGCTCCCTCTCGACGGCGCCCCCGGTGAGGCCGCGGCGGCCAACCCCAAAGGTGGGGGCGGCGGCGGCAAGTCGGGTGGAGGGGGCGGCGGCGGCGGCGGCAAGTCGGGCGGCGGCGGCAAGTCCGGTGGAGGGGGCGGCGGCAAGTCCGGCGGAGATGGAAAGTCGGGCGGAGGGGGCCCAAAGTCCGGAGGAGGAGGAGAGGGCAAGTCCGGCGGAGGAGGAGAGGGCAAGTCCGGCGGAGGAGGCCCCAAGTCCAACAGTGGAGACGGCCCCAAGTCCAACAGTGGAGACGGCCCCAAGTCCAACGGTGGAGACGGCCCCAAGTCCAACGGTGGAGACGGCCCCAAGTCCAACGGCGCCGGAGAGGCGCCCTCGCCCGCGGTGATCGGCCGCCCCGCCAGCGTGGCCCCCACGGCGAGCGCCTTGGGGGTGCGCCCGGCCGCCCCGGCCCTGCGCCCCGCGGCGGTCGCGCGCCCGGCGGGGCCCCGCCCGGCCGCCCCGGCCCCAGCGGCCAGCCTCGGCGCCCCGCGGCCCGGCGCTCCGGTGCGCGCGGCGAGCGTGGCCCCCGCGCCTGCGCGCCCGCGGCCCACGGGCGTGCGCGCGGGGGCGCCCTCGGGCCAAGCCACCCTCGACCTGCGCGCCGCGGGGCGGGGCGGCCGCACGGTGCCGGTCAGCGGCGCCTCGCTGTGGGTCACCGAGGGCCCGCGGCTGGTCGGCGGCGAAGATGGCGCGCTGGTCGCTGTCCCCGCGGTACGCACCCGCGACCTGAGCCCGATCTCACCCCAGCTCGCCGCGCTCGAGGCCCGCCTGCCGCCCCGGCCGATCGGCCGCCTGCTCGACCTCCCCGCGCCGGTGGGCGCGGTGCCGGTCGACCCGCGCAGCGCCCGGCCGAGCCCCGTGCGCCGCCTGCCCCACCCCGAGGCCGGGGGGCCGCCGCCCGAGAACCACAGCTATGGCCCCCGCTACACGATGTGGTGGGTGCACCCCTGGTGGCGCTACACCTCGCCCACCACCGTGATCGTCGTGATGCCGGGGGTGCTCTACCCCTGGATGATCGGCTGGGAGGGCCCGCCCCGCGACGGCTACCTGTGGCTCGAGGGCCACACCATGGCCGGCTTCTGGTGGCCGGGCAGCTACCAGCCCGCGCTCAGCCCGCCGGAGTTCTACGGCGTGCCCTATGTCTGGGTCGAAGGCTACTGGATCGGCGCGCGCTACGTCGAGGGCTTCTGGCGCCCCGAGCGCCGCCTCGACGGCGACTGGGTCTGGGTCGAGGGCGCCTATGACGCCGAGGGGGCCTACCACCCCGGCTATTGGGAGCCCGCCGCCCCCTGGCCCGCCGGCATGACCTGGGAGCCGGGCTTCTTTGACGGCCAACAATGGGTCGAGGGCTTCTTCCGCCCGCCCAGCCGCGCGGACCACGTCTGGGTCGAGGCCCGCATCGACCCGGCGACCGGCGTGCGCCACAACGGCCACTGGCTGCCTCTCGAGGAGCGCCCCGGCTATGTGTGGAGCCCCGGCTGGTTCGACGGGCGCCAGTGGACCGAGGGCGGCTGGGTGGCCAGCGCGACCCTGGCCGCGGGGGTGCCCTCAGGCTGGGCCCCGGCGCCCGGCGCAGAGCCCCAGGGCGGCGCCTGGGTCGCCGAGCCCGACTTGGCCCCGGCGGGGGAGCTGCCCTTGGCCGTGCCCGTCCCCTGAAGATGGCGCGTTAGACGTTGTCTTCGCCTCGCGGCGGCAGGGAGCGGAGCGGCCCGCGCAGCGGGGTCGGGCGCGGCCCGCCGCGGCCGACGGAGCGCAGCGACCCCGCGCAGCGCCCGGCCCGGCGCCTGCGCCGGGGCCGCCCCTTGGCCTACAACATGGGCGAAACCCAGGCCGAAAGCCTGGCCTGAAGCTTGGGCTTAGCCCCGCCCCTCACCCGGCGCCCGCCAAGCCAGCGCCGCCGCACCGAGCAGCGGGGGCAAGAAGACCGCGACCATGTGCAGGTTGTCTTGGGGGATGAGCGGCTTGAAGATGAGCCCAGCCACGCCAATCCCCGCGAGGGCGAAGGCCGCGCCCCGCAGCAGGGGGCCCCAGGCGCGCTGCCGCAGGCGCTGCAGGCCCGCCGCCGCCAGCAAGAGGGTCAGGGGGTTTGCCTGCAGCCACGAGAAGGTCGGACCCACCCCGTCGAGTGAGCTGATCGCCCACATGACGAAGGTGATGAGGCCGAGCAGCCCGGCGGTCAGGCCCCAGAGCCCCAACATCGCGCCGGACAGGCGGCGCGCCGCCCCCGCCGGCCGCAGCCCGAGGCCGACCATCAGCGCGCTGAGCGCGGTGGTCAGCGCCGCCACCGGCCAGCTGGGCAAGGGGTGGGGTCGCGCCCAGGAGTACTCGCCCTCGCGCAGGTCGCAGCGGGCGGTGACCAGGGGGCGGGTCGCGCCGTCGGGGTCGCGGAGAACGACGCCCTGCACGCTCTCCATCAAGCGCTCGGGCACCATGCCCAGCTGCCACTCGGTGAGCGGCTGGTCGACATAGGGGCCGGCCATGAAGTCCCACGCGAAGGCCGCGAGGGGGTGACGGGAGAGGTGGCGGGCGCCCTCGTGCCGCGCCGTCCACGGCGCGGGGGTGGACAGTGCGGTCTCAAGCTGGCCGCCCACCAGCTTGTTCACGACGTCTCGTGCCCGCGTGGCGCAATTGTCGAGGGCCCAGTGGTAGCGGAACTCGCGGTTCTCGGGCAGCACCTCGATCTGCAGGCGGCGCAGCATGGCCGCGGCCTCGGGCTGGGGCACGTCGAGGACCTGCACCACCACGCTGCGCTGCTGGCGCAGGTTGCGCCGCCACTGGACCGCCCACACCTCGTCGGCCAGCCAGAAATTCATCTCGCCGGCGAGGAAGGCGGGCCCGAGGTCGGGGCGGGTGCCGTCATACGCGCCCCAGTTGTAGACCAGGCCCTCGTCTAAGGGGCCGCCGCTGAACCAGATCGCCGTGTGGCCCATGCTGTTGAAGATGAGGCCGCCTGAAGAGCTCGTGACCAGGGCCACCTTCAGCGGCTGGCCCTGCTCGGCGGGCCGGCATGCGGCGTCGATGGCCGCGGCCGCAGCGGGGGGCGCGGCGAGGGCGCCGAGGAGCAGCAGGGGGAGGGCGCGCAGCGCGGCTTGGGCTGGGGAGGCGGGCATGCGCGCCGGCTATCCCGCGGACGCCGCCCGAGGATCGGCGGAGAGGCGCCCGCCGCGCCTGCGCAGGCGCAGGGCAGCGTGCGGGGGCCGCGGTTAGCGCGCCCCGGACCGTCACCGGCGCGACCCCGCGGCATCCGGGCCGGCAGAACCCACAGTCCGCCCCTCGCTGCGGCCCGGAGCCCCCCATGGCGACGAAGACCATCACCCACGAGAACTTCCAAGAGACCCTCGACACCGCGGGCATCCTCATCGTCGACTTCTGGGCGAGCTGGTGTGGCCCCTGCCGGGCCTTCGCCCCGACCTTTGAGAAGGCCAGCGATGCCCACACTGACGTCGTCTTCGGCAAGGTCGACACCGAAGACCAGCAAGAGCTGGCCGGCTTCTTCCAGATTCGCAGCATCCCCACGCTGATGATCTTCCGTGAGAAGGTGCTGCTGTACAACGAGGCCGGCGCCCTGCCCGCCCCGGCGCTTGAGCAGCTCATCGGCCAGGTCAAGGCCCTCGATATGGCCAAGATCCACGCCGAGATCGCCGCGCAGCAGGCCCAACCGCAGGCCTGAGCCCCGCTGCTGGGCGCGGTGCGCGCGCGGTTGGGGGGCGCCGACGATAGAGGCCGCCCCCCGAGGTGCCCATGTCCGCCCCCGACGCCCACCCGCCGCAGCCTGCGCCCGCGCAGCCCGACCCGCAGATCGCCGCGGGCATCGACCTCGCCCGGTGGTTCCCGCCCGCTGACCCTGCGGCGTGGCGGGCCGCCGCCCAGGCCGCCCTCAAAGGAAAGGCCTGGGACAAGGTGATGGAGCTCGAGCTGCCCGGCGGCCAGCGCGCCCCGGCCTTGGCCACCGCCCCCGCCCTGCCGGCCACCGAGGCGCTGGCGGTCAGCCGCCTCTGCCGCCGCGGCCCGTGGGAGCGCCTCAGCGAGCTCTCGCTGGGCGCGGTCGACGAAGATGACGCGCTGGGCGCTGCGATCGCCGATGAGCTCACCCGCGGCGCCTCGTCGGTGGGCCTAGCTGACCCGGGTGGTCAGGGCTGGGCGGGCCCGCGCCTGGTCCGCCTGCTCGCCGCCGCGCCCCTGGCCGGAAAGGGCCTCTGGCTCGACGCCCGCCACGACGCAGAGGGCGCCTTGGCCGCGCTGGACGCGCTATCCGCCGCCCGCCCCGCCGAGCGCTGGTGGGGCGGCGCGCTGGTCGACCCCTGGGGCCCCCTGCTCGCCGGGGAAGCGGCCAGCCCGAGCCCCGCCCACGACGGCCTCGCCCGCGCCCTGCAGCAGGGCTTTGATCGTGCCCGCTTGTTGCTCAGCGGTCTGCCCTGGGCCGAGGCCGGCGCGCCCCCCGCCTGGGAGCTCGCCGGCCTGCTCGCGGCCGCCCTCGACAGCCTGCGCGCCTTGGCCGACCGGGGCGTCGCGGCCCCCCACGCGCTCGGCTACGTGCGCCTGCAGCTCGGCCTGAGCGGCGAGCTGGTCGTCGATCTGGCGAAGCTGCGCGCCCTGCGCCGCCTGTGGGCCAAGCTCGGGCTCGCCCTGGGCTTGACGCCCGAGGCCTCACGCGCCGACCTGCACGCCCGCCAGCTCGACCGCGGCCTCTGCGCCTATGACCTGCACAGCAACGCCCTGCGGGCCACCGTCGCCGGGCTGGGCGGCGCCGCGGGCGGGGCCGATGCGATCAGCTTGCGCCCCTACGACGCGCCCCTGCGCAGCGGCCTGCCCGCCGCGCGCCGCCTCGCCCTGCACACCCACCTGCTGCTCGAAGAAGAGGGCCACCTCGGCGCCCTCGATGACCTCGCCGGCGGGGCCTACAGCGTCGAGGGCCTCGCCGCCGGGCTCTGCGCCGAGGCCTGGGCCCTGCTGCAGCGCATCGAGGCGGCGGGCGGGCTCTCGGCCGCCTTGACCGCCGGCTGGCCCCAAGCCGAGGTCGGCGCCGCCGCCGCCCGCCTGCAGGTCGAGGTCGACAAACGCCAGCGCACCCTGGTGGGTCTGTCTGAGTTCGCCTGGGCCGGCGAGCAGCGCCCGCCCGCCCGGGCCGCCCTTCGCGCGCCCGCCGTCGCCGGGGGGCCCGCCCCGCTGCGCCCCCTGCGCCTCGCCGCCCCCTGGGAGGCCCTGCGCGACGCCGCGGGAGCGACGCCACAGACGCTGTTCTTGGCCTGCATCGGCCCCGTGGCCCGCCACGCCGCCCGCGCGGGCTTCGCCGAGGGCCTCGCCCTGGCCGGCGGGCTGCGGCCGGTCCGCCCGTCTGTGGCCTGGCCTACCTCCACCCCTGTCGAGGGCCCGGCCGCGCCCGACGAGCGGGCCGCCCTGCAGGCCCTGGCGGAGGAGGCCCGGGCCCAAAACGCCGCCGCAGCCATCATCTGCGGCGATGAGGCCGACACGGCCCGCCTGGCCCTGCCCCTGGCCGCCGCGCTGCAGCCCCTGCCGGTCTGGCTGGCGGGTCGGCCGGGCGCCGACGCCGAGGCCCTGCGGGCGGCCGGCGTGGTCGGTTTTGTGCACGTGGGCGCGCCGCTGGCCAGCGCGCTCGCCGAGCTCCACGCGCGGCTGGGCGCCGCCATCTCCCCCGAGGTGCGCTGATGTCGCAGCCCGTCGCTCCACCCGCTGTCTCTCTGCAGGCCGCGCCGCCGCCGGTGGCCCCCCGCACCGTGGACCCCCGCGCCCTCCGCCTCGGGGCGCTGGGCCTCGATGACCTGCCGCTGCCCCCGCCGGCCGACCTGCTCTTCGCGCCCCCGCTGGCCACGCCCGAGGGCATCACGGTCGGCCCCGCGCCAGACCCGGCCCACAGCGAACACCTGCCCCATATCGGCGGCCTGCCGGGGGTGGCGCCTTTTGTGCGTGGACCGTACCCGACCATGTACGCATCCCAGCCGTGGACGGTGCGGCAGTACGCCGGCTTCTCGACCGCCGAGGACAGCAACCGCTTCTACCGGCGCAACCTCGCCGCCGGCCAAAAGGGCCTGTCGATCGCTTTTGACCTCGCCACCCACCGCGGCTACGACAGCGACCACCCCCGGGTGACCGGCGATGTGGGCATGGCCGGGGTGGCGGTCGACTCGATCCTTGACATGCAGCTGCTCTTCGACGGCATTCCGCTCGACGAGATCAGCGTGTCGATGACCATGAACGGCGCGGTGCTGCCGATCTTGGCGCTCTATGTGGTGGCGGCCGAGGAGCAGGGGGTGCCCCGGCACCGGCTCTCGGGCACCATTCAGAACGACATCCTCAAAGAATTCATGGTGCGGAACACCTACATCTACCCGCCCGGGCCGAGCATGCGGATCATCTCCGACATCTTCGCCTACACCGCGGCCGAGATGCCGAAGTTCAACAGCATCAGCATCAGCGGATACCATATGCAAGAGGCCGGCGCGACCGCCGACCTCGAGCTCGCCTATACGCTCGCCGACGGCCTCGAGTATGTGCGCACGGGCATGGCCGCCGGCCTGGACATCGACCACTTCGCGCCCCGCCTCTCGTTCTTCTTCGGCGTGGGCATGCACTTCGCGATGGAGGTCGCCAAGCTCCGCGCCGCGCGCCTGCTCTGGGCGCGCCTGCTGCAGCCGCTGGGCGCCAAAGACCCACGCTCGTTGACCCTGCGCACCCACTGCCAGACCTCGGGCTGGAGCTTGACCGCCCAAGATGTCTACAACAACGTGGTGCGCACCGCTCTCGAGGCGGTGGCCGCCACCCAGGGCCAGACCCAGAGCCTGCACACCAACTCGCTCGACGAGGCCCTGGCGCTGCCCACCGACCACAGCGCGCGCATCGCCCGCAACACCCAGCTGCTGTTGCAGCTCGAGAGCGGCACGACCAAGCACATCGATCTCTGGGGTGGCAGCTGGCACATCGAGGCCCTCACCGCCGCCCTGGCCGAGCGGGCCTGGGAGCACATCACCGAGGTCGAGGCGCTGGGCGGCATGGCCAAGGCGATCGAGCAGGGCCTGCCCAAGCGGCGCATCGAAGAGAGCGCCGCCCGCATCCAGGCGCGCATCGACAGCGGCCGGCAGACCATCCTCGGGGTGAACAAGCTGCCGCCCAAGGCCCCCGACGAGATCCCCATCTTGAAGGTCGACAACGCGGCGGTGCGCGCCGCCCAGCTGCAGCGCCTCGCGCGCCTGCGGGCCGGACGGGATGAGGCCCAGGTGCAGGCGCGCCTCGACGCCCTGCGCGCGGCCGCCGCCGGGGGCGGTGGGAACCTGCTCGCCTTGGCCATCGACGCCGCACGGGACCGGGCGACCGTCGGGGAGATCTCTTTTGCCCTCGAGCAGGTCTATGGTCGACACGAGGCCCGCACCGAAACCATCCGCGGGGTCTTCTTGGGGGAGGGTGGTGTGAAAGAAGACACCGCGCAAGCGCTGGGCCGCCGCATCGAGGCCTTCGCGGCCGCGCATGGGCGCCGCCCCCGGGTCTTGGTCGCCAAGATGGGCCAAGACGGCCACGACCGCGGGCAGAAGGTCATCGCCACCGCCTTCGCCGACATCGGCTTTGACGTCGACGTGGGCCCCCTGTTCCAGACGCCCGACGAGACCGCTCGCCAAGCGGTCGAGAACGACGTGCACGTCGTTGGGGTCAGCTCTCTCGCCGCCGGCCACCTCACGCTCGTGCCCGCCCTGCGCGCCGCGCTCGACGCCCAGGGCCGCCCCGACATCCTCGTCGTGGTGGGCGGCGTGGTGCCCCCGCAGGACCACGAGGCCCTCTACGCCGCGGGCGCCAGCGCGATCTACGGCCCAGGCACGGTGATCGCCGAGGCGGCTGGCAGCCTGCTCGACGTGCTCGAGGCGGTCGAGGGCGGCGGGGCGTGAGCGGGCCCTACCGGCCGCCCCCGCGGCCCCGGCCCAGCGTCGACGCGCTGGTCGCAGGCCTGCGCGGCGGGGATCGGGCGGCGCTCGGCCAGGCCATCACCCTGGTCGAGTCCTCCCTCGCCGCCCACGAGGCCCAGGCCCAAGCGCTGTTGGCCCGCCTGCTGCCCTGGACCGGCGGCGCGCTGCGGGTGGGCATCACCGGGGTGCCCGGCGCGGGCAAGTCGACCCTGCTCGAGCACTTGGGCCTGCGCCTGGTCGAGGCCGGCCACCGGGTCGCGGTCTTGGCCGTCGACCCCTCATCTGGCCGTACGGGCGGGAGCATCCTCGGCGACAAGACCCGCATGGTGCGCCTGGGCGCCGACCCGCGCGCCTTTATCCGACCCTCACCGACCGGCGGCACGCTGGGCGGCGTACACCGCCGCACCCGCGAGACCCTCTTGCTCTGCGAGGCGGCCGGCTACGACGTCGTCTTCGTCGAGACGGTCGGCGTGGGCCAGTCCGAGACGGCGGTGGCCGAGATGGTCGACACCTTCGTCGTGCTCAGCCTCGCCGGCGGGGGCGACGAGCTGCAGGGCATCAAGCGCGGGGTGCTCGAGCTCGCCGAGGTGCTCTGCGTGCACAAGGCCGACGGCGAGAACGCCGCCGCCGCCGCCCGGGCCGCCCGCGCGCACGAGGGCGCGCTGCACTATCTGCGCCCGACCACCCCGGGCTGGACCACCCCGGTGGTCTGCGCCAGCGCCCTGGCCAACCTCGGCATAGACACCCTGTGGGACGCCATCCTCGCCCACCGGGCCCACCTCGACAGCACCGGCGCCCTGCGCGCCCGCCGCCAAGAGCAGCTGCGCCGCTGGATGTGGTCCCTGGTCGAAGACGGCCTGCGGCAGGCGCTCGCCGCACACCCGGGCGTGGCCGCCGCCGCGCCGGTGATCGAGGCGCAGGTGCTGGCGGGTGAGGAGACCCCGCTGCGCGGGGCGCGGGGTCTGCTCCGGGCGTTTTTTGCGGCGGGGGGCTGAGGGGAGGGTCGGCGGGATCGGGGGCCTGGGCGCGCGGGTCAGCCTCCCGTGTACTCAGCCGGATGCTCGCCCCGCTGCCGCTCCAGCACCACCCGCGCGCCGTCCACGTCGGTCAGCGCCCGCGCGCTCAGGGCCCGGGCGAAGCTGTCGGGCAAGCAGCGCTCGAACTTGCTCAGGCGCCCGCGGGCCAGCTCGGGCGCGGCCTGCGCGGCGAGGGCATCGTCAGCCACGGCGCTCTGGAGCGCGCGCCGCAGCGCGACATCGGAGCTGGCCGCGCCCTCGGCGAGGGTGATGTGCAGGTTGTTCACCGTGACCCGCTCGCCGAGCGCGGCGCGGAGCGCGGCCGCGAGCAGGTTGTTGGCCCGCCCGCCGCCGAAGGTCCACCAGCGCAGGCGGGGGCCCTCGGGCTCGACCGGCTGCGGGTCGGCGCCCAGATCGAGGTGGGCGTGCTCTGCGCGAATCCGCGTGAGGCGGTCGGTGGCCCGGCGCGTCCAGCGGTGGCGGTCGGGGGCCTCCCCCTCGGGCGCGCAGAGCACCGCGCGCATGGCCTCGCACAGCGGGCGGTGCAAGAGCCGCGGGCTGCCCATCCAGCGCGGCGGCGCGCCCCCCTCGGCCGGCTTGACCACGCAGGTGCCCTGGCGCCAGCCCACCCGCTCGACCTGCCAGGCGCGGCCGGCCAGCGTGAACTGCACCGGCCCGCCCTTGTCGGCCTGCTGAAGGAAGAAGGCGTCCACAGAGCCGATCTCGTCGCCGTCATACAGGACGGTCAGCACGCGGGGGGTCGAGAAGACCGCGGTGAGCTCTTGGAAGTGGCGCCGCCCGAAGTGGCGCTCCCCCTCGGCGCCGAGCAGCAGCCGGCCGTCGGCCTCGGTCAAGATGTCGTGCTGGAGCATGTGATCGACGAGCGCGTCGAGGGCGGCCTCGCCCAAGGCCACAAAGGGCGCCGCGCCCCGCAGCAGGGCCCACAGTCCGGCCCGCCGGCAGCCGCCCTCCGCCACGCTCAGCGCTAGGACCTGGTGGGCCAGCACGTGCGCCGCGGCGGGGTCGGGGCCCGCCGGCTCCACAAAACCGTCTGCCCACAGCCGCAGCAGGCCGGCTCCCTGCAGCAGGGCCTCGTCGCTGGTGCAGAGCAGCGTGCAGTTGGCCCGGGTGCCGGCGCGGCGCCCGGTGCGCCCCATGCGCTGCAAGAAGGACGACACCGTGCCCGGCGCGTCGAGCTGCAGCACGTGATCGAGGTCACCGACGTCAATCCCGAGCTCGAGCGCGCTGGTCGCCACGATCACACAGGCGGGCTCCTCGGCGAAGGCCCGCTCGGCCGCGGCCCGCTCGGACAGCGCCAAGGAGCTGTGGGAGAGGAAGGTCGTGACCCCCCGCGCCCGCAAGGCGGCGCCCAGCTCCTCGACCCGCCGGCGGCTGTCGACGAAGACCAACCTGCGCCGCCCGGGGTGGAGGGCATCAATCACGTGCGCCGCGTTTGCGATCCCTCCCACGAAGTCGAGGACGACCTCGGGCTCGGCCCGTGGACCGCCTGGGTCCACCACCAGCTGCGGGCGGGCAGAGCTGCCCGAGAGCCAGCCGACGATGCGCGCGGGGTCACCCACGGTGGCCGAGAGGCCGATGCGCTGCAGGTCGTGGCCCGCCGCCTCGCTGATGCGCTCGAGCAGGGCCATGAGGTGCGCGCCCCGGTCGTCGGCAGCGAAAGCGTGCACCTCGTCGATGATCACGACGCGCACACCCGAGAGCATGCGCCGCCCGGGCAGGCGCAGCGACAGCAGCAGCGCCTCGATGGATTCGGGCGTGATCGCCAACAGATCGGCCGGGTCAGCCAGAAAACGACGCCGGGCGGCCTCAGACACATCTCCGTGCCACTTGGCCGCGGTGCGCCCGAGCAAGCCGGTGAGCGTGCGCAGCCGCTCCTCTTGGTTGTTGAGCAGCGCGCGAATGGGCGCGATGTACAGCGCGCTGGTGCCCGTCCAGCCCCCCGCGTGCATGCGCGAGAGGGTGGGGAAGACCGCCGCCTCGGTCTTGCCACCCGCGGTCGGGGCGAGCACCACGCAGTTTGCCCCGTCCAGCACCGCGGAGATGGTCTGCTCCTGCACCGGGCGGAGGGATCTCCACCCGAGCTGGTTGACGATCTGGGCCTGCAGCGCCGGGTGGAGGCGGTCGAAGCTCATGGGGCGTCGAGGTCCAGCGGGATGTCGTCGAGGGCGAGCGCCGCGCCCCGCGCCTGCTCCGCCTCGGCCTCGGCGATCTGCGCCGGTGAGAAGCCCATCCGCGCGAGCTCTTTGTGGGGGTCAAAGCCCTCGTATTGGTCGACCCGGTCGATGATCCCGTCGATGAGGCGGCGCACATAGAGGCGCGGCATCACCCCCCGGGCCCGGCCCAGCGCCCCGCTCACCCCCTCGGCCAGGCCGCGCAGCACAGCGTCGTCCACGCGCTCGGCCACCCGCGTGGGGTGGGTGCAGCGATACACCGCCCGCACCCGGCGCCCGAGCGCGACCAGGCGCTCGACGTCAAAGGGCTGCAGCCGCACCTGTACGGCGCGCATATTGTCGAAGGCGGGGTCACCAAAATACACATCCAGCCGCTGGTGCAGCGGAGCCAGCGACTTGATGCCCCGCGGGCCTTCGAAGAGCGCCGGGGTGCCGGTGACCAGCAGGTAGAGGCCCGGGAAGGCGCCGGCGTGGATGTCGTCGATGAGCTTGCGCAGCGCCTCATACGACCGGGCGCGCTGCTGCTCGTTGCCGCGCTGCAGGGTCTCTGCTTCGTCGAGCACGAGCATCAGCCCCGCCTTCCCGCGCTGGCGCAGCAGGGTCAGCAGCCCGCGCAGGGCCGGGCCGGCGCTGGCGTGGTCGAGGCTGCCCGTGACCCCCGCGAGGCGCTTGATGTCGACCGCGACGTTGGGCTGGGCCATGAGCCAGCTGGTGAGGCCGTCGATCAGGTCGGGCTTGTCGTCGATCATCGCCCGGTGCAGTGCCCGCAGCACTTGGGCGTAGGCGGGCAGCGTGCGGCTGACCGCGTCGAGGCGCTCGCTGAGCAGGCCTTTGACCGCCACCGCCAGGGCCTCGTCGTCGTCGGGCTTGGCGCCCTGGGCGATGGCCTCGTCTTCCAGCGAGAGCAGCCAGTCGCTGACCAAGCCTTGGAAGGCACCCCGGTCGGTCTCGCGGGTGCGCAGGGCCATGGTGAGGTTGCGGTAGATGACGTCTTGTTTGTAGAGGGGGGTCTCTACCTGCCCGAGCTGGATCTCTGCGACGGCGAAATTGGCGTCCAGCGCGCGCTGCTGAAACCAGCGGGCCACGAAGCTTTTGCCGGCGCCATAGTCGCCCCGCAGCGCCTTGACCCGCGCGCCGCCCAAGGCCACCGCCCCCAGCTCGTCGCCGAGCATGTCGCTGAAGCGCTCGACACCCACGGCGATCAGGTCGAGGCCGCGGCTCGGCACCGTGCCGCAGCGCAGCGCGTCGATCAGCTCGTCGCGCACCACGGGGCTGACCCTGGCAAGATCAGGGTAGGTCATGGAGCAGGTCCTGCGGTAGGCCATATTCGGCGATAAGGGAGCGTCGATCAAGGCGCAGGCGGTTGGCCTGCCGGTCGAGCTCGAGCAGCGGGGGCCCCCCAGCGTTGAGCAAGTTGGCCGCCGCGCGCACCTGGGATTCCGCCCGCCGCCCGGCGACCGCGAGGCCCAGCGCCTCAAGCGCCGCGCCATAGGGCTCTTGCCCATTGGGCTCGCGGGCGAGCCGGTCGACGATGCGCAGGGTGAGGGCGACCTGCTCCTCGGTCTGGTCCTTGTTCTTCGCCTCGGCTTGGAAGCGCTCGCTCACGCGCAGCGCCTGGGCCAGCGGGTGCTCTCCGCGGTCCACCGGCACCACCTTCATCCGCGGCGCAACCGGCGCCTGAAAGAGAAGGTTCGAAGAAGATGATGCCGAGGGGCTCGCCGCCGGGCTGACCATCTTTCTCGGCCGCTTGAGCGCCCACCAAGCCGGCGGCTCGACGGCCGACGGCGCCCAGTCGGCCTCGGCCTGCTGCCGCGCGCTGACCAAGAGCGCCACCGGGGTCACCACCTCGGCCAAGCTCAGGCCGCCGTGGGTGCCGCCCACCCCGTTGTAGCCCACCGCCTCGGGCCAGAGCGCCACGACCCCCGCGCTGCCCGCCGGCCGCCAGCTGCCCTCGGGCAGCAGCCGCTCCTCAGGGCGCAGGGCGCCCGGTGCGCCCGCCCGCGCCGCCGCCACCGTCGCCGCGTCGACCGCCCGCCACCGCTTCCCGCCCATCCCCTCGCCGGGCGCGCCCGCCTGCGCGGCGCTGAGGCGCTCGGTCGCCATGACGTGGCCGTGGTCGCTCACCATCAGCACGGCGAGGCCATAGGCGTCGCAGCGCTCGAGCACGGCGGTCAGCAGGGGGATCTGCTGGGTCTGGCTCCAGTCGAGGCTCAGCTGCTCGGCGCCGTCGAGCTGATCGTCCACCACGTTGATCACCGCGCCGATCACCCGCTCCTTGGGGTCGGCTAGCGCCGCGCTCAGCGCCGGCGAGAGCGCCCCGCCCGCGCCGACCATCTGGCCCAAGAAGAGCTGGGGCCCCCGCGCGGTGAAGCCCTGCAGGTGAGGGTTCTCGGCGAAGCGCCGCACATCGTTGCGCTCGGGCTCATCGCCGTGGCTGGCCACCAGCTTGCTCGCAAAGAACGAGGCCCGGCTGGTCGCGGTGAGCGTGGGCAAGGCGGCCAGCGCTGGGCGCAGGCCGCGCGCGGCGGCCGCGGGCTCGCCGCGGGGGCGCCAGGCGGCGAGGCGGTGCTCGGGCAGGCCTTCGATGAGCGAGAGGGCCACAGGCACGCTCATCCCATCCATGAGCAGCACGAGCAGCCGCCGCTTGGGGTCGGCGAGCAGCGGCGGCACCAGCTTGGGCAGCACCTGGCAGAGGGCCAAAACGCCCTCGCCCGGGCTGTCGAGGCGCGTGCCCTCGATGAGCTGGTCGGCGAAGCGCTGGTCGAGGCGGCGCCGCTCGGCGTCGGCGGCCCGCAGCACCACCCGCGCCCCCACGCTCAGGGGCCCGCTGTCGGCGAGGCGGGCCTGCACCGTCGCCCGGCAGCGGTCGACCCAGGCGCCCTCGTCGAGGTAGGCGCTGGCCAGCGCCTCGGCGCTCTTGTCGTGCACCTGTCCCCGCGGGCTGCTGAGCCAGAGCCCGAGGCGGGTGGCCGCCCGCGCGACGGCCAGCGTCGCCCGCGCCTCGTCGCGCTGGCCCGCCGCGCGGTGCGCCTCGGCGGCCTTGAGCGCCTCGATGGCCTGCAGCGCCGCGTCGTGCGAGCCGGCGCGGGCCTCTTCGCCGCTGGCCATGCGCTCGAGCGCGTCGCCCAGCCGGCTGAGCTGGTGCGTGAAGGCCGCGGGCAGGTAGGGGCTGGCCTGCTGGGCCGCGGCGAGGTCATTGAGCCCCTCGGCGGCCCGGACGAGGCTGCGCTCGATCTCGGGCGGCAGCTCGGGCGCCGATGGCGCGAAGAGATCGTCCAGCACGCCGATCAGCCGCGAGACCAGCTGCTCGTCGCGCAGCGCCCAGTGCACGCGGCTGGCCTGCGGCTTGCCTTCGTCGCCCCGCAGCACGTAGGCGGCCACCGCCCGCACGGCGGCCACTTGGCTCTCGGTCAGGCCAGCGGCCCGGCGCGCGCCATCCCAGACGATGATCAGCCCCATCAGCGGGACAATGTCGCCGTTGAGCCAGGCCTCGCCGAGCAGCCGGGCCACCGCGCCGCCGCGGGTGCGCGCCCAGTGCGCGAGCAGGCCCTCGCGCAGCTCGGGGTGCCGGGCCACGAAGGCCGGCCCCCGCTCGGGCGCGCCCAGCCCCGCGAGGCAGAGCCCCGCTGGCCCGCCGCCGGTCGGCCCCGCGGGCCGCAGCCGCAGCCAGCCCTGCGCGGCGGCTGCCCAGGCGTCGTCGACGGTCAGGCGGGCGGCCCCGCTCGGCCGCAGCCCCTCGGGCGGGTCGCTCAGCAGGGCCCGGGCCAGCGGCGCGCCGACCAAGCCCGGCTCGACGTCGCGCACGCCAAAGAGGTCGAGCAGCCGGCTCAGCTGATCGACGAAGTGGACCCGGCGCTGGGCGACCCGCGGCGCCAGATCGAGGGGCAGCTGCAGGTCTTCATCGATCAGCAGCACCAGCGCCGTGTCGTGCTCGGCCTGCAAGAGCGCCCGGCGCAGCCCGAGCTCACCCCGCACCTGCAGGGCCGTCCAATGTTGGCCCTGCAGGTCGAGCAGGCGGCCCTCGGGCGGGCAGTCGGCGAGCTGGCCCGAGACCACCACGGGCAGCATGGCGTGGTCGCGCTGGCGCACCCGCGCGAGCAGCCCGAGCAGCTCGCGCTCGTGCAGGGCGCTCACGCCTTCACCCGCGCGGTCACGGTCAGGGTCTTGCCGCTGCCGCGCAGCGCCCGCAGGGTGGCGATGCAGTCCTCGAGATCATCGTCGTTGGCGATGATCAGCGTGACCGCCGCCGCGTTCGCCTCTGGCGTTGGGGCCGCCGCCGGGCTGGCCGCCCGCAGCGCCGCAGGCGCGACCTCGACCGAGACCGCCGCACGCGCGGCCTTCGCTTCGGCCTCGCGCGCCGCCGCCGCCTCGGCCTCCCGCGCGGCCAGGGCCCGCTCCCGCGCCGCCAGCGCCTGCTCCCGCGCCTGGGCCTCGGCCGCCTCCCGCGCCGCGCGCGCCGCCCCGGCCTGCCGCTCCCCCTCCAAGGCCGCGGCGGCGACCCGGGCCCGCTCCACCGCCGCCGCCGCCTCGGCCTCGGCCCGCGCCTGGGCGGCCCGCGCCTCTTGCGCCTCACGCGCGGCGCGCTGCTGCTGCGCGCGCTCCGCCGCCGCCCGCTGCTCGGCCTCGGCGGCCACCCGCATCCGCTCGGCGCTGAGCGCGTCGGCTTGGGCGGCGAGCGCGTCGAGCGCCGGCCCGAGCTCGGACACCAGCTCATCGCGGCCCAGCTCTTCACGCAGCTTGAGCACGATGGCCTCGACCCGCGGGTTCAGCTCGGCCGCGCCGGCGCGCAGCTTGTCGAGCTCAGCCCAGAGCCGGTGGCGGTCGACCGCGGCGAAGACCACCTCGGCGCGCAGCAGCGCCCGCCCGATCGCCGGCATCGAGGTGTCCTCGGGCGCCTGGGCGAGCGCGGTCACCGCCGCCGCGGGCGCCTCGCGGCCCGCGCCGCCTGCCACGCCGCTGCGCGCGGCCTCGAGCCACGCCGCCAACGCCGCCGCCGTGCGCAGCCGGGCCGGCGCGGCGGGAGCGCCCTCGGGGTGCAGCTCGTTCCACCGCTGGGCGAGGCGCGCGGGCAGGCGCAGGGCCGCCGCCGCGTCGACCCGCAGCGTGAGCTGGCGCAGGGGCTCGACCAGCGCGGCGAGGCTGCGCGGGCTCAACGGCCCCGAGCTGACCTTCACGTCGAGCGCGACCAGCCGGTCGATCGCCACCGCCCAGTCCGCCGCGCTCGGCAAGGGGGGCTGCACGAAGGTAGCGCCAGCATCAATCTTCCCGCAGTCCTTCGCCTCGATGAGCTTGCCGCCGCTGCGGGCCTCGCGCCGGGTGTAGGTCGCCCAGGCCCAGGCGATGAGCCCGCTCAGCGGCGGGCTGAGGCCGCGATCATCATTGGGGTCCATCCAAGCGGTGAGCTGCCGCATCGTCGGCACCGATGCGGCCTCGCGCTCGCGGGCGCGCTCGAGCTCATCGAGGGGCGGGGTCAGGCGCTTAGCTTTGCGGGTGCCGCGGGCGGTCAGCAAGCCCAGCGGGTCGCCTAACTCTTCGCAGACCTCGGCCTCTTCGGCGCTGAGATCGATGATCTCGTCGGCGCCGATGAACAGGCGCTCGAGCACCCCGGCCAAGCGCGCCATCCGGGCGGGCGTGGGCGCCGCCTTGAGCGCGGGGTGGTTGGGGAAACGCGCGTCGAGCAGGCGGTTGAGCACCCGGTCGCGGGCGTCGACCAGGCTGCTGAGGCCCGCGAGAGTTACCTCACGCCCATCCCACAGCAGGTGGACGTGGGTGGTCACCGTGCGCTCGTGGTTGATGAAGGTGTCGGTGCTCGGCGAAGGGTTGGCCACGCCGTAGACCACCGCGAGGGTGTCTTGCAGCAGGGCCAGCTTGCGCGCCTTCATCGCCTGCAGCTCTTGCTGGGCCTGGGCATGCAAGCTCAGGGGGATCTCGGCCATCGCCTCGCTCTTCGCGCCGTCATCCAAAATGGCGGTGAGGCGGACCAGATCGCCCAGGGCCGCCAGCCCCGCCTCGCTGAGGAAATTGGGCAGCCAGACCACGGTGCGCTCCCGCGCCCCACGCTGCGTAAACTGGCGCAGGCGCGCCTCGTCGTCCTGGGGGGTGTGCCCCGCGTCATCGAAGGGAAAGTCCACCACCAATCGCCAAGCGTGTGTATCGGGGCAGCGAAGGTCCTCATCCCCGGCCGTCCGCACATTGGTGAAGCTGACATGCCCGGTGCGGGCGATGTGGTGGTGCTTGTGCTCGTGCTCGACGGTGCCCCCCTCTCCGCGCAGGCCCAGGCACTGCCAGAGCAGGGTGCGCAGCAGGGCCCGCCGGCGGCCGCCGTGGTCCGCAGAGTCATACCGGCGCAGCAGCTTGCCGAGATCGAGCGACTGCAGGCTGATCTCAATGACAGGGTCTTCGCCCTTGCCGAGGTTGACCGCGTTGACCGAGGCGCTCAGGCGCTGCAGCGTGGTGCTGACCGCGTGGACCTCCATGCTCGCGGTCGGTAGCCGCACCGCGCCATAGTTGAGCGCGATGATCCGGCTGATCGTGAGCTGGCGCATGGTGGGCTCGCCGGGCACCAGCGCGGCGAGCAGCGCCGTCTTGACCATGCGCAGGTCGTTGCGGCAGCCGAGCACCGGGCAGCCCGAGCAGCCGATGCGCACCGGGTGGCCCTCGCGCTCACGCTGGCACTTGCCGGTGCCCTCGGTGCCGTTCTTCGCCTTGATGGCGGGCATCAGCTCGTGCATGAACAGGCTGCGGGCCCGCGCAAAAGCCTGGGTGCTCTCGCCGTCGACGGCGTCTTCTCCCGAGATCACCAGATCGAAGATATCCCCCACGGGGACCACCTCGCCGAGCAGCAGGTCGGGCTCATGCTCGACCAGCAGCTCGGTGAGGATGCGGACGGCCGTGCGGTCGCGCTGCAGGCGGTCAGACAGGGCGACCAACACCTGGATCAGCGCCGGGGTGAAGGGGTAGACCTGCTCACACTCCTCACGGGTGGCGTCGCCGGCCGTCAGGGTGGGCATCGCGCCCTTGGCCTTGCGCCAGAAGAGCTCAAAAGCGTCCTTGATTTGGGCCGCTGCCAAAGCGTCGCGCGGCCGGGCCACCTTGACCGGGATGATCGCCCGCAGGTTGCGCTCGGACAGCTCGACCGTCGAGAAGCGCGCCTTGTGGTGGCCCAGCGTCTCGTCGATGGTCGCCCGCTCAGCGCCGAGCTTGGCCTCACCGATGACCTCGCGCAGCTCGCGCTGCCGGGCGATGAAGCTGATGATCGGCGCGGGCCGCCGCTCGTCGCCGGCCTCGGCCAACTTGACCAGCTTGTTGATCTCGCGCTGCACGAAGGCCGGGTCGGCCGTCTGGGTCATCAGCCACAAGATCAGCTCGTCGAGGTACAGCACCACGCCGCCATAGCCGAGGCTGTGGGCGTGGCGCGACAGCGCGCCCAGACCCGCGTCAAGCGAGACGAAGCGGTCGGTGCGGCCGGCGTAGGCCTGCAGCAGGCTCCGCACCAGCGCGTCGAAGAGGCCCTGCCGCACGCCGAGGTCGGCCGAGGCCCGCGCCGCCTCGTACCTTGCCGCGTCCCACCCCTGGGCGGGGGCCCGCTTGCCGAAGCCGGCCAGCCCGCCCGCCGCGGCCCCACCCGCGCTGCCGCCCAGCTGGGCAAAGAAGCGCTCGTCGCCCATCGCGCGCCGCAGCTGCTCGGCGTTCTCGAAGACCTCAGCGTCGGCCCAGAGCGCGGGCAGGGGGGCGTCTGGGTGCAGGGCCCGCACCCGCTCGACATAGCCGCCGAAGATGGCCTCTTCGAGGCTCTTCTTGTCGAGCATATGAAAGTGCAGCTGCAGCAGGCGCTTGCTGGCCACCGCCTTGGCGAGGTCAACCAGCTCGTGCAGCTTCTCATGCGACAGCGCCGCCGGCTCGCCCGCGATGAGGTGCGTGAGCGCGGCCATGAAGTGGCTCTTGCCCGAGCCGAAGGCCCCCCGCAAAAACACCGGCTGCCCGCGCCCGCTGTCGAGCGCGCCCTTCACCTGCCCCAGCGCCTCGCGAAAGTTGCGCACCATCGCCGGCGTGACCGCGTAGCGCTCAAAAGTGCCCGCCGGGTCGGTGATCGCCCGGCCGAGCGACATCACGAAGCTGACCTTCTGGACGTCGGCGGGCAGGTCGAGCAGCGGGCGGATGGGCTGGGCGGTCATGGGCGGCTCGGGGTGGGAGGCGGCGGGGCGGGCCGCTTAACCCCGGACGGAGGCCGGCGGGCGGGATCTGGGGGCGCGGCGGGGCGGGCGGGCGGGCGGAGGGTGTGGGGCGGTGGGTGTGGTGGGCGCGGGCGGCGGGCATCGGCCCGCTGCCACTGCAGGCCTGGCGTGGCTGCTCTCGCCCGTGGCGCGCCGAACGCTGTAGCTGCGGTTCAGCGGGGGGCCAAGGTGGGCCGCCCCTCCATCTGTGCGCCTTCGGCCCCCCGCCTGGGCTTCGCCGGG
>JAEUKK010000002.1 GCA_016792625.1 Deltaproteobacteria bacterium | reverse complement strand
CCCCCTCATCGCCCAAAGCCGCAGCGGGCCGCTCCGACCCGTGGGCCGGGTCTTGTATAACCGGCAAAGGGGGGCGTTGCGGGCTGGCGCGAGGCGCTGCCATGCGCCGCGCGAAGCCTGCCCGCGGCCCCCCTTGGCGGGGGATCCAAGGGGCCCCGCGGGCCCCTTGGCCGGGGGCCTGGGGGCCGGCGGCCCCCAGCATCCGTGGAAAACCAGCGTCATGCCGGCGCAAAACGGCCTTGCCAAGCTGCTGAGCCCAAGCGTCAGGAGCACGCGCAGCATCCAGCGAAGCCAACTTGACTGGACGTCAGTGCCAAAAACAACGAAGGCCACGCCACTCTGGACCTGGCCTTCGGGGGGCGTTGCGGGGGGCGGAGCCCCCCGCCCACCGATCAAGCAGGCTCAGCGGCGAGGTCGAGCACGTACTCGATCGAGAAGCCCGAGACGTCGATGGTGCCGGCGTCCTCGCTGGTGATGCTCTCGCCGTCGTAGGTGCCGCCCCAGCCGACCGCGTAGTCGCCGATGAAGGGCACGGCGATGATCAGCTCACCCTCGATGGTGGTGCTGGTGCTGCTGGCGAGGTCGGCGGTCATCGTGGCGGTGATGCCGCCCACGAAGCTCAGCGGGCCCGAGAAGGTGCACTCGGCGCTGCCGGCGATGAGGGTCTCGGCCTCTTCGTCGACGACCAGGTTCACCGCGCCGATGCAGGTGTCTTCGCCGAGGCCTTCGGCGGCCAGATCGAGGGTGAAGTCGCCCGTGTAGTCGACCGGGCCGGCGGGCTCGGTGCCGTCGCCGCCATCGGTGCCGTCGGTGCCGCCGTCGGTGCCATCGGTGCCGTCGGTGCCGCCATCGGACCCATCGGTGCCATCGGACCCATCCGTGCCGTCGGTGCCATCGGCCCCATCGGCGCCATCAGCGCTGCCGTCGTCGCCGGTGCCGTCGTCGGTCGCGCCATCATCGCCACCGTCGGTGATCTCGCCCTTGCTGTCTTCGGCGACGGAGGGGGCGCAGGCGCTGAGGCCGAGCAGGGCGCAGAGGGCGACGAAGGAGGCGCGGGTGGTCAGCATGGGTGCTCCAGAGCAGGGGTCGGGGCCAGGCGCGGGCCGGCCGGTGGAGGGGTGAGCGCGTGCGGGCGATTGTGCCTGGACGCGGGCCGATGGTCAGCCGCCTGACACGGGCTTTGCGAGCGGGGCCCGCAATTTGGCGGGCCCGGGGCTCAGGCGCTCACCAGGCCGCGGAAGCGCGAGAGGTAGCGCACAAAGGTCTCAGACGCGCCGTTCTCGGCGAGGGCGGCCGGGCTGAAGGGCGCGCGGTGCACCGGCGCCCCGCCCAAGATCTTCGCCGCCCAGTCGGCTTGGCCGATCGCCGCCCGGCCCACCGCCACCGCGTCGGCGCCGTGGGCGAAGGTCGCGGCCACGTCCTCGACCGTCCACAGGTCGCCGGCGGCGATCAAGGCGACCTCGGGGCCGACGGCGGCGCGGAAGAGCGGCAGCGGGTGGGACTCGGGCCGCTTCTGGGTGGGCTTCTTGCAGTCCCACAGGCTCAAGTGGATGAAGTCGGCGCCGTCTTCGGCCAGCCAAGCGGCGACCTGCAGGCTCTCGTCGAGGTCGAGGCCCCTGGCCTGCCCCATGTCCTCGGGGCTCAGGCGCACGCCGACCACGAAGCCGGGCCCCGTGGCCGCCCGCACCGCGCGCAGGCTCTCGCGCAACAGCCGCGCGCGCCCCGCGAGATCACCGCCCCAGGCGTCATCTCGGGTGTTGTAGACCCGCGAGAGGCCCTGGCTGAGCAGGTAGCCGTGCGCGCCGTGCAGCTCGACCCCGGCGAGGCCCGCGGCCTCGACGCGGCGGGCGGCGGCGGCCTGATCGACGATGACCCGGTCGAGGCGGTCGGCCGGCGCGGCCTCGACCACGCCGCTGGTCGCCTTGTCAGACCAAGAGGAGAGGCTCCAGGTCGGCTGGCCGGTGAGCGCGGAGTCGGCCCGCCCGCCGCCGTGAAAGAGCTGCACCAGCCCCGCCGCGCCGGCCTCGGCCAGCCCGGTTGCCAGCGGGCGCAGGGCCTCGCCTTGGCTGTCGCTGGCCACGCCGAGCTGGCCCGGCCAGGCCTGGCCGTCGGGGTGGACGTAGGCGGCGCAGGTGGTGATCACCGGCATGCCGCCCGCGGCCCGGCGGAGCAAAAAGCCGCGCTCATCGGCAGAGAGGTGGCCGCCCTCGGGCGACTGCTGGTTGGTGAGGGCGGCCAGCCAGAGGCGGCCGGGCAGGCTGCGGCCGCCGCGCAGCGGCAGCGGGCCAGCCCAAGGGGCAGGAGAGGCGGACATCGAGGGCTCCGGAGCGGCGTGCGGCAGCGTCGGCGCGGGTGGACTCGGCTTAGGCTCGCGCCCTGCGCGCCTGCGACGCGCGGCCCTAAGCGCGCGCCGCGCCGGGTAAAGCCCCCGCACCAACGAGGAGCCCCCGTGGCCCGCAGACGCGCCGCCGCCGCCGACCCGCTGCGCCGCGCCCTCGCCGGGCTGCTGATCGCCGCGCTGGTGCTGCTCCTCGTCGAGGGGGCCGCGCGCCTGCTCCTGCCGCCGCCCGGGGGCGCCAAGGCGGCGGTGGCCGGGCTGATGGCCCCCGACCCGCGCCTGGGCTGGCGGCTGCGGCCGGGCAGCTGGGCCAGCCCCGGCCGAGACGGGCCGGTGACGGTCGAGATCGGCGAGGACGGGCTGCGCGCCTGCCCGGCAGCGGCGGGCCCGCTCATCCTGACCTTGGGGGACTCCTCGGTTTTTGGGCACGGGCTAGTCGAGGCCGACACCCTGCACGCCCAGCTCGGGGCGGCGCTCGCCGCGCGGGGTCAGCCCGCCCGGGTCTGCACCGCGGCGGTGCCCGGCTACAGCGCGCTGCAGACCCTCGCCGCGCTGGAGGGGGGCCTGTGGGATCGGCGGCCCGCCGCCCTCGTTCTGGCCCAGCTGTGGAGCGACAACAACCACGATCACTTCGAGGACGCCGCCCTGCTCGCCGCTCTGGGCCAGCCCGAGGGCCAGCTCAGCCTGCTGCTCTCTCGCTCGCGGGCGGCGCTGGGCCTGCGGCGCCTGCTCGGGCGCCCCGACCACCGCACCGTCGGCTGGCAGCTGCCCGGCCTGACCGAGGGCCTGCGGCGGGTGCCCCTGCCGGCCTACGCCGCCGCCCTGCGCGCCCTGCTCGATGGGGCGCGCGCCCGCGGGATTGGCGTGGTGGTGCTCACCCTCGCCAATCGCGAGACGGTGGGCGCGCCCGAGGCGCCGGGGCCTTGGGACCCCTATGTGCAGGTCCAGGCCGCGACCGCGACCGCCGCGGGGCTGCCCCGGATCGACGCCAGCGCCGCCCTGCGCGCGCTGAACCTGCCCCTGGACGCGCTCTTCCTCGACCAGATGCACCCGACCGGTCGGGCCAACGCCGCGGTGGCGGCCGCGCTCGCCCCGGCTTTGGCCGCCGGCGCGCCGGTGCCCGCCGCCTTTGATCCGGTGGCGCCGCCGCCCGATCCGTGGGAGCGGGGGCCGGTGGAGCCGCGATCGCTCCAGGTGCGCGCGGTGGAGGGGGCGCCATGAGCCACGCTCCACCCCCGGGGGATGGGCGGCGCTGGAAACGCCTGCCGCGCCTCGACCACCCGCTGCTGCTGGTCGGGCTGATCCTGCTCGAGCTCCTGTTGAGCTTCGGTGACGTCATCTTCGGGCCCTGGGGCCAGATGCACTGGGAGGAGCTGTTCAACACCCGGGCCGGCCTGCAGGCGGCCTGCGGGCACTTCACCGAGCTGGATGTGCTGCAGTACCGCACCTTTTGCGGCGGCTGCACCGCCGAGGCGGCGATGGCGGCCCCGCTGTTCTTGGCCATCGGCCCGACCGTGCTCGTCTGGAAGGCCCTGCTGCTCGTCTTTCACGCCGGCGTGCTCGGGGCGGGCGCGGCCCTGCTGCGCAAGATCGGCGGCCCCGCCGGCCCGGGCGCGGCCTTGGCCTGGGTCGGGCTGCTCGCCGCGGCGCCGGGCTGGTACCGCGAGCTGCTGCACACGGGCTGGGGCAACCACGTCGAGAGCGCCGCCTTCCCGCTGCTCGCCTTGGCCCTGTTGCTGCGGCCGGGCTGGGATGCGGCCAGCGGCCCGCCCGCGGCGAGCGGCCCCGCGGGGCTGGCCTTCGGGGTTGGCCTGCTGCGGGGCTTTTTCGGCGGGCTGCTGCTCGGCGCGGGCCTCTGGTTCGGGCAGACCAGCGCCTGGGGCGCGCCCCTGGTGCTGCTGGCCACGCTCGACGCCCGACGGGTCGTCGCCCGGGTCGGCGCGGCGCTGGGCTTGTTGCCGGCGGCGGTCCTCGGGATGTGGCCCTGGTTCGCCTACTATGGTGAGCGGCCGAATGACACCGACGCGACTTTGGACTGGTGGACGCGCCTGTCCATCGCCCCCGCCGATCAGATGGTCGACTGGCTTTTTGGGCCCTACCTGCGGGCCCACCTCTGGGACCCGCCCGACTATGGCCCACAGATATGGGGTGGACCATACTGGGCGCTACTCTGGATCTTGGGCCTCGCCGGCGCCGCCCGCCTGCTGGCCCAGCGGCGGTGGGGGGCCGACCGGCCGGGGCCCGTGGGCGCGCTGATCGTGCCCGGCTGCCTCGCCGTGCTGCTCGGCGTCTACCTGCTGCGCTACGATCTGTGGAGCAACCTGCCCGATCTCTACGTCAACGGCGCCTTTAACCTGCGCTATCGCACGCCGCTCATCCCCATCCTCGGCCTCGGGGCGGCGCTGGGCGCGGCTTGGCCTTGGGCCTGGGCGCCGGCCCGCGCGCTGAGCCGCCTCGGCCTGCTGGGCCTGCTGCTCATCGGTCTGGGCCTGCGTTTTGGGCGCTGGGCGGGCCCAAACACCGCGCTGGTCGGGCTGCGGGCCTACCTGCACGACGGCTGGGCCGACAAGGTGGTGCCGCTCGGCCAGCCGCCCCAGCCCCTGCTGCGTGCCCAGGGGCGCGGCGTCGACATTGACGCGGCGGTGGGCTTTGTCGAGGGGCATGACGACCCTTTGCCCGACTGTCGCCTCGACCATGCGCACGAGCTCGGCCGCCGGCTGGGCCTCGGGCTGGTGGCGGAGGGCCTCGACGCCCACCGGGGGCGGGTCGCGGCGGCGGCGGCGGCCCTGCCCGATCCGGTGGAGCAGGCGCTGCTCGCCGAGGGCCTGGGGCGCGCGCTGCTCAGCGATCAGGGTGAGGCGGCCCCGGGCTTGGCCGCGCTGCTCGATGGCCTCGACCGGGTCGGGGCCGAGGCGGGCGCTCCGGGCCTGGGCGCGCGGGCCGGCTGGGCGGCGGGGCAGCGGGCGCACGGGGCCTTCCGACCCGAAGGTGACGTGCAGCACGCTGCTTCGCTGCCGCCCTCGGTCTGGGCGGGGGTCTGCGCCGGCCGCGGCCGCTGGCAGATCTGGACCGCGTCCAATGACGGCCGCCACCCGCCCCGGCCCCTGCTCGACCCCTCCACCGTCGCCGCTGAGGCGGGGGCCTGCGCGCCCACGGCGGCCTACGCGGCCGGCGCCGGCGGGGCCTGGGCCCGCTACGCCGGCTGTGGGCCCGCCGCAGAGCCCGCGTTGTTGGCCTGGCTTGGCCCTGGGGCTGACCCCACCGGCGCCGCCGAGGGCCTCGCGGCGGGCTGCGCGCGGCTGCGGTGAAGCGCAGGCGGTGGGCGCTCTTCACGGCGCGGGGCGGCCCGGGTCAGCGCGCGGGCAGCTCTTCGATCGCCGCGCGCAGGGCGCCCGCGTCGAGGGGCTTTTGCAGCACGGGGCGGCCGCTGGCGGTCAGCGCCGCGCCCACCTGGGCCGAGGTGCTCGCCCCGGTCATGAACACGAAGCGCTCGGCCAGCTCGGGCCAGCCGCGGGCCGCGTAGGCGAAGAGGCTGGGCCCGTCGATCTCGGGCATCATCACGTCGCAGAGCACGACCTCGAAGCGCTCGTTGGCCAAGCGCCGCAGGGCCTCTTCGCCGCCGATCGCGATGTGTACGTCGTGCCCGCGCAGCATCCGGGCCACCGACCGCGCGACGGGCGGGTCATCATCGACCACCAGCACCCGGCGGGGCGCCACGCGGGGGGCCGGCGCGGGCGCCGTGGGCTCGCGCATCGAGGCGCGGTCGAGCTGCGGCCCGGCTACCGGCAGGTGCAGGGCGGCGGTCGTGCCGGCCCCTGGGGTCGAGCGCAGCTCGAGGGCGCCGCCCATGCCTTGCACGAGGCTGCGGCTGAGCGGCAGGCCCAGGCCCTGGCCAGCGCCCACCGTGCGGGTGGAGAAGAAGGGGTCGAAGACGCGGGAGAGGGTCTCGGCGTCCATCCCCGGCCCCGGATCGCTGATCTCGAGGAGGACCACCTCGGCCTCGCGGCGGGCGTGCAGGCGCACCGCCGGGGCGTCTGGGCCGGCCGCCGCCCGCGCCGCCTCGGCGTTGTCGATGAGCTGGACGAGCACTTGGATGAGCTCACCCGGGCGGGCCGCCACCCGGGGCAGCCCGTCGAGCACCCCCGCCGCTGAGGGGGGCTGGCCGCGGCGGGCGGCGACCTGCCCGATCGCCAGCTCGACCGCTTCGCTGAGGGAGACGGCGCTGGGCGCGACCGGCGCGCCGCCGACGCCCCCGCCCAGCTCGAGCAGGCTGCGCAGGATGGCCCGCACCTGATCGACCCCGCGCAGAGCGTCGGCGCGGGCCCGCCGCAGCTCGTCGGTGGGGGCCACCTCGGGGTCATCGGCGGCCTCCCAGGCTTGCAGGGCCCCGGCGACGACGGTCAGCGGGTTGTTCACCTCGTGGGCGACCCCTGCGGCGAGGGTGCCGATGGCGGCGAGGCGCGCGTTCTGCTGGGCGGCGGTCTCGGCGCGGCGCTGCTCGGTGAGATCGCGGCGGCCGACGACGATCCAGCGCAAGGCCCCCGAGGGGTCGTGCACGGGGCTGAGGCTGATGTCCTCGACGCGCTCTTCGCCGCGGATCGCGCTCTGCCACTCGCCCCGCCAGGGCTGGCCGGCGCGCCCGCGCTCGAGCAGGGTCGGCCCATCGGCGGGCACCCGCACGCTGGCCAGGGGCGCGGGGGCCCCGGGCCTGAGGCGGGCCGGGCCCGAGAGCGCGAGGCTGGCCGGGTTGGCGGCCTCGATCTGGCCGGTCGGCGACCAGATCTCCATCGCCACGCCGGCCTGCTCCCAGGCCTCGGCCAGCGGGGTGATGCGCTGCTGGGCCAGCTCGAGGTGGTGCACGGCGGCTTTGAGCTCGGCCTCGGTGCTCTGCAGGCGCTCGAGCGCGCGCACCAGCTCGACCCGCACCGCCTGCCCCTCGCGGGAGCGCAGGTGATCCGGCGGCGTCGGCCGGAAGCTGTAGTCACCGCGGCCGACCGCCTCGGCCAGCTGCACCATGCGGCGGGCCCGGCGGGCCACCACCCAGGCGGCGAGGTTGGCGACGAGGATGGCGAGGCCGGCCGCGAGCAGCGCCGCGGCGCCGATCCGCCCCGTGGCTTTGTCGACCTCGGCCGAGACGTGGGCGGTAGGCAAGGTGTTGATCAACACCAAGCGCTCGCCGCCCAGGGAGAGCGTGTCGCAGCGCGCCCGCTGCGAGAGGCCCCGCTCGTCGGCGCCGATCTCAGAGCGGGGGCTCGCGGGCGGTGGGCCCGCGCAGGCCGTGGCCCAGACGCTGCCCGCGGGCGCCTCGCTCAACGGGGGCAGCCGACCGGCCGTGTCGATCACGACCGCGCCGGCGCTGTTTCGGAGCACCGCCCGCCCGGCCCCATGCAGGCCCCGGGCCCGCCCCACCAGCTGCTGCAGCTCGTCGAGGCCGATCGCGGCGCCGAGCACGCCGCGCAGGGCGCCGTCCCCCGGGGCCCGGATCGGCACGCCGACCATGAGGTTGGGCAGGCCCAGCTGCTTGCCCCGCTGCGCCGCCCCCCAGGCGAGCTGGCCGGTGGCCTGCAGCCGCTGCATGTAGTCGCGGTCGCTGTAGTCGACCCCGGGCAGCAGGCGGCGGCCGTCGCTGCGCAGGGGCGGCGCGACGGCCAGGGAGAGGCCCGCGGCGTCGGCCACGTAGACCGCGCTGAAGGCCCCGCTGCCGCTGACCTGGGCGTCGAGGGGCACCTGAAGGGCGGCGGGGCTCCAGTCGGGGGTGCTGCCGAAGCCGCCGGCCAGCGCGCCGAGCAGCTGCTCTTTGCCGGCGATGAAGATGCGGAGGCTCTCGGCGATCTGGCTCGCGTGCTGGTCGAGCTCGGCGTCGGCGTGGGCCTCGGCCTCGATCTGCCAGACCCGGCGCTCGTTCAGGCCGAAGACGGCGACCGGCAGCACGGTGAGGGCGCAAGCGAGCAGGGTCAGGTGCACCTGAACCGATGGCAATGGCCGCGACCCTTCGCCAGCCGGCCCCGCTGCGCTGTCGCCCGCGTCGCTCACCGCCCGTAGACCCCCTGGAGCTCGGCCTTGGCGATGCTGTTGGCGTTCACCATGAAGCCGATGAGGCTGGCCGTCGCGTTCGGCGGCAGGTCGAGCTTGGTCACCTTCAGGGCATAGACGGTGAAATTGTACCGGTGCGGCTTGTCGCCCTGCGGCGGGCAGGGGCCACCCCAGCCGGGCGCGCCGAAGTCGGTCGGGCCCTGCTTGGCCCCTGCGGGCAGCTTGTCGCCCACGCCGGCCGGCAGCCCGGTGGTGCTCGCGGGCAGGTCATAGACCACCCAGTGCCACCAGCCGGCGCCGCCGGTGGGCGCGTCGGGGTCGTGCACCAGCACCGCGAAGCTCTGGGTCTCTTTGGGGGCCTCAGACCAGCTCAGGGCCGGCGACTGGTTTTTGCCGGTGCAGCCGAAGCCCGAAAAGACGTGGGTATCAGCGATCTTGGCGCCGGGCGCGATGTCGGCGCTGGAGAGCTTCATGGCGTGGGCGGGGGCCAGGCCGAGGCTGAGGGCGAGCAGCAGGGTGTTCACGGGGAGCTCCAGCGGGCGGGTTCGGGCGGGTTCGGATGGGTTCGGATGGGTTCGGGTGGGTTCGGATGGGTTCGGATGGGTTCGGTTGGAAGGGTGAGCAGCGGGGTGATCGGCCGTCTCAGCGGGCCGGTCGGGCCCCGTCGCAGCCCCCCACGTAGGGGAGGTCGTGGTGCCGCGGCGGCGCGCTGCGGGCCCGGTCGGCCACGAAGGGCGCGAGGTCAGCGGCGCCGGCGGTGGCCGCCGCGGCGGCCTCGGCCATTTCGAGCAAGAGCACAGGGTCGATGTTCTCGACGCCGTCGCAGGCCCGGTGGTAACAGGCGTCGAGGGGCTCGCCCGCGGCGCCGCCGTAGATGAGCGCCTCGTGCGCCGACTTGTCGACCTCGGCCCCCGAGAAGAGACCGCCAGCGGGCACTCCGGCCAGGATGAACGGGCCATAGTCGCTGCGGCCGTCGAAGGCGGTGGGTGACCAGTCCAGGTCGCGCGCCTCGAAGTGGTCGGTGAACAGGGCCTCGAGCACCGCGCTGCCGGCCGGGGCCTCGGCGCCGCCGAGCCGGGCGTCACCATCCCCGTCGTAGACCGCCCGCAGGCCGTTGGGGCTGGCCAACATGTCGAAGTTGAGGTTGGCCACATGGGCGGCCAAGGCGAGCTCGTCGAGCCCGCGCACATAGGCGAAGCTGCCGATCAGCCCCTCTTCTTCGGCGCCCCAAAAGGCGAAGCGCAGCGTGTCGCGTGGGTCGGGCTCGCCGGCCGCGCGCAGGGCTGCGGCTTGCAAGGCCAGCTCGAGCACGGTGGCCGTGCCGCTGCCGTTGTCGTTGATGCCCGGGCCCGCCGCCACCGAGTCGAGGTGGGCGCCGATGACCACCAGATCGGCGGTCTGGCCGGGCAGGTCGGCGAGCAAATTGACCGTGGGGAAGCGCTCGACCGCGACCTGGGCCTCGATGGTCACGGTCAGCGGGCCCACCGCCATGCGCTCGAGCAGGGCCTCGGCCACGGCTGTGGTGGCGTCGAGCACGGGCACGCTGTGGGCGAGCACGTCGTCGAGCTGCCCCTCAACGAGGCCCCGGCGGTCGGCTTGGCCCTCGTTGAAGAGGATCACACCGGCGGCGCCCGCCGCTTCGGCCATGGCGAGCTTCTCGGAGAAGCTGCAGCCGCCCCGCTGCAGGAGGGCCAGCGCGCCGGGCTCAAAATCATCCCAGTCGCGGGCCTGGCAGCCGCTGTCGGTGGAGTTGGTGCCGCCCGGCGGGGGCAGCTGGATGTCGACCGGGAGCAGCTGCCCGGTCGCCCGGCCCGGCGGGCTGCGCCCGAAGTTCTGGTAGTCGACCCCCGCGGCGAGGTCGCTGAGGCCCCCGACCGCGAGCACCCCGGGCCCGGTCTCGGACCACACGCCATGGGTGAAGGGCACGCGCTGCACGCTGTAGCCAGCGCCCTCGAGCGCGCCCTGGACGTAGTCGGCGCTCTGGTCAAAAGCGGCGCTGCCGAGCACGCGGCTGCGGGCTGAGGCCGCGGAGAGGGCGTCCAGCGCGTCGAGGTGCGCGAGCAGGCGGTCGATGTCCATCACGTCGGGCAGCGTGCTGCGCGTCGGTTCGGACGCTTCGGGCGCGCCGCTGTCGGCCCCCGCGCCGCGCGCGCCCTTGGGGGCCGGGCCGGCGCAGGCGGCGAGCAGGCCGGCCAGCGGCAGGTACAGTGGCAGGTACAGTGGCAGGTACGCTGGTGGGTACAGTGGCGACTGCAGCGTGCGGCGGGGCGTTCCGGAGGTGGGGCGCGGGCGCATGGAGCCTCCGGGGTCGGGGACGCGGGGCTCTATCCTCGCCGCGCGCCGGTGGAGGAGGCCTCTGCCGCCCGCGCCCGGATCTCGGACCACTGGCGTCCGGCGATCAGCGCCGGCGTGGCGACCCAGCTGCCCCCGACGCAGATGACGTTGGGCAGCGCGAGGTAGGCGGGCAGCTCCTCAGCGCGGACCCCTCCTGTCGGGCAGAAGCGCAGGGCGGGCAGCGGGCCTGCCCAAGCCGGCAGCAGGCGCAGCGCGCCGATCGGCGCCGCGGGGAAGAGCTTGAGCGTGTCAAAACCCTGCTCGGCCGCGGTCATCGCCTCGCTGATCGTGGCCACCCCCGGCAGCAGGGGGAGGGGAGCGCGCGCCGCCGCGGCCAAGAGCCCGGGGCTCAGGCCCGGAGAGACCGCGAAGACCGCCCCGGCGTCGGCGCTGGCCTTCAGGTCATCGGGGCGCAGGACGGTGCCCGTCCCGACGATGGCCCCGGGGACGTGCGCGGCGATCCGCTCCACCGCGCGCAGGGCCGCCGGCGTCCGCAAGGTCAGCTCGAGCACGGGCAGGCCGCCCTCGACCAGCGTCTCGGCGAGATCAATGGCCAGATCGGCGTCATCGACGATGAGGACGGGGATCACCGGGGCGCGGGAGAGCAGCCCGCGCAGGCCCGCCTGGGGCCCCGCGGCGGAGGGGGCGGTCATCGGGGGTCTCCATCGACGGCAGGGGAGGGCAGGGGATCGGCGGGGACGTCGGGCAGCACGCCACCCCCGCGCTCGGCGGGCAGGGCCTGGGCGCGCATCGGCCCGAACAGGGGGCGGCCGTAGCCGCGGGCGGGCGCGGGCGGGCGGGCCAAGGGGCGCGCCTCCCACTCGGCCGCGGGCACCAGCACGTCGAGCCGGCCGCTGTGCGCGTCGAGGTGCAGCAGGTCGCCGTCCTGCAGCTTGGCGATGCCGCCGCCCAGCGCCCCCTCGGGGCTCAGGTGGATGGCCGCGGGCACCTTCCCGCTGGCCCCGGACATGCGGCCGTCGGTGACCAGGGCGACGCGCTGGCCGCGATCTTGGAGCACGCTGAGCGCGGGGGTCAGGCCGTGCAGCTCGGGCATGCCGTTGGCCCGGGGCCCCTGAAAGCGCACCACTGCGATGAGATCGCCGGTCAGCGCGCCCGCGGCGAAGGCGGCGGCCAGGGCCTCTTGGCTGTCGAAGACCCGGGCCGGGGCGGTGATGCTCAGGCGGTCCTCGGCCACCGCCGAGGACTTGAAGATGGCCTGGCCCAGCGGGCCGACGACCCGGCGCATGCCGCCGTCGGGGCGGAAGGGCGCCGCGGGCCCCCGCAGCACGCTCGGCGCGAGGCTGCTCTCCGGGGCGGCGATGCGCTCGACCTGACCCGTCGCGTCGAGCTTGGCCTCGACCGCGTAGCGGCGCAGGCCCGGACCGGCGATGGTCTGGACCCCCTCGTGCAGCAGGCCGGCGTCGAGCAGCGCCCCGATCAGCGTGCCCGGGCCGCCCGCAGCGGTGAAGTGATTGATGTCAGAGGAGCCGTTGGGGTAGACCCGCATGAGCAGGGGCACGACCGCCGAGAGGGCGTCCATGTCCTCCCACTCGAGGCGCAGGCCGGCGGCGGCGGCGATGGCCACGAGGTGCAGGGCGTGGTTGGTGCTCCCCCCGCTGGCCAAAAGACCGACCACGCTGTTAATGATGGCGCGCTCGTCGATGATCTCGCCGACGCCCGGCCCGCCCTCGGCGACGAGGCGCAGGGCGGTCGCCACCGCGTCGGCGGTGAGGGCCGCCCGCAGGGGGGTGCCCGGGTTGACGAAGGTGCCGCCAGGCACGTGCAGGCCCAAACACTCCATCAACAGCTGGTTGCTGTTGGCTGTACCATAGAAGGTGCAGGTGCCCGGCGCGTGGTAGGCCGCCGCCTCGGACGCGAGCAGCTCTTGGCGGCTGGCCTTGCCCTCGGCGTAGCGCTTGCGCACCGCGGCCTTCTCGTCGTTGGTCGAGCCGCTGGGCATCGGGCCGGCGGGCACGAAGACCCCGGGCAGGTGGCCATAGGCCAGCGCGCCGATGAGCAGCCCCGGCACGATCTTGTCGCACACCCCGAGGTAAAGCGCGCCGTCGAACATGTCGTGCGAGAGGGCGACGCAGGTCGACAGCGCGATGAGGTCGCGCGACAGCAGCGACAGCTCCATCCCCGGCTGGCCTTGGGTCACCCCGTCGCACATGGCCGGCACACCCCCCGCGACCTGGGCCGTCGCGCCGAGGGCGAGGGCCACGTCCTTGATCTGGTCGGGGTAGGTCGCGAAGGGCTGGTGGGCCGACAACATGTCGTTGTACGCGGTCACGATCCCGAGGTTGGGGGTCTGTTCGCCGGCGAGGCGGGCCTTGTCTTCGGCCCCGCAGGCGGCAAAACCGTGGGCGAGGTTGCCGCAGGCGAGCTGGGCGCGCCGCCGTGCGGGCCGGCGCTGGGCCGCGAGCGCCGCGAGGTAGGCCGCGCGGGCCCCCCGGCTGCGCGCGGCGAGGCGGTCGGTGACCGCGGCGACGACGGGGTGGGTGCTCATCTCAGGGCTCCGGGGGCCTTAGGAGGCGACGCGCAGGTTGATCGCGAAGGGATCAGGCGGGGTCAGGGCACCACCAGACGGTGAGGGGCGCAGCGGCCCCGCGGAGGACCTCGACCACCGGAGGGGGGGCCTCGGCCTTGAGCGCGGCGTCGAGCACCGCGCGTTTCTCGGCGCCCTCGATGTGCAGGGCCACCGCGCCGGTGTGGAGCAGCGCGGCGCGGTTGAGGCTCAGCCGCGGCTCGGGGGCCCCAGGCGCCCGCAGCGCGAGCACCGTGGGGGCTGCGCGCGGGTCGAGGGCGGTCGATAGGGTGTCGCCATTGGGGAAGAGGCTGGCGGTGTGCCCATCTGCGCCCATGCCCAGCACGGTCAGGGCGGCCGGCGGGGCCCCGGCGAGGCGCTGGGCGACCTCGGCCGCGATCGACTCGACCACAACACCCTCAGGCGCGCTCATGTCGACGAGGGGCGCCGCCGCGGCGGGCGTCCCGCGCAGGGCCGCGCGCAGGGCGCCGAGGTTGCTGCGGGGGTGCTCGACGGGGACCGCGCGCTCATCGGCCAGCCACAGCTCGATCTGGGCCCAGGGGAGGGGCTGCGCGGCGAGCGCGGCGAGCATCCGCCGGGGGGTGCTCCCGCCCGAGAGGATGAGGCGGCCGCGGCCGGTCTCGGCCAGCTGCGCCCGCAGGCGGGCCGCCGCCTCCTCCGCCAAGGCGTGCGCGAGCGCGTCGGGCCCCGCAAAGGTTCGCCACTCCAGCGTCAGCGGCGCCATTCAGACCGTCTCCTCATGCCAGGTGCGGCCGTCGCGCTCGATGAGGGCGACCGAGCGCGTCGGGCCCCAGGTGCCCGCCGTGTACGCGTTGGGCGCGGTGCCCTCGTTCTCCCAGGCCTCGAGGATGGGGTCGATCCACCGCCAGGCCGCCTCGACCTCGTCGCGGCGCATGAACAAGGTCTGATTGCCGCGCACGACGTCCATGAGCAGGCGCTCGTAGGCGTCGGGGTTTCGGATGCCAAAGGCCTCGGCGAAGCTCATGTCGAGGGGCACGTGGCGCAGGCGCATGCCGCCGGGGCCCGGGTCTTTGATCATGACCCACTGCTTGACGCCCTCGTCGGGCTGCAGCCGCAGCACGAGCTTGTTGGCCTGCACCGCGCCCGAGCCGGCGGGGAAGATGTTGTGGGGGATCGGGCGGAAGGCCACGACGATCTCAGACACGCGGCTCGGCAGGCGCTTGCCGGTGCGCAAGTAGAAGGGCACGCCCGCCCAGCGCCAGTTGGCGACCTCGGCCTTGATCGCCACGAAGGTCTCGGTGCGGCTGCGGGCAACCCCCGCCTCTTCGGTGTAGGCGGGGATGCGGTCACGCGCGGTCGACAGGCCCATGTACTGGCCGCGAACCGTGAGCTGGGCGGCGTTCTCGATGGTGATCGGCCGCAGGGCCTTGAGCACCTTGAGCTTCTCGTCGCGCACCGAGTCGGCGGTGTACGACTCGGGGGGCTCCATCGCCACGAGGCAGAGCAGCTGCAGCAGGTGGTTTTGCACCATGTCGCGCAGCGCGCCGGCGGTCTCGTAGTACGAGCCGCGGCCCCCGACGCCTAAGGTCTCGGCCACGGTGATCTGCACATGATCGATGTGCGCCGCGCCCCACAGCGGCTCAAAGAGCGCGTTGGCGAAGCGCAGGGCCATCAGGTTCTGCACCGTCTCTTTGCCCAGGTAGTGATCGATGCGGAAGACCTGGCTCTCGCTGAAGACAGCGCCCACCGCGTCATTGACCAGGCGCGAGCTCTCGAGATCGCGGCCCATGGGCTTCTCGATGACCACCCGGCTCTTGGGGGTGACCAGGCGGCTCTGGCCGACCCGCTCACAAATGGGCCCAAAAAAGCGGGGGGCGACGGCGAGGTAGAAGGCGCGCACACGATCTTCGCGGCCGGCGAGCAGGTCGGCGAGGGCGGCCCAGCCGAGCTCCGAGCCCGCGTCGACGGTGACGTGGTGGCAGCAGGCCAAGAAGCGCTCGAGCAGCTCGGTGTCGCGAACATCGTCGGGCACGCTGCTCTCGATGGCGCCGAGCACGAGGCTGCGGTAGGCCGGCGAGTCGAGCTCGTCGCGCGAGGCGGCGATGATGCGGCTGCCCTCGGGGATCTGGCCGTCCTGCATGCGGTGGTAGAGCGCCGGCAGCAGCTTGCGCCGGGCGAGGTCGCCGGTGCCACCGAACACAACAAAGTCAAAGGCATCGACCGGGATGATGCGGGTGCTCACGTGCGGCTCCACGGGGCCGGGCGCGGCCACCTGCCTTAGTGTATCCGAACGGAGTCACGAAGCGGCCCGTTGGCCGGCCGCGGCCCGCCCTGGCCTTGACCTGGGCTCCAAGGCGGGTCATGCGGCGGTGCACGCGCCCAACCCTGCGGGGCGCGGCAGAGGAGGGCCATGTCGGCCGAGACGACCGTGGGCGCGGCCGAGCTGACCGCGCTGCTCGACGCCCTGCCGGGCTTCCGGGGCCTGCCCCCGGGCGCGCTCGCTGAGCTCGCCCTGCTCGGCGAGCCCCGTCGGCTGCGGGCGGGTCAGCTGCTTTTTCGTGAAGGTGAGCCGGCCGATCAGGCCCTGCTCTTGCTCAGCGGCAAGCTCGCCGCCAGCGTGGGCCTGGGCGCGGCCTCGCGGGCGCTGGGCGAGGTGCACCCCGGCGAGCTGGTCGGTGAGCTCGCCTTGCTCGGGCGGGGCCAGCGCCGCAGCGCGGACGTGACCGCGGTGGTCGGCGGGGTGGGCCTGCTGGTCGGGCCCGACACGCTCCGGCGCGGGGCCAGCAGCCCGGCGGTGGCCGCGCTCGAACGTCAGCTGCTCGGCACGCTCACCCGGCGAATCCGCAAGACCAACCAAGCCTTGCAGGGGATCTGGCGCGAAGAAGACCAGGCCGCCGGTCGCCCGGCGCTGGCCGGGTCCTCCTCCTCTGCGGCGCCCTCCCCGGTGTCCTCCGCGGCACCCTCGGCCGCCGAGACGCCCGCTCCCACCGGGATTAAGGCCCGCCTCGCGCGGCTGTTTGGGGGTGCCTGATGGCCACCTTGGTCGAACACTGCGGGCGGCTGCTCGCCCAGCTCGGCATCGATGACGTGCAGCCCGTCGATCTCGCCTCGGCCTTCGGCAATGTCGCCCCGCTGCGCCTGCGGGCGGGCGAGCGCCTCTGCGCCGAGGGTGAGCCGGCCGACCAGCTCTTCTTGCTGCTGCTGGGCGCGGTTGAGGTGATGCGGGCCGACGGCCGGGGCGGGCAGCGGCCGGTCGACACCCAGCGGGCCCCCACCTTGGTCGGGCACTTCGCGCTGATCGACGGGGCGGCGCGCTCGGCGACCTGCCTCGCGGTCGGCGAGGTCGGCGCGGTGGCGCTTGATCGCGCGGCCTACGAGCGCCTGCTCACCGAGGCCAGCCCGCGTGGCGCGGCCCTGCGCCGGGTGCTGCTGGTCAGCCTGGCCACCCAGCTCGCCGCGGCCAACCGGCGGGTGCAAGAGCTGGTGGCCGCCCAGGGCGCCGACGACGCCACCGCCGACGACGTGGATGAGCTCGGCGACCTGCTCGCCGGCGCCAAGGTCGACCGGGCCCTGCTGCGCGAGATCGACGAGGTCGAGGTCGTGTACACCGACGAGCAGCTGCGCAACTGGCGCGGCCCGGGTGGTCGCCCGGCCTAAGCGCGCGCGGGCCGCGGGCTTTTTCGCGATCCGCGCCCCGGATCTGCGCGCCGGGGGCCAGCGCCTGACATAGGCTGGCCCCTGCGGGTCGGCCCGCGCCCAGCCCGCCAACCGGGTCAGGGGGCGCGAAGACCGGGCGCGAAGACCGGGCGCGAACACCGGGCGCAGGCGGGGGTACAGCGATGGAGACGGTCCAGCCGGTCAGCACGGTCACGAGCGCGAGCCCCGAGAGCCAAGCCCAGACCCAGGCGGGCCCGGCGCCCTCGACCGCGGCCAGCCCCCAGGGCATGGGCAGCCTCATCCCGCCGACGCCCCCGAGCGGCGGCGACGCGGGGCCCTCCGCGCCGGCGCTCCCGGCGACCTTCAACTCCTACGATCCGGTCAGCAAGCAGTGGCTCAGCGCGGGCGGCGCCCGGGGCAGCGCCCGGTGGGACAGCAAGGCCAAGGCCTTCCTCGGCACCGACCAGGCCTCGACCGCCGACACCAAGGTCGATGAGCGTGGCTTCGCCGGCCTCGCCTTTACCGCCGACGAGAAGGCCGCCGCAGACGTCACCCTCAACGGGGGCAACCTCAAGGCGACCGACCTGCACCACCTCGACATGAAGACCGTGCAGGCCATCGACCCCCAGAGCGCCGTGCCCGCCAAGATCTTGCAGTCGGCCCTCGACGAGAGCTGGCACGAGGCCAAGGCCGAGCTGACCACCGGCGACGGCAACCTCGAGGTCCGCAAGACCTTGATGAAGAAGCTGTGGGAGTTCCGGCAGTGGGACCACGACCAGGTCCTTCGCGTCGTCAAGGGCAAGCTGCCCAAAAGTGGCGAAGACCCGTTCACCTTGGCGAGCCCCTACCCCCAGGTCCGCTACAAGGGCTACTTCCCCACCGCCGGCACCCGCCTGCCCGATGACGCGCTCAAAGAGTGGGCCGCGGCGGGCAGCACGACGCTGACCTCTGACATCGACGTGAACCTCAAGGGCGCGGCCACTGAGCTTGCGGTCCCGGCGTTTAACGCCGAGTTTAAGGCCCCGCGGTCTGGCTTCAAGTTCAACCGCGAGCCCGGTGTCACCTACGACGTCAACGTCTACGCGATGGACTTCATGCACGGGGCCGGCGTGTCGGTCGAGGGCCCCGACGGCAAGCCCTCGGTCGCCACCAGCCAAGAGTTCGGCGAGGCGGTGATGGGCGCCAAGTCGGCCACCGACCCGACCCAGGTCGAGAAGGGCCGCAAGGGGCTCAGCGGCGCCGCGGCCCGCAAGGGTGACGCCGACAGCCAAGAGATCTGGGCCCACGTCAAGGTGCGTCGCTACATGACCGCCGCCGAGTGGCAAGAGTACAAGAACGACATCGTGGCCGCGGGTCACTCCCGCGACGACGAGGCGGGGGCCGAGGCCGCCCAGATGATGGTCCAAGCCGAGGCCCGCTACGAGACCTGGCGCCAGACCATGCTGCTCGAGATGATGCGCTCCTTCGCCCCGATGGAGAGCCAGGCCGACGAGGTGCAGCAGCTCGCCGACGCCGCGCCGGGCACCGGGGTGCAGCAGCTCGACGCCGCCGCCCACTACGACAATGGCCTCAGCGGCGACCCGAGCCACGGCCAGGTCGAAGACCGCCAGATGGCCGCGTCGAACCGGGTCTACGAGCAGAAGCTGCAGGCCATCGCCCAGCGGCGCCGGGCCTGCCGGGCCCTGCAGACCGAGCTGAGCGCCGGCACCCGCAAAGCCGACGACGTCAAAGCCGAGCTCGACGCCGAGTACGCCGAGCTGCGCAATCTTCTCGCCGAGGCCAGCCTCTACGCCAACGAGGCCTATGTCACCGACGGCGCGGTCAACCACACCGTGGTGGCCCTGCAGATCGGCCGCCCGCTGCAGCAAGACAAGCGGGCCATGCTCAACGCCGTCATCGAGAACCACGCCGACGTGCGCAAAGAGGTCGGCCGCCACGACTCTTGGCTGGGCGAGGCGGCGTACAAGGCCGGCAAGTACATGTGGCGCCTCGGCGACGCGGCGAAGAACCTCGGCGTCGACCACCCCTCGGTCGAGGCGGTCTACGGGGCCGGCTACGACATCGCCAACAAGGTCAAGGGCGGCGCGGGCGACCCCGAAGAGCTCTCGGCCGCCGAGATCGAGGCCAATATGGGCGTCACGGGTCGGAAGGGCAGCAAAGATGGCATCAGCGCGATGATCGGGCAGGTCGACGTGCTGTCCAAGCAGTCCCAGGTGCGGGTCAAAGAGCTGCGCTCTGAGCGGCAGCTCGCCCCGGCCAAGGCCGCGGTCGCCCCGGTGGGCGGCAAGGCGGTCGACCGGCGTGAGCCGAAGAGCGAAGGGTCTGAGACCACCTGAGGGGGCCGGTCCAGCGGGCAGGCGGGGGGCAGGGCATGGTGCTGGAGCTGGGTGACGCGGCCGGCTGGGCGGCGCTGCTGCGCGCAGACCGGGCGGCCTTCCGCGCGGCGGCCGAGGCGCGGCCGACCGAGGGGGTGGCCTGGGGGCGGGCGCGGGCCTCGTTGGTGGGCCAAGACCTGCGCGGCCTCGACCTGCGGGGCTGCGGCCTCGCTGACTTTGACCTCAGCGGCGCGCGTCTCGCCGGGGCCACCGCGAGCGGCGCCGAGCTGCGCACCTGCCGCCTCGAGGGGGTCGAGCTCGACGAGGTCGAGCTGCCCGGCGTCGATGACGACCCCGAGGCCCTGGCGATGATCGCGGCCCTGTGGCGGGGCGAGGTGGTCGAGGGCCCGGCCCTGCTCGGGCGGGTCGACCTGCGGGGGCTGCGCGTGCCCAGCCCGCCGACCCAGGGGGGCAGCCCGACCTCCATCCGGTGGGGTCGCCTCGACCTCACTGGGGCCCGCCTCGACGGCGCCACCCTCGCTGCGCTGACCATTCAAGAGGTCAAGCTCAACGGCGCCTCTTTGGTCGGGGCCGCCCTGCCCGGGGCCCGGCTCAGCGCCGTTGAGCTGCGCGGGGCGCGCCTCCAGGGCGTCGATCTGCGCGGGGCGACCCTGCGGGCGGTCGATCTGAATGGGGCCGATCTCTCGGGGGCCGACCTGTCGGGCGCGCGCCTGCTCCGGGTCCACGCGCACGGGGTCAACCTGCGCGGGGCCCGGCTGGTCGGCGCCACCCTCGACGGCGGGGGCCTGCGCGGCTGCGCGCTGCACGACGCTGATCTGCGCGATCTGCAGCTCTTGGGCGGCGCGGTGCTGCAGGCGGGCTGAGCTTCCCCTCGCCGGCTGGGCGCCCCGCCGGCCGCGGGCGGCCGTCGGCGCCCGCCCTCTGCGCGCGCGCTCCGCGCTTGGTCGCTGCGCGACCGGCCTGCGGCCGCGCGCCGGTCGGGCTGGCGCGCGCCATGCGGCGACCGACCTTGAGCGCGGCCGCCCCGGTCGATACCGGCGCGCGGCGTGGGCGCCCTCCGCCCTGCGCGAGGGGGCCCCGTGGATCAGCCAGCAGACGGGCCGCGGCCCTGGGCGCTGGCCGCCCTGCTCTTGCCAGCGGCGGGCCTGCTCTTGCTCGATCTGTGGCAAGACCTGCGCCAAGGTGGCGCCCTGCTGCACGCCTTGGGCGAGGGGGCGGCGGTGCTGGCGGTGGGCGGGGCCTTCGCCTGGACGCTGCAGGCCGAGCGGGCGCGGTCCCGGGCGCGGGTGGCCGCGCTGCAGGCCGATCTCGAGGGCTTCCGTGCGGCCTTGGCCGCGCGGGCAGAGCGCGCCGAGCGACCCGAGGCCCCCGCACCCGACCCTGCGGCCGTGGCGCCGACCCTGGTCGCCCCCGCGCCGGCCGAAGAGGGGCCCGCGAACGGGGCTGCCGGCGGGGCCACGGGGGACGTGGTCGATGACCAGCTGCGCGCCTGGCGCCTGAGCCCGGCCGAACAAGAGGTGGCTTGGCTGCTGCTCAAGGGCGTCAGCATCGCCGAGATCGGCGCGGCGCGGGGCACGAGCCCCCGCACCGCCCAAGACCAAGCGCGGGCGGTCTACCGCAAGGCCCGCGTGGCCGGCCGGGCCGAGCTGGCCGCTGTTTTGCTCGACGCGGCGGCCGAGCCGCGGGGCTGAGGCGCGGCCGAACTCAGTCGTCGTCGTCGTCATCGCCCTCTGCGGCGCCACCTTCGCCGCCACCTTCGCCGCCACCTTCGCCGCCGACCGCCGGCCAGGCCGCGGTCTGCGCCCCCGCCCGCGGGCCGTAGACGATGGCGCCGCCGGCGTGGCCCACGCGCAGGCCTTGGCCCAGCGCGCCCAGGGCGAGCAGGGCGGCGAGGCCGAGGGCGGGCGCGCCGGCGGTGCGCTGGCGAAGCGCGACCCCGAGGGCCAAGGCGCCCAGGGTCAGGCCGCTGAGCGCGACGAAGACCTCGGCGGCCTCCTCGTGGGCCTCGATCGCCGCCTCGGGGGCGCCGGCGGCCTCGGCGCGGTCCTCATCACGCTCGCCGGTCTGCTCGGCGGCGAGGGCCCCGGCGAAGACCAGCGCCTGAATCAGCACCACCGCCCAGGCCGCCCCGGGGGCCACGCCCCGTCGGGCCCAGAGCAGGGCGAAGGCCAGGGCGGGCACGATGAGGGCGAGGCCCAGCGGCAGGTGGACGATGGCGGGGTGGATGGGCAGGTCGGTCGAGAACGGGAGCATGGGTCCTCCGGGGTGGGGCCGCGGTGCGCTGCGGCACCCCAGGAGTCGCCGGTGGTGGGGCCAAGGGCCATCCGCCAGGTGGCGGATGTTGTGCCAGAGTGACGTCGGGTACGCTGATCGCGGGGCACGTCCGCCATGTGGCGGGGGCAGCTTCAGTCGTCGTCGTCCTCGCCTCGTCCGCGGTCCCGCCCCCGATCCCGGCCGCGCGCGCGGCCGCCGTGGCCGCGGCCCTCCGCCTCGCCTTCGTCGCCGCTGCGGTGGCAGGAGGCGCAGTCGTCGATGTTGGTGATGCCCTCCTCGCGGTGCTCGGCGCGCACGTCGGCGGGCTGGTGCTCGTGGCAGCCAAAGCAGGTGGCCGCGCGCAGGTTCACCTCGCCCGCGCGTGCGCCGGGGTGGCAGGTGGCGCAGCGCGCCCGGTGATCGCCGTCGAGCCGGAAGTGCCGGTCGTGATCGAAGGTCGACGGGCGCCAGGCGGCCACGCGGTGGCAGCTGTCGCAGCCGGCGGCGGCCGCGCCCAGATCGGCGTGCAGGCCGTCATTTGGCGCTTCGTGGCAGCGGTCGCAGGCCCGGCGGGCCGCGGGCGGCAGGCGGGTGTGGTCGAAGCTGGCCTCGGCCCAGTCGCTGGTCTCGTGGCAGCTCGCGCAGCCCCCCTCGATCTGGTCGACCATGGCGTGCAGGTCGGTGTTTGGCGCCGCGTGGCAGGCGGCGCAGTCGGCCGCCTGCGCAGGGCCGAGCAAGGCGTGGTCAAAGCTGGCCTCGGCCCAGCCGGCGGTCTCGTGGCAGCTCGCGCAGCCGCCCTCGATCTGGTCGACCATGGTGTGCAGGTCGGTGTTTGGCGCGGCGTGGCAGGCGGCGCAGTCGTCGGCTTGGGCCGGGCTGAGCAGCGCGTGGTCGAAGCGGGGCGCGGCGACCTCGCCGTGCTCGGCGTGGCAATTCGCGCAGGGCTGCGCGGGCAGGGCGGCGTGAAAGCTGCGGTCGGGGCGCGCGGCGGCGGCCGCGGGGCGTGCGGGCGCCGCTTCGCCCGAGACGAGGCGCAGGCCAATGTCCTCGACGTGGTGGCAGTCTTCGCAGCGCTGCGCAGCGAGGCCGCCCAGGGGCGCGTGGCAGGTGAAGCAGTCGCCGCTGATCGCGGCGTGGGCGGCCTGGGGCGGGCCCGGCGCGAGCATCGGCCCGGGCTGGGCCGCGGCGAGCAGAAGCACCGCGGCCACGTTGATCCGCACCAACCAGCGGGCGACCGCGCTCATGGCTGCCCCCAAAAGACCACCGCCGCGCTGATGTGCGCCAGCGCGAGCAGGCCGAAGGCCGCGGTGACCGGGAAGTGCACGGCCCGCCAGCGCTGCACCACGTCGACCGCCGCCGCGTCCCAGGTGAGCTGGGCGTCGATCTCGGCGGCGCTCAGGCCCGCGGCCTCGAGGCGGGCGCGGGTGGCCTCGACCCGCTGGCGGGCCCGGCGCAGCAGCAGCTTGCCGGTGAGGCCGCTTCCCACGTTGGCCAACATCGCGACCACCGCCAGCCAGGGCAGGGCCGCGCCGAAGTGCACGCCCGCGTGCACGAGGATGAGCGCCGAGCCGGCCCAGGCGAGCAGCTCGTGGGCCCGCAGCAGGCCCGCCGGCGGCCCCCATTGGATCAAGCGCCGCTTTCGCGCAGAGTAGAGGAAGGACACCCCGATGAGCAGCACGCCGGGGATGCCCAACCAGCGGCCCAGCGCCCGCGCGCCGAGCAGGTGCAGCGCGCCGTCGACCAGCAGGGTCAGGCCGATCAAGGCGCAGAAGGCCAGGGCCAGCGGCAGCACGTCGTGGCGGATCACGCCCGCGTGTGGGGCCCCCTCGGGGGAGGGTCGCGGGTCGGGCTGGCTCATGCGTCGAGCTCCACAGCAGAGGTGGGGCGGGCCACGCAGGGCAAGCAGGCCCCCGGGCTCGGCGCCCAATCGGGTGGGGTCAGGTATGACACCGCGCCGCTGCGCAGCCGGACCTCACAGGTGCCACAGCTCCCGGCGCGACAGCCGCTGTCCATCCCCACGCCGGCCGCCTCGGCCAGCTCGAGCAGGGTGCCCGGGCCCGTCCACTGGGCCTGTCGTCCGCTGCGCACAAACTGGACCAGCTGGGGCGCGGCCGCGGTCGGCGCCGGGGCGGCAGAGGGCGCGGCGGGCCCGAAGGCCTCGGCCCGCAGGTCATCTTCGGCGACGCCCCAAGCCCGGAGCGCCGGCAGCAGCGCGGCCATCATCGCCGGCGGGCCGCAGACATAGAAGCGGTGGCGGCCGGCGGGCAAGGTCCGGCGGAGCAGGTCGAGATCAACGTGCCCCACAGCGTCCGGGCGCAGCTCAGGCGGCGCGGCGGGGTCGGGGCGGCTGTACACCACGGTCAGCCGCAGCGCGGGGTGGGCGCGGCGCAGGGCGGCCAGCTCGGCGCGAAAAGCGAGCTCTTGGTGGTCCCGCACGCCATAGTAGAGGTGCGCGGGGCGCCCGCCCTCGAGCGCGCCGTTGTGCAGCATCTTGATCAGCGGGGTGATCCCCACGCCGCCGGCGACCAGCACGGGGGTGGCCCCGGGGTCAGGCGCGAAGACGAAGCGCCCCGACGGAGGGCGAATGCGCAGCACATCCCCCACCACCGCCCGCTCATGCAGGGCCGTCGACGCCTGACCGGCCCGCTTGACCGTGATGCGCAGCCGGTCGGCCGCGGCGGGCCCCGACAAAGAGTAGCAGCGCACCAGCGGCGGGCCGCCAGCGACCGGCACCTCGATGCTCAGGTGCTGGCCGGGCAGCCCAGGCCCGAGCGGGCGGCCGTCGGTCGGCGCGAGGTGCAGCGAGAGCTGCGTGCCAGCGGCGTCTTCAAGCTGGCGTTCGACCACGCGCACGGCGCGCCAGGCCCGGTCATCGGGGGTGGGCGCCGCCGCTTCGGGGCGCGGGGCGCTCGGGGCGGGCGCGGCCGGTCGCCGAAGGGCCCGGACCACGGCCCAGATCACGAGCTGCAGCGCCACCGCGCCGAGGATGGCCGAGAAGAGCGCACCAGCGGTCACAGCCACCCTCCACAGACGCCGTAGGGGCGCGCGCGTATCACCCGCAGGTCGGGCGGCGCCGGGGCTGCCCCCACCAAAGTGTGTACGCGGTCTGGGCGCCCCGCCGGCCGCGGGCGGCCGTCGGCGCCCGCCCTCTGCGCGCGCGCTCCGCGCTTGGTCGCTGCGCGACCGGCCTGCGGCCGCGCGCCGGTCGGGCTGGCGCGCGCGAGGCGGGGCCGGGCCGCGCTGCGATCGGCCTCAAGCAGCTCATCCTCAACGAGGCTGCGCCCCAGCACGGCGAAGCTCGCCCTCGTTGGCTGCGGATCGAATTCTGTGCAGCTTGTGCGCCCTGGTCCGAAATCGACGCGACGGGCGCCCCTTGCTCCCCGGCGGAGCGGGCGCGGTCGCGCCCTCCCCGTCACCCCCGCGGCCGCGGTGGGCGCACGGGGCTCCTTCTCCATTCCCGTCCTTGAATGAACGAGGCGCATCATGACCCGCATCGACCCCCTCCGCCGCTCCTTCTCCCTCCTCCTCCCCCTGGTGCTCGGGGCCGCCTGCGTGCCCACCGACAAGGGCGAAGACAGCGCCGGGGCGGTCGACAGCGGCGGCGCCGACGAGGACAGCGGCGGTGGCCTCACCGACGACGGCGGGGCCGGCGAGGGCGGCGACGGCGGCGCGCCCGCCGACTGCAGCGGCCTGACCACGGTGATCTGGCTCGGCGAGAGCGGCGACGACGCGCGGCACCCGGTGGTCATGGCCGCGGCGGCCCTGGGCATCAGCAGCCCCCGCATCACCGACCACGAAGACGAGCTGCTCGAGGCCCTGGCCCCCGGCGACGTCGGCCTGCTCATCATCGACGCGCCCGCAGACACGCCCGACGACGAGACCCACGCGGCGATCCAGGCCCTGCGCGACGCTGGCGTGCCGATCATCGTCAGCCTGACCGACCTGCACCGCGAGCCCGAGGTCTGGGGCGGCCTCTTTGGCGTCACCGGCGTCGATCAGTGGGATGAGCGGCCGATCTTCCCCGCCTCTGGCGCCAGCGTCGACCTCTTCGCCGCCCCCTCGGCCTTCCCCGCCCCCCTCGACCCCCAGAGCAGCGGCTGGGCCATCAACCACCACGTGCTGACCATGCTCGGCGAGGGCGAGGTGCTGGCCACCTTCGACGGCGCCGAGAGCGCCGAGGCCGCCATCGTGCGCACCGGTGGGGGCAAGGTCTTGTTCAACGGCACCTTTGCCACCAACTACCAGTACGTCGACCAGGACGGCGATGATCTCAACGACGGTATGGAGCTGTTCATCAACGAGATCAGCCTCATGGGTAACTGTGGGCGCTGAGGCCGAGGCCAGGCGCGGCGGGGCGCCGGTCGCCGTCGGCGGCGGTCACCTGCGGTCCCCACCCACCGGCCGCGCCCTCACCGGCCGGTGAGGCGCGACCACAGGCTGCGCGCGGGCAGCGCGACCCGGGCCCGCAGGGGCGTGCCCACGGGCCCGAGCTCTGCCGCGGGGCGCAGCTCGACGCGCAGCGCGCCGTTCTCGGCGACCCCGCCCACCGCCTCGACCGTCGCCCCGACCGCGGCCCACCGTCCGAGCCGGGCCTCGGCGGGCCAGAGCCCGGCCGGCTGATCGACCGCCAGCCCGCGCAGGCTGGCCGCAGGCAGCTGCGCGACCACCCGGGTGGGGCCGTCGGGCAAGACGGTCACCAACACCTCTCCAGAAAGGACGCGGTCGCCGGGCGCCCGCCGCGCCACCCCCACCACCACCCCAGCCACCGGGCTGCTCAGGCTCAGCTCGGCCCGGGCCTCGCCCAGCGCCGCGGCCTCACCCTCGGCCCGGGCCAGGGCGGCCTCGACCAAGCTGGCCTCGGCCCGGGCGGCCTCGAGCGCGGGGTCGCCGCCCGGCAGGCGCGCGCCCAGCGCCCCCACCACCGCCTCGCGCGCGCTCAAGGCGGCCCGCAGCGCGTCGATCTCGACCATCAGCGCGCCCAAGCGCAGCTCGAGCGCGGCGGGGTCGAGCTCGGCCAGGGCCTCGCCCTGCGCCACCCGGGCGCCGAGCGCGGGCAGGGGGCTGACCAGCAGGCCGCCGGCCGGGGCCCGCGCCTCGTGCGGCGGCAGCACCCCCTCGACCCAGGCGGGGCCCTCGGCGCCCTCGGGCAGCGGCGCGAAGAGCAGCGCGGCGCCGAGGAGGGCGGCGAGGGCGGGCAGCCAGCGGCGGGGGGAGGGGAGGGGCGGCACGGCGGGGGGAGGCTCCGGGCGGGGAGCTATCGCGGTGGGGGAGAGGAGGGTGGGCGGGGGTCGCCCGGTCTGGCACCCTGGGGACTTGCGCGCGGTCGCTGGTTTGGTGGCCCGACGGGTGCGCCCCGTCGGCCTGCGACTGCCGCCGGCCCCCCTCCGCGCGCGCTGCGCGCTTGGTCGCTGCGCGACCGGCCCGCGGCCGCGCGCCGGTCGGGCTGGCGCGCGGGAGGCGGTGCGCGGGCGCGTGTGCCCGGGACCCGGCAGGCCACCCTATGGTGGACCACGTATACGGTCTCTGAGCGGGTCAGAATCGGTGCCTGAGTTGGTGGTCACTTAGGTCTCTCGGTCGCAGCTGTGATGGCGTCGTTGACGTCATTCAGGTCGTTCGCGGGCTGCTGCTCGTTGTTGGCAGCGGGGTGCGTGGGCTGACCTTGAATGTCAAGACGGGCCGCGTCGTCCGCTTCACCCAGTTTCGGCCCGATACCGTCGGTCGTGGAACTGGCGGAGGCTGGGACGGTGTAGGGCAGAAGGTGATCGAGGCCTCTGGTCAACTTCGTCCATAGCGAGTCATACTTAAGTTGGTAATGGTTGTTGCTCAACGTACTGGGCGGGTCCCCCGTGGACCATTGGGAGACCATTGGAGCCACAGCGTGGGGAACCGTTGTCCCCAGACACTCGGCCACGGCGGCCCACTCGGCCACGTAGGCGTAGTGCGGGTCGGTGTCGAGGTCGTGAGCCGCCAGTGCCTGGGTCACGTACGTCTGAGCTGCACTGAGGGTGTCCCACGCGGCGTCGAGTTCGTTGGTACCTCTGTAAGAACGAGCGAGAGTGGTGGCCAGTATCAGTCCCGCCTCCGGGGCAGCCTCGTTGTGATCGTATGTAACCATACGACGAACCACCGCGCGCAAAGGGCGAATCGCCTGCTCTAGTTCGGAGTACTCATGGGCGGTGTCCAACATCGACGACAACACAATGGCGACCAGATGACGTAGAAACGCGGAGCCAAAGATCTGTGGATCGTCGCTTGCGTAGACCTGTTTCGTGAGGCCGAACTGGTCAGGCGGCAGGTCCTTGATAGCTATGAGGCTTGGGGGGTAGGAGCTACCGTCAACTCTATTTTCGAGGACCGATAGCACACCAACTTCCACCATTTTTCGCCATGTGCTACCCACCTGGAACACATCTACCGGTTGGCGCTTGCCTACCGGTAGCGTGCTGACTCCGAAGTGTGCGAGTAGGACGTCAATGGCTGATAACCCAACGTCCATGGTCAGGTTGCGTAGCTGTGTGACGCCGTGGGCCCCTTTGGCCTCTAGGAGCGGCTCAAGCTGGACATGCTCAAACGCTTCGAGTACGTAGGTCGGTACTGGACCTGGACGCATCGCGTTCAGGGTGTTCAACGACAAGATTAGTCGATTCCGCTTGCCGAGTTGTCTCGGATCGGGCGGTCTGGAATTAGTGGTATGCGGGATCAACCCGGTGGTAGGCGCCTTCAGCAAGGTCTTAGGGATGACGCTTGACGTATAGACGCTGAAGTCCGTGGGGCGGTCTGGGTGAACTCCAATCTCGAGTTTCATTTTCTCGAAGGAGGCGGCAACAGTCGCATAGCCTCGTCGCTCGATGTCCCTCTCTATAACCGGCAGGCTCATTCGCGATGACCTCGCCGCTAAGGCAACAGTGATCAATGAAGCGGGATGTCCCCCGGTCAATCGGACGACATCAGTGTGTTCTACTTGGGGACCTTGAGGCAAAGCGCCTGTATAGTACCGTTGGAGTAGTCGAATGGAGTCTCTCATCGAGAGTTCCGGAACTGAGAATACGTTGCCGCCATATTTGATGGTTGGTTGAAACCCACGACCCACATATATGCCGATGCAACCGGCCGGAACGTTCACGCTCCTTATCGCTTTTTCCAGCGAGTCCTTCCCGTCAACGACCACCAATCCGATAGAAGCGTTAATCGGGTGGAACTGCTTAGATAGTCGGGCTGATTGCTCCAGTGTCTCGAGCAAGTCCGCGGAGACAAAGACGCCCTGCGTAAACCATAAAATGCCTCCGCCGAATCGGGAGCCGTATTTGTGGACGTATTCTGCAACGAGATTGGTCTTCCCAATACCGTCAATGCCGACGATTCCTAGCCACTGTGGCTTTTCGGGGTGCGCGAGCAGATCTGTGATGACCTCGTCCATGAGTGCATGCGCGTCATCGCGTCCGATGCAGCAGTCGGGGCGGGGGGGGGCGGAATTTAGCCACTTAAGCCCAGTCTCTCCAAAGTTCTGCTCCACTGCCTCAAGGCCGTCGGGCTCATCGTGGGCCTCGACTGAGACCGGCGTGCCCCCGTCCGAGTTGTTCGGCGGTCGTTCGCTCTCGCTAGCAACGGTGCGCGCCGCGTGGTCGGCATCGACGTGGTCTCCACTGTCGCCGGGCGAGTCGCTGGTGGCGGGTGCGTGACCTGGGAATCTCTCCTTCCATTTCCGTGCGACGCCATCGCCAAACAGGTCGAGCACGTTCGTGAGTAGACCTGCGGCCCATGCCTCGAACTTCGGGGAGTCGTCAGACCCGGCCTCTTGGGCATCCAAGGGTTCAAGGCACCGCTGAAGCAGTTCGGCCTGGTCAGCGCCCACGGTCGAGGGTGCTTCGAAGGTGGCTCCGTACTCAATCATCGCGAGAGTGCGGTTCAACAAGAACCAGCGAATCAGCAGGGCTGCTGTCTGTGCCCGTCGGCCGGCCTGCTCGTCGTTGTCGCCGAGCGGAGTTTCATATCGAGTAATGCGAACGAACTCTGGCCAATACTGTCGAGCTCGCTCGGACCGGAAGTATGTCGTATAGGCTGGACAGCCCCACCCGGCCTGCCCCTCCGCTACTGCCAGCACCTGAACGCTTAGGCCTGAGTTGTGGTTGGCTATATCGCTGAATATACCGAACAGACCGGTGATTAGGTCGGTGTGGGTCGCCGCAAGTGCCGCAAAATATTGGGTATGGCTATGTGATTGGTGAATGGTGATGGTCCACCTGCAGAATGCGTTGCATGGGTTGTCGTCGTGACATAGCCACTGAAGATTGAGTGCTACCTGGGGCCCGTCGTAGTTCAGTTGATCACTCTGGGCGCTTAATGTCGGAAACTGGCCCCACTCAGCCTCCCAGACCTGGTCCAGAGCAATTGTCGAAACATCCACAAGCCATTCCGCACCAGTCGTTCGAAGGCCGCCGAAGACAGCCCAGTGGATGCGGTCGGTTACCTCTGGCGGCCCGTCAAGCATCAGGCGCTCGATTGCGATGCAGGGTTGTAGGGGGACCCGCCGTACGAAATTGCTGTCCCAGTAGGGCGCAGCGTTCCTGGTTTGTGTTTGCTCGGTTGTCATTATGGCCTGCAGACTGACATCCCGTCGTAGTGACTTGGGGCGAATGTACAGGGCGTTTGCTCGTTCAGCCAAACGTACCAGCGCCGAGATGATGGAACCCCCTGGGCCGTACTTTAGGCGTGCTCTAACGAACTGCTCGGGTGGGACTGGCTCGTTAACTCTGCGGAACGGTACAGGACGCCTGGTGTTTGCTCTCAATAGTTCGTCGAATAGGTCGGAGTGCTGATCCCGCGTTAGACTACTGCTGCCATCGTCCCGAAACAGGGCGGCCATCGGACCGTTTACGATGCCTCGGACGATCAGCCATTTCGTTGTCTTCGGAACTCCTGAGTGTCCGGATAGCAGGAAGAACACCGAAGCGTACTCATCGACGGGGACCGCTCCGAGCATGGCAAGTAGTTCGATTGATCGCGTTGATTCAGTTGTAAAACTGGAGTCGCTGGTCTGGTTGTCCGAAGCGCGACTCTCGACTGAACCGAGGGGGTTGGGCAGCAAATTTGACAGCCACCAGTGGACCAAATCGACACTCTCGCAATGCGTAGGAGCGCTGCCGATGATCGGTGTCACGTCCCCGATGCGATAGTCGTTCCGCTCGATCAGCGCCGCCGCCTCCGACTTTAGTCGGCTCTCGACGTCTTCTGGTTGCGGCCACCCTGTGGAACCGCCTGGGCGACCGCTCGCGTGTGATTCAGTCGGTATGGCGATCATGGCTGCGTTCCAGCTTGACACCGTGAGCTTAGCGCGGTCGGCTTCCCCGAAGCGCCTCGCAACATACCGAAGCCAATACCACGCGCCAACCACCTGGGGGTCGGAGACCGGGGCTTCCGCGTCACCGAGTGTTACGGTGACACCCTGTAGCGCGTTGTACTCGGTAGCATCGTAGTCCTGTTCTGCGTCGGTGATTTTGACGTTGGAGTAGACCGGCGAGACGAACGCGTGGGTGATGTCGATCACTGCGTTGAGTGGGTCAAGTACTGTGGCTGAAAGTGAGGCCGAGTTGAAGTGTCCCCGAACCTCGCCGGTAAGCAGCGACGACAAGGTCGCGAGCACCGTGACTTCACCGGGTGTTATCGGTGTTGGGTGGTCGGGCGAGCCGAAATGGGATGCTGAAGTACTGTTGGGCTCGTTGAGCCCGGAGGCCGTAACCGCGGTGGACCAGTGGTCTCGCTGCGTCAAGAACTCGCGGATCGACACTTGCCAAATGTTTCTAAACAGCGAGATTGCTGGATGTGCCTCCAGTTGCGCCCTGGCTTCTAGGGTGCCAACGCCCCAGCCGCCGAATCGTAGCATGTCCGATAGCGACAGTAACTGCTGCGGAAAGTGGTGAGCTGGGGGAAAAGTCTTGAGGAGCAACTGCTTGCTGATGTCGCGCTGCGCACCTGGCCGCTGCGATGTCCATGTGGCTGACGTAGCGTCCCCACGAACCTCGAACTCGGGCCCGCCGTAAAGCCTCGCGTACTGCCCGGCATAGTAGGCGCCGAGCGTCTCTTCGAGCAACCTCCAGTTCGCCGTCAGGATGAAAACCAGCCGGGGATGGTACAACACGCGCAGCGCATGAAGTAGCTCCGGGCTCCGGCGCACCTGCATATCGGCGTCGTCGATCGGGATGAGCACCACCCCACCCGCTCCCACACAAGTCGACGCAGAGCCTTCAACCGCTGCGAAAAGCTCATTGAGTGCGTTGTTCAGCTTCCTTCCGAAGCCCGTAAGGGTCTCAAGCCGGCGCCGATCTGCGTCGGTGCGTTGGGCGAAGGTCTGCCCGCTGTCGGGGCCATTTTCCCAGGCGGCAACGGCGGCGTCAATCAGCTCGCTCCAGCCTCGCCGCAGGTCGCGCTCGACGCGCTCGCCCCGCTGAAGCGAGGCGAGCGAGACGCAGCTTTCGAGCCGATTGTTGTGCACCGCTTCGACCAAGCCGCGCAGCGACTCGAGCAACCACGCGACGATGGGCACTGAGGGAGGCATCGGGTCGAAGTCGAGGGGCGGCATGCACAGCACCCGCTTCGCAACGCCCTCGCTGTAGATCGACCGCGAGCGAGCCTCCTCAACCCGCTTCTCCTCTTCCGGAGTGTCGGCGTTTTTCTTGGTCGCATACGCGGCTTCATCAGCGTCGCGGCGAGCCTTCGCGCCCTTGCTCGCGTTGGGCCTGTGTGCGGACAGCCGGTCGAGGAGCGTCAGCATCAGCGAGCTCTTGCCGGTCCCGCGGCCGCCGTCGATCAGCAGCACGCGCGGGCTTCGGCTGGCATCGGGCCGCGCGAAGGGTGCGTCGTCCTGGATGTCCTTGGTTTTCAGGGCGGTTTCGTTCTGCTGCACGATGCTCCACAGCGCCTGCTGGGCCTCGCGTAATGATCGCGCCTGCTCGGGCAGCAGCTCGTCGACGCTCAGCGGCCGGCTATCCGCGGGGGGCTGAATCTCGTTGCTCGGTGGCCAAGTCATGCGCGCTCCGTTGCTCGATGGCCAGAGCTTATCGAACCGCAACGCCCCGGATGCGCCAGCCGACCCTGACCCCAGACGACGCTCGTTCAGAATGGCGATATGGACGTTAATCACGGGCCTCGTTCGTCTTCGCAGGTTCCCCCCCGGCCGCCGCGCTCCCCGCGGCGCGCCGCGCCCCCGCGCCCGGAGCACACCGGGCCGAAGCGGTTGAAGCTGCCATGCCCATCGGTGTTCTGCTGCGGTCGGCGCGCCGGCCGGGCCTGCACCTTCGGTACACTCCGCAGGCCCCCACGAACCGCAGAGCCCCCATGCACGACCTCCGCATCGCCGCTGAAGCCATCGCGTGGCCCTTCTGCGCGCCGGCGGGGCTGCTCTCGGGTGGGCGGGGCGTCGACCCTTCGGCGCTGCGCCCCGGGTTCGCCATCCGGGCCGGCTGCCACGGGCCCGACGAGCTCGCCATCGACGCCGGCGAGGCGTGCTGGGGGCCCCGCTCGCCCTGGGCCGCCCGCCGCGGGGGCGGCGGCCTGCTCGACTATCTGCGCTACTGGTCGGCCCGGCTGCTGTGGCTCGACGGCGACCACGCCCGCCTACGCGCCGACGCGGCCCGGCCCTTGACCAGCGCCGGCGCCGGTCGGTCGGCCTCCTCGCCCGACCGACCCGGGCGCGAGGTGCTGGCCTGGCGCTTCCTCTCGCTGCGGCTGCCCGCCGAGCTGCTCCTCGCGGGCCTCGCCGCCGAAGCCGACGACCCGGGGTGCGCGCCCCGGCGGGTGGCGTTGCTGCCGCCGCTGCTGCGGTTCTCGCGCCCTACCGCGCACCTGCACGCCCATCACGGGCAGGTCTCGGCCAGCGCGTTGGTCTGGGCGGGCCTGCCCGGCCGCTTCATCGGCTGGCTGCGCGATCCGAGTAAGGCCCCGCTGGGGCCCAAGCCGGGCGAGCCCCTGGCCGAGGCCCTGCAGACCGACGACCCCGGCACCAAGGCCCCCCGCCCGAGCAGCCGCCGGCTGAGCTGGGTCGAGGTGATGTTGCGGGCGAAGGTGATCGAGCAGCGGTTGATGTTGCACTTCACCTTGCACGAGGGCGCTTTCGGGCCCTGCACCGAGTGTTGGCGTGGCGAGCAAGAGGCGGCGCTGGGCGTCCACGAGCTGCTGACCATGCGCGCTGACGCCGAACAGGAGCAGCCAGCGCGCGCGCGCACGAACCTGCGCCTCGAGGAGCTGCTCTCGCGCGGCCTACCCGAGCTCTGTGCGTGGGGCCTCGCGCCTGACGCCCTGGTCAGGTCGCCCCACACCGGCACCCAGCTGCTCCATCGGGCCCTCCGCGCCGTCGCCGCGCCGAGTGGCCCCACAACCGCCGCCGAGACCGCCGGTCAAGGCACCGACCAGACGCTCGAGAAGGCGCTCTGTCAGCTGCTCCGCGTCCGCACGCTGTTCCACCAGGCCCTCACTATGGACCCGAGCCGCCCCGGACTGCGGTCCTTCCGCGACGGCTACGAGGGGCCCGCCGAGCGCTACACCGGGCCGCCGCTGACGGGCGCGGCGTTCTCCCGCCGCATCGGGGCGCAGCACTTGCGGGTCGCTGCGGTCGAGGTGCGCACGGCGCCCGGCTCGGAGCGGGTGAACCCGCTCGACAATAGCATCAAGCACGTCAATCAGCGTAAGCCCGGCGCGCCGGAGTTCGGCTGGGTGCCGCACCTCAGCCGCAGCTTCGACAAGCTGCGCGGGCTGCCCCCGGGGCCTGACCGAACGCGGGGGTGCTTCGAGTCGCTTCTTCAAACTTGGCAGACCGCGCAGCTGCTAATTCAGCGCGTGCAGCATGCCGAGCGCAGCGGGCAGCGGCCCACCGCGGCGATCCGCGGCATCGACCTCTGCGGAGAAGAGCGCGAGGGGCCCCTGTGGATGTTCGCGCCCATCTTGGCCCGGCTGCGCGAGACCCTCGACCAAGCCGCGCGGCGCGACGGGCTACCGGCGCCCGGGCTGACCCTGCACTGCGGCGAGAGCTTCGCCCACCTGCTCACCGGCCTGCGCGCCGTTCATGAGCCCCTCTCGCGTGGGCTCTGGCGCCAAGGCGACCGGCTCGGCCACGCGCTGGCCTTGGGCGTCTCGCCGAAGGTGTGGGTGAAGCGACGGCCGGTGGTCGCGGTGCGCGCCCTCGACCGCCTGTTTGACCTGAGCTGGCTGCGCGCCAACGCCGGGCCCCTGGGCATCACGCTGAGCGCAGATGACCTGCTGCGCGTCGATCTCGGCATCGCTGAGGCCAAGTCCAAGCTCGGGCTGCCCGAGCGCTCGCCGCCCGCGCCCTCCGGCGCGCCCGACTGCGCCTACGCCGCCAGTCACAACCTCGCGGTCGAAGACTACGCGCCGCTCGCAGCGCCGGTCAGCGCCAGCCACGCACCCCACCTACGGCGGCGGCTCGGCCCCCTGCTCGACCTCGCGCTTGACGGGCACCTCGACGGTGGGCCCTTCATTGAGGTCGAGACGGCGCCCGAGCTGGCTCTGCTGCGCGCCACGTCAAAGACGCTCGCCGCGCACCTCGCCGCCAACCAGGTCACCATCGAGGTCAACCCCACCTCCAACCTCTTGGTCGGGGCGCTGCACTCGCCCCTCGATCAGCCGCGCTTCTGGCGACGCGGGCTCAAAGAGGGCGCCCGCACGGCGCTCCCGCTCTGCCTATCTGCCGACGACCCGCTTGCCTTCGCCACCGAGCTCGAAGATGAGGTCGCCTACGCCTGGGCCGGCATGGTCGTGGCCGGCGGCCTCTCGGCCAGCTTCGCCCGCGGCTGGATCGAAGACGCCCTGGCCGTGGCCTACCAAGCGCGCTTTACCCTGACCGACGCGGTGACGGATGCTGATTAGCGGTGCTCGCGCCTGTGGGCACCATCAGCAGCTCGCCGAGCGCGACGAGCGGAGGTGTGAAGCCCTCGCTCAGGGCCGGCCACCCCCAGAGCGCGATGAGCGCGCCGGCGGCGGCGCGTCGCGCGTGCTCACGCGAGGTTGGCTTAGCTTGGCTCATCGGCCCACCTCCCCCGCCAGCGGCGTCACCGACCATGCTGTGCTGGCGGCGGCCACCGCCTCGGCGGCCGACTGACGGCTGATCCGGTCCTCGGCGGGCCGGTAGAGGTGCCCCAAGAGGCGCAGGTCGGGCGCGGGTGAGCGCGTGGGACCGACCTTCAGCACGTCAATCACGGGCCTGGCCGCTATCCCGCGCTGCAAAACGTGGTTGGCCTCGGCTCGACACCACATGCTGGCCTCCCAGGCTTCGGACCACAAGATGAGCAGGGCGCCGCAGGTGTCGAGCTGGGCCTTGAGCATGCCCTCGATGGCCACCGCGCCGTGGCGGGCCGCGGCCTCGTCGCGGAAGACCTCGACCCCGGCGCGGCGCAGCACCGCCTCGACTTGATCGGCTGCGGCGTGATCTTCGTGCGCATAGGACAGGAAGACGCTGCGCGGCGGGGGCCGTTGGGCGCGCTGCCACAGCGCCTCATACTGCTCGGCGTAGGACCGCAGCGCCTCAGCGCCCTTGCCCGCCTCGGGGCGCAGGTGCATCCACACCTTGTCTTTGCTCCTTCGTGTGGGGTCGGGCGTCACCACGCCGATGAAGCCCTCGCGAATGCAGTCGACGGGCTTGCTCCCGTCTGGGGGCGGCTGGTCATAGCACAGGAACATGCCCACGCTGGGGATCCAGTCGAGCTCGCGCAAATTCAGCTCCCAGCCCTCTCTCTGGGCCTCGGCTTGGCGCTGCAGCTTGAGCGCGCGGCTCTCTCGCAGCTTCAGGGGCGCGTCCAGCCGCTCGGCGGCCACCACCTCGAGCCGCTCGGCCAAGCCGCCGGGGGCCAGGGTGAGCAGGTCCAGCCGGAGCCTTTGTTTTAGGCGCTTCTGAACGTGCGCCCAGTTCTTGTCGCCGAGGAGCTCGGGCGCGTGGTAGCCGAGGACCCGCCAGTAATGGCTGGCCTCGGCCGCATCCTGCTGGCAGGCCTTGATCTCGTCGCCGGTCAGCAAGGAAATGGTGTCGGACATCCAGCCTCCAGATCATCGCGCCGGACGTTCGCTTCGACGACGCCCTGCGTCCTTGGATTGTATTGCATCGAGCTCAGCCACCACTGCACCTCCTCCACGGCTTGGCGCAGGTCTCTGGTGTCGATGACCGTGACCGAAGAGGTCCCCGCTTTGAACAGGGATCGCTCAATCTCCAGGGCCCGTTTCAGCTCGCCGAAGCGCCCGCGTTGGCGCTCGCGCGCAGTGGGTGTCCACGCGGCCTGGTCCTCTGGTTGGCTTGACCGACGGCTGTCGTGGTAGGCGAAGGTCAGCTCTTCTGGCCACGCACCGGCCGCGCCAGCTAGGTAATCGCCGAGCTTCCCGGCCACACCTCCAAAGCCGCTCAACAGCAACGTAGGCTGCCCTGTCGTGACGCTGCACATCAGCTCCTCGGCAACCCCCGGCAGCCAGCCGCTCCAACCCTTGAGCTTGCCGCCGACGAGGACCCGGGCGTCGGTCTCGGCGGTCGAGACCCGTCGCATCTCGCTCAAGGCGCCGCAGGTGCGCTCCAGGTACGCGCTGGGGTTGGCGAGCGGGTCGAGTTTGAGATCCCAAGTTGAGGCTTGGCCGGCGGGCCGCAGGTGTGGCGGGCTGTCCACCAAGATGAAGCTGCAGATGTCGAGCACCTCTGCGCGCACAGCGGGCGTGCAGCCGCCGTGATGGCCGACCGCGACGTAGTTCCGGATGAAGCGCCGGCGCGGCGGTGTGTCTTGAGCGGCGTGGTCTGTCTCGTCTTGGCGCCAAGCCCTGGCGGTCTCGAGCAGCGCGCGGACGTGGTTCTCTTTGAGCCCAGAGGACAAGGTGCCCCCATAGGCAACGCCCCAGCCCATCAATGCACACATCCTCGTCAAAGCAATGGCCAGCGCGTTGATGTGCTCTTCCCCGACCCCGGCGGGGTAGAGCTCCTTGCTTAGGCCACCGGCCGAGAGGGCGAGCCACTTGCCCGCTGCTTTGGGCGGCGGCGCCGGTTGCTCCCGGTGCTCGAAGTCCACCAGCGTCCAGCCCTTTCGCATGGCGGCGAGCCGCGTGTTGGCGGCCTTGGCTTCACCCGTCGTGAGGCCTCCGCCGGGGTACACCAGGGTTCGCGCCATCGCCTTGGACTTGGCCGTTGGCTTGGCCCCCGCCTTCGGCTCCTCGATCACCCGCACGGCTTCGGTCAGCGTCCAGGTGTCTGGGGTGAAGGCCAAGAACACCTCGCCCGGGCGCGGCGTGGCCGCCTCGACCTGCAGCAAGAACCGCCGCTGCTGCAGCAGCTCCAACAACAGCCGGTCGACGACCAAGGCGGTGGCGGCGTCCAGCTCCTCCGTCTTGGGGTCGGGCCCGGGCCAGCCGATTGTGGGCAGCCGGGCCAGGGCCTCGACGCCGCGCCCCCAAGCCCCATGGCCAAACTGGCTGATCGCGACCCCAGGCTGGTTGAGCAGCACCACGCGGCTCTCATTGCCCCAGTGCAGATCGATGCGCTCCGGCCGGCGGGCCGCCTCGGCTTCGATGCGGCACCAGGGCCGGGTGCCGTATGCGGTGGAGTGCACCGCGATGAGCCCGCCGGTGCAGCTCTTCGCGGCCTCTCTCATGCGCTGCGCGGCCGGAGCACCGGCCCGCAGGTCATTCTGGTCGTACCAGGTCTGCAGGCGGCTCACACGACCGAGGCCGTCGCGCAGCCACTGCGCGATGTCGTCACCGTCGGCCTTGGCGTGGCTGAGGAAGACCACGAGGCGGTCGCCGGTCGCGGTCGACGGGTGGTCCGTGGGCCCGGTTTGGCCGTTGGGCGGCGGTGCTTGAAGGCCCGCCGGCAGGCGAAGACACCGCAGCAGCGCGTCGAGGAAGCCCCGGCGCAGGCGGTCAAAACGCCGATCCATCCACTTGGTTCGCGCATCCTTGGCCTTCTTCTCCTCTTGTGTGTGCGCCTCAGCCTTCGCGCGCAGCTCCAGCGCGAGCTGCTGCCGCGCCGGGTCGACCCCGGGCAGCAGCGCGAAGGGGTCGGCCGCCGGCCGCGGCGCCGCGGGGAGCACGGGCAGGTCTTTATCGTCGCGGTGCCACACCCGCACCGGATCGAAGCGGCTCTGGAAGGGCTCGAGCAGGCTCATCGCGCCGCTGAGCATCACGGGCAGAATGACGCGGTGGGGCTTGTTCGGCGCCGAGGCGCCGTCCTTGATTCCGTTGAGCGCTTTGCGCCAAGCCCCATCGACCAACATTTGGTCGCTGACCATGACCACCAACACGGCGTGGTCACCGATGAAGCCGACATCATCGACTTTGCACCAGCCATCGAGCGCAGCGGCGCCGCACAAGTAGCGCACGGGGATGGGCGACCAGCACGAGGGCTCCTCGAGGCCCGCGCCGTGCAGCAGCCGAAAGAGCGCGCGCGCGTGGGCGCCCGACTCGGGGCACGCGGGGTGAAAGGCGACGTGCACGGTCAACACTTCGGGTGCGGCGGTCATGGGCGCTCCAAGCCTGGGGGCCGGGGTGTCCTATCCGGTCGTGCGCCCCGCCGGCCTGCGGCCGCCGGCGCCCCCCTCCGCGCGCGCGCTTCGCGCTTGGTCGCTGCGCGACCGGCCTGCGGCCGCGCTCCGGTCGGGCTGGCGCGCGCGAGGCGGCGCCCGGGCGGGGCTGCGCGGGCGCCCGCGCGCGGCTACCCGGGCCGGCCCCCCCGACCCGGGCCCCCCCCCCCCCCCCCCCCCCCGGGACCACACCCCAACGCCCGCGGTTTGGGCCGCCGCCCCCCACGGGGGGTCCGCCCCGCGGGGGGGCCCCCCCCCGGCGG
>JAEUKK010000170.1 GCA_016792625.1 Deltaproteobacteria bacterium | reverse complement strand
CAAAGGGGGGCCTTTGCGGGCTGGCGCGCGGCGCTGCCATGCGCCGCGCGAAGCCTGCCCGCTGGCCCCACTTTGGCGGGGGATCCAAGGGGCCCCGCGGGCCCCTTGGCCGGGGGCCTGGGGGCCGGCGGCCCCCGGCATCGGTGGAGAAACAGTCCGTTGACTGCGGGAACAGCCTCGACAACTCGATGAGGCCAAGCGCGCCAAACGCGAGCCGCATCAAACAACGCAGGCATGACCCCGAGCCGACCTTCAGTCGGCAGAGGCACGCCGGCGACGGTCAACGCCTGACCGCCTCGAAGCGGGCGCGGCGCAAAGTAGGCGGCTATTGGGTCGCCAATCCGCCGTCTGGAGGCCGCTTGCCCACCATCGTCGCCTCGATCCCAACCCTGCGCCTGCTCAAAGATGGCCTTGAGCAGAACAAAGAGCTGTACGTGATCGCGCTGGGCGTCGACCGGCGCCCCCGGGCCGGTGGCGCGCCCGCCCTGCCGACCAGCGGCGCCAACGCCGACGTGCGCGCCCTGGCGCCCGCGGTGGTCGGCGCGCTCGAGGGCACGGGCGCCTTCCTCGTCGCCTCGCAGACCTTTCACCGGGTGCGGGCGGCCGCCCCCCTGCCCTTGGTGGGCAGCGGCATCGTGCTGTACCCGAACCTCGACCCCGCTGGAATGCTCGGCCTGCACATCTTTGTCGTCGAGTCGCAGTCGGGCGCGCGAGAGATCGGCGACAGCCTCGGCGCCCTGCTCGGCGGCGGGCCGGTGAAGCAGGCGCTGACCGCCCTGCGCGGGGCCGCCGCGGTCACCCAGCCCTTGGCCGCCGGGCTGCTCACCGCCGTGGCCGCCGGCCTGCCCGCGGCGCTCAAGGCCCAGCGCGACCGGGTCTGGTTCACCATGAACTACACGGGCTTCGACTTTGACGGCTACGCCGTGCCCGAGGGCAAAGACGTGCATGACTTCGTGCAGGCCAATGACCGGGTCGAGCTGACGCTGCGGCTGCGCCGGGTGGGCTAGTCGGCGCCCCCGGGGCTGCCCCCCGTGGCGCCGCCGACCCGCGGCCCCTCAGCGCGGCGCCGCCGGGAGGGTGGGCCGCGCCGGGTTGATGTGCACCGCGAAGTGCAGCGCCGCGCCGGCCGGGCCGAGCCGCAGGTCGGTGATCGGCACGTCGAGCCAGAGCACATCGGGCCCCGCCGGCGTGTCTCGGCGCGCGTACTCGACGCCCGCCGGCACCTGATCGAGCCCCGAGGTGACGCCGACCAGCGCGGCCCGGTGGGCCTCTTGCTCAGCGCTCTCGAGCAGGTCGGCCGCGGTGGGGATCGCGTGACCGAAGGCCCGCAGCCCCGAGGTGAAGAAGTCCATCATCCCGCCCCAGAACTCGAGCCAGCCGTCGGCGTCGATCCGCGCCTGCCCGACCACCGGCTGCAGCCGCCCCGCGGCCACCCGCAGGTCGAAGTCTTGCACATAGGTCGCGATCCCGTCGGCGCCGAAGAGCACGAGGTCCCGCTCGACCTTGATGCGCACCCGCAGGGTGATCCGACCCGGCACCGGATTGTTGTGCCAGTCGATGTCCAGATCCCAGAGCGAGAGCTCGGCCTCGCCGCTGCGCTCTCGCAGGGCCGTGGCCAGCCGCGGCGCGATCGCGGCCTGCAGCCGACCGCGCATCAGCGGCGAGACCGCGAGGCGCAGCGGCACCCCCGGGGGCAGGCTCGCCCGCAGCGCCCCCGCGTCGCCGCGCGGGTGGGGCTGGGCCAGAGCCCGGGCGCGCATCGCCAGCACCTCAGCGGCGGGAACAACGCCACCGTCAGCGTAGAGCAGCCGTAGCCGGGTCGCGTCCACGGGCTGCAGCGTCCAGTTGGTGCGGTCGAGCACCGCGCCGAGGGCCTCGCGCCGCAGCTCGGGGCTCAGCGCGCGCGGATCACGGGTCTGCCAAGGCCCGACCCGGGGGGGTGCGCCTGGGTTCGCGCTGTAGGCGGCTGCCTGGTGGATGGACAGGTGCTCCGCGTCTACGAGCTGAAGCCGCACGTAGGGGGAGGGTGCCGGCCGCATGGCGCTGTCGGTGTAGGTGCCCAGCGCGAGGGGGAGGTCTCCGAGCAGGACCAGCGCCGCCGCGGTGTCGGGCCCCGCGGGCAGGGCGCGCCAAGCGAGGTGGTGCAGGCCGGCGAGGCCGGGCACCGGCACCACCCCTGCCCGGGCGAGGGCGCGGTCGAGGGTGTCGGCGAGCGCCGCGGCCAGCGCGCCGGCGTGGGCGCCGAGCTGCGGGCCCGCCCAGCGGACCACCGCGGTGAGCAGGTCGCGGGTGCCGCCGAGGCGCAGGGCGACGCCGAGATCACTGAGCCGCAGGCGCAAGACAAGGTTGAGCTCGGTGGCGAAGAGGGGCGGGGGCGCGGGGGTCGCGGGCCCCGGCGCGGGGGGCAGCGAGATGGGGTCGGGCCCCTGGGGCGCGCCGCCGACCAGCCGCCCGAGGGTCGAGCTGGCCACCGCCTCGGCGACCGGATCACGCAGCGCCGCCGCGGCGCGGGTGCTCGTCGCCGAGGGCGCCGAGGGCGTCGGGTCCGCGGGGTTGGCGATGGCGAGGCCGGAGGCCAGGGTCGAGGGCTGCCCCGCGATCATCACCGGATGGGGCCCCAGGGTCAGCCGCAGGCGGGCGCGCAGCTCAAGCGGCGGGCCCGGCACCAGAGTGGCGTCCAGCGCGTGCAGGTGCAGGTAGCGCAGCCCATCGGGCACGCCGGGCAAGGCGGCCCGCAGGTCGTGCGTGCCGTCGGCGCCCAGCGCCAGCCGCAGCTCGGCCCGCAGGATGCTCAAGAAAAAGGGCGCGCCGACGTGCAGCTCCAGGTCGTAGCCTGAGGTCGTTCGGTCGAGGAACATGTCCATTTCCGGGATAGACCGTAGTGGATCACGCGAGCGCCAAGGCCAAACACGACGCCCTCGCGGCTGTTTGCAGCGCCTCAGCCGGGGAGAAACGTTGGCGCGCCCCGCGCCAGGCCGACCCAGGGCGGCGCAGCCGGCCGGGCGCAGCCCGGCGGAGCGGGCCCGCCGCGGACCGCGGCCGCGGCGGAGCAGCCCGCGACCCCAGGGGTCGGCCGACCGGAGCGCAGCGGAGGGGGCGCCCACCGCCAAAACGCCCCGCCAGGCTGCGCATCGAGGGGGTGAGCCAGGCAGCGCCGCGCTATGGCGCCGGCGAGGACCGAGATGCTCCCCACGCGCCCAGTGCACGCCACGCGGCCGCTCTCCTCGCTCGTCGCCGACGCGGGCTCCCCCCCCTTGAGCCCGGGCGCCGCCGGGCGGGCCGCGGCGGGCGCCGCCCTGCGCCCCGTGCTGCCGGCCCACGTCGAGCTGCTCGAGCTCGTCGATGTGGGCGGGATGGGGGCGGTCTGGCGCGCATGGGACCACCGGCGCGGCGCCGAGGTCGCGATCAAGGCGCCCCGCGCGGGCAGCCAGGCCCTCGCGCTCAGCCTGCGCAGCGAGTTTCGCCGGGCCGCGGGCGTGCACCACCCCCATGTGGTCGCGCTCTACGAGCTCTTCGCCGAGGGGCCGACCCCCGCCTTCTCGATGGAGTGGCTGCGGGGCGGGCCGGCCGAGGCCGCGCCACCCCTGCCCGAGCTGCTGCATTTGCTGCGTGACGCCGCCGCGGGGCTCGAGGCGCTGCACGCGGTGGGCCTCGCCCACGGTGATCTCAAGCCGCGCAACCTTTTTGTGGAGCGCACGAGCACCGGCGCCTGGCGGCGGGCGGTGCTGGTCGACTTTGGCCTGACCCGGCGCAGCGGCGCGGTCGAGGGGCTGCTCGCCGGCACCCCCGACTACATGGCGCCCGAGCTGCTCGACGGCGGCCCGCCCAGCGTCGAAGGTGACCTCTACGCCCTCGGGGTGCTGATCTACCAAGCGCTCACCGGCCGCCCGCCGGCCATCGGCCCCGCCGCCCGCCAGCGCGCCATCAAAGGCGGCCGCTGGTTCGAGGCCCCGGCCGACCGGGCGCCGGGCTGCCCCGACGCGCTCTCGGCCCTGGCGATGGAGCTGCTCTCTCCCGCCCCCGAGGACCGGCCCCCCCTCGCCGCGGTCGCCGCCGCGGTGGCCCGCGGCCCCGGCCTGCCCCCGCGCCGGTGGATCAGCCGGCCGGCGCTCGAGGGCGCCCTGGCCGAGGCCCTCGCCGCCGCCGCGCCCCGCCCGCTGCCGCGCGCCGCCCCGCCGCGCACGCCGCGCACGCCGCGCACGCCCAGTGGCTGGGCGGGGCAGTCGAGCGCCGGCCACACGCCCCCTGCCGACAACATGGGCAGCCGCGCCATTCTGGTGACCCCGGCAGACCTGCTGGCCCCGCCCCTTGAGGTCGACGCGGCGCCCGACCAGACGGGCGCGCCCGCCACACAACCGCTCGATCTGGCCCCGCCCGCCGCCGCTGCGCCCGCCGTGCCGTCCACGGTCACCCTCGCCGAGCCAGCCCCCGCCGAGACCGCCGCCCCCGGCGCCACCCAGGCCCTCGCGCCTGCCCCCGCGGCCGCCCTGCCCCCCGCGCCGCCGCCCGCGCCCCGCCCCTCGACCGCCGCCTTCGGCCCGCGCTGGCTGCAGCTGATCGGGCCGGCGGGCACCGGCAAGACCGCCCTGCTGGAGCGCGCCTTGCGCGGCTGGGCCGGCCTGCAGCTGCGCGCCGCCTGCGCCCCCGCCGAGCGCGTGGCCCTGCCCGGCCTCGACGGCCTCGTCGACGAGCTCTCGCTGCAGCTGCGCCACCTGCGCCGCCACGGCTTCGCGCCCTCAGCCCACCTGCTCGCCCACGCCGCCGCGCTCTTCCCCGCCCTCGACCGCGGCGGCCCCGTGCGCGCCACCCGCGCCGAGGACCGGGCCGCGGCCCTCGACGCGCTGGCCGGGCTGCTGAACCAGGTCGCTGAAGATCACGGCCTGCTCATCTTGATCGAAGACCTGCAGTGGGCGGGGCCCGACGTGCCCGCCCTGCTCGGCCGCCTGCTGCCCCAGCTCAGCCCCCGCTGCCTCGTGTTGTTGAGCGCCCGCGACGACGCGGCGCTCGACGGCCTGCGCGGCCCGCCCGAGCTGGGGGCGGCCCACGCCCTCGGGCCGCTGAGCTTGGCCGAGCTGCGGGCGGCGATCGGCGCCGCGGCGGTGGACGCGGCGCTCGGCGCGCCAGACAGCGAGATCAACGAGGTGGAGCTGGATCTGCCCGTGGGCGCGCTCGGGCTGCTCAGCGCGGCGACCCCGGGCGGGCGCCTGCCCGGCTGGTCGGGGGTGCTGCTGCGCCGCCTGCGCTTGCTCGGCGAAGGGCCCCGCCGCGTGGTCAGCGCCTGCGCCATCGCCGCCGGCCCGCTGCCCCTGCGCCTGCTGCACCGCCTCGCGCTGGACGACGCCAGCCTGCGCGCAGCGGCCCACGCGGGCCTGCTGCAGATCCGCGCGGGGAGCGACGGCCCAGACGTCATCCTGAGCCCGGCCCTCTCGCCCGAGGCCCTTCAACCCGGGCCGGGGGATCGCCTCGCCGAGCGCCTCGCCGCCGCCCTTGAGGCTGAGGGGCCCGAGCTCGCCGGCCTCGCCGCCGCCCAGCTCGAGGCCCTCGGCGCGCCCGCGCGGGCCCAGGCCGCCCACCTGCGCGCCGCCCGCTGGGCGCTGGCGGGGGGCGCCTTTGCCGCCGCCGCCGATGCCTTCGCCGCGGCCCGCCGGCTCGGGGCCACGCCCGCCGACTGCGGTGAAGAGCAGGGGCGGGCGCTGGCCGGCGCGGGGCAGATCGCCGCCGCCGCCGCGACCTGGGCCGAGGCGGCCGCCGCGCTGGGTGGGCCGGCCGGCGTGCGGCTGCGGGGCGAAGCCGCCGGCTTGCTGGTCGCCACCGGCGAGGTCACCGCCGGCGTCGCGCTCTATGACCAGCTGATGCAAAACATCGGCCAGCGGGCCATCCCCGGCAACCTCGGGGCGATGTGGGCCCTGCTGTTCACCCGCGAGCTGCCCGGGCCGCGGCCGGGGCTGCCAGCGCCGACCGAAGGGGAGCAGGCCGCCCTCGAGGCGCTCTGGTCGGCGGGCCTCGCCCTGGCCCGTCACGAGCCGCTGCCCGGCCTCGCCGCGCTCGCCCGGCACCGCACCCTCGCCGCGCGCCTCGACGCGCCCGCGCACCACGCGCTGGCGCTGGGCGCGCTGCGCTGGACACACAGCGCCACCCGGGTCTCACCCGCCGCGGTCGAGGCGGCGGTCACCGCGCTCACCGCCGCGCTCGGCGGCGAAGAGGCCGCCGCGGCCCGCTTAGGCCCGCGGGTCTGGGGCTACCTGCAGGCCGCCGACGCCCTCGCCGAGCTGCTCGCCGGCCGCTGGGTGTTGGCCGCGGCCAAGGGCGCCGCCGCCGAGCGTTGTTTCGGCCCGGCTCAGCTCCAATCGTGGGAAGGGCGCGCTGTGCGCCTCAACACGCTGAGCGCGCGCATCTGGCAGGTCGACCAGCGGGGCCTGCGGGCCGAGGTCGACCGGGCCATCGAGGTCAGCCGCTTGGCCGGCGACGCCACCCAGTGCCTGGTCGGCGAGCTGACGCTGGGCGCGCGCTGCACCCTGCTCACCGAGGGGCCCGCCGCCGCAGAGGAGCGCCTCAGCGCGGCGGTGGACGCCTGGGGCCGACCGATGAGCGCCGAGCTGTCGTGGCGGCACCGGGCCATCCGCGCCGAGCTCGCGCTGTTCAATGGCGACATTGACCAGCTCGAGGCCCTGCTCACCAAGGTGCCCCTCGCTGAGCGGCCCATCCTCAGCTACGCGCTGCCCCAGGTGCAGCGGAGCTGGCTGCGCGGGCTGGGGGCCCTGCGCCGCGGCGGGTCCAAAGCCGAGCGCCGCCTGCGCGAGGCGGCCGCCGCGCTGCACCGCGTGCAAAACAACGCCGGCGAGGGCTTTGCGCTCGCGCTGCAGGCCTGGGCTGCGAGGTTGCGGGGGGCCGAGGCCGAGGCCCACGCCCAGCGCCAAGCGGCGGGCCTCGCCCTGCGCAGGGACGGGCACCCCCTCATCGCCGCGCTGGTCGAAGGGGGGCCCGCGGCCTGGCCTTGCCCCGGGCTGGATCCGCTGCCGGGCGTCATCCCCTTCATCGCCGGCGCGCTGCCCGCCCCGGGTCGCTGAGCGAAACCTGAAGCAATGGGTACGCGCTCCCCCGTACCCATGCCACCAAAGGGCCAGCCCAGATTTGCCGGACCAGTTCCGTGCCGGGCCCGGCGGGGGCCGCGCCTCAGCTCCCCCGGGTGAAGTGGAGCACGTCTTGGCGGCGGGCCTCGAAGTCGGCTTTGGCCAGGCCCAGCATGGTGGTCACCGTGCTGGTGCCGATGCCGGCGACCGGGCCGGTCGCGCCGAGGGTGAAGACCTTGCCCTCGGTCCCCACCGGCGTGTTCGGCGGCGCCACGTCTGCCGCAGCCTGCGTGAGCACCAGCTGGGCGTCCGCGCCGCAGCCGACCACCCACAGCGCGGCCTTCAGCGCGTTGACGATCGGCGAGAGGCTGTCGACCGTGTCGGTCCAGGCGGAGTTCGGGTCGCTGTTCCCAAAGGCGACCACGGCCAGGCCGATCTTTTGGACCAGCTCGGACTGGGCCGGAGCGCTCGGCGCCGGAGCGCCGGTGAACAGCGCGCGCAGAGCCGCGCGCAGGTAGCTGATGCCCGCGGCGGTGCTGCTCAGCTTGAGCACGAGGCCGGCAGGGTCATCCTCTTCGGGCACACGCACCGACAGACCGCAGCTGAGGTCCAGCGCGCCCGCGGTGGCCGTCGCGGCCCACCCCGGGGCGGCGCCCAGCGCGTTGCTGCTCGCGCTGGGCTGGCCGTCGAGCTGTTCGTCGAGGACAACGCCGCTGTGGCCCAAGACGGCGGGCAGCTCGTGCACGATGGCGGCGAGGCGGGCGGCGAAGTCATCGGCGCTCATCGGGGAGAGGGCCGCCTGCAGGGCGCGGAGGGCCAGCGTGGCCCCAGCGGTGAGATCGACGTGCTCTTGGGCGTTGACGGTGGCCGGCGCCGCCGGAGCGTTCGCCGTGGTCGCCGCCGCGCCCCGCAGGCCCCGGGCCACCCCGATGAGCCCGGCGATGGCGTGAGGGTCCCAGCCGGCGGTCAACACCGCGCGCACGGGGCGCTTGACCCCGCCGGCCAGCTCGGCGGTGGTGCGAAGGGTGGCCCGGACCAGCCCGGTGGCAGGCAAGAGCTCGATGGTCACGTAGGGCGGCGCCGCGGCGGCCGCGCCCGCGGTGAGCTCGACGAAGGCCAGGGCGCGCGGGGTCGGCCCCTGGGCCGGGGCGGGGCTCTCGGCGGGCAAGGTGTTGAACCAAGCCTCGATGTCGGCCCAGCCGGCGAGGATCGCCGCGCTGACCGCGGCGGCGTCGGGGGCCTGGGCCTGGGTGAGCAGGCCGAGGACCCGGGTGAACAGCAGGGTGGCGGGGGTCTGGTCTTGCCAGAGGGGGGTCAAGCTCATGGGGGCTCCGGGGCGCACGCGGCTGTGCGGGCGCTCACGCGCGCAGTGCTACGCTCCGCCCGGCAGGATCAGGGGACAGCGCGGGCGCGCCGTCAAGGGGGGGTACCGATGGGTGACGCAGACGTGGCGGCCTGGGAGACCGGCGTGGGCGCGTGGGAGTGGACGCCCGACGTCCAGCTCGAGCGGCTGTGGGCGCGGTGCCGCGCCGAGGCCCAGCGGCCGCCCTTCGCGCCCGAGCCACCAACGGCGGACACCGCCATCGCCGCCGCGGGCTTGTCCTACTACGCGGCCGCTTTTTACCGGTCGGGTGATCTGGTCGAGGGCCCGCGCCAGCGCCACTTCCACAAGGCCGGCGCCGCCGCGCGGGTCTGCGTGCGGGTGCGCAGCAGCAGCCCGTGGACGGGCGCCCTCCGCCCTGGCGCCGAGCTGCACGGCCTGCTGCGCCTCTCCTCGGTCTTCGGCGCCCAAGACGACCACTGGGCCGCGCCCGACGGGCCCCTGCCCGTGCTCGGGGCCGCGCTGAAGCTGCCGGTCTACCGCGCGCCTTCGCTCAACCTGCTGCTGCTGCAGGCCCCTGACGGCGCCGTGCGCACCCTCGACGGCGCCCTGGGCGTGCCCTTGGCCACCGCCCTTCCCTCGGCTGCGTCCGCGGCGAACCTGAGCGCGCCCCAACGTTTTGCGGCGGCAGAGAACGAGGCGCGCTCGGCCGCGGCCCTGCGGGCCATCGAGGCGCCGGCGGCCCAGCGCCCCACCCGGCTCAGCGTCGAGCGCTGGTGCGCCCTGCACCCGAGCGGCGCGCGAAGCCCCGGCGCGCCCTCGCCCTGGGCCCTGCGCCTGCGCCTGCGGGCCGAAGCGCTGCGCCGCCTGCGGGCCTCGACCGCCGCCGACCTGCGCGAGCGGCTCTGGCAGACCACCTGGCGCGCGCGCCCCGAGGCGACAACAGCCTGGGCGACGCTGGACTGGTGCGCCGAAGGTGGGCCATGGAAGCCGCTGGCAGACATCGCGCTGCAGACCCGCTTCTTGGTCAGCCCGGTGATCAGCGCGCAGCTTCACTTCCAGCACCTCGTGGGTGAACAGTGAGCGAAGACAGCGTCCTGGTCAGGGTCCTGGGCCCCGACCGCAAGCCCTGGGCGGGGCGCCCGCTCCGCGTCGAGCTCCACCGCCCCCTGGTCAAGCCGGCGGTCTTCTCGACCACCGCCGGCGAGGTCGAGGTGCCCCGGCGGCTGATCAGCGAAGACCCGCGCGAGGCCGCGGCCGACGCCGACCAGCGCGCCCGCCACGCCCTGCCCCACGCCGCGCGCGCCTACGTGCACGCAGCCGTGCGCACGCCCAGCCACGTCGACGCCCACAGCCCCCATCGCCGCGAGGGGCTGCGCCCGGTCGAGGGCCTGCCCGCGGGCTACGAGGCCTCAGCCCACGCATTTGTCGACAAGTGGCACCAGGGCGGCGATGACGGCCTCGCCGCGCACCCGGCCCGCACCCGCTGGTGGATCGAGGTCTGGGAGGATCAGCCGGGCGGACGCAAGCTGGCCCACGCCGAAGAGGTGGTCGTCCGGCGCGGGCGGCCGCCCCGCCAGCCCCCTGAGGCCCTGCGCCGGCGGGGCAGCGATCAACGGCGGTTGACCCTGGCGACGCTGCGACCGGCGGGCGGCGGCGGTGGGGGAGCGGGCGCGGCCGCCCCGGCGACCCCGCTGGGTCTCGCGCCCACGAGCCCCAGCACGGTGATCTACGTGGTGCCCACGGCCGACGCCTACTGGTCTTTTCGGCCCGAGGGCGTGCGCCGGGCGCCGCTCGGCCCGCTCGACCGCATGGTGCACCGCTCGGCCGACACCGGCGTGCTCGACGGGAGCCCTTCGACCGCCCGAGACCCGGGCTGGCGCTTAGCCTTTGGCCTCGCGACCGCCCGCAGCGCCCAGCTGAGCCGGCCGGTGACCCAGACCCGCTGCGCGCTCGTGCAGGCGGGCCGTGACCAGCTGCTCAGCCTGCTGACCGGGGCGCCCTCGGCCGACGGCAGCTGGCTGCCGGCCATCTTGGATTGGGCGCGCGCCGTGGGCGGCCCCACCCAAGAGGAGCAAATTTTCGGGGAGTTCTTGCCGCGGGTGCAGCAGCTCGCCCAAGCCCAGCAGTCCCCGCCGGCCACGGTGGAGGACATCACCGCGGCCGCCTACCGCTCCTGGTCCGCCCGCGGCGTGCTGCCCGCCACCGCCGGTGACCCCAGCGACGCCGCCCTGGTCGACCGCCTGATCAACGGCATGAGCCCGCACGGCCTCGCCCGGGGCGCAGACCCAGCCACCGGCGCCGCCCGCTGGATCTGGGTCCGCACATTTGACCGCGGCCCCGACGCCCCGCCCGCTGGCTACGTGCAGCCCGACGTGCGCGTCATCCTCGTGCCCGCCGCCGCGACGCCCGGCAAGCGCTGGCGCACCGCCGGCCTGCCCCGCCTTGAGGCCATCGCCCTGCGCTACCCGGGCGGCGGCTGGCAGACCGTCCAGCCAAACGGCGCGGCCACTGGCCCCGCCGACCTCGACCCGTGGAGCCACGCCAAGCGCTGCGTGCGCCAGGCCCTGCTGGTCAGCGGCCAGATCGACTGGCACGTGGCCCGCTGTCATTTCGCCACCGAGCTGCTGCTCGTGGCGATGCGCCAAGAGCTGCGGCCTGAGGAGCCCCTGCACCAGGCGCTCTGGCCCTTCCTACGCAGCGCCGATGAGATCAACGAGTTCGGAGAGGAGCTGCTCTTCTCGCCCCTCGGCCTGCTCGGCCAAGCCACCGGCCTCGCCTACAGCGCCGTGGACGCGCGGGTGCGCGCGCACCTCGCCGCCGCGCTCACCGCCGCGCCCGCACCGCGCAAGGCCCTCTGCCCCGAGGACCGCTTCGCCCTCTGGGCCCGCATCACCCGCGACGCGACCATGCGCTGGGCCGAGAGCACCCTCCCTGACGCCGTGCTCAGCGAAGACCTCCGCCGTCGCCTGCGGGCCGCGGTGCTGGGCGGCCTCCCCCGGTCGACGACCACCAGCGCGACGATCGCGGCGCGCCCCAAGCCCGCGCTCCCCGGCGCGCTCGAGAAGGGTGAGCGCTGGCTCGACCGCGGCGCCGCGCCCATCCCCCAGCTGCTGCCCACCGACGCCGCGGGCTGGCGCGAGCTGCTCGCCCACGCCGTGTGGTCAGCCACCTTCCTGCACGCCTGGGTCGGCCGGGCCCAGTGGACCGACGGCGGCAGCCCGCTGCTCGCGCCCCTGGGCACCCGCTGGACCGGCGCGCCCACCACCTCGGGCCCCGCAGCGTGGGCCAGCGGAGGCCCCCTGCCCGCCCACGCGGGCCTGCAGTGCGCGCTGGCCGAGGTGCTCGTGGCGCCCCGCTGGGGCATGTTGGCCGACGGCGAGAGCACCGCGCTGGGAGGTCATCCGGTGGAGTACGCGGCGCTGCTGGCGGAGATCCAGGCCGAGGTGGATGGGCAGAGCGCTGAGGTGAAGCAGGCGCTGGCGGGGGATTTTGGGATTGGGGATGTGCGGGGGCGGGTGAACATCTGAAACAGGTGGAGTTTGAGGTGTTTAGCCAGCACGCGCAGCCAGCAACACCTTAGACGTTGATCCGCCCACGGATCTGGTCGACCCGGAAGTTATCGACATGCGGAGCGGCGGCCTCCGCGGCCCGAAGGTGCGCACGCAGGCGCAGGAGGGCGGGAGGGAGCGCCTCCTGCTCCAGCGCCTCGTGCGCCGCGTCGCCGAGATCACCCCAGCGGGTCGCGCCCAACATCTCGGCCAGGGCCAGCTGCAGGCCCGCGTGGGCGACCAGCGGGCCGCGGGCCTCCCAGGCGGCGCCCGGGTCGGCGGCGTCGGCGGCGCTGGGCATCTGCTGCCAGCGGTAGCCAAAGGCCGCGAGGCCGACGTGCCCGGCGTCGGGCAGCTGCTCGCCGCCGATCCACGAGTGCAGGAAGGTCGCGCACCAGACCGCGTGGGCGAGGAAGCGCGCGCGGGCCTCGGCGGTCGTCGGCGGAGCCCACGCGAGCCGCACCGCGCCGGCCGGGCAAGGCGCGCCCCGGCGCGGATCGAGGGGCGCGTCGGCCTGCGACAGCCACAAGCAGCCAGGCGGCAGCGCACCCGAGCGCCCCCCCGGCCGCGCGGCGACCGCGACCTCGCGCATGGCCGCGTCGAGGCGCGCCCACGGATCAGGGTCGTGCAGCGAAGGCGCAGCCTCCGGGGCGGCTCCGGGCGAGGGCGCGTCGCCGCCCTCCGCCGAATCGACCTGCAGCAGCACCTCTTGGGCCCAGCTTAAGCAGCCCGCCCAGGCGATCTGCCCGGCGCGCCCGAAGCGGTCGGCCTCACACAGCGGTCGCCGGGGCGCGAAGCCCTCGGCGTCCCAGGCGCCCATGTGGTCGCGCAGGCGGCTGAGCACCCCCGCCATGGACAGCGGCGAGGCCTGCGCGAGCAGCCCCTTCTCGCGGAACAGGGCCTCTTCGCCGAAGGCGTTGATCTCATCGGCTGCGCGCAGAAAGGGCCACAGGTGGTCAAAGAGGTCGTGCCGCTCGATCCCGGTGTCTGCCCCCACCGACGGGCCGCCGAGCGCCGCGCAGACCGCGATGCAGCGCTGCTCGGCGAAGAAGTGGCAGCGGGCCACATGCCAGTCGATCTGGCCCGCGACCAAAATGGCCTGCCGCACGAGGCGCTTGGCGTGGCTCCACGCGTCGAGGGCGGCGAGGCTCGGGTCCTCGACCGGCGGGCGGGCGTAGCGGGTAAAACCCACCTCGCCGGGCCAGCGCACCTCAATGGCCTCGAGCACGGGGGTGCCGGCGTAGCGGGGGCCCTCGGCCGTCCCGCGCGGCTGGGCGCGCGCCCAGACCCGCAGATCGGGCAAGGTGCCCGCATAGACGCCATCCTGCACGGCGTCGTCGCCGTCGGCCGTCCAGGTGAACGGCCAACACAGCCGGCCGCGGTCGAGCCCGAGGGCGCAGGGCTCGGCCGGGCACATGCCGTTCATCAGGCGGTCGATCAGCGCCTCGCTGCTCGGGTCCCAGGGCCACGAGCCCTTCAAGACGCCACGCTCCAGCCAGGTCTGCTCGGCCTCGTGCTGCTGGGCGGCGAGGGTTCGGGGCGCGCGGTCGAGGGGCGCGGCCAACCAACCCCAGAAGACCTCAGGGTCGAGGCCGACCTGCAGCGACCAAGCGTAGACCTCGTGCAGCCAGGTCCGCACCTCGGGGTCGAGCAGGGCGCCGTTGAGCGCCCGCACCGCGTCGCGCCGCGCGGCCCAGTCGGCGGGCGGCGGCCAGATCGGCGTGTCGGGCGTGGGCAGCTCCCGCGCGACCACCCGGCGGAAGATCAGCGCCCAGCCGAGCGGGTCGACGCCGGGGTGGGCGGACTCGGGCGCGGGGTCGGCGGTGTCGACGGGGCGGGAGACGACGACGCCCCGGGGCTGATCGGACCAGGGCGAGGTCGTGAACTGCCGCCGCGGCAGACCCCAGCGCCGCCAGGTGGGGTGCGCGGTCCAGTAGCGGCCCTGATGGCCGACGACGCGGACGCCATCGCGGTCGTTGCCCCAGCCGGCGCCCCACGGTGCGCCAAGGGCATCAACGACCTCGACGAAGATCGGTACGAGCTCGTTGTTCAAGTCGCCAAGCGCCGGCCCAGCCGCGCGAAGGCGCAGGCCGATCTCGGCCGAGGGTGACAGGCGCGCGCCATCGACCGGGAGGGTGAGCTCGCTGAGCGTGTACTCGTCCACGTCGGGATCGCTGTCGGGGACGCGGAGGTTGTGCTCGTGCGGCGGGTAGCCGCGGGCGCAGACCCGCAGCCGCAGGCCGGCGCGCAGATCCCAGCCGAGGGCGGGGGCGCGGGGGCTCGAACGGAGTTGCACTGTGGCGAGATACCCGCTTGCATCGGTTCTTATCGCGCTCACGACGTCAGTCCTCCGGCTGGGGCCACCCCGCGTATAGGACATGTTGCCACGGTGGCGTACGAATTCTGGTCATTCACCACCGCCCCGCATGGGTCTGCTACAGCAGAGTGGGCAAACCGCAGCCGCTCATCACCGGCGCGGGAAACGAGGAAGCTATCGGTAAGATACAACTTGCCGATTTCTTTCGGAGTATCCGACGGGAACTTCCTTCCAAACAGACGGGCAAACAGGACCCTGTCTGGCTTTGCGGCGGTCAAAGACCAAAGGCGTTGGCGCAAATCCAGGTACTCCTGGTTCGCGAAATGGTCGATAAATTCCGGCTCATGACTGAGATCCACTGCGAAAGGCACCCGAGGCGCCAGATCGAGTTGGCTTGGGCCAAGGCGGCATGCATCGAGCAAAGTCGTCCGGTGGGGAAGGAGTCCTCGAGGCGCACCTAGTCGCTCGGTTGCCCACTGAAAGGCGCTTAGGGTACCCAACACGTCGATTCGCGCATCCTCACTTGGAAAGGAAATGAGCGATGGATCAGTCGGAGCGGTGGACACGGGCACCCGAAGAAGACCACACAGCTCCTCCGCGATTCGTTGTTTCATTTGAGACGTCCACAATCGGCTCGGCATTGCCCACGCCTCTGGAACCGACAGCGCCTCTCGAGGTGCATACTGGGACAACATCAGAAGGTTGGCAGGATAGGCATCTTGCCGAAAGAACTTAAACGCAACACCAAGCTGCACCGGGTGCCGGCCCCAAGTTGGGTGTGCCTCAGAGTACCGAACGACTCCGAAAGAAACCCGCCCCGGCCCGAACACGCCACTAAACTCGGAGTCTAAGGACGTCTGCAATTCGCAGGGCGCTACAACTCCGAATCGATGGAGCAGCTTCTTCCGAGCAGTCGACTCCCAACAGCGATGCTCCGACTGGAACGGCGACAAAAGCGCGCCGTAGGACATCGCGGCTGCTCGAACCTCTTCAGGAAGACGATCATCGACCGGCCAGCGCTGACGGTCTCGTTCAGAGGCGCTCGCGAACCGGGTCCTCACAAGAATCTTCCAGATATGCCGCTGCTGGGCCACGGACGTATGGTACATCTTCGGCTCGTCGTACCTGACCATCCCCACCTCCGCTCTCAGACAACCCACGGTGTCGTCGCGGGTTGACGCTACCACAAGGCGAAGCGCTCGGTCAGCGACACGGGTACTGCAACTTCACTTCACTTCATACGAGCCGGGTTCATCGCGTTGAGCTCGGTCAGGCAGAGGAAGTCAAACATGCCGAGGCCACTCCCAGATGCGGGCCCACTCGCGCTCATCCCCAATCACACGCTCAATTCGTTGTCTGCGCTCCTGATTGAGATCACCGGGAGCAACCCGGACCGTACCCAAGCCGCCGACCACGTTGCTCGCCTCATTCAAGAGCTGACGACACTGTACTTGGCCCCAGCTACGGACACCGGTCAAGTCAACATAGAACTCACCCAGCGGTACACAGTACCGAGACGGCCCAGCGAGGCCCAAAACCAGTACGACGGCCAGATCGGTCGTTTCTACGCTATACCACAGAACCCACCGGAAGCTGCAGCCGCTTTCGATGTCAACTACTCCCGCACATTGATGGACCAGCAATCCGCGCGCATCAACATCTCAGGAACCTTTCCAGACCCCAGACCAAACAACCCAAACGCCACAGTCGCGGTTTCGGGTACTCTCAACCTCCACGCAAACGTCGACCGGCTGATCGAGGCCGGCAAGCTGCTCCGCCGTGCAGCAAGAAACGAACCAGCTCCTGCTGCCCAGCTGGTCGCTGTCAGGGCCCTTTTGCAAGCGACGAACCAACTGCAGGTTCTCCCAACATCCCTGGACATCGGCACCATCGCGCTCTGGTTCGCCGAGCGCATGTACACATTGGTGATTCACGACTCACCTATCGAACAGTTTGTCACCGAGACCTTTATAGATCGCAGCCCAAACAATCGCCTGACTTTGTTCGATGCTCTGATTCGCTTGTTGAACGGGCCCTTCACGCTCTCCACGGCTAGCAAGCCAGGAGCTCCTGGCGTATACGCCCGACTCGAGACAAACCTTACGCTTTTGAACGGAAACCTATCGTGCAAAGCAACATTCCTCGTTCCTGGTGTCGACGGCACAACGTCAGTTGCGAGCGGACCTGCGGTTACCTGGAATGGGAGTGTGCGTTTCACTGAGCTCGAAGAACTTCGAACAATCTTCAGGGCGATCCTTAGAGATCAGGCGCTGCCAGCACAACAAGTGCAGCCCCCGTCGGCGTTGGTACGTACCGCAACAGAGCTTTGGAACGCTTTGAACACGAACGCCATAGACGGAAGCCAGTTCTTCAACGCGGCGCGTGCACTGTTTCCCATAGACTTGCCGTGCGCTTCCTGCGGCACCCTACCAAACACCGAGAATTGGCGCGACCCGGCGGACATTCCGCATGGAGCATGGCACCATCTCAATCATCTCGACATCCAAGTCAAGGCGACGGACGCAGTGTACACGCCCACCCCCGGACAAACCGACCGCCAAGACTTCGGTTACCTTCGGGCTGAAGCAAAGCTCACCGCGACGGCCAACTCAAAGGTGCGGGGGGCGGTTTTAATCGCCCTTCCAAGCCGAGAGCCTGGCAACGGCCTCGCGTTCGACCCCTCGTTCAGTCACGCACTTTCGCTCGTCAAGGCTTGGCGGATCTTCGTACTCGCGCCGGCTTAAGGACCTACCGGATCCGTCGCATTGAGTAGCCCCAACTAGGTCGTGGCTGCCCCGCCACACCTCACCGCACCGAACGCTACAGCCTAACTCCACCCAAACATGGCCAGTGTGGAGGGCGAAGCTGGCGCACGGGATAATGCCGCGAGAGCGAACTGCCCATCGGCTTCGAACGCTTGGCGTGCGCTCTCAGCGGCTCCTGCGACGCCCAATCCCGCGCGGAGGGCGTGCGCCCATCCGAGGCACGTGGGGGTACCTTCATCCGCCAATTCCCCTGCCAATCTGAGCACAAACGCCTTGTTTTGCTGTCCGCCAAGAGCTAACCTTGCTCTTGCTTCGCAGAGGTTTCGAAGCGCTCGCACCACTCGATATCGCAAGAGAGGCCGCTCCGCCCAACCCAGCTCCTTCACCTTAGCGAGTGCGTCACGCGGCTTTCCCTCGGCCACCAAAAGGTGAGCCTCTGCGAAAATTCGTCGAACCGAGAGGTCCGGAGGTAGGGCGTGTCCCCACTCAGCGACGGCCTGTTCAACAGAGAGCCGCGCCGCGGTCACATCTCCACCGGCCAAAAGCGGCACTTGGTACCCCACCGCAAGTGCGAGTCCAACGCGGCCCAGACGGTCCCCCCTGAGGAGAGCGGATGCCATCGCATGTTCCGTCTCAGCCCCGACTCGCTCGATATCACCAGCGTAAATGTCACACATCAACAACGAAACGACGCAGAAGCGCTCAACCCACCCGAATCCGCCATGTGTACGTGCGATAGCCGCAGCACTGGACAGCTCTGACCGAGCCGCCGCCACCTCACAACCAAGGTACAGGCCGAATCCCCGTGCGCCACGAATCAGTGACTGAAGGTCCGGCGCTGACGCCCGCTCCATAGCGGCAGCGACCCTTGCTTCGAGCTCAGCCGCAGAAGCGCCCCGACCTACGGTGTCCCAAAGCGGCGCCACCAGAGCACGAACATGGTGGTCCGGAGCATCAAATTTTGCCGCCAAGGCTGCGTGCCTCGCGTGCAACCCCAAGCCAATTATAGTCTCCACTCCTGCAATTCCGTTCGCGGCCGCCCACAACGCTGCCAACCGGGCTCGATCCTCAGGTCCAGGAAGCGGAGCGCCGAGCTTCGGCACAGGCGTCCGCCACCCACGCAGCGCAGAGAAAAAAGCAACGGCTGTATTCAACGCGCTTTCTTCACCAACTTCGGCAAGCAAGGCCCGCACGGTACCGCGAGCGTCAGCAACTTTTCCGTTCCCCACCTCGACCCACACCGCGTCGGCCAGCAGCGGCGCCGCCTCGACCGCCGGGCGCCCCGCGGCCACGGCGCGCAGCTTGCGCACCGCCTCAACATGCCGCCCCAAGGCGAGCCACGCCCGGGCCAGGGCCTCGCCGCTCTCGGGATCGACGTGCCCGAGCGCCTCTGCGCGTTCGAGCTGGGCGGCAGCCAGGGCCCAGGCGCCGCCGGCCAGGGCGGCACGGCCCGCCTGGGCGTAGAGCGGCGCGGCGCGCGAGGGCTCGCCGCCGGCCGCGAAGTGGTGCGCGGCGGCCGCGGCGTCGCCGGGCCCCGCGGCCACAAAGGCGTCGGCGAGGCGCAGGTGGAGCGCAGGATCGTCGACGGTGCCCAGCGCCTCGGCCAAGCGGGGGTGGCTCAGGCGCAGCGCGGGGCCGTCGCGGCCGACCTCGACCCGCACCAGCGCCGCGGCCACGGCCGCACGCAGCGCCGGCTCGGGCACGCCCAGGCCCGCGCTCAGGTGGGCGCGCAGGGGCGCGGCGGCGAGGGCCAGCAGCCGCACCAGATCCTGCGCGGGCGCGGGTAGCCCGCGGTGGCGCCGCAGCAGAGCGCCCCGCCACCGGAGCAGCGCCGGGCCCGGCTCGCCGGAGCGCTCGGTCAGCGCAGCAAATGCGTAGGGCGGCACCGGCTCGTCGGCGGCTTGGCCGGGTGCGGCCACGCCCGCCTCGACCAGCTCATCGGGCTGCAGGGGCCCGACCTCGACGACCACCGCTGCGGGCGCCACTGCCCGCACCGGCGCCTCGGCGCGGCTGACCAAGATCGCGGGCACGGCCGCCCCAAGCTGGGCGAGCACCCGGGCCAGCACCGCCTGCGTGTCGGGATCGACCCACTGCACGTCGTCGAGGAAGACCCCGATCGGGCGCGCGCCGCCCGCGGCCCGGATGAGCGCGGCGAGGCCGTCGGCCCCGCGCAGCACCGCGTCGGGGTCGAGGGTCGGGGCGCGGTGGCCGGCCGGGCCCAAGGTGGGGAACAGCGCCGCGGCGGCCCGCAGCGCGGCAGGGTCGGGGCTCAGGCCCTGGCGGCCGAGCAGGGCCAGCAGGCGAGCGAGGTCGTCGACCACACCGTCCAGGCCGCCAAAGACGACCTGGGCCAGCGCAGTGCAGCTGCCCCGCAGCCACAGGCGCGGCCCGAGCTGGGCGCGGATGGCCCTGGCCAAGGTGGTCTTGCCCATGCCACTCTCGCCGACCAGGGCGAGCGGCTGGGCGGGCACGCGGGCAGTCAGCGCGGCGCGCACGAGGCCCGAGCGGGGGGCAAGCGGCACAGCCGCAGCCGCCCGGACCGGGTCGAGGGCAGCGCGGAGGGCCTCGACGCTGGGCCGCGCCCCGGGATCGGCGAGCAGGCCCTGCATGACCGCGGCGCAGAGGGCCGGCGGCAGGCCCGGCGCCCTGTCGAGCAGGGGGGTCGCCCAGCCCGCCCGCTTGGCTCGCCGCTGGACCGCGGGCAAGCCGGGGAAGGGCAGCTCGCCGCTGAGCAGCTCGTAGGCGCTGATCGCCAGGGCGTAGACGTCGCTGGCCGGGCTGGCCGCCTCACCTTCGAGCAGCTCGGGCGCCATGTAGTCGGGCGTCCCCAGGCCGCGGCTGGGCTCGTCTTCGGCCTGGGCGAGGCCAAAGTCGAGCAGGACCGCGTCGCCGCTCTCGCGCAGCAGCACGTTGCCCGGCTTGATGTCTTGGTGCACCAGCCCATGCGCGTGCAGGGCGGCCGCGGCCTCGCAGACCTGCGCGAGCGCCTTCACCAGCGTGGCCGGCGGTAGGCCCGCGTGCAGCGGCTGGCCGTCGACCCACTCCATGATCATGGCGGGGACACCATCCAGATCGTGCAGCTCGTAGAGCCCCAACAGGTGCGGATGTACGACCTCGGCCGCGCGGCGGAACTCGGTGCGCAGGGCTTGGGCCAGCGCGGGGCGCCCGAGGCGGGGCAACTTCAGGGCCACCCGCTGGCGGCGGCGGTCGTCCCAGGCCTCCCAGACCACGCCCATGCCGCCGGCGCCGGCCCGCGCGAGCACGCGCAGGTGGGCGGGCACGCGGGTGGGCAGCTCGCCCGCGGCCACGCGCGGCAGCGGCGGCCCGCTCAGCACATCGGTGTAGGGCAGCGGGGTCGGCGACAGCGCGAGCGTCGTGCGCTCCATCCGGGGCTCCTCGGCGCGCGGGCCCGACGGGCGCGCCTCTGGGTGCAGGCGCGAGCGTAGCCCGCCGGCCTTGCGCGCCGCGGAGCTTCGCCTTGCACGCCCTTCACCCCACCTGCCCTCAGCCCCGCGCCGCCACCGCCGCCAGCGCCCGGGCCCCCGCCCGCCGCAGCTCGGCCTCGGGCGCGGCCAAGGCCCCCCACGCGGCCTCGAGCAGCTCCGCCGCGGCCCAGGGCTGCCCCTTGCTCAGCAGATCCAGCGCCTGCACGCGCAGCGCGAGGCCTTCAGGGCCATCCGCCGGGGGCTGCCCGCGGCGAGGGAAAGCAGCGCAGCCCGGGCCTCGGCCCGCAGCGCGGCGCGGCGCTCGGCCGCCCGCTGGGGGACGGGCAAGCTCGGGCAGGGGGGCGCCCGCCGGGGCCGTCGGCGCCGGGCCGTGCGCCCGCTGGGCCCAGCGCTGCAGGGCCTGGGCGCGCAGGGCGGCCACCGCAGGGTCTCCGCGGTCGCCGCGCTCGGCGAGCAGCGCTGGCAAGCGGGCGTCGAGCGCCGCATCCCCGCCCGCCTCGACCAGCTCATCGGGCCGCGAGGGCCCCATCTCGACGACCACCGCGCCGGGCCTCACCCAACACCAAACCGGTCGCGAGCCCGAGCTGATCGACCGCCTCGTGGTCACCCGCAAACAGCGTCCCGCCGAAGACGCCGTCCCGGATCGTCCGCATGAGGAACGCGCCGCGATGGAAGGTCTCACGCACGACGAAACGCCGCAGAGGGTCGAGTTGGGCCGCCGTCACCCCGGCGATCACGTTCGCCCAATAGTGGTAGGTGTCGCCGAGCGCATCGCCGCCGCATGATGTCGCGGGAGGAAACGCCGCGATCACACGGCCGATCCGCACCCGGTCTCGAAGCGCGGGAGCGACACCGAGCGCGCGCCCATCTCGCCCCCGCGCGAGCTGGCGGCTCACCGCGTGGCAGATGGTGAGCGCTTCGAAGCCGCTCTGCGCGTGGCGGGCCGCGAGCCGAAGCTGAGCGGCGCGGTCGAGCGTCTCGCGGCGCTCCGCGTGGTCAGAGAGCTCCGCGAGCATGTGCGCGCACGCGGGGGGAAACATCGCCGCATCGAAGGGCGCGCGGTGATCGTCGGTGAAGGAGACGAGGGCGCCGACGATGTCGAGGGCGCGGGAGCTCGGGGCGAGCGCCCCTCGACTGCCGAGGGCATCGGCCAAGGCCGATGGGGCCTCGACATCCCGCACCTCGGGCCGATCTCGGGCGACGAGCGCGAGGTAGCGCTGGCAGTCGGGCATCACCGGCGAGGTCGCCACGGCCACCAGCGCCGCACCGAGCCGGAGACCGTCATGCGCTCGCTGCGACGCGGTCACTGACCGCCCGCGTCGCACATCCACCCAAGCACCTCGGGACGACGGCGCACCCCCCGTTCGAGCGTGGCATCAAAACCACCGCCGAGGCCAAACATCGCAGCGCACTCCACGCCGAAGAGGCGCCAGTTGCAGAGCCCGGCGCGGAGCGGGTGCTCGAAGGTCAGCGGCCGGTTGCCTTCGGCCCACCAATGGCCCGCGAAGGCGCAAAAGTACCCGAGGGCGAGCCCGAGGACGACCGGCCACACCGACGCCAAGCTGAGCGACGCCGCGAACCCGACGATGCAGATCACCGAGCCAGCAAAGTGGAGCCGTCGCGTGGCCGCGCGACGATGATGGAGGAGGTAGTGGACCCAGAACGCGTCGAAGGACGCAAGGGCGCGCGGATCATGTGCTTGCATCGCGGCTACTCCGGTGTGGGGGATCGACAGCTGCCTCGGGCTGCCTACACCCAGCCCCAATCGACCATTCCAACCGTTTTGCGATTGCTGTTCCCACCTTGCTCGTGACCGTTCTGTTGGAGGGGGTCGACCTGCGCGACCCAGGTGGCCTCGCTGTTCAGGCTCGCGCCCACGCGCGGCCAACGCGGAGGGCCGCGCGCTGCCGCAGGATAGCCGCCGGCCCGGGCACCCAGGCGCGCCGGGCCGCCGGAAGGGGGCGCCACAGGGTTGCCACCGCCGCCGATGGGCCAGCGGCCCCCCTTCGACATCAGCGACCTGGAGCTGACCCTGGCCCGCACCAGGGCCCCACACGAGGCATATCCGCGAGCGCACCGTCCAGGTGTTGACGCCCCCTGCCGCTTCACCCGCCGCCCCTCAACCCCGCGCCGCCACCGCGGCCAGCGCCCGGGCCCCCGCCCGCCGCAGCTCGGGCTCCGGCGCGGCCAAGGCCCCCCGCGCGGCCTCGAGCAGCTCCGCCGCGGCCCAAGGCAGCCCCTTGCTCAGCAGATCCAGCGCCTGCACGCGCAGCGCGAGACCTTCCGGGCCATTCGCCGGCGCCTCCCCCGCGGCGAGGGCGAGCAGCGCCGCGCGCGCCTCGGCCCGCAGCGCGGCGCTGCGCTCCGCCGCCCGCTGGGGGACGGGCAGCTCGGGCAGGGGGGCGCCCGCCGGGGCCGCCGGCGCCGGGCTGTGCACCGCGGCGCGGGACCGCTGGGCCCAGCGCTGCAGCGCCTGGGCGCGCAGGGCGGCCACCGCAGGGTCTCCGCGGTCACCGCACCAGGCGAGCAGCGCCGGCAGGCGCGCGTCGAGCTCCAGGTCCCCGCCGGGCACGCCGGGCAGCAGGCCAAAGGCCACGCGCACCCGCTCGATGACGCCCGACTCGAGCTCGCGCAGCAAGGCCCGCAGCAGGCCGGCCTCGGCGGACTCTGGAGGTGCCTCCGTCAGCGCGTCCGCGTCGGTCGCGCTCGCGTCCGCGCCCGCCTCGGACGCATCTGATGGATGCTCGAACTTGACGCCCTGCGCGTCATTCCCAGCGCCAGACCGCGGAGTACCCGACGCAGCGGAGGCCGAGGGAGCCGAGGCGGACGCGGATGGAGCCGGGGCGGAGGCCGAGGGAGCCGAGGCGGACGCGGCCACGCCGGACACGAACGCCCCCTCACGCCCCGCGACCGGCGCCGACACCCACGGCCGTGGCGCCGCAGCCGCGCTGGCCCGGGCGGCGGCGGCGCGGCTCGCGAGGGCCCGCAGCGCCTCGGCCCGGGTGTGCTCATGCCAGCCCGCGTCAGCCTCGGGGATGGGCAGGTCAACGATGGCCAACAGGGCGGCGGTGGCCCGCGGGTCGTCGACCGGCGCGGTCTGCAGGAAGGCGACCAGCCCGCGGTGGGCGGCGACCAGGGGTGGGCGCGCCCGCGCCGCCAAGGCCTCGAGGGCGGGCCCGTGCACAAAACACAGCAGGGCGCCGGCCTGGGCGCCCTCGGCGCCGCCCGCGCCGGCGGCGGCCTTGAGCGCGGTGGTCTGGTGCGCGAGCAAGCTCAGCGCGTCAAAGAGCCCGTAGGCGCCGTAGCCGTCGGTCACGCTGTCCCAGGCGGCGAGCGCGAAGCAGGCGCTGACCGGGGCGCCGGCCGCCGCGGCCGTGCCGGCCTCGCGCAGGGCGCCGATCGCCGCGCGTGGCGCGGGCCAGCCGCCGACCCGCAGCTCGTCGACGAGCCGCAGCAGCACCACATCTTCACCGAGCAAGGCCTCGACATCGGCGCGCACGGGGGCGGCGTCGGGGAAGCAGCGCTCGATCAGCGCGAGGCCACCCTGCCCCGCTGGGCGGGCGCGCCCCGCCGGGGTGGTGCTGGGCGCCGCCTCTGCGCCCTCGGCAGCGCTGCGTTTGCTCCACCAGCCCATCTTCCCTCCCCTCAACCTGGCGCGCCAGAATCTGCAACACCATCAAACATCGATGTTTCAGCTACCCCGGAGCGCGCGCCGTGCGGTCGCCGCCCCGCGGGCCCAAAACTCGGGCGGCGCGGCCGCAGCGTACAACGCCAGCATCACGAAGGGGAACACGCCGATGCGCAGCAGCAGGTGTGTGCCCAGGTGAAACACGGCCCCGATCCAGAGGTACAGGCCGACCAGGCCCAGGCGGTTGCTCAGCGCCCGCAGGCGGCCCGGGGCCGTTCGGGTGGCCCGGGCCCAGAGCGCGGCCAGCCAGAGCAGCGCGCCCCACTCCCAGATCAGCGTGCTGATGGTCATCATCTGCGTGAGCGGGTGCAGATCCAGCACCAGAGCGGCGGGTAGGCGGGCGTAGGCCGGGTCGCGCGCGGCGAAGGAGAGCGCGGCCCAGCCGCCGGCCGGCGTCCACGGTGAGGCGACCTTGGCCGCCGCGGCGCCCAGGTAGACCAGCCCGAGCTGGACCAACAGCAGGCGGCGGGGCCAGGCGGGCGTCAGCTGGGGGCCGGCGCGCCAGGCGTCCAGCGCCCAGGCGCGCCCGGCGCCCGACAGGGCGAGGATGGCCAACACATTGCGCAGCAGCAGATCCACGCCGCGGTCCGCCGGGGGCAGGGCCGCGGCGAACTGGCTGAGCAGGACCAACAGGAGCGCCGCGCTGCCGCGCGTCCACAGGCCGAGGCAGAGGCTGGCCGCCGCGGCGAGGCTGAGCAGGTGTGTGCCCTCGACCAGCCGCAGCGCCGCGGCCGGATCGGCGGGCAAGAGCCGGTAGAGCAGGGGCGGGGCGGGCTGCCCGAGCGGGTCGCCCAGGCCGCCCGCGCCCACCGGGGCCAGCAGGGGCGCGACCAGGCCCTCGACCGAGAGCAGGGCGCGGTCGACGAAGATCAGCCCGCCCACGCCGATGCGCACGACAGCGAGGCCATGGGCCGGCTCCTGCGCCGCGGTCAGCGCCACCCAGCGGCCCCAGGCGCGGCCGAGCGCCCCGCTCATGGTGCGCCCGTGGGCGGCAAGAGCGGGCGACGGCGGTGCGCGCGGTGCAGCGGGCGGGCGGCGCCGGTGGCGGGCCCGCCGGGCAGGTGCAGGCGCTCGCGGTCGATGCGCACCTCGACCTCGATGAGCGCCGGGTCGGCGGCGAAGGCCTGCGCGGCGATCCAGTCGACGAGGCGGGCCCAGCTCGGCCAGGGCCGGGCCCGGTCGCCGGCCTCGTCCCAGACCCCGCGCAGGCGGCGCCCGGCGAGCGGCCCGGCCAGCGCAGGCGCGCCCCCCTCACCGGCGCGGAACACATCGACCCACACGCCATCCTCGCGCAGCCCGCGCACGACGAGGCGGCCCACCTCGGGCGAGGGCAGGGCGAAGAGCCCCCAGCTCTGGCCCAGACCGAGGGCCCGCCGCAGCGGCGCGGTGGGGGCCAGGGCGAGGTCGCGGACGATGTTACACTTGTGACTCAATGAGATGAGCAGCGCACCAACGGCGGCGGGCGCGGGCGTGGGCAGCGGTTCGGCCAGCGGAGCGGGCAGGCGCGCGCGCAGGGCAGCTAGCGCCTGGGCCTGGGCCCGCAGCTCGGCGCGCAGGCTGGCCTCGGCGAGCTGGCCTTCGGTGATCCGCGGCAGGGGCACGGCGTCCAGCGCGGCTTGGGCCACCACCCCGAGCAGCAGCGCGGCGCGCAGCGCGGGCCAGCGGCGGGCGAGGGCCGCGCGGGCGGGCGCCCAGCGGCTCACCGGGGCCCGATCTCCACCGCCTGGGCGATGAGGGACTGGGCGACCTCGAGGCCCACCTCGTCATGCCACACGCGCAGGATGGGCTGACCGGCGCTGAGCGCCTCGCCCTCGACCACCAGCAGCTCGAGGCCGACGCCGGGGTGCACCGGCGCGCCGGCCACCGCCCGGCCTGCGCCCAAGGCGGCGGCGGCTTGACCGAGGGGCAGGGCGTCGAGGCGGCGCAGGTAGCCGTCGGCGGGGGCGCGCACGAGGGACTGCTTCACGGCGTCGAGGCCACGCAGCGGCGCATCGGGGTCGCCGCCCTGGGCCCGCACCATGCCGCGCCAGGCGGCGAGCGCCCGGCCGTCGTCGAGGGCGGCGGCGGCGGGCGCCTCGAGCGCCGGGTCGAGGGCGGCGGTCAGGCGCAGGGTCAGGGCCCGCAGCGCAGGATCACCGCCGCCGGCGAGGGTCTCGACCGCCTCGCGCACCTCGAGCGCGTTGCCGATGGTGCGGCCGAGCGGGGTCGACATCGGCGTCAGCGCGCAGCGCACCTGCATGCCCAGGCCGGCGCCGACCCGCTCGAGGCTCTCGGCGAGGGCCGTGGCCTCGGCGTCGGTGCGCATAAAGGCGCCCGAGCCGTACTTCACGTCCATCACGAGGCGCTCGACGCCGGCCGCGGCCTTTTTGGACAGAATACTCGCCGTGATCAATGGGATGGACGGGACCGTGCCCGTCTCGTCGCGCAGGGCGTAGAGCAGGCCGTCGGCCGGGGCTAGGGCGCCGGTCTGGCCGGTGATGAAGCAGCCCACCGAATCGAGGCAGCGCGCGGCCTCAGCCTCGTTGAGATCGACGCGCAGGCCGCTGATCGCCTCGAGCTTGTCGAGGGTGCCGCCGGTGTGGCCGAGCCCACGCCCCGAGATCATCGGCACGCGCAGGCCGAGGCTGGCCCACAGCGGCGCGAGCACGAGGCTGACCTTGTCGCCGACCCCGCCGGTGCTGTGCTTGTCGCAGAGGGGGCCGCCGCCCGCCGGCCAGCGCAGCCGCCGCCCGCTGTTGACCATCTCTTCGGTCAGGCCGACGGTCTCTTCGTCGCTCATGCCGCGGCAGAGGGCGAAGGCGAGGGCCGCGCCGAGCTGGGGCCGCGAAATCGCGGCGCTGAGCCCGCCCTGCACGAGCGCGCCGAGCTGGGCGCGGGACCAGGCCCCGCCCTCACGCTTGGTGGCCAGAATGGCCTGCGGGAGCAGCTGCGGGTCGGCCGCCGCCGCCATCAGTAGGCGCCCTTGCCCGTGCCGCCGGTGACGATGGCGACGCTGGCGCTCGCCCCGATGCGGTCGGCGCCGGCGGCCAACATCTTCTGCACGTCGTCGGCGGTGCGCACACCGCCGCTGGCCTTCACGCCGATGTCGGGGCCGACCACGGCGCGCATCAGGGCCACGTCTTCGGCGGTGGCGCCCCCGCCGGCGAAGCCGGTGCTGGTCTTGACGAAAGCAGCGCCGGCGGCCTTGCTCAGCGCCGAGCCGGCGACCTTCTCTTCGCGGCTGAGCAGGCTGGTCTCGAGGATGACCTTGACCGGCCGGCCCTGGGCGGCCTCGACCACGGCGCGGATGTCGTCGAAGACGGCGTCGTAGTCGCCGCCCTTGAGCCAGCCGATGTTGATCACCATGTCGATCTCGGCGGCCCCGTCGGCGATGGCCTGGCGGGTCTCGGCGGCTTTGCTCGGGGTGGCCATCGCGCCCAGCGGGAAGCCGACCACGCAGATGGGCAGCGCGCGGGAGCCGGCGAGCAGCTGGGCGACCAGCCCGATCCAGGTCGTGTTCACGCACACGCTGTAAAAGCTGTGCGCGCGGGCCTCTTCGCAGACCCGCACGATGTCTTTGCGGGTGGCGGTGGGGCTGAGCAGCGTGTGGTCGATCGCCCGGGCCAAGCCCCGCAGGTCGCCGCCCGCCGGAAGCGCGCCCGCGGTGCCCACGCGGTCGGCCCCGCCGCCGAGCAGGCGCTGCAGGCCAGACTGGTCTTGCCAAGTGCCCCGCAGGGCCGGGTTGCCCGGCACCGCGCGGAGCTGGAGCTCTTCTTGCACGCGGGCGACGACGCGCTCGACGAGCGCCGGGTCGACGGCGCCCCGGGTCGGGGTGGGCGCCGGCGCGCGGCCGCCGAGCAGGGGCGAGTTGGGGCGGAGCATGGCAAACCTCCGCGCCGACCCTACCGCTGGGCGCCGCCAAGGGCCACGGGCCCCGCGAAACCAACGTGCCTCACGTCATCTTCGGGCATCGCCAGCACCAACCGCCGCGCGCGCCGGCCCGCGCCCCGGGCGGATAGCCGCGCCGCCGAGGAGCCCCCCATGCCCCGCACCGCGGTCGCCGCCCGCACCCTTCGCCCCACACCCCGCTCGCCGCGCCGCCCGCGCCCGCCGGTGGTCTTCGCGCTCAGCCTGCTGCTCGGCTGCGGCGCCCCGGCCGAAAAAGAGGCCGACGACGGCCCCTGGCTGACCCCCACGCTCGACCTCGGCCCCGCCCAGCTCTCGGGCGGCCCCACCGGCGCCGCGCCGGGCGGCGACGCGCTCTGGTTCGCCCTCGCCCAGCACCTGCCCGGCCTCCGTTTTGACGACCCGGGCGTCGACCTGCCGCTCTCGCTCTGGGAGATCGCCCAGCAGGACCAGATCGCCGACATCGGCAGCTGCCCCTACCGTGACCTGACCGCGCAGGGGGAGCGCTGGGCCAGCAGCTGCCGCAGCCAAGACGGCTACCAATGGGAGGGCGGGGTCGAGACCGCGGCCTGGAGCGAAGGCGGCCTGCGGTGGAGCCGCACCGACTTCGACCTCGAGATCACCGCCGACGTCGATGATCCGAGCTTCGAGCACCTGCGCATCGTCGGCGCGGCGGTCTACGCCTCGCCCGACACCACCGGTGACCTGCCCGCCCCAGAGGGCCTGCACCACGCCACCCAGGCCAACATCCGGGTCGAGCTGCGCGGGCTCTGGGCCCAGGTCGACCCCCAAGACCCACGCGAGCCCGCCTGGGACGGCTGGGCCAGCCTGGGCCGCACCGAGCAGGTCGACGCGCTCACCCAGGTCGACGCCCTCGTCGCCTTGGGCGGCGTGGGCCAGCTGGCCCTGCGCAGCGACAGCCTCGCCGCCGAGACCGACTGCGGCGCGGTCCCCCGCGGTGAGGTGGCCCTGCAGGACGCCAACCTCACCCTGAACCTGACCCTCGACCCGGCTGGCGACTGCCAGCCCTGCGCGGCGGTCGAGGCGGAGGGCGAGGACCGCGGCCTGAGCTGCGAGGGCTGAGCAGCAAGGGCTGAGCAGCGGGGGCTGCGGCGCAGAGGGTCGCCGACGTGCCAGCCCCGCGCCCCCTGGCTTCAGACCACCGTGATGCTGATCACCTGCACCGGGGCCTTCGGACGCCCGCTGCTGGTGCCCTGGCCCTCGATCTTCTTCACCACGTCCATGCCCTCGGTGATCTGACCGAAGACCGGGTGCTTGCTCGGGGTGCGGGTGTCGAACCAGTCGAGGTAGGCGTTGTGCACGGTGTTGATGAAGAACTGGCTGCCGCCCGAGTTCGGCGCGCCGGTGTTGGCCATCGACAGGGTGCCCGGCAGGTTGCTGAGCTTGGCGTTGGGCAAGAACTCGTCCTGGATGTTGCCCGAGGGCGGGCCGCCGGTGCCCGCGCGGGGGCTGTTGGCGTCCTTGCTATAGGGGCAGCCGAACTGCACCATGAAGTTCGGGATGATCCGGTGGAAGTGCAGGCCGTTGTAGAAGCCGCTGTTCGCCAGGCTGATGAAGTTCTGGGCGGTGATCGGCATCTGCTCGAGGTAGATCTCGGCCTTGAAGCTGCCGAGGCTGGTCTCGAAGGTCGCGATGGGGTTCGTCATGAGCGCTCCAGGGGCCCGGCGGTGGCGGGGCCGGCCCGCGCGGGGCGGGCCTGGGGAGGGGCGGGGCGTGTGCGCCGACGGGCGCGCGCCGAAGGCGACCACCGGCCTGGCGGTCGCCCCGGCGCGGCTATCCCGACCTGCTGGCCCGGGGCGAGGGCGCGCCGCGTTAGCCCGAGGGCGGAGGCCCCATGCAGCGCAGGCCACACCGGCTTCTTTTCCTCTGCACCGCCAACATCTGCCGCTCGCCCATGGCCGCCGGCTGGGCGACGGCGCTGGCGAAGGCCCGGGGGCTGCCGGTCGAGGTGCGCTCGGGCGGCACGATGGGCCTCATCGGCCGGCCCGCTGACCCGCTCGCGGTGCGCGTGATGGGCGAGGTGGGCGTCGATCTCAGCGCGCACCGCAGCGCGGGCGTCGACGCCAGCGTGATGGGCTGGGCCGATCAGGTCTTCGTGATGGAGCTGCGCCACCAGCTCTTCTTGGCCGAGCACCACCCCAGCGAAGCCCACAAGGGCCTCCAGCTCGGCAGCCTCGGCGGGGCGATGGAGGTGCCCGATCCGGTGGGCGGCTGGCGCTGGCGCTTCCGCCGCAGCCGCGACCTGCTGCGGCGCTGCGTCGAGGGCCTGCTGCCCCACCTCGACCCCGCCGGGGTGGTGGTCGAGGCCTGAGCTCCGCCTCGCGCGCGCCAGGCCGACCGGCGCGCCGGCCGCAGGCCGGGTCGCGCAGCGACCGAGCCCCAGCGGGGCGAGCGCACAGGGGGGCCGACGGCGGCGCAGCCGCCGGGGCGCCCGACCTCTCACCCCCGGTCACGCCCCCCCGACCGACCGAACGCCGGGGCTTCACTCGATGAAGCGGTCCTCGTCGAAGGACCAGGTGCGCCGCGCGGTGGCGTTGGGGGCGACCTCGACCTTGAACGACTTGCGGCGGCCGTCTTCGCTGTCGAGAACGACGACGTGGGCGCCCGCCTCGACCTGGAAGTTGTACAGCGGAGAGTCGCGGATGAAGCGGCCGTCGACCGTGACCCGGGCCTTGGGGATCGACGAGATGGTGAGCAGGCCCGAGCCGGTGGCCACCTCACCCACCCCGGCGGGGGCCGGAGCGGGCGCGGGCGCGGGGCGCGGGGCGGCAGGCTCAGGGCGGGGCGCATCAGGCGGGCGATCGCGGGGGGTCTTGGGCGCAGGGTCGGCGGGCGCGGGCTCTTCAACTGGGGTCGCGAGGGCGGCCGTCGACGGCGAGGGCTTGGGGGCCGGCGCGGGCTTGGGCGCGGCCGGCGCCACCGCCGCCGGGCTGGGCGCGACCACCCGCGGGCGCTCAAGCAGCCGCCAGCCGGTAAAACCGATGACCGCCAGCGCGGTGAGGGTGAACAGGCCGGCGATGAGCGGCCCCCAGCGCGGCTGGGCGGGCCCGCTGCTGCGCAGCAAGGAGTCGGGACGGTGGCCGAGCTGCAGGTCGGCGCCCATGCCCGAGCCCACGCTGACCGGGAGGCCCGGGCCATCGGGCAGCGCGCCCGGATGACCCACCCCGAGCCCCGTGGGGCCCAGCGCCGCGGGGGCGACCAGGGCGGTGCTGGCCCGGCGCGGGGGCTCGGCGCCATCGGCTTGGCGGTCGAGCGCGACCATCTGCTGCTGGAAGGCGACCAGGCCCTCGCGGCTGAGCACCGGATCGCCGACGATGCCGGCCAAGGCGCGGGCCATGTCTTCGGCGGTCGCGTAGCGCGCGGCGGGGTCGCGCTGCAGGGCGCGGATCAACACGTTGCCGAGCGGCCCAGCCTGGCCCATGATGCGCGCGGCGCGGCGGGCGGCCTCATCTTGTTCGAGCAGCGCCCGGATGATCGACTCATCTTTTTCGGGGAAGAGCGGCTCGAGGGTGAGCATCTCGAAGAGCACGACAGCGAGGCCAAAGACGTCGGCCTGGGGCCCCACGTCGAGGCAGAGCGCCTGCTCGGGCGCCATGTAGCCCCAGGTGCCCCGCACGGCGCCGCGGCTCTCTTGGGTGAGCAGGGCCTTGCTGATGCCGAAGTCGAGCACCTTGACCGCGCCCTGGGGGTTGAGCATCAAGTTGCTGGGCTTGATGTCGCGGTGCACGAGGCCGAGCATATTGCCGGCTTCGTTGCGCGCGGTGTGGGCGTGGTGCAGGCCCTCGGCCACCTGGCGGCCCAGCTCGGCCACGATGTGCCGGCCGATGTGCTGGCCGTTGCGCCGGCTGAGGCTGATGCAGCGGCGCAGCGTGACGCCCTCGACGTACTCCATCACCAAGAAGTAGACGCCGTCGTCGAGGTCAAAGTCTTGAATTTGGACGAGGTTCTGGTGGTTGAGGAGCGAGCCGATGCGCGCCTCGTTGATGAACAGGTCGCGGAAGCGCGCCTCGCCGGCGAAGTCGGGCAGGATGACCTTGATCGCGACCCGGGTGGAGACCCCGGCGATGCTCTCGCGCCGCCCCTCGTAGACCCGCGCCATGCCGCCCGACGAGATCGGCCGCACGATCCGGTAGCGCCCGAGCCGCGCGGGGGTGCCGTCGGCGAGCCTGGGCTGCGGTGGGGAGGTGGGCGAGGGGTTCATGGGCTCCGCGCGGCGGCACCGCGGGGCCAAAGTACCACGCCAGCCGCGCCGGGGCCCCCCAACCGGGGCGGGCCGGAGCGGCGGGATCGGGCCAAGGAGGGCCCTGCGCGCGGGGCCGAGGCCGATGCACCGTCAAGGGCAGCGCTGCGCGCGCACCTCAAGGGGTGGTCGACGGGGCGCCCCCGCCGCCGACCCCAAGTTCAAGGGCGGGGCGCCCAGGCCGCGTCGAGCTCCAGCGGGGCGACGCAGAGCGGGGCCATGGGGCGCAGCCAGAGCTCTTCGAGGACGACGCCGAGCGCGCCGCTCTGCCCGCCGAGGGCCGCGAAGACCGCAGAGGGGAGCCGGGGGGCCGACGCGGCGGGCGCGCGGACCTGGGACAACAACAAGCGGAGGAGCCCGTGCCGCGGCGGCTCAAAACGGTGGCGGAGCACCCGACCGGCCCCCGGCGGCAGCCCGGCGAGCAGGCGCAGCCGACCGAGGGCGACCTCGAGATCACCGAGCCGGTCGACGAGGCCGTGGGTGAGGGCTTGGCGGCCCGTCCAGATGCGGCCCTCGGCCACCGCGGCCACCGCCTCGACCGGCAGGCCGCGCCCACCAGCGACCACGGCCAAGAAGCGCGCGTAGGTGCGGTGCAGCGAGGCGCGGAAGCGGTCTGCCTGGTCACGATCCCACCCGGTCAGCGGGCTGTGCAGCTCGGCGTCGGGCCCGACGGTGATCGACTCGGGGTGCACGCCGAGGCGGGTCAGGGCGTCACGCAGCACGATCTTGCCGCCCACCACGCCGATCGAGCCGGTGATGGTCGAGGGGCGGGCGATGATCTCGCTGCAGGGGGCGGCGATGTAGTAGCCGCCGCTGGCCGCCACATCGCCGAGCAGGGCGATGACCGGGCGCGTGTCGGCGAGGCGGCGCACGGCGCGCGCGATGAGATCACTGGCCAGCGCGCTGCCCCCGGGGCTGTTGATCGCGAGCACCACCCCGGCGATGGACGGATCTTCGCGCAGCGCGTCGAGAACGGGCACCAGCTCGTCGGGATCGATGCGGGGGCCCCGCTCACCGGGCCCTGGCGCACCGGCGCTGATCGGGCCGTCGAGCTCGACCACGCAGAGCCTCGGCCCGCCGCGGATGAAGCCGCGCAGGCGGGCCTCGGCCCGGCGCAGGCGCCACCACCAGCCCAAGCTCGGGCTGGGACGCGGGCCCCCGAGCAGCTGCTCGAGCTCGGCGGCGGCTTGGTCTGGGTAGGCGAGCTGGTCGACGCCGCCCGCGGCGTGCAGCGCGGCGGGGTCGAGGGGCGCCTTGCCGAGCAGGGCGCCGAGCGCGGCGACCGGGCGCCGGCGGTCGGCGGCGATGGTGGCCAACGCTTCGTCCCACAGGCCGGTGAGCACGTGGGCGACGGCCTCGCGGTGCGGCCCGCTGGGCGCGTTTCGGGTGTAGCGCTCGCCGAAGGACTTGTAGGTGCCCGCGCTCATCAGCTCGGCCCGCACGCCGACCAGCGCGAGCGCGTCGGCGAAGAAGGTCTGGCTCGAGGCAAAGCCGGTGAGCAGCACCTCGCCGCTCGGGGTCAGGCTGCCGTGGTCGACCGCCGACAAGAGCTGAAGGCCGCGCAGCCCGACGGTGTCGGCGTGCGCGCTGACCAGCTTGCCCGCGGCCCGCAGCGCGAGCACGGCGCCCCGCAGGTCTTCGAGGGTGGCGCCACCCACGGCAAAGTCACGCAGGTCGAGGTCGACCGCGCGCACGGCCGGCTCGTCGGCCAAGGCCCGCAGCAGCACCGCCGGGGCCTCGGGCGTGTCGCGGTCGGCGCCCAGCGGCACGCGCAGGGCGGGGCGGCCGCGCAGGCTGAGCGCGCGCAGCCCGGCGATGAGCAGCCAAGGCAGGCCGGCGAGGGCGCCGCGGAGCAGCAGGCCGAGGACTGAAGCCAAAGCACCCCTCCGGCGCGGGGACCCAGTCCGCCGCGCCGCGGTCAGGCTAAGGCGCCGCCCGCAGCGCGTCCGCTCGCGCCCCTCCCGGCGCCTTGAGGAGAGAGAATGACCCGCACGCCCACCTTTACGCCGCAAGAGGCCGCTGCGCTCGAGAACCTGCCCCACGCAGAGCTGGTGGATCTGGCGGTCGAGCTCGATCTGGTGGTGCCCGCGCGCATCGAGCGCCTGGCCCTGCTCGGCGACGTGCTGGTGGCGCTGGCCGAGCGGGCGCGGGCCGAGGGCCTGCCGCTGACCGCCTACGACCGCGAGGACCTCGAGGCCCTGCCCGCCGCGCACCGGGCCGCCCTCGCCGCGCTGATCGGCCAAAGTGATAACGTGGACGCGATCTTGAAGGCGGGGCTGAAGGTGAGCAAGCGTTACCGCAGCGAGCGCCCCCGGTCGGCGGTGGCGCTGATGTTGCCCTCGCTGCTCGCGCCCCTGGCCCGCTGGGCGGCCGGCGGCTGAGCGGGCGGGCCAGCCTCACAGGGGCCTGACCTCGCCCGCTTGACAGGGGGGAGGCCGACGCGTAACGGTGCGACTAGAGCGCAGCCTGCAGGCCCCAAGCCCGCGGCGCGCCCCGTCGGCGGTGGGCCGGGGGAACGGGCAGGCGGCGCGCGGCACAGCCCGCGCGCGTCGAGCGGAGTGCGCGGCAGGCCCGAGGGCCATCCGGTGGAGGTCGCAGGTGTCCAAGAAGGAATGCCCGAGCTGCGGGGCCGAGGTCCCGGTCGAGGCCCACCGCTGCAAGCACTGCTTCCACGACTTCGCCGAGCAGCCGAAGACCAAGAGTGGTCCGGTTGTTTTCCTCGGCTTTGTGGCCGCGATGATGGTGGTCGGCGCCGGCATCACCTACTACAACTACAGCTCGCAGCGCAGTGATCGCGTGGTCGTCGACCAAGAGACCCGCACCTTCGTGGTGGCGACCAGCTCGACCACGGGCATGGACAGCCAGCGGGTCAGCTTCGACAAGGTCACCAAGCTTGAGCACGTGATGGGCGGCGAAGAGGCCCAGTTCGAGGTCGTGGCGGTGACCAGCGACGGCGGGCGCTACATCCTGCAGCGCAGCGACCAGCGCCCGCTCACGATCCAGGCCCAGCACTTCAGCGCGGTCATCGGCAAGCCCCTCGTTGAGGTCAACAACTACAAGGGCTTTGGGGAGTAGACACGGCGTGCTCGATCAGGCCTTCGGGCGGCTCTCCCCTGACCTCGCGATCGACCTGGGCACCTGCAATACGCGGGTCTTCGTCAAAGGGCGGGGGATCGGCGTCGAGGTGCCCACGGTGGTCTCGGTCGAGCGCACGGGCAACGCCCGGCGGGTCGTGGCGCTCGGCGACGAGGCCAAACGGATGCTCGGCCGCACCCCCGAGCACATCGAGGCGCTGCGCCCGGTCCGCGCCGGCCGCATCGAAGACTACGGCCTGGTGCAGGCCCTGGTCCAAGACTGCATCGAGCGCAGCCTCGCCGGGCGCTCCTTGGTGCGGCCGCGCATGGTCGTGTGCATGCCCCGCGACACCGAAGATGTGCAGCGGCGCGCGGTGCAAGAGGCGGCCCGGGCGATCGGCGCGCGCACGGTGCACCTCGTGTCCAAGGCGATGGCCGCGGCGGTCGGCGCGGGCATGCCCGTGCAGCAGGCCGTGGGCAGCGTGGTGGTCGATCTCGGCGGCGGGGTGACCGAGATCGCCGCGGCCAGCCTCGGCGCGCTGGTCGACACCGAGACGGTCAACCTCGGCGGGGATGACCTCGACGACGCGATCGCCGCGTGGATCCGCGAGCAGCACAACGTGCTGGTCGGCTCGCGGGTGGCCGAGCTGGTCAAACAACAAGCCGCCGCCGCCATCTTCGGCCGCGAAGAGCCCGATGTGGTGGTGACCGGCCGCGATCTCACCACGAGCATCCCGCGCGAGGTGCGCATCCGCGGGGGCAGCCTGGTCGACGCGCTGGCGCCCTCGCTCGACCACATCGTCGAGGGCCTGCGCCGCCTGCTCTCGCGCATGAGCCCCGAGCTCTCGTCCGACGTGGCCGAGCACGGCGTGCTGCTCACCGGCGGCGGGGCGATGCTGCGCGGCGTCGACGTGTACATCCGCGAGGCGACCGGCCTGTCGGTGGTGGTGGCCGAGAACCCGGCCCACGCGACGGTGCTGGGCGCGGGCCGCCTGCTCGAAGACGACGGCCTGCTCGAGCGCCTCACGCTCTGAGGGCCGAAACGATTGGGCGCCGGGCGCGCGCCCTGCGGGCTCGCCGGGGCCCCGGGCCGCGCCAAGGTCGCGGCCCGCCCGGCTCGGCCGGCTGCGCCGGCGCCTGCGGCCCCTCCGGTCGCGCTGGCGCGGGGGGCCTGTGCTGGGTCGAGCTTGGCTCCTGCGCCCAACCCGGCACATCCGTGGGCCGCGGTCGCGCCCAGTTATGCCAGTCACCGTCGGCTAAACCATTCAAACGAGCGATGTTATACCCGCCCCCCCCCCCCCCGCCAAAGAGGCCCGAGGTCCGAAGTCCTGGCGGGCAGGCCCCGCGCGACGCATGGCAGCTCTCGGTGAGGACGAGGCTCACCTTCGTGGGGTGCGGAGCCGCATGACCCTCTCGACGCCGCCAGCCCCCCTCCCCCCAGGGGGACCGAATAGACCCACCGCGGAGGCACAGATGGAGCAGGGCGCGCGGGCGCCGCTCGCGGCGCGCCTGCGGCCGCAGCGGCTCGACGAGGTCGTGGGCCACCGGGAGCTGGTCGGCCCTGGCACCGCGCTGCGGCGGGCGGTCGAGGCGGGTCGTCTGCCCAGCCTGCTGCTGTGGGGCCCGCCAGGCTGCGGCAAAACGACGCTGGCGAAGCTGCTCGCCGCAGAGACGGGGCTCGAGCTGCGCGTGATCTCCGCGGTGAGCGGCGGCCTCAAGGAGCTGAAAGAGGCCGTCGAAGCGACCTCGGGTGGCTTATTCGCGGCGCGGCGCGGGCTGGCCCTCTTTGTCGACGAGATCCACCGCTGGAACAAAGCCCAGCAGGATGCGCTGCTGCCGCTGGTCGAAGAGGGCCGGCTGGTGCTGATCGGGGCGACCACCGAGAACCCAGCCTTCGAGGTCATCCCCGCGCTGCGCAGCCGCACCTGGCTGATCCGCCTTGAGGCGCTGACCGCGCCCGACATCGAGGCCCTGGTCGAGCGGGCGATGGTCGAGCCGACGCGGGGGCTGGGCGCCTTGGGCCAGTCGCTCACCGCCGAGGCACAGGCGCAGATCGCCGCAGCGGCGGCGGGTGACGCGCGCCGGGCGCTGGGCCTGCTCGAGCGGGCGAGCGAAGCGGCGGGGCCGGGCGGGGTCATCGACGCGGCCCTCCTCCAGCAGGTGGCCGGCCAACAGGAGCTGCGCCACGACCGCGACGGGGACGCCCACTACGACGTCATCTCGGCCTTCATCAAGAGCATGCGCGGCAGCGACCCCGACGCGACGGTCTACTGGCTGGCGCGGCTGCTCGAAGGCGGCGATGACCCGGTCTTCGTCGCCCGCCGCATCGTCATCGCCGCCGCCGAGGACGTCGGCCTCGCGGAGCCGCGGGCCTTGGAGGTCGCCATCGCGGCGAGCCGCGCCGCCGAGCTGGTCGGCATGCCCGAGGCGCGCATCCCGCTCGCCGAAGCAGCGCTGTTCGTGGCGCTCGCGCCGAAGTCCAACACGGCCTACGCGGCGATCAACGCCGCGATCACCGTGGTGCGGGAGACCGGCCCGCTCCCGGTGCCCCCGCACCTGCGAAACGCGCCGACCGCGCTGGCCCGCCAGCTCGGGCACGGGGCCGGCTACCGCTACCCGCACGACGCGACGGACGGCTTCGTGGAGCAGCGCTACCTGCCGCCGCAGCTCGAGGGGCGGGCGCTCTACCGGCCGAAGCGCCACGGCGCGGAGAAGGTGATGGACGAGCGCCAGCGCTGGTGGCGGGAGCGCGCCGGCCGCCAGGGATCGGGCGAAGGGTAGGCGTGCCGGCCGTTCGCTCGTTGGGGTCGGCTGCGACGGGCACTTCTGGCTTGCCTATGCATGCGCGCTGGACGTCGCGCCTGCGCGTCGACCCAGCTTGGGGCGTACGCCGTCGCACCAATCCGGTGGTGCGACGCGTGGCCGCCATGCGGACAAAACGAGAGAACCCCCGCGGAGCCGGAGCTCTACGCGGGGGTTCAAGGGATGGCCGGCGGTGACCTACTCTCCCACAGGGTGGCCCCTGCAGTACCATCGGCGCTCTAGAGCTTAACTTCCGTGTTCGGAATGGGAACGGGTGGGTCCTCTGAGCTATCGCCACCGACCAAAGGTGGCATAGAAACGGGGCCGAAGCCTGCGGCCCGCGAAGGGCCCGCTGTCGTGTCGATGAGCGCAGCGGCTCACCGAAGAACGAGGAGATGATGTGGTGGTGGATAAGCCGTTCGGGCAATTCGTACTGGTTTGCTCCACGCGTTGCCGCGCTTCCACATCCAGCCGATCAACCTCGTAGTCTTCGAGGGCCCTTCAGGGAGAGCTCATCTCGAGGGGG